>NZ_SDOY01000174.1:0-49957 GCF_004117935.1 Streptomyces roseicoloratus | reverse complement strand
ACGGCGGCCACATGCCAGCCATACCCAGAGCCCCTGGGCCATCGATCTTACGAATGACCGATCAACCCAAGAAGAAGGTAGGACGCCGCATGCCGCGCGGACGCCGGTTCTCAAGGTGGGTGAACACCCGGCGGACGCTACGGAGGTAACGCAAACTTCCACAACATGCGTTACCGTCGCCGGATGTCCCCCCTCGCGGACGACCGGTCCGCCCGCCACTCCGTGCTCGCCAACGCCCTGCGGGCGGCCGACCTCGTCAACGTGCTCGGCCGCCCGGGGCCGGACTCCGCGGTGCTCGCCGAGACCGCGCGGGTGCTGCGCGCCTACGGCGAGAGCGAGCCGCTCGGGCTGTCCGCCACCGACCTGCCGGGGCTGCGCGAGGCCGCCGCGGAGCTGCGCCCGGTCTTCGCCGCGGCCGGCACCGACGCGGCGGCGCACGCGCTCAACGCGCTGCTCGCCGCGCGGACCGGTCCGCTGCGGCTGACCTCGCACGGCGGCACGAGCCCCTGGCACCCGCACGTGGACGGCGACGACGACGCGCCGTGGGCTGAGTGGTTCCTCGCCTCGTCGTGTCTGGCCCTCGCCGTGCTCCTGTGGGACCGGGGCCGCGCACCGGGTGGCGTGTGCGCGTCGACGGCCTGTAAGGACGTGTTCGTGCCGCAGGGCGCGAAGGAACGCCGCTACTGCTCGCGCCGGTGCGCCACCCGCGAGCGCGTCGCGGCGCACCGGCGCGGTGGGGCGGATGCGGTGGCGCCTGTCAGCCGGCGAGGGTCGCGGCCGGGCCCATGACGACGACGGGTTCCCGGGCGGGGTCGAGGGCGCGGAGGAGTTCGGTCATGTTCTCCCGGGGCAGCGAGACGCAGGCCTGGGTGGGGCCGCCGTGGTCGACGTGGATCCAGACCCCGCCGCCGTGTTCCGGGCCCAGAGGGCGCCGCTTGTCGAGCGGGGTGGTGCCGGGGACGCGGTTGTAGTCGATGGCGACGACGTAGTCGAAGGAGCCTTCGAGCGGCTCGCCGAGGAAGCCGGTGCCGGAGACGGCGAACTCCTGGTCCTGGTCGTACGGGACCTTCGCCCCGGGGTCCGGGAGCCGCCCCCCGGCATCGCCGATCCGGTAGACGCCGGTCGGCGAGCGCAGGTCGCCGGCCTTGTGGTCGCCGGTCCAGCCCCGCAGGGCGTTGTGTCCGCTCCAGGGCCCGGCGGAGCGGTGCCAGCGGCCGGTCGTGTCCCGCTCGTGGAGCACGGCGGTGACGGTGTTGCCGTCGACACCGTCACCGCTCACCACGAGGACCTGGCTGGTGCCGTCGGGGATGCGGGCGTGCGTCCGGGAGCCGATGCCGGGGATGCGCGAGGGGGCCCGGTTGGCTCCGTCGCGCGCCTCCTGACGCGGTGTCCGGTCCGGCCCGGAGTGCGGCAGCGGGGATGACGAGGCGGCGGACGCCGGTGCCGGTGCGGTGGCGGACGGCGGCTGGGTGGTGCAGCCGGTCAGTGCTCCGGCCAGCGCGAGGGCCGAGGACAGGGCGCAGGTCAGCACCGCGGTGGTGCCCTTGCGGACGGGCATGGGAGGAATCCTCCGTGGCTCGGGGCAATGCCCGGATGCGTACCCGGTCGGCGCCCGGCCCTGTCGCGGCGTGCGCGCCCTCACCCGTCCGGCCGACGGTCCTTCGTCGAGACCGAGCGATGCGTCCTGCCGGGCGACACCGTGGCGTTCGTGACGCCGCGCTGGAGGAGGGCGGGACGGCGGGGCCGTGAACCCGCTGGATCCGCCGCCCGCGACGCTCCGCCGGCCGGACGAGCGGATCGGCAGGCCCGAGCTGCGCCCGCTGGTGGGCGCCCTCCTCGCGGGCTCGGCGCCCGGCGTCCGGCGTCCGGCGTCCGGGTGCTTCTGGCCGGCCGGTCGTGGGGCATGCGCGCGGTCGCTCCCGAGCCTGCCCGGCGCATCGTCGAGGCCGTCGGCCTGGACCGGCTGCTGCGCGCCGACCCGGTCGACCCGCGGCTGCTCGCACAGGCGGGGCGGCTTCTCGTACGGGGAACTGACTGGCCGTCAGATACATGCGTCACGCCTCTGGGAACCTCGCGCCCCCGGCGCTACCCTCCGCGCATGATTCCGACCGTGGTATGGGGAACCGGAAATGTCGGGCGCGCGGCCATCCGTGCCGTCGACGCCCATCCGGCGCTCGCGCTCTCGGCCGTCCTCGTCGCGAATCCCGCCAAGGTCGGCCGCGACGCGGGCGAGCTCGCCGGGCTCGGGCGCGCGCTGGGCGTGGCCGCACGGGACGACGTGGCGGCCGTCCTGGACGAAGGGCCCGGCGCCGTGGTGTACGCGGCGTCCGGGGACCTGCGCCCGGACGAGGCGCTGTCCGACGTCGTCCGGGCCGTCCGGGCGGGTGCCGTGGTGGTGACGCCGTCGCTGTACCCGCTCTACGACCACCGGGGCGCACCGCCCGAGTTCCGTGATCCGGTCCTCGCGGCGGTGAAGGAGGGCGGCGGCTCGCTGTTCGCCTCGGGCGTGGACCCGGGCTGGGGCAACGACGTGCTGCCGTTGCTCGTGAGCGGTCTGGGCAGCAGGGTGGAAGCCATCCGCTGTCAGGAGATCTTCGACTACTCGACGTACGAGCAGGAGGAGTCGGTCCGTCTGCTCGTCGGCATGGGGCAGCCCATGGAGTACGAGCCGCCGATGCTGCTGCCGTCGGTGCCGACGATGGTCTGGGGCGGGCAGCTGCGGCTGATGGCCCGGGCGCTCGGGGTCGAGCTCGACGAGATCCGCGAGACCCTGGACCGGCGCCCGCTGGAGGCGACGGTCCGGACCCGGACGATGGGCGAGTTCGCCGCGGGCACGCAGGGCGCGGTGCGCTTCGAGGTGCAGGGGATCGTCGGTGGCGAGCCCGTCCTGGTGATCGAGCACGTGACCCGGATCCACCCGGACTGCGCGCCGGACTGGCCGGTACCGCCGGACGGATCGGGCGCGCACCGGGTGATCGTGGAGGGCAGGCCGCGGATCGAGGTGACGGTGGAGGCCTCGGACGAGGGCGAGAACCGGTCGGCGGGCGGCAACGCGACCGCCGTGGGCCGGCTGGTCGGGGCGATCGACTGGCTCGTGGAGGCGGAGCCGGGGCTCTACGACGCGCTGGACGTGCCGTTGCGCCCGGCGGTGGGGAAGCTGGGAAGGAGAACGCGGTGATCATCGACATTCCGGAGGGGCAGGAGCCCATCGGGTACGTGTGGGGCGACATGGTGCCCGGCATCGGCATGGCGGCGGCGAACTTCTCGCTGTCCGTGTACTCCCACACGACGCTGGGACTGCGCGAGTTCGAGGCGGCGCGGCTGCGGATCGCGCAGATCAACGGGTGCCGGTTCTGTCTGGACTGGCGGACGGACCGGGACGGCGAGAAGGTCGAGGAGTCCTTCGCCGACGCGGTCCTCGCGTGGCGCACGACGGACGCCTTCGACGGGCGGACCCGGCTCGCGGCGGAGTACGCCGAGCGGTACGCGCTCGACCACCACAACCTGGACGAGGAGTTCTGGTCGCGGATGACGGCCGCCTACAGCCAGGTGGAGATCGTGGAGCTGACGATGAGCCTGGGGTCGTGGCTGGCGTTCGGGCGGCTCAACCGGGTGCTCGGTCTCGACACGGTGTGCGTGCTGCCGGCGCACTGAGCGGAGGCCGGGCACGCGCGACAGGGCCGGCCGGGTTCGTCCCGGCCGGCCCTGTCGCGTGGGTGAGCGCCCCGCGGCTCCCTCACAGGTCGGTCGCGATGATCTTCTCGATGTTGCGTTCGGCGAGTGCGGTGATGGTCACGAACGGGTTGACGCTGGTGCTGCCGGGGATGAGGGCGCCGTCGATGACGTACAGGCCGTCGTAGCCGTGCAGGCGACCGTGGTTGTCGGTGGCCTCGCCGAGGACGGCGCCGCCGAGCGGGTGGTACGTCAGGTGGTCGCCCCAGATCTTGTAGGCGCCGAACAGGTCCGTGCGGTAGATCGTGCCTTCCTTGGCGTTGATCTTGTCGAAGATGGTCCTGGCGGCGTCGATGGAGGTCTGCTTCCAGGCCCGGTCCCAGCTGAGGTCCACGCGCCCCGCCGCGGCGTTCCAGCGGAACTCGGCGCGGTGCGGGGTCCTGGTGATGGAGAGGTAGAAGGACGCGTAGGTCTCGATGCCGGTGGGCAGCGGCGCGACCTCGGCGAAGGCGCCGCCCGCGTCCCAGTTGTCGATTCCGGCGGTGGGCATGGCGGACTGGAGCTTCCCGGTGGGGTCCCACATGTGGTTGGCCCGGCCGCACATGACGTTGCCGTTGTCTCCCCAGTTCTTCCCGACGCGGTCGTTGAGCGCGGGCAGCGCGCCGGTGGCCTTGAGCCGGGTGAGCAGCTTGCCGGTGCCGACGCTGCCTGCGGCGAAGAAGACCCGGTCGGCGGTGACCGTCTTGGTCTCGACGGTGGCGCCGGTGGTGTCGATCCGCTCGATGACGACGGTGTATCCGCCGCCGGACGCGGGGGTGACGGTGGTGACCTTGTGGAGCGGGGAGACGGCCACCCGGCCGGTCGCGGCGGCCCGTGCGAGGTAGGTCTTCTGGAGGCTCTTCTTGCCGTGGTTGTTGCCGTAGATGACCTCGCCCTCGAGGGCGGACCTGGGTACGGCGCCCGCGGCCTCCTGCTTCATGTAGTCCCAGTCGTAGACGTTGGGCACGAAGACGAAGGGGAAGCCGGAGCGTTCGGCGTGCTTGCGGCCGACGCGGGCGTACCGGTAGCAGTCGGCGCTCTCCCACCAGGCCCGGTCCACGTCGGTGACGCCGAGTCCGGCGTTGGCGCGCGGGTAGTAGGTCGCGTACATCTCGGCGGGGTCGACCGTCGGCAGGAGCGACGGGAAGACGTCGCGGCGCGGCGTGACGGCCATGCCGCCGTTGACGAGGGAGCCGCCGCCGACGCCGCGGCCCTGGTAGACGGTGATCCCGGCGAAGTCCTCGGCGTCCAGGATGCCGGTGTAGCGGGGCACGTCCTTGTCGAGGGGGAAGCCGAGGAACTGGCTCAGCGGCTGCTTGGTGCGGGTGCGCAGCCAGAAGGAGCGGTAGTCCGGTCTGGTCGTGTTGGCGAAGATCTTCCCGTCGGAGCCGGGGGTGTCCCAGGCCATGCCCATCTCGACCAGGTGGACGTCGACGCCCGCCTCGGCGAGCCGGAGCGCGGCGACGGAGCCGCCGTATCCGGAGCCGATGACGAGGGCAGGGACACGGGCGCCGGAGGGAAGGGGGGCGAGGGCGGACCGGACCTCGGCGGAGGTCGCGGCGTGTGCGGACGTGGCGTGCCCGGCGAGCGCCAGGCCACCCAGAAGAGAACCGGTTCCAGTGACGAACCGACGGCGGGTCAGACCTCGGGAATCCGAGGCCGGAAGGGATCTGTCACTCATGTGATGTTCCTCACTCCGGGAGTGAATGGGAACAAGTTCTACTGGGACGTTCTCGGGAAGTCACGAGAAACCGCCGGGTAACTTCGGCCGAAAACCACCACTCGCGATCACGTTCGAGCAACGAACACACCCCCGCGCACGGGGCGGGAACGCGGGTCTGATACATCTTCACGTCTGGTCGTCGCTCTGCCGCCCGCTGGTGCGCGTGGACGGCACCGGGGGGGGTTCACGCAGGACGGGCTCGGAGCGCTGCGGCGCCGTGCCCGCGTTCGGCTTTCACTGCTCCTTCCGGGCTGCCCGCTGCCCGCGGCCGCGCGCGACGCGGATCGTGAGAGGGAGCGTGTGCATGGGCGGAACCGCCCGTAGCAAGGCATTCAGATGGGGTGCGGCCGCCGTCGCCGCCCTGGCCGTCAGCGCGGCGGCCGTCCCGGCTTCGGCCGCACCCGCCGCCGCGGCGAAGGACCCCGGCCCGCAGCGGGTCGGGGTGGCGCCCAAGGCGCCGAAGGGCGCGGTCCGTACGGCGGACCCGTCCCCGGGTGAGACGCTCGACCTGAGCGTCGTCCTGGAGCCGCGTGATCCGGCCGCGCTGGAGCGGTTCGTCGCGGAGGTCTCCACCCCGGGCTCGCCGCGCTACCGCCAGTACCTGGGGACGGGCGAGTTCGCGAAGGTCTTCGGCGCGGAGCCGGAGACGGTGCGCACGGTGCGCGCGGGTCTGGAGGCCAAGGGCCTCGCCGTCGGCGAGCTGGAGGCCGACGGCCTCACCCTGCCGGTGCGGACCACCGTCGCCGGCGCGGCCAAGGCCTTCGGGACCGAGTTCGACGGCTACAAGCTGAAGGACGGCACGACCGGCCACCTCAACACCGCCGCCCCGGCCTTCGACGGCCGGCTGGCGGGCGAGGTGCGCACCGTCGTCGGTCTGAACACCCTGGACTCGCTCAAGCCGCGCAACACCGGCGTCAAGGGCGGGAACCGCAAGAAGGAGAGCGCCGGCGACACCGGCGTCCTCCGGCCGCGGCTCACCGGCACGACCCCGGCCATGTGTCAGGACGTCAAGGACTACCTGGCCTACGCGGGCGACCCCGAGTTCCCGCCGCTGTACGACACCAAGGACTACTGGAGCGCCCGCTCGCTGGCGGCCCAGTACAACATGGCCAACCAGCCGAACGTGCAGACCGGCGCCACCATCGCCGTCTACGCGCTCGAGAACTACGACCCCAAGGACATCGCGGAGTACCAGCGCTGCCACGGCACCCGGGTGCCCGTGACCGCCGTCCGCGTGAACGGCGGTCCCACCGAGCCGGTGGACCCGTTCGGCAGCGGCGCCGGTCTGGAGACCGCGCTGGACGTCCAGACCATCATCGGCCTGGCCCCGCAGTCCAAGATCCTCGTCTACCAGGGCAAGAACACCTGGAACGACGCGACGGCCACGTACAACCAGATCGTCAACGAGAACCGCGCCAAGGTCGTCTCGGTGAGCTGGGGCCTGTGCGAGGTCCACACGCCGGCCGACGTCCGGTCCGCCCAGAACCTGATCTTCCAGCGGGCCGCGGCCCAGGGCCAGACCGTCGTCGTCGCCTCCGGCGACAGCGGTTCGACGGGCTGCTACCTGCCGGTCGACGCCCAGGGCACCCCGCACCCGCAGGTTCCCGACCAGGACCAGCTCGTCGTCGACTTCCCGTCCGCCTCGCCGTACGTGCTCGCCGTCGGCGGCACCACGATGCAGACCTCCGTCACCGGCCAGACCACCTGGTCCGGCTCCGGCGGCGGCGTCGCGCGCGGCTACACCGTCCCGCAGCAGGGCTTCCAGGCCGGCCGCACCGGCGCGGGCTACAGCGACCTCTGCGCGGCACCCGCCGACACCACCTGCCGTCAGCTGCCCGACGTCGCCGGCGTCGCCGACCCGGCCACCGGCTACCCGATCGCCTTCGGCGGCGGCCAGTACTGGGGCGTCATGGGCGGCACCAGCGGCGCCGCGCCGGTCTGGTCCGCGCTGCTCGGCCAGGCCAATCAGGACCTGGCCTGCCAGGCCAACGGCCCGGTCGGCGACGTCCACCAGGCGCTCTACCAGCTGCCGGCGACGGCCTTCCGCGACGTCACCACCGGCAACAACAACCTGACCGCCTCGGGCAACTCCAGCGGGCTGTACCAGGCGGGCGCGGGCTTCGACCTCGCCACCGGCCTCGGCACCCCCAACGGGCGCGAGATCGTCACCGGCCTGTGCAAGGCCGTCGCTCCCTCCCCCGAGAGCACCTTCGCCGCACTCACCCCGGCCCGCATCCTCGACACCCGCTACGGCATCGGCCGCGCCGGCACCTCCCCGGTCGCCGGCAAGAGCACCGTCAAGCTCAAGGTGACGGGCGTGGGCGGCGTCCCGGCGTTCGGAGTGTCCGCGGTCGTCATGAACGTCACCGCCACCGCGTCCACCGGCCCCGGCTTCCTGATCGCGTACCCGAGCGGCACCACCCGCCCGGACTCGTCGAACCTCAACTGGCTGAAGGGCGAGACCGTCCCGAACCTGGTGACCGTCCCGGTCGGCAAGGACGGATCGGTCGACCTGTACGTCGCGGGCAGCGCCACCTCCCACCTGATCGCGGACATCTCGGGCTACTACACCTCCGAGGCCGGGGGTTCGACCTACGTGCCCACGGGCCCGGCCCGCATCCTCGACACCCGCTCCGCCATCGGCCGCGCCGGTACCTCACCGGTCGCCGGCAAGGGCACCGTCTCGCTGACGGTCGCGGGTGCCGGCGGCGTGCCGGCCACGGGCGCCACCGCGGTGGTCCTCAACGTCACGGCCACCGCTCCGCAGTCGGCGGGCCACCTGATCGCGTACCCGAGCGGCGCCACGCGGCCCGGTTCGTCGAACATCAACTGGCTGGCCGGCCAGACCCGTCCGAACGCGGTGGTCCTGCCGATCGGCCCCGACGGCAAGGTGAACCTGTACAACGCCGGCAACGGCACCGTGCACTTCATCGCCGACGTCTTCGGCTACTACACCGCGGGCGCGGAGGGCAGCACCTTCCACACCGCGGGCCCGGCCCGACTGCTCGACACCCGTTACGCACTCGGCACCTCCGGCACCGCCCCGCTCAAGGGCGGCACGCAGCTGACGCTGAACCTGAACGACGGTCACACCCTGGCCAAGGCCAAGGCGGTCGTCCTCAACGTCACCGTCACCGCGCCGACGACCGGCGGCTTCCTGACGGTGTGGCCCGACGGCACGGCGCTGCCGAACGCGTCCAACCTCAACTGGACGACGGGGCAGACCACGGCCAACCTCGTCACGGTCCCGGTCGTCAACGGAAAGGTCGCCTTCCGGGCGAACTACGGAACGGTCCACGTGATCGCGGACCTGTTCGGCTACTACTCCTGACACGTCACCCGTGAGGCGTCACCACGGACGCGTCACTCCTGGTCTCGGGAGCCCTCGGGCCCCGTCCCCGCCGCGCGAGCGCCGGGGGCGGGGCCCTCGCCGTCGGCGGAGCCGGGCGAGCCGGAGGTCAGGGCCGCGACCAGGACGGCCGCGAGACCCGCCCAGGCGAGCGCGCCGGGGCCGGCCGCCCGCCAGCCGAGACCCGCGAGGAGCAGGCCGGCGAGCAGCCCCGCGGCGACCGCACGCCGGTCGCGGGTGAACGCGAGGGCGCGGCGGGCGGTGCCCGGGGCGGCGCGTTCGCGCAGGGCGAGGCGGCACACCAGCAGCGCGGCGGCGACCGCCGCCGTCAGGGCCAGGATCATGCCGTGCACCGCCTCTTCGCGCCGTGAGCCGCCGGTCGTTCCGTCGCCGTTCCCGGCCCGCTCCGGACCGGTCCCGGGACCAGTGTCCCCGGCGGCGGACGCGGTCGCGCGTCGCGTCAGGCGGCGAGGAAGGCCTCGATGGCGTCGGCGAGCTCCTTGGGCGTCTCCTCAGGTGCGTAGTGACCGGCCTCGGACAGCACCGTGAGCCGTGCGTTGGGGTACCAGCGCAGCCAGGTGGCCTCCATGGCCTCGGCGCCGAGCGCCGGGTCGTGGGCACCGACGACGAGCAGGACGCGCGCCGGGTTGTCGCGGACCCGCTCGTGGAAGTCGGTGCGCGACCAGGAGTCGAGGTAGGCGCGGAAGGCGGTGGCCGAGGAGCGGCGCAGGGAGCGGTCGACGAGGGCCGCGAGCCATGCGTCGTCGTAGCGGCCCCCGGTGGTGTTGTCGATGATGGCCCGGCGGTGGCCGGGGTTCTCGGCGGCTCCGGCGAAGAGAGCCCAGGTGTCCTCGTCGAGCGGGAAGCCACCCGCGGAGACGGGCGAGATCCCGATGAGGGAGCGCACCCGCTCCGGCGCCTCGAGCAGCATCAGCTGGGCGGCCTTGCCGCCCATGGAGTGGCCGACGACGGAGAACGTGTCCCAGCCGAGGTCGTCGGCGACGGCCAGGGCGTCCGCGGCGACCTCCTCCATGGTGTACGCACCGTCGGCGTCGATCGCCTCCCCGTAGCCGCGGCAGTCGAGGAAGGCGTAGGACCCGGTGGTCCCGTCCAGGTGCTCCCGCAGCGGTGCGAAGCTGCTGCGGTCGCCGAACCAGTTGTGCAGCACCAGGGCCCGGTGCGGACCACTGCCCTGGACGTCGTACGGAAGAACCCGGCCGGTCATGATGCCCCCTGGTCACGAGGTGTCGGGGCTGCGCGCCCGCCGCGGCAGCCGACGCCGAGTCTCGCGAGCGGGCAGGGCGGGGTCAATGCCCCTGAGGAGTGGTTCGAAAGGCCGGCGGGTGGCGATCCGGGAGCGTCGGCGGACGGCCGGCGGGCGGGGATCCGGGAGGCCGCCGGGCGGGATGCGGAAGCCGGGCGGGCGGGGCTCCCCACGGCCCGCCGGGGCGGGTCGGTGGGCCCCGAGCGTGGTCGTCCGGCGCGCCGCGGCCGGTCCGGGCGCGCCCGTGACCGCCGGCACTCCGGATGCGGGGCCCTTCCGGGCGGGAGCATGCTGGCTGTGTGACCTCGAACGGCGCGGCAGGCACCGCCCCGTCGGCCGAGACCGGGCCCCCTGGCCCGGAGCCGCGCGCCGCCGGGTGGGCCGCCGACGCCCTGACGGCCGTCCTCGCCGAGTCGGTACTGCGGGCCGTCGATGCGGCCGGCGGTTACGCGGGCGGGATCTACCTGCGATCGGGCACCCCGGGGCTGCTGCGGCTCGCCGTGCTCGCGGGGCTGCCCGGGCCGCTGTTCCGGCCGTGGTGGCGGATGCACGCGAACCGGCCGTTCCCCGTGGCCGAGGCCCACCGGTCGGGCCAGCCGATCCATCTGGGCGACGTCGAGGAGGCGATGCGGCAGTTCCCGCAGCTGGTGGCCAGTCTCCCGTTCCCGTTCGCCTCGCTCTACGCGCCGGTGATCGGCGGCAGGGATCGGTACGGGGTGCTGGTGGTGCTGCGCACACCGACCCCCGGGGTGCCGGTGGAGGCGCGGGACCGGAGCCGGATGGTCCAGGAGGCGCGCCGGCTCGGGGTGACCCTCGGTGCGCTCGCCGCCCGCGGGACGCGGGTCGAGTGGCCGGGCGAGCCGGTGTCCGTGCAGCTGCCGACCAGGACCGGGCCGCGCGTGCGGATCGGCTACTTCGACTGGGACCTGGGCTCCGGCACGCTCACCGCGGACGCGGGACTGCGCGAGATCCTCGGGATGCCGGACCCGCTGCCGTGGACCGTCGAGTCGCTGACCGCCCGGCTGGTTCCCGAGGACGCGTACGCCCTGGGGGCCCTGGCCCGGCAGGCCGCCGACTCCGGCGGCCCCGCGGCGCGGCGGATCCGGCTGAGGGGCCCGGACGGCGGTCTGCACCTGCTGGAAGTGTCCGCCCGGCCCCTGACCGACGGCCGGAACGGGCACGTCCTGACCGGGTCCCTGGTGGACCTGGGGACCGGGCTGGTCGGCTCGGACGCCACCGACCGGCTGCCCCGGGCGATCCTGGCGATCGACCGGCTCGGCAGGATCACGTACGTCAACGAGCGCACCGAGGCCCTGCTGGGCCTCGCCCGCGGCACCCTGGCGGGCCGGCCGCTGTGGGAGGCGGTGCCGTGGTTCGCGCATCCGTACCACGAGGAGCAGCTGCGCGGCTCGCTGCTGTCGGACCAGCCGATCCACTTCCTGGCGCACCCGGGGCGCGGCGAGTGGCTGTCGGTCTCGCTCTACCCGGGGCGCGACGGCGTCACGCTGGTGCTGGTGCCGGAGAGCGACCCGGTCGCGGGCGGGCCGCAGGGCGTACTGGCCGGTGTCGACGGGGACGCGCTGTCCTCGCCCGAAGGGCGGGCGGCGGCCATGTACCGTCCTGTGGCCCTCGCCATCGCGCTGTCCGAGGCGGTGACGGCCCGCCAGGTGTCGGCGGTGGTCACCGAGGAGTTGCTTCCGGCCTTCGGCGGACGGCAGCTGGCGATCTATCTGCTGAGCGAACGGCATCTGTACCTGGCCTGGGAGACCGGCTTCCCGACGGGCTTCCTCGAGCCCTTCGACGGGGTGGGGCTCGACGCGCGGGTGCCGGGCGTGGAGACGCTGACGACGGGCCGGCCGCTGTTCTTCGAGTCGATGGACCAGCTGGGCACGGCCTATCCGGGGATGCCGCTGGACGCGCACACCGGTGCGCGGGCCTTCCTGCCGCTGATCGCCTCGGGCCGGCCGGTGGGCTCGTGCATCCTCGGCTTCGAGAAGCCGCGCGGTTTCACCGCAGAGGAGCGGACGGTGCTCACCGCGCTCGCGGGTCTGATCGCCCAGGCCCTCGAGCGGGCGCAGCGCTACGACTCCGAGTCGGCGCTGGCCCGGGGGCTTCAGGACGCGCTGCTGCCGCACCGGCTGCCGGTGTACGAGGGCGTGGACACGGTCGGCCGCTATCTGCCGGGCACCCAGGGGATGGACGTGGGCGGCGACTGGTACGACGTGGTGGAGACGGGCGGCGGCAGACTGGCGCTGGTGATCGGCGACGTGCAGGGACACGGGGTGGCCGCGGCGGCCACGATGGGTCAGCTGCGCAGTGCCGTACGGGCGTTCGCGCTCAGCGGGCACCGGCCGGAGGACGTGGTGCGGGCCACCAACCGGCTGCTGATCGACCTGGATCCGGGCCAGTTCGCGAGCTGCTGCTACGTCGTCCTCGACCCGCGTACCGGTGAGGCGCAGGCCGCGCGGGCGGGGCATCCGCAGCCGCTGCTGCGCCGGGCGGACGGCGGCACGGAGGTGGTGGAGCTCGCGGGCGGCGTGGTGCTCGGCGTGGACGGTGCGGCGGCCTATCCCGTGACCCGGCTGCGGCTCGAACCCGGCGACGTGCTCGCGCTGTTCACGGACGGGCTGGTGGAGCGGCCCGGCACGGACATCGACGAGGGTGTGGAAGTGCTGCGCCGCACCTTCGCGGCCTCCGGTGCGGCTCCGCTCGCCGACACCGCCGACCGGCTGATCCGCGAGGCGCGGCAGGCGCCCGACCGGCACGACGACATCGCGCTGCTCCTGGCGGCCCGCTGGGGCTCCCACCCGTCCGGGTGACGGCCGGTCGGCCGTGCGGCGCTGGTCGGAGGGGCGTGGCCCGGGGACGCTGGGCGGACCGGGGGACGTGCCGTTCGGGCCCCCTTCACCCCGTCCGAGGAGGACATGTGCAGCAGGACGAGCAGCCGGAGTACAGGCCTGTGGTGTTCCGCGACCGGGCGGCCGGGTTCGCGTTCCTGACCCGGTCGACGGCGGGTAGCGACCAGACCATCGAGTGGGACGACGGCAACACGTATCCGGTGGTCGACGTCGAGATCTCGTCCGAGAGCCACCCGTTCTTCACGGGCAAGGCACGGACCGTGGACACGGAGGGACGGATCGCCAGGTTCGAGCGCCGGTACGGGGACGGTGAAGCCTGATCCGGCGTGCCGGTGAGGGCCTGGTCGTGCGACCGCCCCCGGCCGTGAGCGGCGCGGGGGCGGTGGTCGACGGCCTCGGTGGCCGTGCGGTCGGGGCCGGTCCCGGGGAGACCGGTCCGGGGAGGGGATCAGGCCTCGACGATGCCGGACGCGGCGACGCGGACCTCGGCCTTGGTGCGGCCGGAGGGCGTGCCGAGGGCCTCGATCTGCTTGACGATGTCCTGGCCCTCGACGACCTCGCCGAAGACGACGTGCTTGCCGTTCAGCCAGTCGGTCGGGACGGTGGTGATGAAGAACTGCGAGCCGTTGGTGTTGCGGCCCGCGTTCGCCATCGACAGCAGGAAGGGACGGTCGTGCTTGAGGTCGAAGTTCTCGTCGGCGAACTTTTCGCCGTAGATGCTCTTGCCGCCGGTGCCGTTCTCGTTGGTGAAGTCGCCACCCTGGAGCATGAACTGCGGGATGACGCGGTGGAACGGGGAGCCGGCGTAGCCGAAGCCGTTCTGGCCGGTGGCGAGCTCACGGAAGTTCCGGGCGGTCTTCGGAACGACCTCGTCGAAGAGCTCGAAGACGATGCGGCCGGCGGCCTCGCCGTTGATGGTGATGTCGAAGAAAACGTTGTTGCTCATGGGGACATCCTGTCATTCCCCGGGCACCGCGCGCGCACGGGCCTGCCCCTCCTGGGTGTCGGCGCGGTACGGGGGCGGGAGGGTGTCGCTCACACGGACGTGCCCCGTACCGCCGGGGAGGCGGTACGGGGCACGGAGGCGTCCGGCGGTCCGCGGCGTCAGCGGCGTACGTCGTGGACGCGACGCACGCGATGCCGACGGCCGGCCGCCGCGGACGGGGCGGCGGTGGTCAGAGGAGACCGCCGGGCAGGGGCGCCGCGGGCGCCTGAGGAGCCTGGAGGCCGTCGCCGGCACCGTCGACGGTGTCGCCCAGGAGGGCGCCGACGCCCTGGTCCTCCTGGAGCAGGCCGGTGACACCGGCGGCCGCGTCTCCGGCCCCGGCGGCGGAGGCGTTCGGGGGCGGGCTGACGAGGGCGGTGACGACGCCTGCGGCGAGGGAGGCGATGGCGAGCATGCTGCGCTTCTTCATGCCCTGGTCAACTGCCGAGGCCCGCCGAGGTTACGGGTGCCACGTCCCCCGATTCCGTACGGCCGCTCCCTCCCCCGGTTCCGCACGGCCGGCCCGGCGCTCCCGTACGGCCTCGACCGCCGGACCGGGCGGGTGCCGGACATCCCTGGCCGGGCGCAGCCGGGGTCCGGGTCGGCGCATACTGCAGGACAAGAGGAAATTTCGTCATTCCGGTGGAACCGAACCTTCCCGGCGAATGTCTTCCCCAGTGACACCACAGTCCCCGTCGCATCAGGAGAACCGGGGGACGCCATGCCTCACCGTCAGAGCCTCGCGGCCGCTGCCGCGGGCATCCTCCTCACCGCCGGGATCGGCGCCACGGTCCCCGCGGGTGCCACGGCCGTCCCGACCCGCACCACGGCCCCGCCGGCCACGGCCCAGGTCGTCAACGCCCGCTGGGGCGGCCACCCCACCTTCGACCGGCTGGTCATCGACGTCCGGGGCACGATGCCCCAGGTGACCGTCACACCGGTGAAGGCGCTGCACTACGACGGCTCGGGCGGGAAGGTACCGCTCGCCGGGAAGTACTTCCTGGAGATCAGGCTCTCGCCCGCCGCCGCCCACAACGAGTCGGGACAGTCCGTCTACAAGGGGCCCCGGCTGATCAGGATCGACCTTCCGGCCCTCAAGGGCGTCGCCCTGACCGGCGACTTCGAGGGCGTCGTCACCGTCGGAGCCGCCTTCCACGCCGAACCGTTCCACAAGGCCTTCGTCCTCCACTCCCCCGAGCGCCTCGTCATCGACGTCGCCCACCCCGCCGCCGTGTGCCGCGGGTGAGTCACGACGCCCACGGGTGGTGGCCGGTCCAGGACCGGCCACCACCCCCGTCGGTCCGGCGACCTCGAACCGGGGTCAGAAGTCCTCCGCGGTCTCCAGGTAGACGGTCCCGCCCGTCCCGCGGGCCCGGTCGATCGCGGCGAGCCGCCGGAAGCTCCGCGGGCACATCTCCCGCTCCCATTCGGCGAGCGTCCGGACCCGGTAGGCGCTGTGCTCCTCGGGATCGAGGACGACCGCGTCGATCTGCTCGTCGGTCAGTTCACCGCCGTCGAAGATGAAGCCGATGTGGTTGGCCGGCCAGTCCTCGCCGCGGTCGGTGGTGAAGTGGGCGCCAAGGAGCCGCGGTTCGCCGGTGAACACCAGCCCCGTCTCCTCGCGGCACTCCCTCAGGGCCGTCTCCCAGGGCGTCTCGCCCGGGTCCATGTTCCCGCCGGGCCACTGCCAGTGCTCGGACGCCTGGGTGGCGAGGAGCTGGAACGGGCGCCCGCGCGTGTCCGTGAAGTAGAGGCAGGCGTACGCGGTCGCTCTCGGCAGCGTCGCGATGTACTCGGCGGGCGGCAGCCAGGCGTGGGTCATGGGCGGCTCTCTCTCGTCGAGGGGCTGAACGATCATCACCCATCCAAGCGGCCGGGCCGGCCTCGCCGGGCCCCGCGCACGGGCATCACCGGATCGGGTGATCACGGCACCGGCCCGTCGGCGGTCAGCGCGCGCCCGGGGCCGGGGACTCGCGACGCAGTCGGCGCTCCACGAGACGTTCGTGGACGAGACGCCCGACGAGGGCGCCGCCGTACACGACGAAACCGACCCCGACGAGCCATGACTGCAGGACGAGGACCGTGCCGAACTGGCCGTAGGTGACGGCGTTGGAGGCGATCAGGGGCGAGAAGACCAGCTGGGAGAAGACGCGCAGGCCGAGGAGGCCGAGGGCGGTGAGGACGGCTCCGGGGAGCAGGGCGCGCCAGCGGATGCGGCCGCAGAGGAGGAAGCGCTGTGACCACCAGAAGAAGAGGAAGGCGCCGACGACGTCGCCGAGGGCGACGAGAAGGGTGACGGCGGCCGGGGCGCGTACGGGGACGCGGCCGGCGACGAAGAGGAGCAGCGCGGCGACGAGGACGGCGAGCCAGACGACGTGGCGCCACATGGTGTGCCAACGGGAGGTGGGCAGGTCCCACACCCGTTCGTAGCCGGTCTGGACGGCAGATCCGAAGGTCACGCCGAACGCGGCGAGGGCGGCGAGACCGAAGGCGGTGGTGCGCTGGAGGGCCTGTCCCGGCTGGCCGAAGAGCAGCTCGACCTCCTCCTGCGACACCTCGGAGACGCCGAGGCCCTGGATGAGCCAGCGGGCGAAGCCCTGCCCGCTGGCGAGGTCGGCGGCGGCGACCACGATGAGGAGGGGGACGAGGGTGAGGAGGCTGAGCGCGGCGAACCCCATGGCGCGGTGCATGAGTTCCACCTCGCGGCCGCGGTTCCAGACGAGACCGGCCGGTGACGCGAGGACGCGTACGTGGAGCCGGTGGAACCAATGGCCGCGCTCGGCTGGGGCACCGTCGTGCGGCGCACCGGAAGTGGGGGGCATGCCTCGTCGAGTACCCCGCCGGCCGGCTCGACCCGTCAGACATGCGGCCGAACGGGTGCCGCGGGTCGCGGAGGTCCGGTGTCGCCGAGGTCCGGCCCGGCGGATTCAGTGCCGGACGGGGCGGGCGGCGGGGCCGGGGCGGACGGTGACCTCGAAGGGGGTGAGCGGCGCGTGGTCCTCGCCGGTGCAGACGACCTCGACCCGGACGGGCGCGCCGCAGTCGGCGTGCCGGATGTCCAGCGGGGTGCCCGCCGGGTCGCCGGCGTGGCTGTCGCCCCACTGCTTGAGGGCCAGCAGCACGGGCCACAGGTCGCGGCCCCTGGCGGTGAGGCGGTACTGGGAGCGGGTGCGGGCACCGGGTTCCCGATAGGGCTCGACGCGCAGGATGCCGGCGGCGACGAGCTTGCGGAGGCGGTCGGCGAGGACCGCCTCGGAGAGTCCGAGGTGGCGGCGGAAGTCCTCGTAGCGGCGCACCCCGTTGAAGCCGTCCCGCAGGATGAGCAGGGACCACTTCTCGCCGACCAGGTCCAGCGTGCGGCGGACCGGGCAGTTCTCGGTGTCGATCTCCAGCCACTCCATCGTCCCACTCTAACGGGCTGACTGCGGCGTTGACAGTCAGCCGACCGGGCATCTAGCTTCGATCTTCGAAGTCAGATGACGGGTGGTGCGTGTCCCGCGCGCCCCGGTGGAGGGAAGTGCCATGGAGCGGACACGAACGGTGACCTGGCAGGACGCGGCGGCCACGGCGGCCGCCGCGGGCACGATGGCGGGCCTGGACTTCCTGCGCGCCATCGCCGAGGGCCGTCTCCCGGGCGCGCCGCTCGGCGCACTGATCGGCTTCGCCCTGGAGGAGGTCGAGGACGGCAGGGCGGTGTTCTCGTTCGAGCCGGGCGAGGAGCACTACAACCCGATCGGGGGCGTGCACGGAGGGGTCTACGCGACGCTGCTCGACTCGGCGGCCGGCTGCGCGGTGCACTCCACGCTGCCGCAGAGCATGGCGTACACCTCGCTCGACCTGTCGACCCGCTTCCTGCGGCCGATCACGCGGGACACCGGCAAGGTGCGCGCGATCGGCACGGTGCTGAGCCGCGGCCGTCGAACGGCGCTGGCGGAGGCGGGACTCTACGACGGTCAGGACCGCCTGCTCGGGCACGCGACCAGCACGTGCATGCTGTTCCCCACGGCCTGAGCCCGGTCCGGGCAGGGTCGTGCCGGCAGAAGGAAGAGGGACGGGCGCGGCGGCGGACGCACCGGTTCGGAAGCGGAAGTACCACCGCCCAGGAGCGGGACACACCGCTCGGGAGCGGACGCACCGTTCAGGAGCAGACGAACGGGCGGCCGGTACGGGTGCAGTGGTCGGGAGCGAGGTCGTCGGCGGGATACGGGGCTCCGGTGGCCTGGAGCGCGGCACTGACCAGGGTGGCGAGGAGGTCGATGTCCGAGCTCGCGTCCAGACGGACCGTCACCCAGCCGGAGCCGGCGCGCAGTCGCACCGCGCTGGATCCGAGGAGGGCCGGCCGCAGCCGGGCGATCATGGCGCGGGTGAGGTGGACGTCGGCTTCGTGTTCGCCGTGGAAGTGCACGATCTCCTGCGTCGCGGTGCGCAGTCCGAGCTCGGCGCCGCAGGGCGCGCGGTCGGCGATCAGCGAGGGCCAGCTCATCAGGCGTTCACTGGCGTGCCTGGCTGTGTTCATACGAGGAGCGTGCCGCGCCGGACGGGGCGGCACAAGCATCCTGCGGAAATATTCCGGTGGACGCGGGAAACCCGTCGACTCACGTCACACGCTGGTGCGTTCGCATCACTCATCGGGGTGTTCACCTCACTCATCGGGCACTTCGCGTCACTCCTCGGTGATCTTCGCAGTCACTCCTCGACGAGCCCCGTACACGCCCTCCGGCGATCTTGGCGCCACGGCCGGAGGCGAAGGGAAAACGGGAACGGGACGGGACGGGAACGGGACGGGAACGGGCAGGAGGCGATCGCGGGCGATCGAGGCTGATCAGAGGTGGACACGGTCCACGCGGTAGCGTTGCCCGCATGGAACTCATCGGTGAGATCACCGCCGGCCGTCCCCTGCTCGTCCTCGCGGTCAAGGAGGAGGCGCAGTACCTGGACACCGACCTGCCGGTGCTGCTGACCGGCATGGGCAAGGTCAACGCGGCGACGGCGCTCGCCGCGGTCCTGGCGCGCGGGCCGCTCCCCTCCGAGGTCGTCAACCTCGGTACGGCGGGCGCGCTGCGCCCCGGCTTCACCGGTACCCATGTCGTCGGCACGGTCATCCAGCACGACCTCGACGGCGAACTGCTCGCCACGCTCACCGGCGAGACCTACGGGGCGCCGATCACCCTGCCCGACGGCGGTGAGGTGGTGCTGGCGACCGGGGACGCCTTCGTCTCCGACGAGGCGGCGCGCGAGCGGCTCGCGCTGCGGGCGGCACTGGTGGACATGGAGGGCTACGCGCTGGCGACGGCCGCCGCACATGCCGGGGTGCCGCTGCGGCTGGTGAAGCACGTGAGCGACGAGGCGGGCGAGGGCGCGGCCCGCAGCTGGCGCGAATCGGTCGCCGCGTGCGCGCGGGCCCTGGCCGGCTGGGCCGAGGCCAACACGCCGTACCGCGCGTAGCACACGGGGCGGCGGGGACCGTGGCTCCGGTGACGCCCCCTAGCCTTCGACGCCGGGAGCGTGGGGCGCGGGCGCGACGGCCGGTTCCGGCGGTCGGACGACGAGCAGCGCGGCCACGTCGTCGTCGAGCCCCGCCGCTCCGTAGCCGGTGAGGTCGCGGTGCAGCAGCGGGAGGACCCGGTCGGCGGGTTCCCGCGTCCAGCCGTTCAGGCGTTCCCGCAGCGGGTAGAAGTCGCCGGCCCGGTCGCGGGTCTCGCTCACCCCGTCGGTGAAGAGCAGCAGCCGGTCCCCCGGCCCGAACGGCACCTCCTCGACCCGGTGCCGGGACGCGTACAGACCCGCGAGGTTGACCGGGAGCGACGGGTCGGCGAAGGTGACCGGCCGCACCCGGTCGCCGTGCTGGAGCAGCGGGGCCGGATGCCCGCAGCTGAGAAGGCGCACGACGTCCTCGTCGTCGGGCAGTTCGAGCAGCAGCACGGTGGCGAAGCGTTCCGCGGCGTCGGAGTCGGGATCCCAGGCCCCGTACTGCTGCAGTCCCTCCTCGAGCCGGTCGGCGAGGCCGGTCAGGTCGCGCGCCTCGGTCACGGAGGCGCGGTAGGAGCCCAGCAGCACGGAGGCGGTCTCGACGGCGCCGAGGCCCTTGCCCTGGACGTCGCCGAGCATCACGCGGACGGCACCGGGGACCCGTACGGCCTCGTAGAAGTCTCCGCCGATCCGGGCCTTGGCGGCGGCGGAGACGTACAGCAGGTGCAGGTCGACCCGGCCGAGCCGGGGTGCCAGCGGGCGCAGCAGGACCCGCTGGACGACCTCGGCGACGGCGGTCACCTCGCTCAGGTCGCGCTCGTAGCGGGTGCGGACCTGACTCACCCAGACGGCGGCGGCGATGACGGCGCCGAGGACCAGTTCGGCGGCGACGATGTCGGTGACGGCGTCGTGCTGGACGTAGCCGAGGAACAGCCGCAGCGCCATGGCGAGCACGCCGATGACGAGGGTGCCGCGCACGCCCCAGGTGATGGCGGCGAGCGCGGGTCCGATGACGAGCAGACGGTCGAAGTGCTGCCCCTGCGAGGTGATGAGGTCGGCGAGGACGACCAGGGCGAGGGCCAGCAGGGGCAGCGCGAGACCGAGGTTGAACTGGGTGCGCGCTCCCGTCGTGGCGGGAAGGCGGTGACCACCGGAGGGCATTGCAGGATCGTACGTTCGGGGTCCGGGCGGAGCCTGGCGTTACGGCCCGACGGGCGTGTCCGACCTCCTTACGGACGTGTCGGCCGACCCGTACGGACGTCCTGGGCCCGTGGGGACGTCCGCGCCCGCACGGAGGTCCTGGCCCGTCCCGTCCGGGCCGTCCTCCGGATCCTTCCCGTGCTTCCGGTCCGCGGGGGGCAGGGCCAGTGTGGCCGGGACAGCGAGGGCCGCGACGGCGGCGAGGGCGGGCAGGGCGGAGCCGGACGCGAGGAGCAGGCTCGCGAGGGCCACGCCGAGGACGGGGCCGGTGTTCATCGCGGTCTGCTGGAGGCCGCCCGCGACTCCCGCGTGCTCCTCGGGAGCGCGGTGGACGACGACGGAGGTCGCCGTGACCATGACGGCCCCGAACCCGGCGCCGATGAGCGCCGCGGCGGAGCCGGTCGCGATCCCGGACCCGGTCACCTCCGGCCGGGCGAGCAGCAGCACGCCGAGGCTCAGCAGCAGGGCTCCGCCGGTGGCGGTGGCCCGGGCGCCGACACGTTTGGCGAGGACGGCGCTGAGGGGCGCGCCGACGATCATGAGGAGCGCGAGCGGCACCATCCGCAGGGCCGTCGGCAGCGGGCCGAGCCCGAGGGAGTCCTGGAGGAGGTACGTGGCCGTGAAGAGCGTGCCGGACAGGGCGGCGGAGACGGCGAGCAGGGCGCCGAGGCCGGCGGCCACCGGCCCGGGGCGCAGCATCCCCGGCGGCAGCAGCGGCTGAGGGGCGCGCCGCTCGTGCCGTACGAAGGCGGTGACGGCGACCGCGGCGACGGCGAGGGCGGGCACGCTTCCGGCGGCAGGACCGTGAGCGAGGTCCTGGACGAGGGCGGCGAGCGCGAGGGCGAGGAGGGCGGCACCGGGCAGGTCGAGCGCGCGCAGTGCGGCGCGTGCGGACCGGGCGGACGCGGACGGCGGGACGGGCGGGACACGCAGGGACGGAACACCCGGGGACAGGGCACTCGGGGACGGGGCACTCGGGGACGGGGCACTCGGGGACGGGGCACTCGGGGACGGGGCACTCGGGGACGGGGCACTCGGGGACGGGGCTCCCGCGGGCCGGTCACGCGTGGTTTCCTCACGCGCCGGACGCGCGCCGGCGCGCTGCTCCGCCGCCCGGCCGCTCCGCGGGTTCCCCGCCCCCGGTGGCCCCGCCGTGCGGCGCGGTTCCGGTACGGCGAGGCAGAGCACGGCGACGGCGAGGGTGGGCACGATGCCGATGAGGAAGACCGCGCGCCAGCCGTACGCGTCGACCAGCGCGCCGCCCGCCAGCGGTCCGGCCGCGGCGGCGAGCCCGATGGCGCTCGTGCGTACGGCGACGGGCATGCCGAGCCGCTCCGGCGGATAGGCGGCGCGCAGCATCCCCAGCGTGGCGGGCTGGAGCAGCGCGCCGGTCACGCCCTGGAGCACGCGCAGGGCGACGACCCAGCCGATGCCGGGCGCGGCGGCGATCCCGGCGGACGCGAGCGCGAAGCCGGCACAGCCCACGGCGAAGATCCGCCGGTGGCCGTAGCGGTCGCCGAGCCGTCCGGCGAAGACCAGCAGGCTCGCGACGGCCACCAGGTATCCCGTGCTGGTCCACTGCACCTGGGCGGTGTCGGCGCCGAGATCGCGCTGGAGCACGGGCTGGGCGATGGTCAGGACCGTGCCGTCGAGGGCGACGACGGAGGCGCCGACGACGCTGCACGTGAGGGCCGCCCGACGGCGGAGGCGGCCGGTCATCGGCGGCCCTCCCCGGGCCCGAGGTGGGCGTCGAGCGCCGCGGCGAGGAGCGGCGTCACGTCGTCCGTTCCGGTGGCGAGCCGGAGGCTGCCCCAGCGCCGCAGCTGGGCGATGCCGTGGAGGTTGGCCCAGAGGGCTCCGGCGGCGACGGCGGGTTCGGCGGTGCCGGGCCGGACCCGGGCGACCAGTCCGGCGAGGAGCCCGAAGAGCGGGAGGCTCGTGTCGCGCAGGCCGAGCCGGCCGCTTTCCAGCAGGTCGTGGCGGAACATCAGCTCGTACATCCCGCCGCGGCCGTGCGCGAAGTCGAGGTAGACGCGGGCCAGGGCCTCGATCCGGGCCCGGGGGTCGTCCTCGGTGACCGTGGCGACCCGCGCGCCGAGTTCGCGGAAGCCCTCGCGGGCGATGGCGGAGAGCAGGTCGAGGTGGGTCGGGAAGTGGCGGCGGGGCGCGCCGTGGGACACCCCGGCGCGGCGGGCGATCTCGCGGAGGGAGAGGGCCTGGACGCCTTCGGCGTCGACGAGTTCGACGCCGGTGCGGACGAGCCGGTCGCGCAGGCCTTCCTCGGGTGCGGACCCGGGTGCCGCGGAGCCGTCCTCGGGGGGCCGGTGCTCGCCGGAGACGTCCGTCCCGTCCCGGGGTTCACGGCCCGCGGTGTCTGCGGAGCGGGGTGCCCGGGGGCTCCGGGGTTGCTGGGAACTCCCGGGTTTCCGGGGTTCCTCGGAGTGTCGTTCTGCTGGCATGGACCCTGTCTATCCGATCTTCGTAGACAGTGTCTACTACCTGCGACCAGCTCGGTAGACACCGTCTACAAGGATCGCCCGCACCGTCCGCTACACTGGTCGGCAGCGAAGGGGAGTAGCCCCGCGAACCGGTCGTCGACACACTGGAGCCCTCGGGTTCCCGGTGACCGGGTCCGCGCGACGCGCGGACGGGCGAGACCTTCGGCCAGGCAGTACGCCACGTCCGCGTTCCGTGGGCGTGGTCCGTCATGCCGGGCCGAGTGGTCCTCCCGTCGCCCACCGAGGCGCCGTGTCGGTCCCGGGCCCGGTACCGAGCAGAGAGCCTCCCGGTTATGCATCTCGACCCCTTGGCGATCGTCACCGCCTTCGGGCTGATCTTCCTCGCCGAGCTTCCCGACAAGACGATGTTCGCGTCGCTGGCCATGGGCACGCGCATGCGTCCGCTGTACGTGTGGTTCGGCACCGCGACGGCCTTCGCCGTGCACGTGGCCATCGCCGTCGGTGCCGGCAGCCTCCTCGGCCTGCTGCCCGGCTGGACCGTCAAGCTGGTCTCGGCCCTGATGTTCGGCTTCGGCGCCTTCATGCTGCTGCGCGGCGGCGGGGACGACGAGAACGGCGAGGACGCCGGCGGCAGGACGGTGACCGGCTTCTGGCCCGTCTACTCCACCGCGTTCATGGCCGTGTTCATCAGCGAGTGGGGCGACCTGACCCAGATCACCACCGCCAACCTGGCCGCCACCAACGGCACCTGGTCGACCGCGATCGGCTCCGCCGCCGCCCTGATGACCGTCTCGGCGCTCGCCCTGGTCGCGGGCCGGTTCATCGCGAAGAAGGTGCCGTTGAAGACGGTGCAGCGGATCGGCGGCGTGTGCATGGCCGCGCTCGCCGTGTGGTCGCTCGTCGAGGTCTTCACCGGCTGACCCGCGGCCGGCCACCCGCGGCCGGCCACCCGCGTCCGGCCCCCGCGGTCGTCGCCTCCTCGCCTCCTCGCCTCCTCGACATCGCGCCGTGCTTCGTGATCCTCGAAGCACGGCGCGGGGCCGTCTCCGTCGGCCGGGCGGCGCCGGGGCTCTTGCTGAAGGTGTGAATCACTGCTTCACTCCTTCCATGCCCTACCGACGCACGCCCGCCGTCCAGGCGCGGCTCGACGCGCAGCGCACCGCCGTCGTCGAGGCGGGCCTCGGTCTGCTGGCCGAGCACGGCTACGCCGGCTGCACCATGGCCGCCGTCGCCGCGCGGGCGGGAATCGCCACCGGAAGCGTCTACCGCCACTTCCCCAGCAAGGCCGAGCTCTCGGTCGAGCTGTTCCGGACGGTCGTACGCCGCGAGGTGGCGGCCGTCTCCGACGCCGCCGCGCTCGGCTCGCACCGGACGGCCGCCGACCGGGTCGTGGCGGTCATCGAGACCTTCGCCGGCCGCGCCCTCAAGTCGCCTCGCCTCGCCTACGCCCTGCTCGCCGAACCGGTCGACCCGGCCGTCGACGCCGAACGGCTGGTCTTCCGCCGCGCGTTCCGCGACGTCTTCGCCGAACGGATCGCGGCCGGCGTACGGGACGGCGAACTGCCGCCCCAGGACGCCGTCCTGACCGCATCCGCCCTCGTCGGCGCGGGCGCGGAGGCGCTGATCGGCCCGCTGACGAACGGGCCCCCCGGGCCCGGCACCGTCCCCGCACTGGTCACCTTCACCCTGCGAGCTCTGGGAGTTCCCGATGCCGACCACGCATGAGGTCACCAACCAGGTACCACCGCTCACCGGCCACGACGTCTCGGCCGACCCCGCGCTCATGGAGGCGCTGCGCCGCGAGGGCGCGGGCTGGGCGGAGGACGAGGTCCGCGCGCTCGGGCTGAGGGCCGGTGGCGCCGAGGCCCAGGAGTGGGGGCGGCTCGCCGAGCGCCACTCCCCCGTGCTGCACACCCACGACCGGTACGGCCACCGGATCGACGAGGTCGAGTTCCACCCGTACTGGCACGAGCTGATGACCGTGGCGGTGCGGCACGGCCTGCACGCGGCACCGTGGGCGGGCGGGCGGCCGGGCGCCCATGTGGCGCGCGCCGCGAAGGTGTTCGTGTGGGGGCAGGCCGACGCCGGTCACCTGTGCCCGGTCTCGATGACGTACGCCGCCGTGCCGGCGCTGCGGGCCGAGCCGGAACTGGCCGCCGTGTACGAGCCGCTGCTCACCTCGTCCACGTACGACTTCGGTCTTCGCGTCCCGACGGAGAAGCGCGGGATCATCGCCGGGATGTCCATGACCGAGAAGCAGGGCGGCTCGGACGTCCGGGCCAACACGACCCGCGCCGTGCTCACGGGCGAACCCGGCACGTACGCCCTGACCGGGCACAAGTGGTTCACCTCGGCGCCGATGTCGGACGTCTTCCTGACCCTCGCCCAGGCGCCGGGCGGTCTGTCCTGCTTCCTGGTGCCGCGCGTCCTGCCCGACGGCTCACGCAACGCCGTCCGGCTCCAGCGGCTGAAGGACAAGCTGGGCAACAAGTCCAACGCCTCCAGCGAGATCGAGTACGAGGGCGCCCTCGGCCGGCTCGTGGGCGAGGAGGGCCGGGGCGTCGCCACCATCATCCGCATGGTGAACATGACCCGCCTGGACTGCGCGATCAGCTCGGCGTCCGGGATGCGGCTCGGCCTGGTGCAGGCGGTGCACCACGCGACCCACCGCAGCGCCTTCGGCGCCCGGCTCGTCGAGCAGCCTCTGATGGCCAACGTCCTCGCCGACCTGGCCGTCGAGGCGGAGGCCGCGACGGTCGCCGCGATGCGCCTGGCGGGCGCGGTGGACCGGGCCGCGGCCGGTGACGCCGAGGAGGACCAGCTGCGCCGCCTGGGCCTCGCCGTCACCAAGTACTGGGTGTGCAAGCGGGCTCCCGCCCACGCGGCCGAGGCCCTGGAGTGCCTGGGCGGCAACGGCTACGTCGAGGACTCGGGAATGCCCCGGCTCTACCGGGAGTCGCCGCTCCCGTCCATCTGGGAGGGCTCGGGCAACGTGGCCGCGCTGGACGTGCTGCGCGCGATGGCGAAGCAGCCCGCCGCCGTGGAGGCCTTCTTCGCCGAGGTGGACCGTGCGGCGGGTGCGGACCGCCGACTGGACGCGGCGGTGACACGGCTGCGCAAGGACCTCGCCGGCCTGGACGACCCGACGGCCCTCCAGTACCGGGCCCGCCGGCTCGTCGAGCACCTCGCCCTGGTCCTGCAGGGATCCCTGCTCGTGCGTCACGGACACCCGGCGGTGGCCGACGCCTTCTGCGCCTCCCGTCTGGACGGCGACTGGGGCATCGCGTTCGGCACCCTGCCCGCGGGCGTGGACACGGCGTCGATCATCGAGCGCGGCGCGCCGGTGACGGCCGGGGCGTCATCGCCGTCGCCGTCGTCGTAGCCGAAGAGAAGTCGTCAGCGACGCAGCCGCCGTCCCCGTGCTGAGACCGTTCGCCCGGCGTGGGCGGCCCCGTCGTGCCACCAGCCGGTGCCGCCGGTGCACAACTCCGCGGCGTGGGTGGAGGCGGGGCTGCCGACACTGCGGCGGGTGGCCGGCGCGGACCGGGTCGTCGAGACCGGCGGGTCGCACGGGTACGACGACGTGTCGGAGTTCCTGAACCGCTTCGGCGGTCTGTACGTGATGCTCGGCGTCCAGGACGCGACCCTCGACGAGACCGGGCGACGGATCCCGCCGCCCCGTCACTCGTCCAAGGGACCGGACTTCTCGCTGGTCCGTCCCGGCCGGTGCCGGAGGGCGCCCACGTACACGCCCGCGAGGATCAGCGGTGTGCCGAGGAGCAGGGAGGCCGTGAGGGGTTCGTCGTCGAGCCAGGCCGACACGACGATGGTGACCACGGGGATGACCACGAAGACGTACGCGGCACGGGACGCGTCCCAGCGCTGCACGACGAACAGGAAGAGCACGAAGGTGAGGACGGAACCGGCGATCACCATGTAGGCCAGGGCCCACCAGGTGGCGGCGCGGTCGGGGAGGCGCCAGGTGTCGCCGACCGCGGCGGAGCCGGCGAAGAGCAGGACGGACGCGGCGGTCATGCCGACGGCGTTCATGGTGACGGGGTGGACCCTCGGGAGCCGGCGGACGAGGACCGTGGCCTCCGCGAAGGAGAGCATGGCGCCGAGGACCGCGAGGAAGGAGAGCACCGGCACCGACTCGCTGAGCGGCGTGCGGGAGACGACCGCCACGCCCGCGGTGGCCAGGACGGTGCCGACCGCGGCGGCGAGCCGGAAGCGTTCGAGGCCCTGGGCGATGGCGAGCAGGAGGGTGGCGAGTGGGGTCAGGGAGAGGATCGTCTGGCCGAATCCGGCGTGGATGCGGACGAGCGCGTAGTAGGCGAGGGCGAAGGGGACCCCGAAGTTGAGGATGCCGAAGAGGACGGCACCCGCGAGGGCCCGGCCGCGCGGGAAGGACATCCGGCACGCGGCCATGACGGCGAGCAGGACGAGGGAGGCGGCACCGAAGCGGAGGGCGGCGCCCCAGAGGGGGTCGAGTTCGCGGTTGCTGAAGCGGACACCGACCGCGTTGCCGCCCGCGAACAGCGCTGCGGAGACGAAGGCGGCGAGCGTCAGCCGGTCTTCGGCGCGCTGCACCGCCTCACCGTAGCCGCGCCGCCTCCGCGGACCTGCCGGGACACGCGTCGCCGTCGCGGCGAACGCCCTGGTGGCGGGCGCACCGGGCCGGTGCTCCTGGGTTCGGACTCCCACCGGACGGCGGGAGCGGGCGCGTCTCCCGGGACCGGGACCCGGGCGGTCCCGAGTTGCGTGACGCCCGGCGCGCGCAAGGCTGGGGGTATCCGTCCGCGCACCCGCAGGGAGACACGATGCAGGAGCCCGCACCCCACGACCTCGGCGCCCTCGTCGACGAGCACCTGGCGAAGGCCCGCACCGACGCCCACGGGCGCAGCGCCCATATCGTGGTGCACGACGGGGTGCTGCGGCAGAGCGTGATCGCCCTGATCGCGGGCATGTCGCTCGACGAGCACAACGCTCCGCCGGCGGCCAGCCTCCAGGTCCTGCGCGGCCGGGTGGAGCTGACGGCCTCGGGGCGGGCGCAGGAACTGTCGACCGGCCAGCTCCAGATGATCCCGAAGGAGCGTCACGGTCTCACGGCCCTCGAGGACGCCGTCGTGCTGCTGACGGCCGTCAACGACTGACGGCGGTCGTCCGGCGAGGGCTCGGTCGGGTCTTCGGTGCGTGGGGCCGTGCGGTGCTCCGGCGCGGCGTCGTCAAGACCATCGGCAGCGTGCCGTGGCGTGGCCTCAGGCGCCGCGCGCCCGGTCCCACTCCAGGGTGACGCGGAGGCAGGCGCTCGCGGAGCCCTGGACGACGAGTGCGGTGAGCTTGCCGCTGTCCAGGCCGAGCTGGCAGCCGAACTCGACGGTGGCCCGGTCGGGCGCGGCCCGGTGGAGGGCGTCGCCGAGCTGTCCCGCGAAGGAGGACAGGGCGGTGGTGACGCCGGACAGGTCGGGCAGCCGGCCGCCGATGCCCTCCAGTCCTTCCTCCTCCGGTCCGCCGGCGGATCCGGCGGAGAGGCGTTCCGCCTCCACGTAGAGCACGCCGTCTGCGAGTTCGACCCTGGTGATCTCGGTCATCGTGACTCCTCGGTCATCGTGGTTCCCCGGTGTGCGCGGTTGCTCGGTGTGTGACTCCTGGTGTGTGACTCCTCGGCACGCGGTCAGAGGGCGGGCCGGAGCGTGCTGCCGTCGGGTGCGGCCCCGGCGGCGCCCGCGGCCCGGGACGTGGGTGCGCCGGGGCCGAAGGCGCTGCCGCGGAGCCATGCGGGCCAGCTCAGGTTCCAGTCGCCGTAGCCGTTGTCGAAGGGCGTCATGCGCTCGCCGTACCCGTTGACGACACGGACGACGTCGCCTTCGCGGAGGGTGCGGAACAGCCAGGCGGCGTCCTCGGTGCTCATGCCGGTGCAGCCGTGGCTGACGTTCTCGCTGCCCTGGGCGTCCAGCGACCAGGGCGCGGCGTGCAGGTACTCGCCGCTCCAGGTGACCCGGGTGGCCCAGCGGACCTTCAGGTCGAAGAAGTCCTTGCTGCCGCGGGCGATGCCGATGGAGTCGCCGCGCATGCGGACCGTGGCCTCCTTGCCGAGGACGACCTTGACGCCGCTTCGGGTGCGGTAGCCGGCCTTGCCGGTGGTGACGGGGAGGGTGCGGACGACCTCGCCGTCGCGGAGCACGGTCATGGTGTGCGCGGCGACGTCGGTGACGGCTTCGATCCGGTCGCCGGTGGTGAGGGTGAGGGAGGGGGACGGCCCGCCGTAGAGGCGGTCGGTGATCCGGACGCCGTCGAGCGCGCTGCGGACGCGGACGGTGGCGCGGGCGGGCCAGTAGTCGCGCGGCCGGTAGTGGAGGGTGGTGGGTCCGACCCAGTGCCAGGACCCTTCGACGTACGGCTCGGAGCCGACGTGCAGGGCGCGTTCGACGGCACGGCGGGCCCCGGGGTCGGTGGCGGGCACGGGATGGCTGAGTTCGGCGGTGAGCGGCTGGCCGACGCCGTACGTGCCGGCTCCGGGTCCGAACGCGGCGGTGAGCCGCTCGCCCTCGGGCGCGGCCGGAGTGCTCAGGGCGAGCCGGGCGTGCCGGAGCCGGCGCCGTCCGCCGTCGGCGCGTTCGACGAGCAGGCGGACGGTGTAGCGGCCGTCGGCGGGGAGCGGTGCGGCGCCGGTCCAGCGGCGGCCGTCGGGACTCACCCGGCCGGCGACGCGACGGCCCTCGTGGTCGGTGACGTGGACGTCGGCGAACCGGCCGGGCGTGCGCAGGGCGAGGTCGAGGGGGCCGGCGGCCCGGTCGTCGACGGCGAGGCTCCGGCCGTCGAGGTCGACGTTGCGCCGGGGCGTGGTGCACAGCGCGCCGGTGGTGGGGCAGCTGGTGACGGCGAGCTGCACGGGTCCGTCGGGAGGGCCGTCGGTAAGGCCGTCGGCGGACGCGCCCACGGCCGCCGGCTGGACCGCCTGGAGCGCGAGCACGGCTCCGACGGCGGTGGCCAGCGCGATCCGCCCCTTGCCGCTCCTGATGCTGCTTCCGCGTGACGACACGTCGGACGTCCACCCCTTCCCGCGCCGGCGCCGGCCTGGTCTGTCCGGTGCATCAAAGCGGATCAGGGCGCGAAAATATGATCAACCGACGGAGTGTGGCGTGCGAGAGGGGCGCGAGACGACTCGAATGCATCAACGCCCGGGTTCAGCGCGGCACCTCGGGCAGCTCCTCGCCCGTCTCCAGGAGCGACTTGAGGCTGGCGACGATCGCCGGCCAGCCCTCGCCCACCAGGCTCCTGATCGTGCCGCCGGGCTTCAGGTCGTCATGGACGACCGACAGTCTCACCATGTCACCGGCGGGTTCGATGGTGTACGTGACCTTGGATCGCCCTTCGTCCACGAGCCGGGCGAGGACCTCGTCGTCGATGCCGACGGCCTGCGCCCATTCGGGTGTGAAGGTGTGCCAGGTGTACGAGAGCACCCGGCCGGGCTCGGCGGCGAGCACCACCTGCTCGGGGTCGGAGGTGGTGCGGCCGCCCTCCTCCCAGACCATGGGCGAGCCGGCGGCCCAGTCGGTCTCGAAGGCCACGCCCCAGTAGCGGCAGGTGAGGCCGGGGTCGGTCAGGGCCTTCCACAGCTCGTCGGGCGTGGTGCGGATGTACGTGGTGTACACGAACGCCGTGCTGTCGCTCCCGCGACGGCCGCCGCCGGTGCCACTGCTGTCACTGGTGTCCATCGGAGCTGCTCCATTGCTGACGTCGGATCGACGGGCCGTGCGGGCTGCCGCGGTCATGCTCAGGACCGCAGGGCCGCCGCCACGAGCCCCTCGATCGCCTCGGTCCCCCCGCTCACGCCTCCTCTCCGGCGACCACGCGGTCCAGGACCAGTCCGTCCACGCAGGCGAGCAGGCTCAGCGTCCGGGCCTCGGGGTCCGCGGCGCCCCGCGCGGCGAGGAAGGCCCGTACCGCTTCACGCCCCGGGTTCTCCCTCGGCACCAGGATGTCGCGCGGTCCGGGGTCTCGCACGCTCTCCAGGGCACAGGCGCAGCGGGCGGGCGAGCGTCGCCGCCCGTCCCCCCGGGTCCGGGCGGCGACGAGCGCGGCGAGCCCCTCGACGAGGTCGTCGGCCGTCCGGAGTACGGGGGCACGTTCGGCGGCCGCCGTCGGTTCGGCCCGGTCGAGCTCGACGAGCCGTCGCACCAGTGCGCCGAGCAGGGCGGACCGGGTGCGAACGTACGCGGAGGTGGTGCCCGCCGGCAGCCCGGCGGCGACCGCCCGGTGGGTGAGGCCGCGCATCCCGGCGTCGGCGAGGACGCCGAGCGCGGCCTCGGTGAGCAGGGTGCGGCGCGCCCGGTTGCTGCGCGCGGCCCTGGCACCCGCCACGCCGCGCACCGGCACGCGGCGACGGGCGCGGAACCCGGGGACGGCGGGCGGGCCCCGGTGCGCGCGATCCTGCGGCACGCCGCCTGGAACCGCCCCTCACCAGGTCTTTCCCCGGTGAATAGGTGTGGAGGACCCTATTCAACGGACTGCTAGTTTGTCCGGATGTCTCTCAAGCACGCGGTCCTGGCGGCTCTCCTGGAGGGTGAGGCGTCGGGGTACGACCTGGCCAAGCTCTTCGACGTGTCCGTGGCCAACTTCTGGGCGGCCACGCCGCAGCAGCTCTACCGGGAACTCGAACGGCTCTCCGAGGCCGGACTCATCGCGGCCCGGGTGGTCCAGCAGGAACGCCGTCCCAACAAGCGCATGTTCACCCTGACCGAGACCGGTCTCGCGGACCTCGTCGCGTACACCGCGCACCCGCCCAAGCCGACCGCGGTCCGCGACGAACTGCTGGTCCAGGTCCAGGCCTGCGACGCGGGAGACACGGCTGCGGTACGCGCGCACGTACGGGAGCGGATGGAGGCGGCGCGCGGGAAGCTGGCGCGCTACGAGCGGCTCCGCGAGCGGATGCTCGACGGGCGGGACGAGGAGACGTACCTCCGCGAGGCGGACCGGGTCGGGCCGTTCCTGACCCTGCTGCGCGGGATGGCCTTCGAGCAGGAGAACGTCCGGTGGGGTGAGCGGGCGCTCGCGGTCCTCGCCGGACGCGAGGCCCGGCGGACGGCCGGCCGGACGGCGTGACGCCCCGCCGGCCTGCCTATGCTGACGTCCGTGAGCGACAGGAAGCGGCATGGATCGGGTGAGGTGGCCGTGCCGGGGCGGGGGCGCGGCGGCCCCGGCGGCCCGGCCGCGGGTTCGCCCTCGGATCCGCGTCGGTACCCGTCCTCGGATCCGCCCTCGGGCCCGCGCTCGCGCCCGTCCCCCGATCCGTCCCCGGACAGTCCGGCACCGCGGCCGGACGCCGATCCGGTGGCACAGCCGCGCGGTCCGCTCGATCTCTCCCTGCTCCGCACTTTCCTGGCCGTGCACCGCACGGGTTCGTTCACGGCCGGGGCGCGGCTCCTGAGTCTGTCGCAGCCGACGGTCACCACCCAGATCCGGTCGCTCGAACGGCGCCTCGACCGCGAGCTGTTCGAGCGCGGGCCGCGCGGTGTGGTGCCGACGCCGTACGCGGACGATCTCGCCGCCCAGGTGGCGGACCCGATCGACGCTCTCGCCGCCGTCGCGGACCGCGGACCCGACGGCGCCCCGCCGGCGCCGCGGCCGGTCCACCTCGCGGGGCCCGCCGAGTTCCTGTCGGTCTGCGCCCTTCCCGCGCTGGCCCCGCTGGCGGGCGAGGGGGTCCGGCTGCAGGTCACGCCCGGGCTCACCGACGAGCTGCTCGACGGGCTCCGTTCCGGGCATCACGACCTGGTGGTGGCGACGCGTCGGCCGCGCGGCCGGGCGCTGGCCTCGGCGCCTCTCGTCGACGAGGAGTTCGTCCTGGTCGCCTCGCCCGCCTGGGCACGGCGGATCGGTCCCGGCGCGGTCGCGGCGGACGGCCCGACCGCCCTGCACGGGGTCCCGATGGTGATGTACGCGGCGGACCTGCCCATCGCCCGGCGCTACTGGCGGCATGTCTTCGGGCGCCGCCTCACCGGCGAGGCGGCCGTGACGGTGCCGGATCTGCGGGGTGTGCTCGCGGCCGTGACGGCGGGAGCCGGTTTCGGGGTGCTGCCGCGCTATCTGTGCCGTGCGGAACTCGCCGCGGGGCGGCTGACCGCCCTGCTCGATCCCGAGGACCCGCCGATCAACACGTCGTTTCTGGTCCAGCGGCCGGGCACGCCGGACAACCCCCATGTGGCGCTCGTGCGGGACCGGCTCCTGAGGGCCGCGCGGGACTGGTGACGGGCACCCCTACCGTGGGGTAACGTCCGGTCGCATGAACGTCGGTGACATCGTCGAGGACTTCACCCTTCCGGATGAAACGGGGCAGCCCCGTTCCCTCTCCGGGCTGCTGGAGGACGGTCCCGTCGTCCTCTTCTTCTACCCGGCGGCGCTCACCCCCGGCTGTACCGCCGAGGCCTGCCATTTCCGGGACCTCGCGGGCGAGTTCCGGGCGGCCGGCGCGCTGCCGGTCGGCATCAGCACGGACGGGGTCGCGCGCCAGCAGGAGTTCGCCGACCGCCACTCGCTCGGCTATCCGCTGCTGTCCGACGCATCGGGCGAGATACGGGACCGATTCGGCGTGAAGCGCGGCTTCTCGCTGGCGCCGACCAAGCGGGTCACCTACGTCATCGACCAGGACCGCCGGGTCCTGGAGGTGGTGCGCAGCGAGCTGCGGATGAGCGCGCACGCGGACAAGGCACTCGCGGCGCTCCGTACGCGCGGGGCCTGAAGATTCCCGTACGCCCGCGCACGCCGGCGGGCATGGGGAGGCGTGTGCGCCGTCGCGCGCCGGTTCCGGCACGGACCTCGTTCCCATCCGAGCACGGCGGTCGCCGTACCGCACGCGGAGCGGTGCACGACATGCGGGTTCCCGGGCGTTCGGTGAGACTCGCTGTTACCCGAGGCCGACCAGGCCCCGTCGGGAACGGAGTTTCGGCATGGACGACTATCCCTTGCTCAACCTCTTCTGGACCATGTTCTGGTTCTTCCTCTGGATCATGTGGCTGTTCCTGCTCTTCAAGATCATCACGGACATCTTCCGTGACGACGAGCTGAGCGGCTGGGGCAAGGCGGGCTGGCTGATCTTCTGCATCGTGCTGCCGTACCTCGGCGTCCTCGTGTACGTCATCGCCCGGGGCAAGGGCATGACCCGGCGGGACGCCAAGCAGGCCAAGGACGCCGAAGCGGCGTTCCAGGACTACATCCGCAAGACGGCGGGCACCGCCGGGACGGCCGGCGGCACCGGAGCGGCGGGCGGCGCCGGGCACGGCGGCGTGGACGAGCTGACCCGGCTCGCCGACCTGAAGGACCGGGGTGCCCTCACGCACGAGGAGTTCGAGAAGGCGAAGGCCAGGGTCCTCTCCTGATCCACTCCCCGCACGACGAGGAGGAACCGTCCCGGCTGTCCAGGTCGCTGGTGCGCGACGTGATGGCGGCGCCGGGACGGCTTCCCGAGTCACTCGCCGTGTTCGCGCAGCGCCGCTTCGGTCCGAAGGCGGACCGGGCGGTGCGACGGCTGCGCGCCTCCCGACCTGACGCGGACGCCGACGAACTGCGCACGCGCGTGGTGGCGCACGGCGTCCGCCGGGCTTCCGCCGAAGGCGCGTTCGTCGGCGGGCCCTTCATCCTGCTCGTGCCCTTCGCGTTCTGCGCGGCCCTGCTCTCGCAGGCGCAGAGCATGCTCGAACTGGCGGCACTGGAAGGCAAGGACCCCACGGATCCCGAGCGGACCGCCGAACTCCTCGTGCTCCAGGGGGTGTACGAGGACACGGACACCGCCCGCGTCGCACTGGCCGCGCCCGCCGCCCAGAGCGCCGAGGAGGGCGGGACCGGCAAGCGGCGCGGCCGGTTCGCCGCGTTGTGGGAACTGATCATGCGGATGGCCCGGCTGCTGGGGCTGATCACACCCACCACGGAGACGAGGCTGCTGACGCGGATCGGCCTCTGGGCGCTGGTGGGGGCGGTGTTCCTGGTCGGTCTCGTCGCTCCGCTGGTGTGGCTGCCGTACCTGGCCTTCAGTTACCGGCGTTCCACCCTGGCACTGCTCGACCGCGCGGCCGTCTTCTACGCGGGCGCCCCCGCTCCGCGTCGCGGCAACCGGTTCGACCCGGCGATGATCGGTGCGACGGTGCGTGCGGCGTTCTCGCTGCTGGTGTCCCTCGCCGGGGTGGCCGTCGTGGTGGGCGCGGACCTGCACATCGCGGGCGGCCGGTGGCCGGTGCTGGGCATCGTGCTGGTCAGCAGCTCGTTCCTGGTCGGCGGCTGGTGGGTCTGGCGCCGGCACCGGCGCAGGAACGACTGACCGCGGGAAGCGTCCGAGGCGCGGGGACCGCTCGGCACGGGCGCACCGGAACCCGGGCGCACCTCACCTACCCCCTAATACGAATACGAAATTCGCCTTTGATACGGTCACGTCGTGCGGTTGACGAAATTCACCGATCTGGCACTGCGGGCCGTGATGCGCCTCGCCGTGGCCGGACAGGACACCTCGCCCACCACCCGCGAGGTGGCGGAGTCCATGGAGGTCCCCTACGCCCACATGGCGAAGGTGGTCACCAGGCTTCAGCACCTCGGGGTCGTCGAGGCGCGGCGCGGCCGGGGTGGCGGCCTGACCCTCACCGAGCTGGGCCGCCGGTCCTCGGTGGGCTGGCTGACGCGGACCCTGGAGGGCGACGACGAGGTCGTGGCCTGCGAGGGCGATCCGCCGTGCCCGCTGCGCACGGCCTGCCGGCTGCGGGGCGCGCTGCGCGAGGCCCAGGAGGCGTTCTACCGCACGCTCGATCCGCTGACCGTCGCCGATCTGGTCGAGTCCCCGACCGGCCCGGTGCTCGTCAGCCTGTCCGGCCGCCGCCCCGGCGACTGAGCCCCGCCCCCACAGACGTCCGCCCGCGCCGGGCGGTTTCGTCATCGCGTTAAATACGTAGATCATCTACCAGTTAAGGAGTCCACATGCTGTCCGAGCAGGCCACCCCGGTCGTCCGTGCCACCCTTCCCGCCGTCGGCGGCGCCCTCGACGAGATCACCGAGCGCTTCTACGCGGGCATGTTCGCCGCTCGTCCCGAGCTGCTGCGGGACCTGTTCAACCGCGGCAACCAGGCCACCGGCGACCAGCGCAAGGCACTGGCCGGCTCCATAGCCGCCTTCGCCGGAGCACTGCTCGACGATCCCGACACCCGGCCCGACGTGATGCTGTCGCGGATCGCCCACAAGCACGCCTCGCTCGGCGTCACGTCGGAGCAGTACAAGGTGGTCCACGAGCACCTCTTCGCCGCGATCGTCGACGTCCTCGGCGAGGCGGTGACGCCCGAGGTCGCCCAGGCCTGGGACGAGGTGTACTGGCTGATGGCCAACGCGCTCATCGCCCTGGAGGCCCGGCTGTACCAGGAGCGCGGTGTCGCCGAGGGCCAGGTCTGGGAGCCGATGGAGATCACCGGACGGCACGAGGAGACCCCCGACACCGTGTCCTTCACGCTGCGCCGGCCCGACGGGCGTCCGGCGGCGGCGTTCCGTCCGGGCCAGTACGTCGGCGTCCAGGTCACGCTGCCCGACGGCGCCCGCCAGATCCGCCAGTACAGCCTGTCCGCCGCGCCGGGCCGCCCGGACCGGCGGATCACCGTCAAGCGCGTCGACGGCGACCCGGCCGGCGAGGTCTCCTCGTGGCTGCACGCGAACGGACGGCCCGGTGACCAGGTCATGGTGTCGGCGCCGTTCGGCGACCTGGTGCTGCCCGAGGGCGACGGGCCGCTGCTGCTCGCCTCCGCGGGCATCGGCTCGACGCCCATGCTGGCGATGCTGGACCACCTCGTCGTGACCGGTTCGACCCGCCCGGTGACCGTCGTCCACGCCGACCGCTCCCCGGCCGGCCACGCCCACCGCGAGGAGCTGCGCCGGCTGGTCGACGCGCTGCCGCACGGTTCGCTGCACCTCTGGTACGAGGAGCCGGGCGCGGCGGACGCCCGCAGCGGCCGGGCGGACGTCACGGCACTCGACCTGCCCGAGGGCGTGACCGCGTACCTCTGCGGGCCGCTGCCCTTCATGCGCGCGGTGCGCGGCGACCTGCTGGGCCGGGGAGTCGCCGCTGCGGACATCCACTACGAGGTCTTCGGCCCCGACCTGTGGCTGGGCACCGCGGCCTGACCTCGCTCGACCCCTTCCGGGGTGTGGGCTGCGGCCGCTCGCCTGCGGGCCGGTCCGGCGCGGGCCGCCTCACCCCTGCGGTGGGGCGGCCCGCGCCGGTTCCGTTCAGCAGCCGGTGGCCCAGATGTGGGAGTCGCCCCGGTCGTTGGCGGCGCCGTTGTAGCCGGCCTCCTGGCCGGGGGCCAGGCAGATCGTCATGGAGCCGCCCTGCCAGGCGGACTCGTAGACGCGGACGTAGTCCTTGACGCCCGGGCCGGAGATGCCGTGGTTGGCCCAGGAGGAGTCGTTGTCGGCGATCCAGCCCTCCCACCAGCCGTCGTCCCCGCTCCAGTTCGCTCGCTGCCCGCCGAAGTCGGCGTGCTCCCAGGCGCAGAAGTGCCCGGAGGGGCACTCCGCCGCCGCGGCGGGAGCGGTGAGGGTCAGGCCGCCGGCGAGGGCGAGGAGGGCCGCGGTGGCGGGGCCGAGGAGTCGCTTCATGAAGCGTCGGTGCCTTTCTTCCGGGTGGGGTTCGCGGACAGCTCGGCTGCCCGCCGCAGTGCGCGGGCGCGCAGCTGCTCGTAGGTGGCGACCTGGTCGCGGTGGAGCGTGTGTACGGTGGCCAGCTCGGCGGGTTCGAGCCGGGCGCGCACGTCGGCGAGTCCGCTCTCGCGGGTGCACCGTTCGGCGACGGCCGGTTCGGGGCGGCCGGTTCGGGGGCCTCCGGAGGGCGCGGCGCAGCGGGTCCAGCGGTCGAGGGCGGCCCGGTGCGCGGGGTCCTGCTTCATCCGGGCCTGGGCGAGGGCGCGCAGGTTGTCGACGGTGACCTGGGCGCGGAACCAGCGGGTCTGGTCGCCGTACAGCTCGGCACGGGCGGAGGCCACGCAGCCGTCGCTGTTGGCGGTGACGGTGAGACCGGTGGCGAGGGTGAGGGAGAGCTCGCGCGGGTCCTCGCCGAAGAGCGCGGTCCGCAGTCGGGCGTCGGCCGCAGCGGCGGGCCCCGGCGCGGGGGCCGGGGCGCGCGCCTGGGAGGCCGGGGGCAGGGCGAGTCCCTGGGCCTCGAGGCACTCGGCGACGAGCCGCTGCTCGGCGGCCTTCAGGATCCCGTCCTGTTCCTGCCGGGCGGCGGGCGTCCCGGCCGACGCGGAGGGAGCGGCCGGTCCGGCGGGGCCGGGCCGCACGGTGGCGCAGCCGGCGAGGACGAGGGCGGCGGAGGCCGTGGCGATCACCCGACGGGTCGCGTGGCGCATGGTTCCCCCTGGTGGCGGGCCTGGGCGGCGGTGACAGGCGGTGTGATCACCGCTGGTTCGTGGCGATCAATGCCCGGTGCCGGACCGGCCATGCGGAGGGCCGTGGCGACTCACTCGAAGGGGTCGAACGCGCCGGAGTGCGCGCCGCCAACGAGGTGCCCGGGAGCTCCCGGCGCGCGGCCGGAGGCCCGGCCCGGGAGCCGTGTCCGGCGGCACGACAAAGCCCCGGTTGGACGGGGGGTTCCAACCGGGGCCGACTGCCGTGACGGATGAAGGGCGGTCACCTCTGGGGGGCCTGGGGACCGGACCCCTTCGACGTCACATAAGGATGAACGGTAAACCTTCGCCCCTTGTTCCGCCTTGCACCCGGTGCCGGATGTGAGTCACCTCACCCCTTTTGGTCCGTTCAGTCGTCCTTCTCCGGGCGGTAGACGGACCCGGGCTCCGCCGTGCCCGGCGCGAGCAGCTGCGGCACCGTGACGAAGGTGTAGCCGCGGCGCTTGAGCTCGTCGATGATTCCGGGCACGGCGGGGACCGTTCCGTCGTATATGTCGTGGAGAAGGATGATGCCGTCGCCGTGGGCCTGGTCCAGCACCCGCTGACGTATGAGGGCCGTGTCCTCGGTGGAGTAGTCCTTGGCGGTGATGCTCCAGAGGATCTGGGCGAGTCCGAGCTCACGGCTCACGTCGGAGACGGCGTCGTCGGTGCGGCCCTGCGGCGGGCGCATGAGGGTGGGCTTGCGGCCGGTGATCCGGGCGATCGCGTCCTGGGTGCGCGAGAGCTCGTCACGGATCTCGGCGGCGTCGAGGTCCGTGAGGATGCGGTGGGTCCAGGTGTGGTTGGCGACCTCGTGGCCCTCGTCCGCGATGCGCTTGACGACCTGCGGGTATCGCTCGACGTGCTTCTTGCCGAGCAGGAAGAAGGTCGCGGGGACCTCCTTCTCCTTGAGTATGTCGAGCAGGCGGGGGGTGTCCTTGCCCGGTCCCGCGTCGAAGGTGAGGGCGATGCACTTGACCTTGGCGCAGTCCACGGCGCCCGCCGCCGTCCCGGCCTTGCCGTCCGTTCCCGCCTTGCCCCGCGCCTCCTCCGGGGTCACCGTGTCGACCGAGCACCCGGTGAGGGAGACGAGGAGTGACGCCGCGGCGAGCAGAGCGAGGGCCGGCGCCCTGCGCCGGCCCGGCTTGGTTCGGAACATGTGCGACCCGCTTTCCCCGGAAGTGTGGTTCGAAGAGCTCGTACGACGACAAGGACCCACGCCTGGTCAGGGCGGGGCCTTGCGACTCGTCGAGAACTCTACACACGGTGTATAGCCGGGGTGTGACGAGGGGGTCGGGGTCGGGGAAGCCGGGTGCGGAACGCCGCTCAGAGGACACTGGCAGGCGGGGGCGCGCACGGGAGCATCGGCTCACCACGGCACGCGCGAGCCGGGGCGGGATGGCTCACCAGGGCACGCGCGGGCCGGGGCGGGATGCGCGACGGCGGCGGGCATGGCGGACCCGGGCGGCGCCCGTCCGCTCCGCCCGGGGGTCTCGGCCGTCAGCGGGAGGCGAGGAGGAGGCGCGCCTCGGTCTCCTGGTCGCCGGAGACGGACTGCAGGGACTGGATGTCGAAGGAGCGGGCCAGCACCTTCTCGACCTTGTCGACGGCGTGGTAGCCGCCCGTGAGCAGCGCGCCGACCATGCCGGTGAGCAGGACGGGCGGGGACTCCTCGTGCCGGCCGCCGGCCGTGTCGAAGGTGGCCATCCAGACGGTCGCCGCGGGTGCGGTCGCCGCCTGCGGACCCGGCGTCGACATGTCCTCCAGTTCGTAGGCGCGGTCGAGGACGTCGAAGACGGCCTGGGCGTCCTCCCGGCAGCAGTCGCTCAGCTGCACGGTGACGTCGGTGTCGATGTGCAAGTCGTACACGGCGCTCGCCTCCTCGTGTGGCCGCTTCCAGCATCCCTCGCAACGCGGCGGCGCGCGAGGTCCGGCCATGCCGGGGCCCGGAACCGGCCGCAGGTGGCGGATCCGCGGCACGGGCAGCACGGTGGAGGGTGAGGATGCGACACGGGAGGCGGCGTGGCGAAGTCGGGGCATGAAGGAGCGGGATCCGAGGCGCCGGACGGCGACGGCATGATCCGGGGCCGCCGCGAGACGGCGGACGAACGGGCGGACCGGCGCTGGACCGAGCTGATGCAGGAGATCCGGGTCGCCCAGACGGGCGTGCAGATCCTCTTCGGTTTCCTCCTCACCGTCGTCTTCAGCCAGCGCTACCCGGAACTGCCGGACACGGACCGGACGATCTACATCATCACGATCTCGCTGGGCTCCGCCGCGACCGGCGCCCTCATCGGCCCGGTGTCGTTCCACCGGCTGGTCGCCGGCCGCCGGATCAAGCCCCGGACCGTGGTCTGGGCCTCCCGCCTGACGTTCGTGGGCCTCGTGCTGCTCCTGGCGACGCTGGCCTGTGCGCTCCTGCTCGTCCTGCGCGTGGCCACCGGAGCGACATTTGTGCCCTGGCTCGTCGCCGGACTCGTCGCCTGGTACCTGCTGTGCTGGTTCGTCCTCCCCCTCTGGGTCCGCGGCCGCCACACCTCCGGCCGCCCGAACGGCGATCCACCCCGCTGAAGCCCCCTCCCGACCGACGCCGCCCGCGACCGCCGGACGTCCTCGGCCGGCCTTCCTCCCTGGCTGTCAGAGCTCCTCGGCCGACGACGACCGGCCGCGTCACGCGGTCGCCAGGACCGTCTCCACGGTGTCCGCCTCCGTGGCGGACTTGTCCGGACGGTGCCGGACGACCCGGGCGAAGCGAAGGGTGACCCCCGCCGGATACCGAGTGGAGCGCTGGAGGCCGTCGAAGGCGACCTCCACGACGAGTTCGGGGCGGACATGGACGGTGTGGCCGTCGTCCGAGACGGCGAGCCCGGTGAGGCGCTCCGTCTGCCAGCGGAGCATCTCGTCGGTCAGGCCCTTGAAGGTCTTCCCCAGCATCACGAAGGTGCCGTCGGCCGCCCGGGCGCCGAGGTGGAGGTTCGACAGGAAGCCGGTGCGGCGGCCGTGTCCGCGCTCGGCGGCGAGAACGACCAGGTCCAGGGTGTGGACGGGTTTCACCTTCAGCCAGGTGCGCCCCCTGCGGCCGGCGACGTACGGCGCGTCGACGGCCTTCACGAGGACGCCTTCGTGGCCACGGGCGAGGGTGTCGCGGAAGAAGCGCTCGGCCGCGTCGACCGCCGCCGGGTCCTCCGGGTCCTCGATCACCGTCCGGCGCACCCGCAGCGGCTCGGGCAGCAGCCGGGCCAGGACCGCGTGGCGTTCACGGCCCGGGTGATCGACCAGGACCTCGCCGTCCGCCGCGAGCACGTCGAAGAAGACGGGCGACAGCGGCAGCGCGGCCCGAGCCGTGGACACGTCGACCCGGGAGCCGACGCGGGAGGCGATGTCCTGGAAGGCCTGCGGCCGCCCCGTCGCGGGATCGAGCGCGATGACCTCACCGTCCAGGACCAGACGGTCGCCCGCCGCCTCCAGGGCGGTGGCCACCACCTCGGGCAGCCGGTCGGTGATGTCGTCGAGGGACCGGGTGTAGACCCGGACCTCGTCGCCCCGGCGGTGCACCTGGATGCGGATGCCGTCGAGTTTCTCCTCCACCGCGCAGGGACCGAGCGCCGCCACGGCCTCGCTCACGCTGCCCGCGGTGTGGGCGAGCATGGGCTGGACCGGGCTGCCGACCCGGAGCGTGAAGGCTTCCAGCGCGCTCGGGCCCTCGGCGAGCACGGCACGCGCCACCCGGGGCAGCGACCCCTCGAGCATGACGGCCCTGCGCAGGTCCTCGGACGGCACATCGGCCGCCGTGGCCACGCCTTCGAGCGCGACCGCGTCGAGCGCGCCCTGCCGCACCTCGCCGGACAGCAGCCGCAGCAGGAACTCCTGTTCCGGCAGTGTGGCCGCGGCCAGCAGATCCCGGACCAGCCCGAGCCGGCGGGCCTGGGCGCCGCTCCCGGCGACGGCGGCCAGTTCCGTCATCGTCGCGTCCGTGCCGGACAGCGTGAGCGCCGGCTGCCCCGCGGGCGGCACCGCCGGCGGCAGCACGTTCTTGAGCACGCTCCAGCCGACGCCGATCCGCCCCTGAGGCAGGCGTCCGGAGAGATAGGCGATGACGAGCGGGCTCTCCTCGGGCTCGGCCTCCGCGAACAGTCCGGCGAGCAGTCCGATCTTCCGCGACCGCGCCGAGGTGGCGGCGACCTGCCCCGACACCTCCGCGACTCGGGCAAGGAGCATGCGCCCATCGTGCCCGCGCACGAGCGGCCCCGCACCCCGGCCCGGACCCTCACCCTCCCGGCCGCGGTGTGACCTCCCTTCGCCTGCGCCTGCGCAGCCGGTCGAGCAGGCTCCGCCGGATCCGCCTCCCCGGCGGCCGCGTGACTCCCGCAGCGCGGCGGCCGGCAGGGAACGAAGGGCCGGCCGCGAACAGCACAGGAGCGGAGGCACCCTCAGGACCGAGAGAGGGCGGTGAAACTCGCGTCGCGGGAGAAGCTGGGGTCGCCCGAGAATCCGGCGGCCCAGGCCGGACCCGACGCGTCGGAAGCGCCGAAGACCGCGGCGGAGCCGGTGATGCCGGCGGCGCCGAGGAACTCGACGGAGCCCCAGGCGCCGGTGGCGGCGCCGGCGAACCCGGCGGAGCCGCCGGCAGCGGAGAACCGGACGGATCCGGTGGCGCCGGTGGCGCAGGTGGTACCGGTGACGCAGGTGGGGCGGGAGTGCTCGGCCAGGCCTGGGGCGCCGGAGGGGCGGGAGTGCTCGGCCAGGCCGCGGGCGACACTACCGGGCGCCAGCGCCATCGAGCGGCGAGGGTTCCCGCCGGTCCGCACTCGCCGGGCGGCAAAACGCCAGGCCTGGTCATCGTGGGCGGTGCTCCCCCGGGCGACGTGGCCGTGGAGGCCGTGAACGCCGGCGTCAGGGGACGGAGGGCCGTCGGTGACGCGGCGGCCGACGGCATGCCCGGTCGTGGGGCCTCGCGCTCGGCCCGGGCCTCGTCCAGGGCGAGGGCGAGGCTCATCCGGTGCCAGAGGATCTCGTCGGGATCGTCGGCCAGTATCAGCCGGTCGGCGATCTCCCGGGCCGCCGGGCCGTTCGGCCTCCACACCGGCGGCGCCGGCCTGAGCCGGTCCAGGTAGACCCGTTCATAGGGGTCGTCGACGACCTCGGCCACATGGGCCGGGTCGAGCAGCGAGGCGATGGCTGCCGTGCGGACCCAGGGGTCGCCGGTGGCTCTCAGCAGTGCGCCGAGGCGCCGGGCCCGCCAGTTCCTGGGACGCCAGTCCTGACGGCTGTCATCGGCCCGGGTCCGGACGTCCAGCGGCAGCCGTCCGGTGAGGAGTCGCGGGTGGTTCAGCGCGAACTCCGCCAGTTCGGCCGCGGGATAGAGCCAGACCACCGCCCGGTAGCGGTTGACGTAGAACCGCACCGGACTGAAGTGGCCCGTCCTCGCGAGCCGCGCGAACCTGTCCCGGGTGACCGCGAGCAGCTCGGCGCCCTCCGCCGTGCCGACCGCCCTCACGCGCTCGCGCAGCCCTTCGGGAAAGTCCGGTGCCGCCCGGAGCCGCTCGATCTCCGCCCGTGGCACGCGGCGGCGACGGGCCGGACCCCCGTCGACCTCCACCGTGCCGGGCGGCGGCCACGGCACCGTACGGACGATGCCCAGGTCGACCGCGAGCCGGAACTCGTCCCGGCGCAGCTCCAGTTCCCGCGCTGCCCGCGCCTGCGGCACCAGCAGATCCGGCACGCCGGACGCGTCGGACGCGTCGGACGCGAAGGGCACCTCCGGCGCGACCGGTCCCTCGGACACGTCGAGCCACTCGGCCCGGTCCGTCGCGTCGGGCGGCCCCGCCAGGGCCGGCGGCGGCATCGGTGTCGGCGGCATCCGTGTCGGCGGCTTCGGTGTCGTCGTCCACACCGGCTGCGTCGTCGGCACCGGCCGCGTCGTCGGCACCGGCTGCGTCGTCGTGGCTCGTGTCGTCTCCGTCGTGGTCATGCGTCGGTCCTCCCCCGTGCGTGGCCGGGCGCCTGCCGCCCGACTCGAACACCGTCAGTGATGACCGTAACGCACAGTGACGACCCTCCGCTCGCCCTGTGGATAACCTTCCCGAGAGGCTGTCAGAACTCCTCCGTGCCGCCGGGCTTCCTCGCCGCCACGCCCAGGTGCTCGCCCACCCGGTTCACCAGCAGCGTCATCTCGTAGGCGACCTGGCCGACGTCCGCCTCCGCCGCGCTCAGCACGCACAGGCAGCTTCCCTCGCCCGCCGCCGTCACGAACATCAGCGCCTCGTCGAACTCCACCATCGTCTGCCGTGCCCGGCCCGCCTTGAAGTGCCGGCCCGAGCCGCGTGCCAGGCTGTGGAGCCCCGAGGAGACCGCGGCCAGGTGCTCGGCGTCCTCGCGCTCCAGGCCGCTGCTCGCGCCCGTCACCAGACCGTCGTTCGACAGCACGAGGGCGTGCCGTATCGAGTCGACCCGTCGCGTCAGGTCGTCCAGGAGCCAGTCGAGTTCCTTGTCCAGCGCCATGCGTGGTCCTCCCCCTGTGTGGTGCGTCCCCGTCGCCCCGTGGTCCCCGCGGTCCGGGGGGCGCCTGCTTGCGGTCTGCCGTCCGTGCCGTACCGGTCGACCGTCCTCCGGTCAGCCTTACGCACTGTCGTGAGCAGGGCAAGCACCCGTCACCATCCGCGTGGCGATCGGACGTGCCGTCGGACACCGGACCAGGGACGGTCGCTCAGCCCACCGTGTCCAGAAGTCGTGCCGTGTGCATGCGTCCCGCGTACTCGACGAGCCGGATCAGCACCTCCTTCCCGGAGTCGCGGTCGCGCGCGTCGCACAGCACGACCGGCGTGCCGCGGTCCAGGTCGAGGGCGCGCGACACATCGTGCGCGCCGTAGGCACGGGCGCCCGCGAAGCAGTTGACGGCCACGACGAACGGGATCTTGCGGTGCTCGAAGTAGTCCACGGCGGGGAAGCAGTCCTCCAGGCGGCGAGTGTCGGCGAGGACGACCGCGCCCAGCGCGCCCTGCGACAGGTCGTCCCAGAGGAACCAGAAGCGGTCCTGTCCCGGAGTCCCGAAAAGGTAGAGGGAGAGTCCGGCGCGGATGGTGATGCGGCCGAAGTCCATGGCCACGGTCGTGGTCGACTTCTGGTCCACTCCCCCGGTGTCGTCCACGGACTCTCCGGCACGGCTGAGCCGTTCCTCGGTGCGCAGCGGCCGGATCTCGCTGACCGCGCCGACCAGAGTGGTCTTGCCGACCCCGAAGCCGCCGGCGACCAGGATCTTCAGGGCGAGTGCCGTGCTGTCCGGGTCGCCCGCCGGGGTGCTCTCAAAGCGCTCGTAGGCCATCGATGACTTCCCTCAGGATCCGTTCGTCGGGGAGCTGTGCGGGCGGGACGGGTGTGCTGACCTTCACGAAGCCCGCTTCGAGGAGGTCGCCGAGGAGGACGCGGACCACGCCGACGGGCAGGTCCGCGTCGGCGGCCAGTTCGGCCACCGACTGGGTCTCGGCGCGACACTGTGCGAGGAGGGTGCGGTGTTCGGGGCCGAGAAGGGATTCCTCGGCCGGGCCCGGCGGGTCGTCGTCGACGACGACGAGAGCGATGAGGTCGAACCGTACGTTGCCGGGCCCGGGTTTGGTCCGTCCGCCGGTCATGGCGTACGGCCGGACGAGCGGCCCGGCCTCGGCGTCGTACCACCGGCCGCCCGCCGGGGACGGGTCCTCGCCGGTGCTGTCCTTGTCCATGTGTTCTCCGGGATCTCCGGGTCTCCGGGTCTCCGGTCAGCCCGCGGCCGGTGGGGTCACCGTGAGGCGCGGCGGGGTGTGCAGGTGCTCGCCGACGCGCTTCACCAGACGGGCCATCTCGTACGCGATCAGGCCGATGTCGGCGTGGACTCCGCTGAGGACGGCGAGGCAGGAGCCGTCCCCGGCCGCCGCGACGAAGAGGAAGCCGTCGTCCATCTCGACCATCGTCTGGCGCACGCCGCCGGTGTGGAACTGCCGGCCGGCGCCCTTGGCCAGGCTGTGGAAGCCGGAGGCGATGGCGGCCAGGTGCTCCGCGTCCTCACGGCTGAGCCCGCTGGAAGCACCGACGGCGAGGCCGTCGCCGGAGAGGACGACCGTGTGGCGGACCTCCCGAACGCGCGTGACGAGGTCGTCGAGGAGCCAGTCGAGTTCACCGGAGCGGTGGTGGGAGATCCTCTCGCGGTCGATCATTCGTCGTCTCCTTCGGGGGCGGGGGCGGGGGCGGGGGCGGGGGCCGGAGCGGGGGCGCTGGATGCGTGGCGGGGGCGGCCCGAGTCGTTCTCGTGGTGCGGGGCCGAGACGGGGCCGGGGGCAGGGCCGGGACCGGGGACGGAGCCGGAACCGGGGACAGGGCCGACGCCGGGACCGGGGACGGAGCCCGAACCGGGACCGGAACCGGGGAGAGGGGCGTGGGCAGGGTGGTCGTGTTCGGGTTCGGGGCGGTGGCCGTAGCCGGTGCCGAGCGGTCGTCCCGTGCCCACGGGGCCGCCGGGAGGCGGAACCGGAGTGCCGGGGGCGGGGCCGCCGCCGCGCTGCCAGCCGTCGCGGTAGGAGGCCATACGGTCCCTGACCTGTTCCGGGCTCCGATCCTCCGTGGCGTCCCGGCCCGCGGCGCCCGCCGCACCCTCGGCGGCACCATGGTCCGAGCCGGTGCGTGCCGCGCGCAGCTGCGGCACGAGGCTCGCCTGCCGTACCCGCCTCGGCAGGTCGGCCACCGGCTCCTCACGCGCCTCGTCAGTGCCGACGGGCGGTACGGGCGAGGAGGGTCGTGCGGACGTGAGGGGCGAGGTCGTACGGCCCCGCCTGCGCAGGTCGGTGACGGCGGCCGGTGGCCGGCCGGGTTCCGTGGGCGAGGCAGGGGCGGGAACGCGCGGCGGGCGCCCCGGGTCCGGGGTGGCCCCGTCCCCGGGGTGGTCGTGCGCCGCGGCGGGTGTGGACGCCGAGCCCGGCACGGAGGAGCGAGGGCCGGGCACCGCGCGCCCAGCGCCCTGCCCGACCGCCCCGGCGCCCCGCCCCACTCCCGTACCAGCACGAGCACCAGCACCAACACCAAGGCCAGGAACGGCGCCCGGCCGCGGACGAGGACCCACATCGTGCGGGTCCGCGGCCGCTGCCCCGGCCCCTGTCCCCGTCCCGGCCACCGACCGAGCCGCCGTTCCAGGCGTCGCACCTGGCGACACCTGGGACGCGGAGGCGGTGCTCGCGGCCGAGGCCGGAGGGGAGGCCGATGCGCCGCCCGTCCGTCCCGCTTCTCCGACGGTCCTCAGCATGGCCGTGTCGCGGCCGAACGGCGGCGTGTTCTGCAGCAGGTCGGTCGGCAGCAGCACGACCGCCGTGGTGCCCCCGTATGGCGAGGTCCGCAGATGGACCTTGATCTCGTGGCGCGAGGAGAGACGGCTCACGACGAACAGACCGAGCCGGTCGCTGTCGAAGAGGTCCAGGGCCTCGGACTGGGCGATGCGCGCGTTCGCCTCCGCGAGGGTGTCCTTGCCCATGCCGAGCCCGCGGTCCTCGATCTCCAGCGCGTAGCCGTTGCCGACCGGCTCACCGCTGATCCGCACCTTGGTGTGCGGTGGGGAGAACTGGGCCGCGTTCTCGATGAGTTCGGCCAGGAGGTGGGTGAGGTCGGCGACGGCGCCGCCGACGACCGACGTCTCGGGCAGCGGTCGTACCTCCACGCGCGCGTAGTCCTCGATCTCGGAGACCGCGGCGCGGACGACGTTGGTGAGCGGAACGGGCATGCGCCAGGCGCGTCCGGGCGCGGCGCCGGACAGGATGATGAGGCTCTCGGCGTGGCGGCGCATGCGGGTGGTGAGGTGGTCGAGCCGGAACAGGTCGCCGAGTTCGTTCGGGTCGTCCGCGCGCCGCTCCATGCTGTCGAGCAGGTTGAGCTGCCGGTGCACGAGGACCTGGCTGCGGCGGGCGAGGTTGACGAAGACGCCGGAGATGCCGTCGGCGAGCTCGGCTCGTTCCACGGCCGCGGAGAGCGCCGCGCGGTGCACGATGGTGAGCGACTCGCCGACCTGACCGATCTCGTCCTGCGGTGCCGGGCCCGGCGGCGCCTCGGCGTGCACGTCGATCTCCTCGCCCGCGCGCAGTCGGCGCATGGCGGCGGGCAGTTTGTGACGGGCGATCTCCAGGGCGGTGTTGCGGAGGCTGACGAGCTCGACGACGAGGCCGCGGCCGATGCGTACGGAGATGACGAGCGAGGCACCGACGGCGGCGAGGCCGAGCAGGACGGCGGCTCCGCCCGCGCTCAACGCGCCGCCGCCGAACGGGTCCCGGCGGTCCGCCTCCGCCGCGTGACCCGCCTTCTCGACGGCGGTGATCCCTTCGCGGACGAAGGCGTGGACCGGTTCCCATTCCCCGGAGGTGACGGCCTGGGCGGCGCGGCGGCCGGGGGCGGCGGCGCGCACCCGGTCCTCGGCGGCGAGGAGCCCGCGGTACGCGGGCTGTGCGGTGAGGTTCCCCCACGCGCCCCGCTGGGGCGCGGGCAGGTCGGCGGTCGCCTCGACGAGGGTACGGCGGGCCTCGACGGTGCCGGCGAAGTCACGAAGCCGGGCGCCGTCGAAAGTGCCGGTGAGGTGGGCGACGCCGAGCAGGGCGTCCTCGCGGGCCAGCAGCTCGCCCGCGCGGCCGAGTTCGAGCAGGACACGGGCCTCGGCGCCCGCTTCGGTGCCGTCGAGGCCCGCCAGGGCGCCGCCGACCGCGAAGCCCGCCGAGACGGCGGTGGTGTACGCGTCGTGGAGCCGGTCCGCGTCGCCGCGTCCCTCGACGGTCGCGGCGCGCAGCCCGCTCAGCCCCTCGGCCTGCGCCACGAAGTCGGCGACGCGGTCGGAGACGTCTCCGGGCAGGCTGCCGTTGTCGCCGACGGTGTGCCGGTCGCCGAGGCGGAGCCTCGCGACGGCGGCGTCGGTGGCCCGGGCGCGGTCCTTGAGCTCGGCGGCGCGCGCGGCACCGGGAGCGGCTGCCTGTCGTACGGCGGCGCGGCGCTCCTCCTGGAGGGCGGCGACGGCGAGGGCGACGGGCTGTCGGACGTCGGCGTCCACGGACTGGAGGTGGCGGAGCCGCGCGATGTCCTGGGCGGTGGTGACGGTGGCGAAGCCCCACAGGGCGAGGAGCGAGACGACCGGGACCATGAGCAGCGAGACGATCTTCGCCCGGACGGTACGGGGCCGGAGTCCGCGGCCTCGGCCGTCGCCGGGTACGGGGCCGGGCGCGAGCGCGGATTCCGGGGTCGGGGCGGGGGCGCCCGTTCGCGAGGCGGCCGCTGCCGCCGCGACCGCGGGAGCCGCCGGCGCGGGGGGCTGCGCCGTCACCGGCGACCGTCCCCGTGTCCCTGCCTGCACAGGTGTCCGCGCCGGGCCCGGGTCCTGCGTGGAGCCGGCTCCGGTCGGGTGGAGGTGCTCGGCCGCGTGGCCGGATCCGGCCACGCGGCCGGGCGCGGTCCGGTCACGGTCGGCGCGACCGGCTTCGGTTCGGCCGCCCTCGTCCCGGCGGGCTCCGGTTCGGCCGCCCTCGTCCCGGCCGG
>NZ_SDOY01000173.1:18505-125292 GCF_004117935.1 Streptomyces roseicoloratus | reverse complement strand
GCGCTGGCCGAGGGCGGGGAGCTGCTGCTCCGGGTCGGCGACAGCGGGCCCGGCGTCCGGCCCGAGGACCGGGACGCCGTGCTCGACCGGGGCTGGTCGACGCGGGGCCCCGGCCGGGGCCTCGGCCTGGCCCTGGTCCAGCAGGCCGTCACCCGCGCGTCCGGCACCCTGGCGGTAAACCGATCGGCGCTGGGCGGCGCGGAGTTCACCGTACGGGTGCCGCTGGCCGGCACGGACGTCGGCGGCGACGCCGGGACCGGTGCCGTGGCTCGGGCGGAGGTGCGGGCATGAGGACGGCGGACCGTGACATCCGGGTGCTCGTGGTCGAGGACGACCCCGTCGCCGCCGACGCGCACGCCCTGTACGCGGGGCGGGTGCCCGGCTTCACCGTGGTCGGGGTGGCGCACTCGCGCGCGGAGGCGGTGCGGATGCTCGACCGGACGCCGGTGGACCTGCTGCTGCTCGACCTCTATCTGCCGGACGGGCACGGCCTCCAGCTGCTGCGGGCGCTGCGGGCCGGCGGTCACGCGGCGGACGTCATCGCGGTGACCTCGGCGCGGGACCTGGCGATCGTGCGGGAGGGCGTGTCGCTCGGCGTCGTCCAGTACGTGCTCAAGCCCTTCGCCTTCGCGACCCTGCGGGACCGGCTGGTCCGGTACGCGGAGTTCCGCGCGGCGGCCGGTGAGGCGTCGGGCCAGGACGAGGTGGACCGGGCGCTCGCGACGCTGCGCGCGCCGCAGCCGGCGGCCCTGCCGAAGGGCCTGAGCGGACCCACCCTGGAGGCGGTGACCCGGTCGCTTCGGGCCGCGCCCGAGGGACTCACGGCGGCGGAGGCGGGCGCGGCGGTCGGCATCTCGCGCATCACCGCCCGCCGCTATCTGGAGCACCTGGTGACGGCGGGCCGGGCGGCCCGTGCCCCGCAGTACGGACAGATCGGCCGCCCGGAGCTCCAGTACCGCTGGCTCGACGCGACCGGCCGCCCGCCCCGGGCCTGAGGCGGTGTCCCGGGCCCGGCCGGCCCTTGCCGGGCAGGCCGCAGGCGGTTACCGGGCGGTTCCCATGTTCCTACGACCTGCGGCGTTGGGTGAACGCACCGTAGCCAGGGGTGACCCCGCACTCCTACCGTGGCCGGGTGCACCAACCCTCCCCGCCCTTCAACGCCCTCGCCGCGCGCCGTCTGCGCGAAGGGCTCGGCATGGCCCCCGAGCACGTCGCCTACGGGCTCCGCGCCCAGTACGGCCTGCACGTCGCCCCGGAGACCGTCGTCGCCTGGGAGCGCGGACGCGCCGCGCCCACCTCGCAGGAGCTCACCGCCCTCTCCGGCGTGCTGTGGTGCTCGCCCGTCGAACTCCTCGTCGCCGCGACGACCCTCCGCGAGCACCGGATCGCCCGCGGCCTCGCCCCCGAGGACCTCGCCCGCCGGGTGGGCCTGGACCCGGCCGCGTACCTGCGCATGGAGGAGTCCGGCACCTGGCGCGGCAACGAGCGGCAGACCGCCGCGCTCGCCGCGACGCTCGGCCTGGACCCGCGCGCCCTGCTCGTCGCGACCGGCGGCGACGGGAAGCTGGCGGAGCTGCTCCGGGACGCCGCCACCACGCGCTGGCAGGCGTACGTGAAGCCGGTCGTGAAGCTGGTGCCGCTGTCCCGGCCGGCCGTCGAGGAGGCGCTGCAGCGCCTGCACGCCGACTACCACGCCCGGATGGCCGCCACGAGCAGCTGGGGCGCCTCGGGTGCGACGGGCGACGCGGGCCGGACGTACCTCGACGGGATCACCGACCACTTCTGGGCCGCCGTCGGCCCCTGACCCCCGTCCCTCACGCCCCTCCCACTCCTCCCACTCCCCACGCCTCACGCCCTCAGCGGCGGTCGAACGAGAACAGCTGCCCCGCCGCGTCCGCCGCGCACGGCGCCTGGGCCAGGCGGGACCACGCGGCCGTACGGTCGCCGGTGACCGTGACGCAACCGCCGGAGGTCGCGGAACCGGCCGGCACGATGCGGTAGCCGCGGACCGGGCTGCCGTACGGCTCCAGGGTGAAGCGTTCGACGCGGCCGGGGTCGCCGCACTCGGAGTCCTCGAAGGCGGCGTCGGGTATCCGGCCGCCGGAGGGTATGCCGGAGCAGCCGGGGCCGTAGTCAGGGTGGTCCGAGACGATCCTCCACTCGTCTCTGGGGAGACGTTTCAGCGCGTAGCGGGGCACGTCGGCGCCGGCGCAGTCGCGCTGGTGGATCCGGCCGCTGCCGCTGCCGCGCCGCTCGCCCAGACAGAGTCCGGAGCCGACGACCCGGATGTGGACCGGGCCCTCGGCGGGCGCGGTGAGCACCGGGGGCGGGACCCGGGTCGGGCCGGGGGTGGTGGCCGGGGCCGGGTCGGGGGTGGTGGCCGAGGCCGGGGCCCCGGTCCGTTCCTGCCCTCGGCCGTGCGCGGGATCGTCCTCGCGGACGAAGGCGACGACGCTGACGGCGGCGAGGACGAGTGCGGCCACGCCGACCGCGCCGACGAGGGTACGGCGCAGCCGGATCCGCGGGTCCGGCGCCGGGCCGGCGTCCCCGCCCGTCGGAGGCTCCGCCGCCTCCCCGGCCTCGGCCGCGAGCTCGGCTCCGGGCCAGACGAGAGCCTCCGCGCCGCCCGCGGGGTCCGCGGCGTCCGCCTCGGCGAGCGGCCCCGTGGCCTCCGGGGCTTCCCGCTCCCCGGGCGTCCCCTCGGCGCCGTCCGCCGCTCCGCACGCCCCCTCCGCCCCGTCCGCCGGCCGCCCGCCGGCCGCCTCCGCCGCTCCGGACGGCCCACCCGCCGCCTCCGCGCCGTGCGTCGCGGGTTCCGCGAGCTCCTTCCGTACCGCCTGCCAGTCCGCCTCCGCGGCCGGGTCCACGCCGCACGCGCGGACGAAGGCGGTGAGGAGTTCCGGGCGCGGGAGGGTGGTGCGGGCGAGCATGTTCGCGACGGTCGAGCGGGGCAGGACGTCGCCGTGGGCGGCGGCGCGGGCGGTCAGTTCGCGAAAGGTGAGTCCGGACCGGTTCTTCAGCTCCTGGAGCCGCGCGACGAACTCGGCCGGGTTACGTGCTCCCCGCGGATCGGGAGCCGTCTCCCCCGTGGTCATGCGCGCCGCTCCCCTCGTCCGGCCGGGTCCGGACGGGTGGGGACATGTCCGGGACAAGCCCCAAGCCTTGTTGATCGCGCCTCCGGGCTCAAGCATGGATTCGGCCCCGATCGTCCACGGGGGGACGATCGGGACCGCGACGCGGGAGCAAGGCCCCGTGGCCCGGGTCCGGGCCGGAAGCGCGCGGGCCGGAAGGACGCGAGTGGGGGAAGGCGCGGGCCTGAAACGGCACGGACCGGAAAGGCCCGGGCCGGAGGTCGGTCCGTCAGAAGACGGACTCGGCCTCGCGCATGCGGTCCACCGGGACCCGCTTCAGCTGGGTGACGGCCTCGGCCAGCGGGACCATGTGGATGTCCGTGCCGCGCAGCGCGGTCATGTTGCCGAAGTCGCCGTGGTGGACGGCCTCGACGGCGTACCAGCCGAAGCGGGTGGCGAGCACCCTGTCGTACGCGGTGGGGGTGCCGCCGCGCTGGACGTGGCCGAGGATGACGGGCCGGGCCTCCTTGCCGAGGCGCTTCTCCAGCTCGTAGGCGAGGGCGGTGCCGATGCCCTGGAAGCGCTCGTGGCCGAACTGGTCGATCGCGCCCTTGCCGTAGTCCATCGTGCCCTCGGCGGGGTGGGCGCCCTCGGCGACGCAGATGACGGCGAACTTCTTGCCGCGGGCGAAGCGCTCCTCGACCATCTTGACGAGGTCGGCCGGGTCGAAGGGACGCTCGGGCAGGCAGATGCCGTGGGCGCCGCCGGCCATGCCGGACTCCAGGGCGATCCAGCCGGCGTGCCGGCCCATCACCTCGACGACCATCACGCGCTGGTGGGACTCGGCGGTGGTCTTGAGCCGGTCCATGGCCTCGGTGGCGACGCCGACGGCGGTGTCGAAGCCGAAGGTGCGGTCGGTGGAGGAGATGTCGTTGTCGATGGTCTTCGGGACGCCGACGACGGGCACGCCCGCGTCGGCCAGCATGCGGGCCGCGGTGAGCGTGCCCTCGCCGCCGATCGGGATCAGCGCGTCGAAGCCGCTCTTCTCGATGAGTTCCTTGGCGTTGTCGCAGGCGGCGGCGAAGCGGGCGCGCTCGAGGCGGGAGGAGCCGAGGATGGTGCCGCCGCGGGCGAGGATGCCGCTGACGGCGTTCAGGTCGAGGGGCCGGTAGCGGCCGTCGAGCAGGCCCGCGTAGCCGTCCTCGAAGCCGATGACCTCGTCGCCGTAGTGGGTCACGGCCCGGTGCACGACCGACCGGATCACTGCGTTCAGGCCGGGACAGTCGCCGCCCGCTGTCAGAACTCCGATGCGCATCGTGCCGTGTCTCCTGCTCGGTAGTGGTACGTGTGAGCCGCGACGATTCTCACACGGTCGGCGGTGCGGACACGTTCGCCGCCGCTCCGCGCGTCCGCCCCGGGAGGGTGTTCCGGGGCCTTTCAGGGCCTTCGGTCCCCCTCCTCAGGGCCTTTCGTCCAGCGGGCGTCCTATCCAGCCGCAGGGGTATTGTCAAGAGGGCATTCCCACCCCATCGATGGTTTGTGAACACATTCGCTTGACGGATGACCCGCAGCGATGCGAACAGGAGAGCACGGCGTGACGCGCAGCGTGTACGTGACCGGGATCGACCGCGGGGACGGCCGGCAGGTCGTCGAGCTGGGAGTCATGGAGCTCCTCACCCGACAGGTGGACCGGGTCGGGGTGTTCCGCCCGCTGGTCCACGACGGACCCGACCGCCTGTTCGACCTGCTGCGCAGCCGCTACCGGCTGACCCAGGACGCGGCCACCGGGTACGGCATGGACTACCACGAGGCGTCCGCGCTGCAGGCGGAGCGGGGCACCGACGAGCTGGTCTCCCGGCTGGTGGACCGCTTCCACGCGGTGGCCCGGGACTACGAGGTGGTCCTGGTCCTCGGCACCGACTTCGCCGCCACCCAGCTCCCGGACGAGCTGGCGCTGAACGCCCGCCTCGCCAACGAGTTCGGCGCCTCCGTGATCCCGGTGGTCGGCGGGAAGGGCCAGCCGGCGGAGTCCGTACGGGCCGAGGCCCGCAACGCCTTCCGCGCCTACGACGGGCTCGGCTGCGACGTGCTCGCGATGGTCGTCAACCGGGTCGCCGCGGAGGACCGCGCCGTCATCGCCGAGCGGCTGGCCGCGCGGGTGCCGGTGCCCTGCTACGTGCTGCCCGACGAGCCGGCCCTCGCCGCGCCGACCGTCTCGCAGATCACCCACGCGCTCGGCGCCACCGTCGTCCTCGGCGACGACGCCGGGCTGGCCCGCGACGCCCTGGACTTCGTCTTCGGCGGCGCGATGCTGCCGAACTTCCTCAACGCGCTGACCCCGGGCTGTCTGGTGGTCACGCCCGGGGACCGGGCCGACCTGGTCGTCGGCGCGCTCGCCGCGCACTCGGCGGGCACGCCGCCGATCGCCGGCGTGCTGCTGACCCTCAACGAGCGGCCGAGCGACGAGATCCTCACCCTGGCCGCCCGCCTCGCGCCCGGCACGCCCGTCATCTCCGTACCGGGCAACAGCTTCCCGACCGCGACCGAACTCTTCGCCCTGGAAGGGAAGCTGAACGCGGCCACGCCGCGGAAGGCGGAGACCGCGCTCGGTCTCTTCGAGCGGCACGTCGACACCGCGGACCTGCTCAAGCGGCTGTCGGTCGCCCGGAGCGGCCGGGTCACGCCGATGATGTTCGAGCACGAGCTCCTGGAGCAGGCCCGGGCCGACCGGCGCCGGGTGGTGCTGCCCGAGGGCACCGAGGAGCGGGTGCTGCGCGCCGCCGACGTGCTGATCCGCCGTGACGTGTGCGACCTGACGCTGCTCGGCGACGTCGAGGTGATCCGCAAGAAGGCGGCGGACCTGAGCGTGGACCTCGGCGACACCCGGCTGATCGACCCGCAGACCTCGGAACTGCGCGACGCCTTCGCCGAGAAGTACGCGCGGCTGCGCGCCCACAAGGGCGTCACCGTCGAGCTCGCGTACGACGTGGTGTCGGACGTGAACTACTTCGGCACGCTGATGGTGGCGGAGGGCCTGGCCGACGGCATGGTGTCCGGCTCGGTGCACTCCACGGCCGCGACGATCCGCCCGGCCTTCGAGATCATCAAGACCAAGCCGGACGCCTCGATCGTCTCGTCCGTGTTCTTCATGTGCCTGGCCGACAAGGTGCTGGTGTACGGCGACTGCGCGGTCAACCCGGACCCGGACGCCGAGCAGCTCGCCGACATCGCCGTGCAGTCGGCGGCCACCGCGGCCCGCTTCGGCGTCGAGCCGCGGATCGCGATGCTGTCGTACTCGACCGGCACCTCCGGGTCCGGCGCCGACGTCGACAAGGTGCGCGAGGCGACGAAGCTGGTCCGGGAGAGCCGTCCCGAGTTGAGGATCGAGGGCCCGATCCAGTACGACGCGGCCGTCGAGCCGTCCGTCGCGGCGACCAAGCTGCCGGACTCGGAGGTGGCCGGGCAGGCCAGCGTGCTGATCTTCCCGGACCTCAACACCGGCAACAACACCTACAAGGCCGTGCAGCGTTCGGCCGGCGCGGTCGCCGTCGGCCCGGTCCTGCAGGGCCTGCGCAAGCCCGTGAACGACCTCTCGCGCGGCGCGCTCGTCAGCGACATCGTCAACACCGTCGCCATCACGGCGATCCAGTCCCAGGTCCCCGCCGAGGGTCAGGAGGCCACCGCATGACCCAGCCCAGCCCGACCGCGACCACCGGCCCCTCCCCCGCCCCGGGCGCCGGTGCCGCGCCCGGCGCCGGTGCGCCGACGCGCGTGCTCGTCCTCAACTCCGGTTCGTCGTCGGTCAAGTACCAGCTCCTCGACATGAAGGACGGCGGTCGGCTCGCGCTCGGCCTGGTCGAGCGGATCGGCGAGGAGACCTCGCGCCTGGTGCACACGCCGCTGCTGGGCGGTGGCGGCGAGAAGCGCGAGAAGCACGGCCCGATCGCCGACCACGCGGCCGCCCTCAAGGCGGTGGCCGAGGAGCTGGCGGCGGACGGGCTCGGCCTGGACTCGCCCGAACTGGCCGTGATCGGCCACCGGGTGGTGCACGGCGGGCTCCGCTTCACCGAGCCGACGGTGATCGACGACGCGGTCCTCGCCGAGATCGAGCGGCTGGTGCCGGTGGCGCCGCTGCACAACCCGGCGAACCTCACCGGCATCCGCACGGCGATGTCGCTGCGCCCGGACCTTCCGCAGGTCGCGGTCTTCGACACCGCCTTCCACACCACGATGCCGGAGTGGGCGGCCCGCTACGCGATCGACGTGGAGACCGCGGACGCGCACCGGATCCGCCGCTACGGCTTCCACGGCACCTCGCACGCGTACGTCTCGCGGGAGACCGCGCGGCTGCTCGGCAAGGCGCCGGAGGAGGTGAACGTGATCGTGCTGCACCTGGGCAACGGGGCCTCCGCCTCGGCGGTCGCGGGCGGCCGCTGCGTGGACACCTCGATGGGCCTGACGCCGCTGGAGGGCCTGGTGATGGGCACCCGCTCGGGCGACATCGACCCGGCGGTCACCTTCCACCTGATGCGGAACGCGGACATGTCCGCGGAGGACGTCGACGTCCTGCTGAACAAGAGGTCGGGGCTCGTCGGGCTCTGCGGCGACAACGACATGCGGGAGATACGCCGGCGGATCGACGAGGGCGACGCGCGCGCGGCGCTCGCCTTCGACATCTACGTCCACCGGCTGAAGAAGTACATCGGCGCCTACTACGCGGTGCTCGGCCGGGTGGACGCGGTGGCGTTCACGGCCGGCGTGGGCGAGAACGCGGCGCCGGTGCGCGAGGCCGCCGTCGCGGGCCTGGAGGAGCTGGGCCTCGCGGTGGACGCCGGTCTCAACGCCGAGCGGTCGGACGAGGCCCGGATCGTCTCGCCGGAGTACGCACGGGTCGCGGTGGCCGTCGTACCGACCGACGAGGAGCTGGAGATCGCCCGGCAGAGCTACGCGCTCGTGAGCGGTCTCGCCGGCGAAGCGTAGGTGACATCTGAGCGAACCCTCGCCCGGAGGAGTGAACGCCTGAGCGGCACCCCGCCCATTTGTACATTCCACCAGACGGAATATTCCGCCGTGAAACAAACCGATAGGATCCGCCTCATGCGCCGTTCCAAAATCGTCTGCACGCTGGGCCCCGCCGTCGACTCCTATGAGCAGCTGAAGGCTCTCATCGAGGCCGGCATGAACGTGGCCCGATTCAACATGAGCCACGGGACCCAGGCAGAGCACCAGGAGCGGTACGACCGTCTCCGCAGGGCGTCGGCGGACACCGGCCGCGCCGTCGGTGTGCTCGCCGACCTCCAGGGCCCCAAGATCCGTCTGGAGACCTTCGCGGAGGGCCCCGTCGAGCTGGTGCGCGGTGACGAGTTCACCATCACCACCGAGGACGTCCCCGGCGACAAGTCCGTCTGCGGCACCACGTACAAGGGCCTGCCCGGCGACGTCTCGAAGGGCGACCAGGTCCTCATCAACGACGGCAACGTCGAGCTGAGGGTCGTCGAGGTCGAGGGCCCGCGGGTGAAGACCATCGTCGTCGAAGGCGGAGTGATCTCCGACCACAAGGGCATCAACCTGCCCGGTGCCGCGGTCAACGTCCCGGCCCTGTCCGAGAAGGACGTCGAGGACCTCCGCTTCGCGCTGCGCATGGGCTGCGACATGGTCGCCCTGTCCTTCGTCCGCGACGCCGAGGACGTGAAGGACGTCCACAAGGTGATGGACGAGGAGGGCCGCCGGGTCCCGGTCATCGCCAAGGTCGAGAAGCCGCAGGCGGTCGAGAACATGGCGGACGTCGTCGCCGCCTTCGACGCCGTCATGGTGGCCCGCGGCGACCTCGCCGTGGAGTACCCGCTGGAGCGCGTCCCGATGGTGCAGAAGCGCCTCGTCGAGATGTGCCGCCGCAACGCCAAGCCGGTCATCGTCGCCACCCAGATGATGGAGTCGATGATCACCAACTCGCGGCCGACCCGCGCCGAGGCGAGCGACGTCGCCAACGCGATCCTGGACGGCGCGGACGCGGTCATGCTCTCCGCCGAGTCCTCGGTCGGCGCCTACCCGATCGAGACCGTGAAGACGATGTCGAAGATCGTCGCCGCGGCCGAGGAGGAGCTGCTCTCCAAGGGCCTGCAGCCGCTGGTCCCGGGCAAGAAGCCGCGCACCCAGGGCGGTTCGGTCGCCCGCGCGGCCTGCGAGATCGCCGACTTCCTGGGCGGCAAGGCGCTGATCGCCTTCACCCAGTCCGGCGACACGGCCCGCCGCCTCTCCCGCTACCGGACGCAGCAGCCGATCCTGGCCTTCACCACCGACGAGAACACCCGCAACCAGCTCACCCTGAGCTGGGGCGTGGAGTCCTTCCTGGTCCCGTTCGTGGACAACACGGACGCGATGGTCGACCTGGTGGACGCGGAGCTCCTGAAGCTCCAGCGCTACAACGCCGGCGACACGATGATCATCACCGCCGGCTCCCCGCCCGGCGTCCCGGGCACCACGAACATGGTCCGGGTGCACCACCTGGGCGGCGGCGAGAAGGCCTGACACCGACGTCCGCGGACAGTGGTGGGGTGGGAGCCGGCAGCCCGGCTCCCACCCCGCTGTCCTTCACCCGGCGTCGGCCGGTACCGCGGCCGTCCCGTCCGGCGACGGGCCACTCCCCATCGACCGGGAATCCGACGCCGGCCACCACGAACTCGCCGTGGTGGAGATTCCGGGGAAACGGCTGTGGGCAGCACCTCCGGCGAGGTGCTGCCCACAGCGTGGCTCCGGTCGGGCGGACGGACGGTCTGCGTCCGGACGGCCGTCGGGTCAGTTCGGCTCGATCGTGTTGCGCAGGCCCGGGACCTTGAGCGTGCCGCCGAACTGGCCGGCCTGCTTCACCTTGCAGTTGGTGAAGACGGCCCACGGGACGTCGAGCGGCGGCGGGGTCTCGGGGCTGAAGGTGACCGGGATGATGCCGAAGAGGTTGCCCTTCAGCTCCTCCGTGTACATGGTCACCGTGCCGTTGCGGATGGTGGACTTCGAGCCCGTGTCGGAGCGGACGTGGCCCGTGAGGCCCTCGGAGTGGACCGTCAGCTGGTGGAGGTTCCAGATGTCCACCTCGTCCGCGGTGAACTTCAGGGCCTTCTTGATCTTGCCGCTGCCGGTCTTCACCTCGACGATGCCGTGGTACTTGAGGCCGCGCAGCTCCAGCGTGCTGGTCTCCAGGCGCCACGGCTCGTCCGGGAGGAGCGGCATGCCGCTCTCCAGTTCGGCGGCGGCGAGCGCCTCCGGGTCGGGCTCGGGGCAGGGGAAGCGCGGCTTGGCGCCGTCGGGGATGTCCTCGTCCTTCTTGGGGTCGAGTCCCTTGACGTCCTCGGACAGCTCCTCGGTGGTGGCGCCGGCCTTGTCCGCGGCGGCCTTGATGGCCTCCTTGGTCCGGTCGGTGACGGTGTCCGTCTTCGGGGCCGTCGTCCGCTCGGGTGCCGTGGTCGGCTTCCGGCCGTCCGGGGTGCCGGTCGTGGCCGTCGGCGCGGGCGTGGGCGCGGCCGTCGTCGCGGTGGGCTCGGGCGCCGCCGTGGTCTTGTCCGGTCCGTCGAAGAGGTCCTTGAGCGCGTCGCCGAGACCCAGCGGGTCGAGCGGGTTCTTCGACTTCGTCGCCGTCGGGGTCGGGCTCGCGGTGGGCGTGACGTGGGGTGCGGGAGCCTGGGGCACTGCCGTGGCAGTGCCGGACGTCGCCGTCGGCTTGGGTTCGGCGGTGGCCGAGGCCGAGGTCTCCGGCTCGGGCTGTCCGGTCGCGCTCGCGCTCGCCGTCGGCTTGGGGCTCTCCGTCTGCGCGGGCGTGGTGCTGCTCTCCTCGGGCGTCGGCTCGTCCGAGCGGGTCACGCACGGGCCGGGCGCGAAGGGGATGTCCTTGTTGTCGTCGGCGAGGGCGAGCCGGGGTGCGAGGCCCATGCCCACGATCACCGCGGTGGGCATGGCCGCGAGGGCCATGGCCTTGCCGACCGGTGCGTGGAGCTTGTTCAGGAGGGACTTGCGAGGGGCCGCGTGGCGCGGTCCTCTCGTCGTCCCGGCCGACTGTGTTTCGTCACCCCGCACTGTTCCTCCCGCCGTTGGCTTCGATCGTCTTCCCGGCCACCGGTGCCTCGGAGCCCTGCTGGGGGATCAGGGGCTGCGTCGTGCCGGTCGTGCCGTCGTGCTCGTCGTACGCGTGGTGCTCTCCCGGCTCGGCAGGCGCCGCTTCGTCCTGCTCTTCCGGTACGGACTGCTCGGCCTGCTCCGGCTGCTCGTCGGACGTCTTCGCCGGCGGGGCCGGGGCCCACGACGCGGACATGCCGCCGCCGACGAGGGCGAAGAGGAAGCCGATGACCAGGCCGCCGAAGTTCGACACCGGGATGGAGATGAGTCCGAGCACGATGGTCGCGACACCGGCGAAGACCCGGACGGCGGGCTGGAACCACATGGTGAGTCCGAGCGTGATCAGCAGGACGCCGATGATCAGCGCGCCGGCTCCGGCCGTCGTCTGCATGGCGAGCGTCATGTTGCCGAGACGCATGTCCCCGTACGGGAGATAGGCGATCGGGACGCCGCCGATCATGGTGAAGAGGCCCGCCCAGAAGGGCCGGGTCTGCCGCCAGACCTTGAACCGGTTGTCTGTGGGGACTCCGCGGGAAGCAGTGGACTCGGCGCTCATGGAAAACAGCTCCCTGGAAGCGGTGTTGCTGAGATGGTGGAGAAGAAGGGGCCTGCTGAAGCGGGTGGGGGCCGTGCGGAACGGCCCCGCACCCGCGCGCGTCAGTCCTGGACGGACGTCGGCATCAGTAGCACTCGACGCCGGCACCCTTGCCGCGGTGCAGCGACAGGTCGAGGTTCGGCAGCTGGAAGGTCGCGGCGGTAGTGGCCCACGCCCGCTGCCGCACGTCGGTCAGCTTCGCGTCCTCGGCACGCTGGCCGAAGCCGAACGGGTTGGCCTTGGTGTTCGGCTGGATGCCGGGCTTGCCCGGAACCGGCTGGCCGTTGACCTTGTTGAGGTCACCGGCGGCGACACCGATGTCGATGTTGCCGAACTCGGCGTCGGCCTTCAGCTCGGCGACATCGAGGTAGATGCCCTTCGCGTAGACCGGCTTCTTGTTCTCCGTGCCGGCCTTCAGCACCAGGGTGACGTCGCCGACGAACGGAATGTTCGGCGTCACGACGGACTGGCACATGTTGGTGATCCAGGCCTCGGAGAAGCCGGACACCGCGACGGGCTCCGCGAAGTCCTTGCCGTCGAGGGTCTTGCCCGCGTCGACGCTGCCGTACTGGACGAAGTTCTTGCCGACGAGGCTGTCAGCCTTGACCTTGAAATCCTGGCCGGAAATGCTGAAGGACGCGGCGAGCGCGCCCTGGGCCAGGCCGACGCCGATCGCGGCCGTCGCGGCCACGCTCGGCACCATGACGACGGCGAACCGCTTCCATCTGGTCCCGCCACGAACCTGGGACTTCATGAGAATTCCTCCTTCTCGGACGTACATCTCCGGATGGGCCCAGGGCCCGTCCTGGGATGGGAGAAGTGCTACGTCCTCGGGGAGGAGAGCGCCGAGGGCTCAGGCGGCACGACGCGCGTCCGAATCACCGGCGATCACCCCCGAGCGACAACCACTGGCCACGCGGTCCGCGTGGCCGGATTGGACAGGCCCTGCCGATGGAGCAGGAACCCCCCTGTCCACGACCGGCGACGTGCGCCGCCGGCCCGCTCGGTGGGGACCCTCCGCCGCGCGCAGTCGGCGGGTTCGCCGGGCTGGTGCGGTGTCGGACCGAGCGTCGCCGATCGTGGTCCATTCCCGGCGCCCGCACAAGGGGGTTCGTTACTGGCTAGTAACGGCCTGATAACCACGCCACTGCGGGCCGGTACCGTCCGGCAACGCAGGGTGCCGCCGCGTGACGCGACAAAGAATGATGAAGTCGGAGAAATCCGGACAGAATTCCGGGTTCGATTTACTGCAAGTAACAGCGGCCGCGATTACCAAGTTTTGGTAAAGCGCGGCCGCCGAATGTCACTGTGTCGCCAAATCGTCCCGTTCCGCGAGGCCCTCCGGAGCCGGTGCGTGACCCCGCCGGCGGCGGTACGCGACCCCGTCGGGGCCCCTTACGGGAAGCGGGTCACCGCTCAGAAGAGGGCGCTCGCCAGGGCCTGCCGTGCGGCCGTCACCCGCGGGTCGTCGGGACCGATCACCTCGAAGAGCTCGAGCAGCCGGACCCGCGCCGCGTCCCGGTCCTCGCCCGCCGTACGGCGCACCGCGTCCACCAGTCGCCCGAAGGCGTCCTGGACGTGACCGCCCACCAGGTCGAGGTCGGCGGCGGCGATCTGCGCGGCGACGTCCGCCGGGTTGTCCGCCGCGTTCTTCCGCACCGCCTGCGGGTCCAGGCCCTGCACCCGGGACAGCAGCTCCGCCTGGGCGAGCCCCAGCTTGGCCTCCGGGTGCTGCGGGTCGTCGACGAGCACGTTCTTGTACGCCTGGACGGCACCGGCCAGATCGCCCGCGTCGAGCGCGGACATGGCGGCCTCCAGCAGGGCGTCGTACGGACCGGCCGGGACTCCGGCGGCCGCCGGGCCGTCGGCGCCGGGGTCGACCTGGATGCCGGTGAGGCCGAAGCGCTCCTCGGCGACCTGCACCAGCTGGTCGAGGGTCTGGCGGATCTGCGCTTCGGGGGCCGCGCCCTGGAAGAGCGGCAGCGCCTGACCGGCGACCACCGCGAAAACGGCCGGAATTCCCTGGATGCCGAACTGCTGCATCAGCATCTGGTTGGCGTCGACGTCGACCTTGGCGAGCAGGAACCGGCCGTTGTACTCGGCGGCCAGGCGCTCGAGGAGCGGGCCCAGCTGCTTGCACGGCTCGCACCACTCGGCCCAGAAGTCGATGACGACCGGGACCTCGGCGGACCGCTGGAGCACATCGCGCTCGAAGCCCGCCTCGTCGACGTCGATCACCAGGGCGGAAGGGGAGACGGCAGGCGTACCGCCGTGCCGGGCGGCCTCGGCGCGCGCGGCCTCGGCCTTCGCCTTGGCTTCGCCGGCCGCCTTCACCGCGGCGAGGTCGACGACGCCGCTCATGGACATGTTTCGGGGCTGCATGCCTCTATCCTCCCCCCTGTGCGCGCGTAACCGGTAAGCCATGGCCGAACCGTGCCGCCCGGTGGCCGGACGGCGCGGTCCACGGTCGTCATCCGCGGTCACGGCCGTCGTCCGCCGCCGCGGTCGTCATCCGCTGCTCTTGTGCGCCGGGTCCCCACCTGGCGCCGTGGTTGTCGCGAGGGCCGCTCGAGCCTTTCGCTACGGGTCGTAGCGTAATGGCGAGCACCGCCCCGTGGGGAGAGTCCGGTGGTGAACTGCCTCACATCACCGGCCTCTGGCGCAATACCTACTGACGGGTATGGTCGACGTCCATGTGTAGCCGCACCCGTTCCCGAACCCGAACCGGACGACCGCGCTCCGCCGAGGCCGGCACGGCCATCCTGGAGGCGACCCGGGCGGTTCTCGTGGAGCTGGGCTGGTCCAAGCTGACCATGGGCGACGTCGCGACCAGGGCCGGAGTCGCCAAGACCACGCTCTACCGGCGGTGGGCCAACAAGAACGAACTCGTGGTGGACGCCGTCGCCGTCCTCTTCGACGAACTCGAACTGCCCGATCTCGGTTCCCTCCAGGCCGACATCGAGAACGTCGTGCTGCAGTTCGGCGCCCTCCTCGAACGCCCCGAGACCAAGACCGCCCTCATGGCGGTCGTCGCCGAGTCCACCCGCGACGAACCGTTGCGCGAGCGCATCCGCGCCTCGATCGTGGACCGCCAGAAGCGCCTCGTCCTGGAGGGCCGCCAGCGCGCACAGGACCGGGGCGAACTCCCGCAGAAGCGCGATCCGGAGACCGTGGCGGCCATCGACGACCTCATCTTCGACGTCGTCGCCGGCGCCGTGGTGCACCGCGCGCTGGTGAGCGCCGAGCCGGTGGACGAGGCCTGGGTTCGCCGCCTCACGGCCCTGCTGCTCGGCGGCCTCACGGCGGCTGCGGAGCAGTAAACACCGCGTCTGCGGCCCGTGGACACGAACCGTGGGCACGAGAGCCCGCGGGCACCAGCCGGTGGGCACGAGAGCCGGGAGGCACGAGCCCGTCGGCACGAGAGCTCGTGGGCAGGGACGCGAACGCCCCCGCACGACCGGACAGGTCGCACAGGGGCGCGTCTCGCTTCGGCGCGGCCGTACGGCTGGACACCCTGGCCGTACGGCTGGAGTGTGCGCAGCCCGTACGGCTAGAAGCCGGCCGGCTCCACGTACACGCCCCACTCCTCGCGGAGCACGTCGCAGATCTCGCCGAGGGTGGCCTCCGCCCGTACGGCGTCGAGCATCGGCGGGATCATGTTGGAGCCGTCGCGGGCCGCGGCCAGCATCGCGTCCAGGGACGCGCGGACCTTCGCCTCGTCGCGGCGGCCCTTGCGCTCGCCGAGCACCCGGACCTGCTCCCACTCGACCTCGTGGCTGACCCGCAGGATCTCCAGGTCGCCGGTGACCGAGCCGTGGTGCACGTTGACGCCGACGACCCGCTTCTCGCCCTTCTCCAGGGCCTGCTGGTAGCGGAAGGCGGACTCGGCGATCTCGCCGGTGAACCAGCCGTCCTCGATGCCGCGCAGGATGCCGGAGGTGATCGGACCGATGGGGTGCTTGCCGTCGGGGTGCGCCCGCAGACCGCGCTCCTTGATCTGGTCGAAGATCTTCTCGGCGTCCGCCTCGATCCGGTCGGTCAGCTGCTCGATGTACCAGGAACCGCCCAGCGGGTCGGCCACGTTGGCCACGCCGGTCTCCTCCATCAGCACCTGCTGGGTGCGCAGGGCGATCTCGGCGGCCTGCTCGCTGGGCAGCGCGAGGGTCTCGTCGAGGGCGTTGGTGTGGAGGGAGTTGGTGCCGCCGAGCACGGCCGCGAGCGCCTCGACCGCGGTGCGCACGACGTTGTTGTACGGCTGCTGGGCGGTGAGCGAGACACCGGCGGTCTGGGTGTGGAAGCGCAGCCACTGCGCCTTGTCGGTCTTGGCGCCGTAGACCTCCTTCATCCAGCGGGCCCAGATCCGGCGGGCGGCGCGGAACTTGGCGATCTCCTCGAAGAAGTCGAGGTGCGCGTCGAAGAAGAACGAGAGGCCGGGCGCGAAGACGTCCACGTCCAGGCCGCGGGAGAGGCCGAGTTCCACGTAGCCGAAGCCGTCGGCGAGGGTGTACGCGAGCTCCTGCGCGGCCGTCGCACCGGCCTCGCGGATGTGGTAGCCGGAGACGGAGAGCGGCTTGTACGCGGGGATGCCGGCCGCGCAGTGCTCCATCAGGTCGCCGATGAGACGCAGGTGCGGCTCGGGCGGGAAGAGCCACTCCTTCTGCGCGATGTACTCCTTGAAGATGTCGGTCTGCAGCGTGCCGTTGAGCACGGCGGGATCGACGCCCTGGCGCTCGGCGGCGACCAGGTACATGCAGAAGACGGGCACGGCGGGCCCGGAGATGGTCATGGAGGTCGTCACGTCGCCGAGCGGGATGTCCTTGAACAGGACCTCCATGTCGGCGGCGGAGTCGATGGCGACGCCGCAGTGGCCGACCTCGCCGAGGGAGCGCGGATCGTCGGAGTCGCGGCCCATGAGGGTGGGCATGTCGAAGGCGACGGAGAGCCCGCCGCCGCCGGCGGCGAGGATCATCTTGTAGCGCTCGTTGGTCTGCTCGGCGTTGCCGAAGCCGGCGAACTGGCGGATGGTCCAGGTCCGGCCGCGGTAGCCGGTCGGGTGCAGGCCACGGGTGAAGGGGTACTCGCCGGGCCAGCCGATGCGCTCGAACCCTTCGTAGCTGTCACCCGGCCGGGGCCCGTAGACCGGGTCGACCTGGTCCCCGGAGAGCGTGGTGAAGTCGGCGTCGCGCTTGCGGGCCTTGTCGTAACGGGCCTGCCAGCGACGGCGGCCTTCCTCGATGGCGTCAGCGTCCATGCTTCGAATTTACTAGGACGTCCTAGTAAATGTCGATGGCAAACCCCCGCACATGTGTGCGGGGGTGCGTGGTGGGACTCGGCCAGGCCCTCGGCTCAGGCCTTGGCGGGAGCCGGCTGCGCGCCGCTGACCAGCGGAAGCGTGTCGCGGACGACCTTGCGCTCGACGAAGAAGGCGGCGGTCGGAATCGTTCCCGACAGCAGCACCCACAGGAGCCGTCCGAAGGGCCACTTGGCCTTGGAACCCAGGTCGAAGGCGAAGATCAGGTAGAGGATGTAGAGGACGCCGTGGGCCTGGGAGACCGCGAAGGTCACGTCCTCGCCGACGCCGAAGCCGTACTTGGCGACCATGCACGCGCACAGAATGAGGAGCATGACCGCGGTCACGTACGCCATGACGCGGTAGCGGGTCAGCACGCTGGATTTCATGCCGTCGAGCGTAACCGCACGTTCCGGGCGATCTTCGCGCGGGTCCCTGCCCGCTTCCGGGCCGCTCAGCCCTCGTCGAAGTCGTGCGCCGCGACCCTCAGCGGGCGCAGCATCGCGAAGATCTCGGCGCACTCCTCGGCGTCGTACGCGCCCAGCCCGAAGTCCATCTCCATCAGGTCGCGGGTCGCCGCCTCGACCACCTCGCGGCCCTTCTCGGTGATCGAGGCGAGCGTCCCGCGCCCGTCGTTGGGGTTGGGCCGCTTGTCGACCAGACCGGACTTCACCAGCCGGTCGACGGTGTTGGTCACGGAGGTGGGGTGCACCATGAGCCGCTCGCCGATCTTGGACATCGGCAGCTCGCCGGCCTTGGAGAAGGTGAGCAGGACCAGTGCCTCGTAGCGGGCGAAGGTCAGCCCGTACGGCTTGACCACGGCGTCGACCTCGGCCAGCAGGATCTGATGGGCCCGCATGATCGAGGTGATCGCGGCCATCGAGGGGACCGGGCCCCAGCGCTTCTGCCAGAGCTCGTCGGCGCGGGCGATGGGGTCGAAGGGGAGACTCAGCGGCTTCGGCACGCCTTGACCTTACCCACTGGTCATATGGCGGTCAGCCGCGTCTCGCCTTTCGGTCGCCCGCAGCTCCAGGACCAGGACGATCACGACGAGCGTGCCGAGGATTCCGGTGCCGGCGACGACGGTGTGCACGGCGGCGAACTCGGCGGCGAGGCCGGCCGCGGCCATGCCGATGCCCTGCGCGGTCATCATGCCGGCGGACATCAGGGTCATCGCCCGGCCCCGCCGTTCCTCGGGGACGGCGGCGACGAACCAGGCGTCGAGGCCGAGGGTGTACGCGGCGGTGGCACCGGCCAGTACGAGCGCGACGGCGGCGAGGGCGAGGCCCGGCGTGAAGGCGTAGAGGAGGAAGGGCAGGGTGCCGGCGACGGCGAGCGGAACCACGATCCGCGAGCGGACGGCGGGGCCGAGGACGGACCCGGCGAGCAGTTCGCCCGCGATGGTGCCGACGGGCAGCGCGCACATGAGCAGGCCGAGCGCGGCGGTGGAGACGCCGATCTCGTCGGCGTAGGGCGCGGCGAGCGCCTCGGGCACGACGGCGAACAGCGGCGGCACCCAGAACATCAGCATGAGCGCGCGGACGCGGCGGTCGCGCAGCACGCCCCAGGTGGCGCGGAGGCCCTCGCGCTTCCCTCCGGCGGCGCGGGCGGGCCGGCGGACGGTGCCGAGGCGGAGCAGCAGCGCGGAGACCAGGAAGGTGACGGTGGTGACGACCAGCGCGCCGCGCGGCGGCACGACGGTGAGCAGGACGCCGCCGACGGCGAATCCGGCGAGCAGGGCGCTCTGCGAGACGATCCGCAGCAGGGACCGTCCGAGGACGAAGAGGTCGCCCTCGCCCAGGATGTCGGCGAGGGTCGCCATCCGCGTGCCCTGGAACACGGGCGAGACGACGGCGATGGCGCAGCGGAGGGCGAGCAGCGCGGCGACGGGTGTGAGGGGCACGGCCATGACGGCGACGCAGCCCGCGCAGATCAGGTCGCAGACGACGAGCACCCGTCGCGGCGGCACCCGGTCGGCGAGGCCGGCCAGCACGGTGCCGCCGAAGACGTACGGCAGGAAGCCGAGCGCGAAGGTGAGCGAGGAGAGCAGCGGCGAGCGGGTGAGGTCGTACACGAGCACGGTGAGCGCGAGTTCGCTGACGACGATGCCGAGCAGGGAGCAGAGGTGGGCGGCGAACACGAAACGGAACTCGCGGACGGCGAAGACGGCGCGATAGCCGGTCGGGGCCGGTCCCGCCGGGGCTGGTACCGCCGGGGACGGTTTCGCCGGGACTGGTGTCGCCGGGGATGGTTTCGCCGGGGACGGTTTCGCCGGGACTGGTGCCGCCGGGGACGGTTTCGCCGGGGACGGTTCCAGGGCCGGTTCCGGAGCCGGCGGCTCCGGCGGGGAGGCGGGGGTGGGCAGGGGCGCGGCCTGGGGCGCCCGGGTGTCGTTCGTGGGCATGGACGCAGCGTGCTGGCCGACGGCAGCCGCGCCCTAGACTTTCGGCTCCGGCCGAATCTTCGCCGGCCGGAGCCGGCCGATTCTGCGCCGGTCGGCTCCGGCCGATTCTGAGCCGGTCCCTCCCGTCCGGCCGGTCACGTCCGGCAGGCCCGCCCGTCCGTCCGCTCGCCCCTCGGGAGCCCCCGTGCCCTACCACCTGCACTTCGGCGAGGCCGATCCGCTGCGCATCCGGTTCGCGGTCTCGCCGCTGTGGGAGACGCAGGGCGCGGTGCGGGTGCTCGCGCGTCCGCGGCAGCAGAAGTACCACCTGCCGTGGCTGCGGCGGATCGAGCACGCGGCGCGGGGGCTCGACCTCGCCCCGCTGCACCTGATGATGCCGGTGCGCGGGCACAGCCCGGACTGCCTGTACCCGCCGCCGCTCCGGGCCTCCGGGGTCTTCGAGGAGGAGATCGCGGCCGTCCGGGCGACCGATCCGGCCGTCGCCGCCGCGGACTTCGCGCGGGCGCTCGCGGACACGCCCGGCGCCGCCGCGAGCGCCGAGGGGCGGCGGATCCTCGCGGATCCGGCGGCGTCGCTCGCGCGGCTCGCGGACCTCCTCGAACGGGCCTGGGAGGCACTGGTCGAGCCGGAGTGGCCGCGGCTGCGGGCGCTGCTGGAGGCGGACGTGGCGTACCACTCGCGGCGGCTGGCCGACGGCGGTCTGGAGCGGCTGCTCGACGAGCTGCACCCGACGTTCGGCTGGTCGGCGGAGACGGCCACGCTCGTCGTCGACCACTACCGCGGCGAGCACGTCCGGGCGCTTGACGGCCAGGGGCTCGTCCTCATGCCGTCGGTGTTCACCTGGCCCGAGGTGGTGAGCGGCTTCGATCCGCCGTGGCAGCCGACCGTGGCGTATCCGGCGCGGGGCATCGGCGGGCTGTGGACGGAGCCGCGGGAGCGGACGCCGGACGCGCTCGCCCGGCTGCTCGGCCGGGCCAGGGCGGACGTGCTGTGCGCGCTCGACGAGCCGGCCGGCACCTCGGCGCTCGCGCACCGGCTGGGCCTCGCGGCGTCGTCGGTGTCGGCGCACCTGTCGGTGCTGCGCGCGGCCGGTCTGCTGACCTCCCGCCGTTACGGCCACCAGGTGCTGTACGAGCGGACGCCGCTGGGGATCGCGCTGGCGGTGTCGCAGCCGGACGGCGAGTGACCGTTATGTCACGATGATCCGGTCTGTGTCGATCGATGGTGGCCGGTCCGTGTCGATCGGCGACGTCCAGGCCGGTCCGTGTCGAACGCCTGACCGCCGCCGTGGCCGCAATCCGATGCCCGCAACCCGCAACCCGTAGTCCGAGTCCGAAGCACGCAGCCCGAAGCCCGAAGCCCGTAGTCCGAAGCACGTCGCCCGTAGCCCGTAGCCCGTAGCCCGTAGCCGACCCTGGGGGCCGGATGTCCCGTCGTCGTCGTTCCCTCGCCCTCGCCGCCCTCGCCGCCGCGCTGCTGCTCACCGGGTGCGGCGCGGACGGCGAGGCGCCCGCCTCCCCCGTCGGGCCGCCCTCGGTGCGCGGCGAAGCCGCGCCGCCCACCGGCGGCTCGCCGTTCTGGGTGGACCCGGAGAGCGACGCGGCGCGGCAGGTCAGGGAGTACGAGGCCCAGGGCCGGGCGGAGGACGCCAAGGTGCTGCGGCGGATCTCGGAGCGGCCGGTGGCCGAATGGCCGGCGGGCGACGACCCGGTGCCGGACGTGACCCGGGCGGTCACGGGCGCGGCGCCCGGCAAGCGGACGGTCGTGTTCGTCGCGTACAACATCCCGCACCGCGACTGCGGCATGTACTCGGCGGGCGGCGCGCACGACGCACGGGCGTACCGGCAGTGGGTGGACGCCTTCGCCTCCGCGATCGGGGACGCGCCCGCGATCGTGGTGCTCGAACCGGACGCGGTGCCGCACGTCGTGGACGGCTGCACCCCGGCCGGGTACCACGACGAGCGGCTGGAGCTGCTGTCCGAGGCCGTCGGGCGGTTCAAGCGCCAGCCCCGCACCCGCGTCTATCTCGACGCGGGCAACCCGGCCTGGATCGACGACCCGAACAAGCTGGTGGAGCCGCTGCGCCGGGCGGGCGTCGACCGCGCGGACGGCTTCGCGCTCAACGTCTCCAACTTCCAGACCAACGACGTCGTACGGGGCTTCGGCGCGGGACTGTCGCGGCTGCTCGGCGGCACCCACTTCACCGTGGACACCAGCCGCAACGGCGACGGCCCGCTCCCCGGCGACCGGGCGGAGGCCTGGTGCAATCCCCCGGGCCGGGCGCTCGGCGTGCCGCCGACGGACCGGACCGGGGACGAGCTGGTCGACGCCTATCTGTGGATCAAGCGGCCCGGCGACTCGGACGGCCCCTGCCGGGGCGGCCCGGCCGCCGGCACCTGGTGGCCGGACTACGCCCTGGGCCTGGCCCGCCGCGCGAAGTCCTGACGGCGGCGGCGCGCGCGGCTCCGGCAGCGGCTTCGGCCGCGGCAGCTGCCGGAGCCACGGCCGCTGCCACTGCCACGGCCGCTGCCACTGCCGCTGCCACTGGCCACTGCCACTGCCACTGCCACTGCCACGCGAAAGGCTGACCGGAGCCGGCGGAGTCACGGTCCTCACGCCACCTGGATCCACTTCGCCTCGGACGGGATCCCGTCCTGGTCGGTCACGAACAGCATGTACCAGCCGGGCGGCACCAGCGTGCGGTCCTTCGGGACCTCCACGGTGACGGTCGTCCCGTCCGTGCCCTTCGTCAGGGCCAGTTCCACCGAGCGCTGTTCGACGTCGGTGGTGTGGGTGACGGCGCTGGGGCGCATCAGGCGGGCCGTGGCGATCCGGGTCGCGTCCCGGGTCTTGAAGGTGGCGCGGCCGTTCTGGTCGAGTTCCTGCGGTCCCTCGCCGAGCACCGGCCGGTTGTCGCCGCCGCGGTGCAGGCTGGGGGGCGTGAAGACCTCGATGCGCTGCTCGAAGGTGCCGAGCTTGGTGTTGTCGGCGTCGTCGAAGAGCGGGTCGGAGCCGAAGGTGGCGACCCGTCCGTCGGGCAGCAGCAGCGCCTCGGAATGGTAGTTGCGGCCGACGGTCGGCGCTGCGGCCTCGTCGAAGGCGTTGGTCTTCGGGTCGTAGAACTGCGCCTTGAGGATGTCGCTGCCGCCGCGGCCGCGGTAGTCGGCGGAGCCGCCGGTGGTGAAGACGCTGTCGTCGGGCATGAGCACGCTGCTGAGGTAGCGGGTGCCCTGCGGCAGCCGCGGTCCGTCGCTGAAGACGGGGCTGTCCTCGGACAGGTCGATGATCGAGGTGCGGGCGGTGGAGGCGGGCGACTCGCCGACCCCGCCGCCGCCGAGGACCATGACCTTCTGGTCCTGCACGGGCGGCAGCATCAGGGAGGCGGAGGTCTCCAGCTGGTCGGGGTCGGTGAGGCCGGAGAGCCTGGTGAAGGAGTTCTTCTCCAGGTCCCACAGTCCGGGCTCGCGGCCCTTGTCGGCGGGGCCGTAGCCGGCGTTGGAGCCGGTGTAGAGGAGCTTGCCGCCCTTGGTGAGGAAGAGCGCCGGGTAGGTGGGGAAGTAGCGGAAGGGGCCCTTGGTCCACTTCTTGGTCTTCGGGTCGTAGATCTCGTTGTCGCCGGGGACCACGTCGCCGACGTCGTTGAGCCCGGACACGGCGAGCACCTTGCCGTCGTCGAGGGTGACGAGCGTCGGGTACCAGCGGGCGTCCTTCATGGGCGCGACCGGGACGTAGCGCTCGGCCTTCGGGTCGAACTCGTAGGCGGCCTTGATGCCCTGGAAGTCCTGCTTCTCGGTGGTGAGTTTCTGGGCGAGCCCGTAGACGTTGTCGGCGTCCTTGCCCTTGAGGCCGACGATCTCGTACTGGGCGGCCTCGGTGGTGAGCGCCTGCGGGCCCTCCTTCCTGGCCTCGACGAAGACGCGGGCCTCGGAGGCGGTGACCTTCGTCTTCCACGGCTTCATCTGGCCGCTCTTGAAGTACGAGATCTCGAACTCGCGCTTGGCCTTCGGCACGGTGACGTCGAACTTCGAGACGTACTCGACGCCGGACGGCGAGCGGAAGACGGTGCCCTTCTTGAGGGTGACGGCCCTGTCGGGGCTCTCGTTCTTGACCCGCATGCCGCCGCCGGCCCTCGTGACCTCGCCGTCGAGGACCTCGTAGCGGGCGGTGCCGCCGGCCACGAGGAGGCGGCCGTCGGGCAGCTGGGTGTGCCCGGAGCAGAAGAAGTCCTCCGGGGTGGGGATCTTCTTGAAGGTGTTCTTCACCGGGTCCCAGAGGATGGTCTCGAAGGTGCCCGCGTCGAAGTTCTTCTGGTCGTTGCCGGAGCCGGCGATGAGCAGGACCTTGCCGGTGTGCAGCAGGGCGGCGTGGATGGCGTTGACGCGGTACTGCTCGGGCACGTCGACCACGGCCCAGGAGCCGTACCTGCGCTGGTACTCGGGCTGGGCGATCTTGTACGCGTGGTACTTCTCGGTGGCGAAGGAGACGGCGGCGGGCGCGTTGAGGGCCGCGAGCACGAGGACGGCGCCGCTGCCGTACAGGGTCTTCTTGAACTGCCGGGACGGCCGGTAGGCCATGGCTCAGTTCCCTCCGGTCGTCGTGGGCGCGGGCGCGGTGGTCGGCGCGGGTCCGGTCGCGGCGGGGGCGACGACGGTGACGCCCGCGGTGGCGTCGGCCCGGCCGCGGGCCCGGGCCCGGGCCCTGGCGGCGGCGCGGAGCCGCAGCAGGCGCCGCTCGCGCAGCGCGCCGAAGGCCCACACGGTGACCGGGGCGAGCGCGATGAGCAGGGCCAGCACGGCCCAGGTGCGCATGGCGGCGTGGGTGTGGCCGAAGTGGACGGAGGCGACGAGCGAGGCGACGAGGATCGCGGCCCAGTAGAGGTGGATGCGGAAGGTGAGGACGCGGTCGGGGCTGGCCGCGCCGCCCTTGGGGGTGACGACGAAGCGGCCGCGGGTGCGCAGCAGCGCGGAGCCGAGGGACTTGAGGTAGATCGGCGCGCACAGCGCGGACATCGCCATGCCGGCGAGGCCGCCGGAGCCCTCGGGTTCGTGGGGCGAGACGTTGTGGCGGCGGTTCCAGAGGTAGAGGCCGATCTGGAGGGCGACGGCGTCGCTGTAGATCATCAGCCAGACCGAGGAGGAGACCTGGGTGCCCGAGGCGCCGAGCCAGAGGAAGAGGACGCAGGAGAGGATGCCGAGCAGCCAGTTGACGGCCGTCATCGGGTAGTAGACGAGCATCAGCGTGTAGTTGAGGAGCCGCCCCGGCGGGGTGCGGAAGGGCGCCTTCCAGAACTGCTTGAGGAGCGTCTCGTAGGTGCCGCGCGACCAGCGCAGTTGCTGGGTGAAGAAGTCCGTCCAGGAGGCGGGTCCCTCGCCCACGGCGAGGACGTCGGGGGTGTAGACGGAGCGCCAGAAGCGGCCGGTCAGCGGGTTCTTCCTGCGGTGCAGCTCGAAGCCGGTCGCCATGTCCTCGGTGACGGAGTCGTACAGGCCGCCGATCTGCTTCAGGGCGGTGATGCGGACGACGTTGTTGGTGCCGACGAACATGGGGGCGCGGTAGCGGTTGCCGGCCCGCTGGATGAGGGCGTGGAAGAGGAACTGCTGCGACTCGGCGGCCTTGGTGACGGCGGAGCTGTAGTTGCCGTAGACCTGCGGGCCGACGACGAAGGCGACGTCGGGGTCCCGGAAGTAGCCGAGCATCCGCTCCAGGAAGTTCGGCAGCGGCACGTGGTCGGTGTCGACGGAGGCGAAGAAGTCGTAGTCGTCGCCGTGCAGGGCGAGCCAGGCGTTGTAGTTGCCGTGCTTGGTGCGGGCCTTGTGGGGGCCCTTCCTGCGGTTCCACTCGGGGACGCCCAGGCGGGTGAAGTGCCGGACGCCGAGCTCCTCGCACAGCGCCTTGGCGGCGGGGTGGTCGCCCTCGTCGAGCAGCCACACGTCGAGCGGGCCGTCGTGGCGCAGCCGTACGGCGCCTTCGAGGGTGGCCCGGACCATGGTGAGCGGTTCCTTGCCGGGCACGTAGGTGGTGAGGAAGGCGACCCGGGTGCCGGGCTCGGGGCGCACGGGTATGGGGTCGCGGGCGACGAGGGTGGCGTGCGCGATCGAGGTGACGTTCACCAGCATGAAGAAGCAGATGAGTCCGATCGCCACGAGCATCACGGTGTCGTACGGCACCCGCCAGGTGTCGTCGCCCTCGCGGACGGTCCAGTGGGTGGGCCAGACGAGGTAGGCGAGGAGCAGCGCCGAGAGCAGCGGCGCGAGGCCCATGAGGAGGACGGCTCGTATTCGGTGCGGTTCCTTCGAGAGCAGACTCCGGTACTGCACCCGGTAGGTGCCCTGCGCCTGGTCCGGTTCCGTGAGGGGACCGGCGAGTCGGCTGTAGGTGTCGTAGTCGTAGCCTCGCGGCCGCACGGTGCCTCCAGCTGTCGTCGAACTGGTCGATAGGCCCACGAAAGGGGACATTTATCGGCGTGTCGACTGGAGGCGTCCGAGTGAGGGTATTTCGCGAAAATCGATCTCCTACGCGTAACGGGTGACGCCCGGCTTCCGCCACCCGGCCCCAGGGACCCTCAGCCCGTCCGTGGGCCGTCGGAGTCGGTCTCGCGGCCGAAGCCGTCCACGAAGGCGGTGAGCAGGCGGGCGAACGCGACCCGGTCGGCGTCCGGCCAGTCCGCCATCGCCCGGGCGAAGACCTGCCGCCGGAAGCGATGAGTACGGTCGACCTGCTCCTGCCCGTCGGCGGTCAGGGCGAGCAGCGCGCGCCGGGCGTCGGAGGGGTCGGGCCGGCGGGCGACCCAGCCCTCCTCGACGGCGCGCAGCACCAGCCGGCTGGCCCGCGGCTGGTCCACGCCGAGCGCGGCGGCGACGTCGCCGACCGAACAGCTGCCGTCCCGCCCCTCGACGGCGTCGAGGACGCCGAAGAGCGTGGGGTCGACCGCCCGCCCGCCGTCCGCCGGCGCGAGCCGGCCGAGGGCGCGGCGGGTCTGACTGCGGCGGATGGCGACCATGGCCCGCTCGACGGCGACCACGGCTTCCTGTTGTTCCCTCTTCGACATACATGTAACTTTACAAGTATGTCTCTGCATGACGGCACGACGCAGCGCCCCCTGGGGTACTGGCTGAAGCACATCGACGGCGCCCTTGAGGCGAGCATGGCCCGCCTCTTCGCAGCCGACAGCCTGACCCGGCGCGGCTGGCAGGTCCTCAACACCGTCGCGCAGGGGCCGGCCTCGCTCGCCGGGCTCGACAAAGCCCTCGCACCCTTCCTGTCCGCCGACGAGCCGACCGTGCGCCCGTACGTCGACGACCTCGCAGGGCGCGGCTGGGCTCACGTGACGGGCGACGGCACGGTGACGCTGACCGAGGAGGGCCGGCGGGCCCACGAGCGCATCGCCGAACAGGTCGGCGCCCTGCGGGCCCGCGTGACGGAGAGCCTGTCGCCCGAGGAGTACGGGATGCTGGTCGGCCTGCTCCAGCGGGTGGCGGCCCACCTGGACGCGGAGGAGCCCCGGGCCGACTGAGGCGGCCCGGGGCTCCTCAGGTACGCGACGGTGAGGCTCGCGCGACTGGCGCCCCACTCCAAGTGAGGTGTGGTCGACGCTCAGCCCAGTCCCTCACCTGGCTCGCCGGCGACCACAACGGCACCTCAAGCGTCCAGATCGACGCCACCACCCAAGCCCTCACCCGCCGCTACGCCCAGCCCTTCGGCGAAGACCGCGGCCCCGCCCCCACCACCTGGACCGGCGAGAAGGGCTTCGTCGGCGGCACCCAGGACCTCGCGGGCCTCACCCTCCTTGGAGCACGCGAATACGACACCACCACGGGTCGCTTCATCATTTCGGACCGATGAATCCCACAGGGAAGGGTGTTGGTTTCAGATTCCCAGGCCCCAAGCAGCACGGGATGGGAATCGACAAGGGAAACCCGGACAATCCGCAGGTACACCAAGAGGTCGATCACGTGGTGATCAATTCCAATGGTAAGGTTATCGGTCGAGACGGGAATCCCATTCAGGGGTCGATAAAGCAAGACACCCACACATGGCTCATATTCCGCTCGAGGACTGACTGAAGTGGGAGAAGTGGGAGAAGTGGGATTCATCGACGGGGGACTAGAGTTCCCTTACGTTCGCGATCAAGTAATTTCCGCACTCGCATCGCTTGCCGACACCGAGTATCAAACACGAGTTTGGGTGGATGGGGCTCTGGAGCCGGATGGCTCCGGAGACGACTTCACCACTGTCGTCAACATTCTCGACGATGCTCGCGCACTCGACTGCCCGGAATCACTTATCGGTTCGGTCCTCCTGAACAAGGAGGAAGCGGAGAGCCTCGACAAGCTTTCGCGGATCATGATCCCGCTTATCGAGGTGCTTGGAGAGGCTCCCGACTCAGATTATGTAAAGTCTTCGGATTGGGGTTTGGTGGTTAGTGCAGCCAGATCCTGCTTGAGAGTAATGGGAGTCACGCCGCACAAGGCGTAGAGTTCAGCCAGTAGGGCCCCGCACGCAACTGCGGGGCCCTACTCGATGGTAGAAGCCGCTGTTTCGAATCTCTGCGCCCAGGAGATGCCTTATGACGGCTCGGAGCGTGAGCGCGTTGACCTCGTGCTGGTCGGTGATCGGACCAGAGCAGCTTCCTGCCGGACCCAGTCGGGGACAAGGAATTTGTACGCGTCCACGGGTGCGCAAGGTTGATCACTTATGCGGTGAAGTTGTTGCGCACGTAGGGCCACTGATGCCACCGAGGCTGCAGTGGACAGCTGCGAAGAGCCGCTGGATGCGCAGTCTGCCGCCGAGGCGGCGGACCAAGCGCGCCCGTGCACTAAACCCGGGCAACGGCAAGCATGTGGGAGCTGGCCGCGAGCAGGTCCGGGTGGGGTTCCGCGAGGCGGGCCGCCGCCAGAGCCGCCTCGAACATGGGCGAGTCGATCAGACTCTCCTTGGTGTACTGCTCCGTCGCCTTGAGAGCGGCCCACACCGGCCCCTCGACCCCGTACACCACCGGGTCCACCAGACCGGCTTCGCGCATCTCGGCCGTCAACCCGTCACCCGTGTGGAAGTAGGAGCTGGTGAACCCCTTGCGGCCCGGTGCGTGGATACCCGTGACGAGGATGTCCGCCACCGCGTCACGAACGCGGTCGACGGTGAGCATGGTGGTGGCCACATGCTCGAAGACGGAGGCGTAACGGCCGATGGCCGCCGCCGCGACGAAGCCGCCGGGGCGGACGACACGGGCCGCCTCGCGCAGGGCGCGGATGCGGTCGCCGTGGTCGAGCAAGTGGTACAACGGCCCGAGGACGAGGGCCACGTCGTACGAATCATCCGGCGCGGCCAGCGCTCGGGCATCGCCCAGTTCGGCGCGGATACCGGCGGCCGTCGCTTCCTCGATGTGACGTGTAACGGGATCGACGAGGTCGACGTCGTACCCGTCCTCGATGAGCCATCGGGCGTGCGCGCCGGGCCCTCCCCCGACGTCGATGATCCGAGCCGGCGCGGCCGGAAGATGCCGTCGCAGGAGTTCCTGCGTGCGGACCATCTCAAGAACACCGTCGGCGCTGCCGGTCAGCCGCTCCGACTCGCTGATGGTCTCGCTGTAGAAGGCGATGATCTCGGGACCTACGGAAGGTGTGGGCATGGTGGCGATTGTGACCGCTGGCGGCGCGCGGTGACAGCCCCTAGCCTGACCGGTCAACCGGTCAGCGCTAACGCCAAGGAACGTACATGCCGCTTCTGAAGTATGAGCAGATCGCCGAGAGTCTTCGCCGTCGCATCGCCGACGGGGAGTTCGGCCCGGGTTCCCTCCTTCCGTCCAGCCGCGACCTGTGCGAGCAGTGGGGCGTCTCACGGGCGACCGCCATCAAGGCCATGGAGGTGCTGCGCGCCGACGGCCTGGTGACGCCCCACCAGGGTCGAGGTTTCTCCGTGGTGGAGACACCGATGGCCAGGCCGGCCGGTGGGCGCGGTACGGGCACCAGCCGGATCCAGGGAGGCATGCCGTTCAGGCGCCTTGGCACTCCGGAGATGCTGGTACCGCCTTCCCACATCGCCGAAGCCCTGGGCCTGGGAAGCGGAGTACGCGCCCTGCATCGCGCCCGGTTGACCTTGATGGAGGACAACCGGCCGCACTCGTACACCGTGGCCTGGTTCCCGCCGGACATCGCCGACGCCTGCCCTCGACTGCACCAGAACCATCCGATCGCCGAAGGGACCACCCACTACGTCCGGCGCACGACCGGTCGCGCCCCGGTCCGGGGCGTGGACGTCACCTCGGTCCGGCTGGCGACCACCGCCGAAGCGGAACACCTTCGGGTGAAGCGCCCGTGCGCCATCGCCATGGTGCTTCACACGGCTTACGACGCACAGGACAGGCCGCTGGTGTGCGAGGAGGGCTTGACGCCCGAGGGGGTATGGGAGCGCACGGACAACTATTCGATGGGGCAAGGAGATTGACTGGACCGGTGGACCGGTCCAGTCTGGTTCCGACGGCAGGCACACGTACCGTGCGCCTCCTCATGCCGGAAGGAGTATCCGCATGCCCACACCTACCGAGGGACCCCGCCCCGGCGAGCCCAGCCGAGCCTTGCGTTTACGGGCTGCCGACGGATGGGAGCGATTCATGCGCCGCGGCCAGGACCGAGCCGGATGGGAGGACGCCCTTCACGCGGTCGGCGCCGACGGCTACGAACAGCACCCGCTCCTGAACACCCTGGTCCGCGATGTCGCCTCGCGCGGCGTGGGGCGCCTCACGGCCGTCACCCACGGGCTTCAGGAGAGCGGGCGCCCGGTTCGCCTGGCGCACATCCGGCCCGCGTCCGGTGTCGAGTGGACCACGGCGGCGGACAACATCCGCGCCGTACCGACCGAGCGCCACGCCCCGTCATGAACGTCGGCGTCAGCCGGCCAGGTACCGCTCCACCGTCTCGACCTTCTGGGTCAGGCCACCCGTCACACCAGGACGGATGTCCGCCTTCAGGACGACCGAGACGCGCGGAGCCCGCGCCTCCACGGCCGCGACGGCGCGCTTGACGACGTCCATGACCTCGTCCCACTCGCCCTCGATCGAGGTGAACATGGCGTCCGTACGGTTCGGCAGGCCCGACTCGCGGACGACCCGGACGGCGTCGGCGACGTACTCGCCGACCTCCTCCCCCACGCCCAGCGGGGTCACCGAGAAGGCGACGATCACGCGTTCACCACGCCTTCGCGGCGGGCGCGGGAGGCGACGACCGCGGCCTCGGCCTCGCGCTTCAGCCTGCGCTCGGCGACGAAGCCGCCGAAGGGCAGGACGGAGAGCACGAAGTAGAGCACGGCCGTGCCGAAGGACCACTTGGTGCGGTTCCAGGCGTCCAGCCAGAAGAGCACGTACAGGACGAAGAGGATGCCGTGGATCGCGCCCATCACCGGGACCGCGTTGAAGTCCGTGGTCCGCTTCAGCACCGAGCAGACCAGGAGCAGCAGGAACGACACGGCCTCCGGCGCGGAGACGAGCCGGAGCCGGTGCAGGGAGGAAGCGGTCTTGATGTCCACGGTAGGGGTCACCTTCGTTCGGATCTTGTGAACGGATGCACAAGGGCCGTTCCATTGTGCACGCCGACTTTGCTGTCTCTTTATCCGGGGGCCCAGTACCTTCCCTTCGTGGCAACGTTCCGACTCCAAGGCAGCAAAGTGCTCGCCGTGACCATGACCGGCGACGCCGTGAAGGCGAAGAACGGCTCGATGGTCGCGTACGACGGCCAGATGGCCTTCAAGAAGATGTCCGGCGGCGGTGAGGGCCTGCGCGGCATGGTCACCCGCCGGCTGACCGGTGAGCAGATGGAGGTGATGGAGGTCCGCGGGCAGGGCACCTGCTGGTTCGCCGACCGGGCCTCCGAGATCAACCTCGTGCAGCTCAACGGCGACAAGCTGTTCGTCGAGGCGAGCAATCTGCTCTGCACCGACGCCGGCCTGCGCACCGGTACGACCTTCACCGGGCTGCGCGGCGGCGCGACGGGCAACGGGCTGTTCACGACGACCGTGGAAGGGACCGGGCAGGCCGCGATCATGTCCGACGGTCCGGCGGTGGTGCTCCGGGTGACCCCGCAGTACCCGCTGTCCGTCGACCCCGGCGCGTACATCGCCCACCAGGGCAACCTCCAGCAGCACTTCCAGTCCGGTGTGACGTTCCGCACGTTCATGGGCGAGGGCGGCGGCGAGGCCTTCCAGATCCGCTTCGAGGGCGACGGGCTGGTGTACGTCCAGCCCAGCGAGCGGAACACGATCGGAGGCGACGTCTGATGCCGTTCCGGGAGATCAACTCCAAGATGGTCGAGGCCACGGTGATCCCGGGGCAGCGACTCTTCAGCCAGCGTGGCGCGATGCTCGCGTACCGCGGCGACGTCACTTTCACGCCGAACATCACCGGCGGCCAGGGCGGTCTGATGTCGATGATCGGGCGCCGGGTGGCCGGCGAGGCGACGCCGCTGATGACCGTGGAGGGCAACGGCACGGTGATGTTCGGGCACGGCGGCCACCACATCCAGGTGATCGCGCTGACCGGAGACACCCTGTACGTGGAGGCCGACCGGCTGCTGGCCTTCGACGGCACCCTGGAGCAGGGCACCATGTTCATGGGCTCGCAGGGCGGCGTGATGGGCATGGTCCGCGGCCAGGTGACCGGCCAGGGCCTGTTCACCACCACGCTCAAGGGCCACGGCTCGGTGGCGGTGATGGCGCACGGCGGCGTGATCGAGCTGCCGATCACGCCCGGCCGCCCGGTGCACGTCGACCCGCAGGCGTACGTGGCCCACCACGGCGACGTGCGCAACAAGCTGTCCACCGCGCTGGGCTGGCGGGACATGGTGGGCCGCGGCTCGGGCGAGGCGTTCCAGCTGGAGCTGAGCGGCAGCGGTGCGGTGTACGTGCAGGCGTCGGAGGAGAAGCTGTGAACACCTTTATGGCCGGGGGCCCTTCGGTGCTCGACCCGCACTCGCTGCCGAGCGACGACAACGTCAACCCGTACACCTTCTGCGTGGAGCTCAAGGGCTCCCAGTGGTTCCTGCAGAAGGGCAAGATGATCGCCTACTACGGGCAGATCGAGTTCAACGGCATCGGCCACGGCCGGCTCGACCGGCTGGTGCGCACGTCCTTCCACTCGCCGCTGCACGCGAGCGACTGGGTGGTGGCGGAGGGCAGCGGCAAGATGCTGCTCGCCGACCGGGCCTTCGACGTGAACTCGTTCGACCTGGACGAGGGCAACCTGACGATCCGCTCCGGGAATCTGCTGGCGTACCAGCCGTCGCTGGCGCTGAAGCAGTCGATCGTGCCGGGCTTCGTGACGCTGATCGGCACGGGCAAGTTCGTCGCGGCGTCGAACGGGCCGGTGGTCTTCATGGAGCCGCCGCTGCGGGTGGATCCGCAGGCACTGGTGGGCTGGGCCGACTGCCCGTCGCCCTGCCACCACTACGACCACGGGTACCTGACCGGCGTGATGGGTGGCGTACGGGCCCTGACGGGCATCGGCGGCACCTCGGGCGAGGAGCATCAGTTCGAGTTCGTCGGAGCGGGTACCGTACTGCTCCAGTCGACGGAGCTGCTGATGCCCGAACGGGCGATCGGCGAGCCGGGGGCGCAGCCCGGTGTGCCGGGCGGCCACGGCGGAGCGGGAGCGCACGGATCCGGCCAGGGGTCGGTCGGTTCGGTACCGCGCCTTCCCGGACAGCTCGGCGACCTGCAGCGTCGCTTCGGTTTGTGAGCGGTAGTCTGCGGAGCGTGACGCGTCGAACACACTCCCAGTACTCGTCCAGTTTTCAACTTCTTAGGTAGAATCCACACATGGAGACCGAGACGGCCACCCCCTGGCTCACCGACGCCGAGCAGTGCGCCTGGCGCACCTATCTGGACGTCAACCGCATGCTGATGTACCAGCTGGAGAAGGACCTGCAGCCCTTCGGCCTGACCATCAACGACTACGAGATCCTGGTGAACCTCTCGGAGGCCGCCGACCGGCGTCTGCGGATGAGCGACCTGGCGGCCGCCACCCTGCAGTCCAAGAGCCGGCTCTCCCACCAGATCACCCGGATGGAGAACGCCGGACTCGTCCGCCGCGAGAACTGCGAGTCCGACCGGCGCGGGCTGTACGCGGTCCTCACCGACGACGGCATGACGACCATGCACAAGGTCGCCCCGCACCACGTCGAGTCGGTGCGCAAGCACTTCATCGACCAGCTCAGCCCGGAAGCCCTCGGCGACCTCCACGAGTCCCTGAAGCCGATCGCGGAGCAGCTGCGCGGCCGCCGCGGCAAGCCGTGAGGGCGTGACCCGGCCCGCCCTGGGTACGGGAAGGGCCCGGCATCACCCGTCGTGCGGGTGGTGCCGGGCCCTTCCCGTGCGCGCGGTCCGCACCCCGGCCGTACGCGCTTCCTCGCCGTACGGCCGGTGCGGGTCCGCTGTCCGCCCGGGCCGTACGCGCTTCCGCTGCCCGTACCGGCCGGTGCGGCGGTAGCGCCCCGGACGGGCCGGTGCGGCGCGCGCCCAGCGGCCCGTACCGCCTGCGCGGCGCGCTCAGTGGCCCGTCAGGCTCGCGATCAGTTCGTCGGAGGCCGCGTACGGATCGAGTTCGCCGGCCGTGATGCGCTCCGCGAGGGCGTCGAGACGGCGGTCGCCGTGCAGGTCGCCGATGCGCTCGCGCAGGGCCGTGACCGCGATCGTCTCGACCTCGCGGGCGGCGCGGGCCCGGCGGCGCTCGGCCAGGACGCCGTGCTCCTCCATCCAGGCGCGGTGCTTCTCCAGGGCCGCCACGACCTCGTCCACGCCCTCGCCGCGCGCCGCGACCGTCTTCACGATCGGCGGGCGCCAGTCGCCGGGGGCGCGGGCCTCGCCGAGGCCCAGCATGTGGTTGAGCTCGCGGGCGGTGGCGTCGGCGCCGTCCCGGTCGGCCTTGTTGACCACGTACACGTCGCCGATCTCCAGGATGCCCGCCTTCGCGGCCTGGATGCCGTCGCCCATGCCCGGTGCGAGCAGCACCACCGAGGTGTCGGCCTGGGAGGCGATCTCCACCTCGGACTGGCCGACGCCGACGGTCTCCACCAGGATCACCTCGCAGCCGGCCGCGTCGAGGACGCGGATGGCCTGCGGGGCGGACCAGGCGAGGCCGCCGAGGTGGCCGCGGGTGGCCATGGAGCGGATGTAGACGCCGGGGTCGGAGGCGTGCTCCGACATCCGCACCCGGTCGCCCAGGAGCGCGCCGCCGCTGAACGGCGAGGACGGGTCGACGGCCAGGACGCCGACCCGCTTGCCCGCCCGGCGGTAGGCGGAGACCAGTGCCGAGGTGGAGGTCGACTTGCCGACGCCGGGTGAGCCGGTCAGGCCCACCACGTAGGCGTTGCCGGTCAGCGGCGCGAGCGCCGCCATCACCTCCCGCAGTTGCGGGGACGCCCCCTCCACGAGCGAGATCAGCCGGGCTACGGCGCGCGGCCGGCCCTCCCGTGCCTGGGCGACCAGAGCGGGGACGTCCACCATGTGCAGCTGCTCCTTGCTGGTTGGGCCTGGGGCGCGTGCCGGGCGCCGCCGGGCGGGCGGGACCTTCGGCACACGCCCTGGTGGTGCCGGATGCTTACTTGCCGGGCACGCGCACGATCAGGGCGTCGCCCTGGCCGCCGCCGCCGCACAGGGCCGCCGCGCCGATGCCGCCGCCGCGCCGCTTGAGCTCCAGCGCGAGGTGCAGCACCACGCGGGCGCCGGACATGCCGATGGGGTGGCCGAGGGCGATGGCGCCGCCGTTGACGTTCACCTTTTCGGGGGTGACGCCGAGGTCCTTCATCGACTGGTGGGCGACCGCGGCGAAGGCCTCGTTGATCTCGATCAGGTCGAGGTCCTCGACCTCCAGGCCCTCCTTCTTGAGGGCGTGGCGGATGGCGTTGGACGGCTGGGACTGCAGCGAGTTGTCCGGGCCGGCCACGTTGCCGTGGGCGCCGATCTCGGCGATCCACTCCAGGCCGAGCTCCTCGGCCTTGGCCTTGCTCATCACGACGACGGCGGCGGCGCCGTCGGAGATCTGCGAGGAGGTGCCGGCGGTGATGGTGCCGTCCTTGGCGAAGGCCGGGCGGAGCTTGCCGAGGGACTCGGCGGTGGTCTCGGCGCGGATGCCCTCGTCCTGCGAGAAGACGACCGGGTCGCCCTTGCGCTGCGGGATCTCGACCGGGGTGATCTCGGCCTCGAAGACGCCGTTCTTCTGGGCGGCGGCGGCGCGCTGGTGCGAGAGGGCGGCGATCTCGTCCTGGACGTCGCGCGGGATGCCCAGTCGGGTGTTGTGCTTCTCGGTGGACTCGCCCATGGCGATGCCCTCGAAGGAGTCGGTGAGGCCGTCGTACGCCATGGCGTCGAGCATCTCGATGGCGCCGTACTTGAAGCCCTCGCGGGACTTCGGCAGCAGGTGCGGGGCGTTCGTCATGGACTCCTGGCCGCCGGCCACGATGACGTCGAACTCGCCCGCGCGGATCAGCTGGTCGGCCAGTGCGATGGCGTCCAGGCCCGACAGGCACACCTTGTTGACGGTGAGCGCGGGGACGTTCATCGGGATGCCCGCCTTGACGGCGGCCTGACGGGCGGGGATCTGTCCGGCGCCCGCCTGGAGCACCTGCCCCATGATCACGTACTGCACCTGGTCGCCGCCGATGCCGGCGCGGTCCAGGGCGGCCTTGATGGCGAAACCGCCGAGGTCGGCGCCGGAGAAGGACTTGAGCGAGCCCAGCAGGCGGCCCATGGGCGTGCGGGCGCCCGCGACGATCACTGAGGTGGTACCGGTCGTTCCAGACATGAGGCACAGCCCCTAGGGATGAGGAGTGAACGAGGGTTTACCTTCAATGTACTGAGCGGTGCGTCGCCCGGTCACCGGCCCGCCGGTGTGACGGCGCGCACGTTGCGTAACCACCGTGCGGGCGCTGCACTGGACGCATGCTGACGCGTATCGACCACATCGGGATCGCCTGCTTCGACCTCGACAGGACCGTCGAGTTCTACCGGGCCACGTACGGCTTCGAGGTCTTCCACTCCGAGGTCAACGAGGAGCAGGGCGTCCGCGAGGCCATGCTCAAGATCAACGACACCTCGGACGGCGGGGCCTCCTACCTCCAGCTGCTGGAGCCCACCCGCGAGGACTCGGCGGTGGGCAAGTGGCTCGCCAAGAACGGCGAGGGCGTGCACCACATCGCCTTCGGCACGGCGGACGTGGACGGGGACGCCGAGGCCATCCGCGGCAAGGGCGTCCGGGTCCTCTACGACGAGCCGCGGATCGGCTCCATGGGCTCCCGCATCACCTTCCTCCACCCCAAGGACTGCCACGGCGTCCTGACCGAACTGGTCACCTCGGCGGAGCCCTCCGCTGACCACTCCTCAGCGGAGCACTGACCTCCGGATTCCCGGCCCGGTAGAGTGGGCGGCTCCGGGCCGGGGCCGGTCGGGGTCGCGTGCGTGCGGCACCGAAGTCGGGATGTCGGGGTCGTCCGATCTGCCACGATTCCCCGGGGGGCCGTTCTGTCCGGGTGAACGGTGCTCGTTGGAGTGTTGCGACCAGGGGACGGATGGACCGCGCAGTGCGGGGCTACGAACGCCAGGAGAGCCACCGAGCTGAAGACGACCATCTTTCGCGGTTCGAAGCCGAGATGGACCGGCTGAAGAAGGAGCGAGAGAAGGCCGTCCAGCACGCCGAGGACCTCGGGTACCAGGTCGAGGTGTTGCGCGCCAAGCTCCACGAGGCGCGCCGCACCATCGCGTCCCGGCCCGCCTACGACAGCGCGGACATCGGCTACCAGGCCGAACAGATGCTGCGGAACGCGCAGATGCAGGCCGAGCAGCTGCGCCAGGACGCCGAGCGCGAACTGCGCGAGGCCCGCGCCCAGACCCAGCGCATCCTCCAGGAGCACGCCGAGCAGCAGGCCCGGCTCCAGGCCGAGCTGCACACGGAGGCGGTGCAGCGCCGCCAGCAGCTCGACCAGGAGCTGAACGAGCGCCGCCAGACCGTCGAGTCGCACGTCAACGAGAACGTGGCGTGGGCCGAACAGCTGCGTGCCCGTACCGAGTCCCAGGCCCGCCGCCTGATGGAGGAGTCCCGCGCCGAGGCCGAGCAGTCGCTGGCCGCCGCGCGCGCCGAGGCCGCCCGCATCGCCGAGGAGACCCGTCGCCGGGTCGGTTCCGAGGCGGAGGCGGCCCGGGCCGAGGCCGAAGCGATTCTGCTGCGGGCCCGCAAGGACGCCGAGCGGCTGCTCGCCGCCGCGTCGAGCCAGGCCGAGGAGGCCACCAGCCACGCCGAGCGGCTGCGTTCCTCCACCACCGCCGAGACCGACCAGGCCCGCCGTGAGGCCGCCGAGCTGTCCCGTACGGCCGAGGTGCGCGTCCAGGAGGCCGAGCTGAAGCTGCGCGAGGCCCGGGTCGAGGCCGAGCGCACCCTCGCCGAGGCCAAGGAGGCCGCGGCCAAGCAGCTCGCGAGCGCCGAGTCCGTCAACGAGCAGCGCACCCGCACCGCCAAGTCGGAGATCGCGCGGCTCGTCGGCGAGGCCACCAAGGAGGCCGAGAGCCTCAAGGAGCAGGCCGAGGAGAAGCTCCGCGAGGCCACCGCCCAGGCCGAGAAGCTGGTCTCGGAGGCCGCCGAGAAGGCCCGTACGGTCGCCGCCGAGGACTCCGCCGCCGCGCTCGCCAAGGCCGCCCGCAACGCCGAGGAGATCCTGAGCAAGGCGTCCGAGGACGCCCAGGAGACCACCCGGAAGGCCTCCGAGGAGGCGGAGCGGATCCGCCGCGAGGCGGAGGCCGAGGCCGACCGGCTGCGTTCGCGGGCCGAGGAGCAGGCCGACGAACTGCTCGGCTCGGCGAAGGACGACACCAAGGAGTACCGCGCCAAGACGGTCGAGCTGCAGGAGGAGGCGCGCCGGCTGCGCGGCGAGGCCGAGCAGCTGCGCGCCGAGGCCGTCGCCGAGGGCGAGCGGATCCGCGGCGAGGCCCGCCGCGAGGCCGTGGGGCAGATCGAGGAGGCGGCGAAGACCGCCGAGGAGCTGCTGACCAAGGCCCGCAAGGACGCCGACGAGCTGCGGACGAGCGCGGGCGCGGAGAGCGAGCGGGTCCGCGGCGAGGCCATGGAGCGCGCCCAGACCCTGCGCACCCAGGCCGAGGAGACCCTGGAGCGCACCCGGGCCGAGGCGGAGCGGATGCGCGCCGAGGCCGAGGAGCAGGCCGAGTCGGTCCGGGAGGCCGCCGAGGCCGCCGCCACGGCGCTGCGCGAGGAGGCCGAGCGGGCCGCCGAGGCGCGGAAGGCGGAGGCCGCCGACGAGCTGGCCCGGCTGCACACCGAGGCGGAGACGAAGCTGGCGTCGGCCGGCGAGGAGCTGACGGACGCGCGGGCCGAGGGCGAGCGGATCCGGCGGGAGGCCGCGGAGGAGTCCGAGCGGCTGCGCACCGAGTCCGCCGAGCGGATCCGCACCCTCCGGGCGCAGGCCGAGGAGGAGGCCGAGCGGCTGCGGACGGAGGCGGCGGCGGACGCGTCCACCGCCCGTTCCGAGGCCGAGGCCGCCGCCACCGCGCTGCGCGAGGAGACCGCCGCCGAGGCCGAGCGGCTGAAGTCGGAGGCGCAGGAGGCCGCCGACCGGATGCGCGCCGAGGCCGCCGCCGCCGCCGAGCGGGTCGCCGCGGAGGCCGCGGAGGCGCTGGCCGCCGCCCAGGAGGAGGCCAACCGGCGCCGCCGCGAGGCGGAGGAGACGCTGGACTCGGCCCGTACCGAGGCCGGCCGCGAGCGTGAGCTGGCCCGCGAGCAGAGCGAGGAGCTGCTGGCCTCGGCCCGCAAGCGGGTCGAGGAGGCACAGGCCGAGGCGCAGCGTCTGGTCGAGGAGGCGGACGCCCGCGCGACCGAGATGGTGTCGGCCGCCGAGACCACCGCGCAGGAGGTACGGGACGCGGTCTCGGGTCTGCGCGAGACGGCCGAGGAGGAGATCGCCGGGCTGCGCAGCGCGGCCGAGCACGCGGCGGAGCGCACGCGGACCGAGGCGCAGGAGGAGGCGGACCGGGTCCGCGCCGACGCGTACGAGGAGCGGGAGCGGGCCACCGAGGACGCCAACCGCATCCGGGAGCGGGCTCAGGAGGAGTCCGAGGCGGCGAAGGCGCTGGCCGAGCGGACGGTCACGGAAGCCCTGGCCGAGGCGGAGAAGCTGCGGGCGGACACCGCCGAGTACGCCCAGCGGGTACGGACCGAGGCGACCGACGCGCTGGCGTCGGCCGAGCAGGACGCGGCCCGCACCCGCGCGGACGCCCGCGAGGACGCCAACCGGATCCGTTCGGAGGCGGCGGCGCAGGGCGAGAAGGTCGTCGGCGAGGCGACGGCGGAGGCCGAGCGGATCGCCGACGAGGCGGAGCGGCTCCTGGCGGAGGCCGAGCAGGTCAGGGCGGACGGCGTGGCGGAGGCCGACGCGCTGCGGGCGGCCGCCCGCGCCGACGGCGAACAGGTCCTCGACGAGGCCCGCAAGGCCGCCGACAAGCGCCGCGCCGACGCCGCCGAACAGGCCGACACCCTCATCACCGAAGCGACCGCCGAGGCCGAGCGGCTCACCGCCGAGGCGGCCGAGCTGCTGGAGTCGACCGAGCAGGAGGCCCAGCGGATCCGCGCCGAGGCCGAGCAGGTCAAGGTGGACGGCGAGGCGCACGCGCAGGCGCTGCGCAGTGCCGCGCTCGCGGACGCCGACCGGATCCTGGACGAGGCCCGCAAGGCCGCGGACAAGCGGCGCGCGGACGCGGCGGAGCAGGCGGACGGCCTGGTCGCCGAGGCGGTCGCCGAGGCGGAGCGGATCGCCGAGGAGGCGGCCCGGGTGAAGGCGGACGCCGAGGCGGCGGCCGAGGAGATGCGTTCCGAGGCGCGGGCCGAGGCCGACCGCACGCTCGACGAGGCCCGCGAGGCCGGGGCGAAGAAGCGGGCGGACGCCGCCGAGCAGGCCGACCAGCTGATGGCCAAGGCCCAGGAGGAGGCGCTGCGCGCCACCGCCGAGGCCGAGGAGCAGGCGGACACGATGGTGGGTGCGGCCCGCAAGGAGGCGGAGCGGATCGTCGCCGAGGCCACCATCGAGGGCAACTCGCTGGTGGAGAAGGCCCGTACGGACGCCGACGAGCTGCTGGTCGAGGCGCGCAGCGACGCGACCGCCATAAGGGAGCGGGCGGAGGAGCTGCGTTCCCGCGTCGAGAGCGAGATCGAGGACCTGCACGAGCGGGCGCGGCGCGAGACGGCCGAGCAGATGAAGACGGCCGGCGAGCGCGTCGACAAGCTGGTGAAGGCCGCGGAGGAGCAGCGCGCCGAGGCGGCGGAGAAGGCCAGGGAGCTGGTCTCGGAGGCGACTTCGGAGGCGAGCAAGGTCCGCATCGCCGCGGTGAAGAAGGCCGAGGCGCTCCTCAAGGAGGCCGAGCAGAAGAAGGCCTCGCTGGTCGCGGAGGGCGAGCGGCTGAAGGCGGAGGCCGAGGGGATCCGGGCGGAGGCCGAGCGCGAGGCGGAGGAGACCGTCTCGGAGGGCAAGCGCGAGCTGGACGTCCTGGTGCGCAGGCGCGAGGACATCAATGCCGAGATCTCCCGTGTCCAGGACGTGCTCGAGGCGTTGGAGTCTTTCGAGACGCCGTCAGCGGGTGCGAAGTCCGACGGCGGCCGGGACGGGGTCAAGGCGGGCGCGTCCGCGGGGTCCACTCGTTCGGGGGGCAAGTCCTCCGACGGCTAGCCACTCAAAAGGCTGGACATTCTCCAGATCAAACGGGCATACGCTCGATGACACGCCGCTTCGACCCCTAGGATTCCCTCTAACACCTCACCGGTCTCATTCGACAGGAACCCCATGAGCGACACTTCCTCCCCCTTCGGCTTCGAGCTCGTGCGGCGTGGTTACGACCGCGGTCAGGTGGACGACCGCATTACCAAGCTCGTCGCCGACCGTGACAGTGCTCTGGCCCGAATCACCTCTCTGGAAAAGCGGATCGAGGAGCTGCACCTCGAAACGCAGAACGCCCAGGCCCAGGTCACCGACGCCGAGCCGTCGTACGCCGGTCTCGGTGCTCGCGTCGAGAAGATCCTCCGGCTCGCCGAGGAGGAGGCGAAGGACCTGCGCGAGGAGGCCCGTCGCGCCGCCGAGCAGCACCGTGAGCTGGCCGAGTCCGCGGCCCAGCAGGTCCGCAACGACGCCGAGTCGTTCGCGGCCGAGCGCAAGGCGAAGGCCGAGGACGAGGGCGTCCGGATCGTCGAGAAGGCCCAGGGCGAGGCGAACTCGCTGCGCGCCGAGGCGCAGAAGGACGCCCAGTCGAAGCGCGAGGAGGCGGACGCCCTCTTCGAGGAGACCCGCGCCAAGGCCGCCCAGGCCGCCGCGGACTTCGAGACCAACCTGGCCAAGCGCCGCGAGCAGTCGGAGCGCGACCTGGCCTCGCGTCAGGCGAAGGCCGAGAAGCGTCTCGCGGAGATCGAGCACCGGGCCGAGCAGCTGCGCCTGGAGGCGGAGAAGCTGCGGACGGACGCGGAGCGCCGGGCCCGTCAGACGGTGGAGACCGCGCAGCGCCAGGCCGAGGACATCGTGGCCGACGCCAACGCCAAGGCGGACCGCATCCGCAGCGAATCGGAGCGCGAGCTGGCGGCGCTGACGAACCGCCGCGACTCGATCAACGCCCAGCTGACCAACGTCCGCGAGATGCTGGCCACGCTGACCGGTGCCGCGGTGGCCGCGGCCGGTTCGCCGATCGACGACGAGCGCACCGCGGGCGTCCCGGCGCAGCAGACCCGCTGACCCGTTCCGCCCGTCGTCCTGCCGGCCGCGCCCTGCCGGTCCGTCGGCCCGTCGCAGCCGACGCCCTTACGGGCGCGCCCGAAAGTTCGAAAACCCCCTGCCATTCCGGTGGCGGGGGGTTTCGCGCACCCGTAGGTTGGTACGCATGATCGAGCTTGAGGGCCTCACCAAGCGGTTCGGAGCGAAGACGGCGGTCGACCATCTCAGCTTCACCGTACGGCCGGGGGTGGTCACCGGCTTCCTGGGACCTAACGGGGCGGGCAAGTCGACCACGATGCGGATGATGCTGGACCTGGACAACCCGACGAGCGGGACGGTCCGGATCGACGGCCGGCACTACCGGGAGCTGCAGGAGCCGTTGAAGTACATCGGGGCGCTGCTCGATGCCAAGGCGATGCACGGCGGCCGCTCCGCGTACAACAACCTTCTGTGTCTGGCCCAGTCGAACCGCATTCCGGAGCGGCGGGTCGGCGAGGTGCTCGACCTGGTCGGTCTGACGGCGGTCGCGAAGAAGAAGTCGAAGGGCTTCTCGCTCGGCATGGGGCAACGGCTGGGAATCGCCTCCGCGCTGCTGGGTGATCCCGAGATCCTGATGTTCGACGAACCCGTCAATGGTCTGGACCCCGAGGGAATTCACTGGATCCGCAATCTGATGAAGAGACTCGCGGCGGAGGGCCGGACGATCTTCGTTTCCAGCCATCTGATGAGTGAAATGGCGCTGACGGCCGATCATCTGATCGTGATCGGGCAGGGAAAGCTCCTTGCCGACACGTCGATGGCGGATTTCATCCAGCGGAATTCCCGGAGTTACGTACGGCTGCGCTCCCCGCAGCAGGAACGCCTGCGGGACCTGCTCCACGCGAACGGGTTCGTCGCGGTCGAGGCCGGCGGCGGGACGCTCGAGGTGGACGGCGCGACGACGGAGAAGCTGGGCGAGCTGGCGGCCGCGCACCAGATCGTGCTGCACGAGCTGAGCGCCCAGCGGGCCTCGCTCGAAGAGGCGTTCATGCAGATGACGGCGGGCGCGGTGGAGTACCACGCGCACGGCACGGACATTCACGGCGGCGGCGACGGACCGGCCGGGCCCCGGTGGGGCGAGACCTTCGAGGGAGTCTGATCGATGGCAGCGGCATCCGCGGTCCTCCAGTCGGAATGGACCAAGATCCGGACGGTCTCGTCGACCGTGTGGACGCTGGCGAGCGCGCTGGTCGTCACAGTGGCGATGAGCGCGGCCCTGTCCGCGCTGCTGAACGCCACCTTCGACGACCTGTCGGAGCTGGAGCGGGCGACCTTCGACCCGACCTTCGTGAGCTTTTCCGGGATGGTGCTCGGGCAGCTGGCGATGGTGGTGTTCGGCGTCCTGGTGGTGGGCACCGAGTACTCCTCGGGCATGATCCGGACCTCGCTCGCGGCCGTCCCGCAGCGGGCCGCCTTCCTCTTCTCGAAGATCGCGGTGGCCGGCGCGCTCGCGCTGCTCGTCGGCATGGTGACGAGCTTCCTGTCCTTCTTCCTCGGCCAGGCCCTGCTCGGCGAGCACCGCACGACGCTCGGCGCGGACAACGTGCTGCGGGCGGTGGTCGGCGCCGGCCTCTACATGACGCTGATCGCGCTGTTCTCGATGGGCGTGGCCACGATGCTGCGCTCCTCGATGCTGTCGCTCGGCATCCTCGTACCGTTCTTCTTCCTGATCTCGCAGATCCTGTCGGCCGTGCCGAAGGCCAAGGAGGTCGCCCGCTACTTCCCGGACCAGGCGGGCTCCAAGATCATGCAGGTGGTGCCGGAGGCGCTGGGCTCGGAGAAGGCCCCGTACGGCCCGTGGGGCGGCCTCGGGATCATGCTGGTCTGGGTGGCGGCGGCGCTGGCCGGCGGCTACCTGGTCCTGAAGCGCCGCGACGCCTGAACGGGCCCGGGACGGCTCCTCCGGGCTGTCTCGGGCCTGCGTCCGTCGTCTCGGGGCCTGTCCCGGAGGCCGTCTCGGGGCCTGTCCCGGAGGCCGTCTCGGGGCCTGTCCCGGAGGCCGTCTCGGGGCCTGTCCCGGAGTCGTCTCATGGCCGCCCCGAGAAGGCCCCGACACCGTCTCGGGGCGGCCCCCGGTCTTCCCCTGACCTTTCCCGGATCACGATCCGCAGGTCGGCGGAACCGTCAACGGCTGGATAAGCTCCTACCTCATACGGGGGGCTCCGGCCGCCGGCCGTCACGCCCCGAGAAACACCCGACCATGTCGATGGGGCTGCAGAATGATCGAGGCAGTCGGCCTGACGAAGCGCTACGGCGCCAAGACAGCCGTGTACAACCTTTCCTTCCAGGTGAGACCGGGCCATGTGACCGGCTTCCTGGGCCCCAACGGCTCGGGCAAGTCGACCACCATGCGCATGATCCTGGGGCTCGACCGGCCGACCTCCGGTCACGTCACGATCGGCGGGCATCCGTTCCGCCAGCTGCCGAACGCTCCGCGCCAGGTCGGCGCGCTGCTCGACGCGAAGGCGGTGCACGGCGGCCGCAGCGCCCGCAGCCACCTGCTCTCGCTCGCCCAGCTGGCCGGCATCCCGGCCCAGCGGGTGGACGAGGTGCTCGGCGTGGTCGGCCTGCAGGACGTGGCCAAGCGCCGCTCCAAGGGCTTCTCGCTCGGCATGGGCCAGCGCCTCGGCATCGCGGCGGCGCTGCTCGGCGACCCGCAGGTGCTGCTCTTCGACGAGCCGGTGAACGGCCTCGACCCCGAGGGCATCCTCTGGGTGCGCAACCTGATGAAGAAGCTGGCCGCCGAGGGCCGGACCGTCTTCGTCTCCAGCCACCTCATGAGCGAGATGGCGCTGACCGCCGACCACCTGATCGTGATCGGCCGCGGGCAGCTGCTCGCGGACATGAGCGTCAAGGACTTCATCTCCGCGAACTCGGCCGACTTCGCCCGGGTGCGCACCCCGCACACCGAGCCGCAGCAGCGCGAGAAGCTGACGACGGTGCTCACCGAGGCCGGCGGCCAGGTGATGCCGGAGCCGGACGGCGCGCTGCGCGTGACCGGCCTGCCGCTGCCGCGGATCAGCGACCTGGCGCACGACGCGGACGTCCGGCTGTGGGAGCTGTCCCCGCACCAGGCCTCGCTGGAGGAGGCGTACATGCGGATGACGCAGGGCGCCGTCGACTACCGCTCCACCGACGACCGGCTGGCCCACCTCCAGCCGCCGATGCCGCCCCACCAGCTGCCGCAGCCGCCGCAGTACGTGGTGCCCGAGGTGCCGCAGCAGGGCTGGTACGCCCCGCCGCCGCCCGGACAGAACCCGTACGCCGCCCCGCAGAACCCGCAGCACCCGCAGAACCCGCAGGCGCAGGGCCCGAACACCGAGGACGCCCGATGACGACCCCGCACTCGTACGTCTCCCCCATCCCCGTGCGCAAGGCACACCTCGGGGACGCGCTCACGTCGGAGTGGACCAAGATCCGCTCGGTGCGCTCCACGATCTGGACCCTCGGGATCATGGTCCTGCTGATGCTCGGCATCGGGATCGGCGTCGGCGCGCTCGTGGCGGCGTCCGACGTGTCCACCGAGGGCGAGACGGCGCTCGGCCTCGGTTTCTTCGGTGTGCTGCTCGGCTCGATCTGCGTGATCACGCTCGGCGTGCTGACGATCGCTTCGGAGTACGGCACGGGCATGATCCGCACCACCCTGACGGCCTGCCCGAGCCGTGCGCGGGTGCTCGCGGCGAAGGCGATCGTCTTCTTCCTGCTCGTCTTCGCCATCACCACGGTGACCGCGGCCCTGGTGGGTCTGGCCGACGTGGCCATGGTCGACGCCGCCGAGCCGACGGGCGAGGAGTGGTTGCGGGCCACGGTCGGCGTCGGGCTGTTCGTCGCGCTGCTCGGGCTGGTGTCGCTGGGCGTCGGCGCGATCATCCGGCACTCGGCGGGCGCGATCACGATCATGATCGGTGTGCTGCTGCTGCCGCTGGTGGCGGCCATGTTCATGTTCGCGGAGTCGCTGCGCTCGACGCGCGAGTGGTTCCTCGAGTACGCGATCCCGAGCCAGCTGATCGCGCTGTACGCGGGCAAGTCGACGGTGACCATGAGCGGTCCCGCGGGCTGGGACCCGGTGTGGATCATGGCGGTCCTGGCGGCCGCGGTGCTGGGCGGCGCGTTCGCGCTGATCAACAGCAGGGACGTCTGAGGGACGTCCGGGAGAGCGCCGGTCCGGGCCGCTCCGCCGGACGGGCCGCGGGGGCGGCCGGTCACGGGGACGGCTCGGGGGGCGCTCAGTAGCGAGGCGCGTTGCGGGACCGCTGCACCCGGGTGGTGCGGCGGTCCTTCGCGTTCCAGCAGGCCTTGTGCCAGTGGCGGCGGTCGTCGACGCCGCCGTACTCGGGCCAGGCCACCAGGTGCGGCGCGCCGGGCGGGATCTCCTGGTCGCAGCCGGGACAGCGGTAGCGCTTGCCGGGCGCGCTGGCGCCGGCGACGTGGCGCACGCACCACTCCTCGCCCTGCCAGGTCTCCGTGCTCTGCACGCCGCCGTACCGGTCGCCCGGCTCGCTCTGCCACGCGGACCGGTCGCCGCCTCGCGGGCGGTTGTGGCGCGGGGACACTTCGGCACCTCGCTCGGGGTCGGGAACACGGACGGTTCCGTCCAGCGTACGGGCCGCGACGGGGTGGCCCGGCACCGGTCCCACGGCGGATCAGCGGAAAATCGCAAGAACTTCATGACGGGCCGTTGCCTTTGGCACGTGTCAGGCGTTGTTGCCGGTACGAGGGGACGCGCGGCGGGAAGTCCGCGCGGGGGAGACCGCGCCGGCCGCGAGGAGGCAGAAGCGATGCGCGTGGGTACGTTCGTGCTGGCCGCCCAGTTTCCGGGCCAGGGTCAGGGAGAGGCGCTGCACCGGGCGGTGCGGACCGCCGAGGTCGCCGAGGAGGCGGGCCTCGACGCGGTCTGGCTGGCCGAGCACCACTTCGTGCCGTACGGGGTGTGTCCGTCGGCCGTCACCCTGGCCGCCCTGATCCTGGGCCGCACCCGACGGCTCCGGGTCGGTACGGCGGTCAGCGTGCTGCCGACCGTGCACCCGGTGGCGCTGGGCGAGCAGGCGGCCCTGCTCCACGTGACCTCGGGCGGCAGGTTCACCCTCGGGGTGGGCCGGGGCGGTCCGTGGGTGGACCTGGAGGTGTTCGGCGCGGGGCTCCGCGCGTACGAGAACGGCTTCCCCGAGTCGCTCGACCTGCTGCTGCGCTGGCTGCGCGAGCCCCGGGTGGGCGCCCAGGGGGAACGATTCGCTTTCCGCGAGGTCGCCGTCGTCCCGGCTCCCGGCGAGCTGATCGGCGGGCCCGCCGCACCGGAGGTGGTGGTCGCCTGCACGTCGGCGAACAGCGTGCGGCTCGCGGCCGAGCGCGGGCTGCCGATGCTGCTCGGGATGCACTGCGGTGACGAGGACAAGGCCGAGATGGTGGCCTGCTGGGAGCGGGCCGCGCGGGAGGCCGGGCGCGACCCGGACGAGATCGCGCGGATCGGCGCCGGGCACGTCTCGGCGGGCGTGGTCCAGCTCGCGGACCGGACCGCGGACGCGGCGGAGGCCCTCGTGAAGGCGATGCCGGGCTGGCTGAAGCAGGGCCTGGACGCCCATGTGACGGTGGACGGCCGGTACCGGGCGATGCGCGATCCGGTCGCGTACACGGAACTGCTGTGCGGACTGCACCCGGTGGGCACGCCCCGGGTCGCGGCGGACCGGCTCGCGGCGACCTCCGAGCGCACGGGCATCACCCGCTTCGCGCTGCTCGCGGAGGGCTCCGGCGATCTCGCCGCCACGGAGGAGAACGTACGTCGCCTGGGCAGCGAGGTGCTCCCGCTGCTCGTCTGACTTCGCGCGGGACCGGCGGGCGGGGCGGAGCCGGTGGCGCTGCGTGGGGGGAGGCCGCATGGGTGGGCTGGGACCGTGACGCCGCTCCGCGACTCATCGCTCTCCCGCGATGCGGAGCGGCGGCACCAGGCCTGTCAGCAGTCGCGCAGTTCCGGCGACTGGTTGAGGAGCTGCGCCCGTACGGAGGTGAAGCGGGCGAGCCGCTCGTCGACCGTCGGGTCCAGGGGGAAGACCGCCACGCGGTGGCAGTTCTGGAAGGCGAGTCGTACCCCGAAGTGCCGCTGCAGCGCACCACGGATGGCATCGCTCGCGAGGGCGCGCAGCAGCTGACCACGTGCCTGCTCGTCCGGCGGCGGCGTCTGGTTGTCGGCGAAGTCTCCGCCGTCGACCTTCAGCTGTGCCACCAGAGAGCTGATCATCTCCCATGCGTAGGGCAGGGAGGTCCGGACGCAGTCGACGAAGTCGGCTTCGTCGACCTCGCCTCGCTCGGCCTGTTCCAACAGCGCCGGTGAGACGTCGAGCGACATGGGTTCTCCTCTCGCGACCCCGCAGGGCGGGGTCTTGCGGGCAGGGCCAGGTGGCCGCACCGCACACGCAGCGTGCCCGGACGACGACCTCCTGTCCTCCACGTTAAGCGTCCGCTCCTGCCCGCACCAGGAGAATGGGCGCACAACCGGCCAATAAGTGACGGGGGTTGGGCGCACTCCGGGCGGACGGCGGCGGACGTCCGGCGCCCGAATCGCGTGGAGGCGTGTCGGTCTTGTAGCGTTGCGGACCATGCGTCTCGTCATTGCCCGCTGTTCCGTGGACTACGCGGGCCGGCTCACGGCCCACCTGCCCTCCGCCCCCCGTCTGATCCTGGTCAAGGCCGACGGCAGCGTCTCGATCCACGCGGACGACCGGGCGTACAAACCGCTGAACTGGATGTCCCCGCCGTGCACGCTCAAGGAAGACCTCGACGGCGCCGCCGGTGAGGCCGGGGCGGCCGCCGTGTGGACGGTGATCAACAAAGCGGGCGAGAAACTGATCATCACGATGGAGGAGATCCTCCACGACTCCTCGCACGAGCTGGGTGTCGACCCGGGTCTGATCAAGGACGGTGTGGAGGCCCACCTCCAGGAGCTGCTCGCCGACCGCATCGAGACGCTGGGCGAGGGCTGGACGCTGGTCCGCCGCGAGTACCCGACGGCCATCGGCCCGGTGGACATCCTGTGCCGCGACTCCGCCGGCGGCACGGTCGCGGTGGAGATCAAGCGGCGCGGCGAGATCGACGGCGTCGAGCAGCTGACCCGCTATCTGGAGCTGCTCAACCGCGACCCGCACCTGGCGCCGGTGAAGGGCATCTTCGCCGCCCAGGAGATCAAGCCGCAGGCGCGCGTGCTCGCGAACGACCGCGGGATCGACTGCGTGGTGCTCGACTACGACGCCCTGCGCGGCATCGAGGACGACAAGCTGCGACTGTTCTGACGTCCGGTACGGCGGTACGGGGAGGGGCCCGGGTGCGAGGGATCGCGCCCGGGCCCTTCGCCGTACGGGGTCAGGCGGCGGGGCTGCCGCTGGCGGAGCCGGCGGTCTCCGAGCCGGCGGTCTCGGAGCCGGCGGTCTCGGAGCCGGCGGTCTCGGAGCGGGAGGCGCTGGCGGAGTTGCTGGGGCTTTCGCCGGTGGCCGTGCCGGTGGGCGTGGGCGTGCCGGTCTCGGTCGGCGGGGGCGTGGACTCCGTCGGTGGGGGTGTGGTGCCCGTCGGCGCGGGCGACGTGCGCGTCGGCGAGGTGGTCGGCTTCGGCGGCTTCGTCGTCGCCGAAGGGCTCGGGCTCGTGCTGCCGGTCGCCGAGGGCGAGCCCGACGGGGACGGGCTGCCCGTGGTGTTCGTGGCGCCCGGGGTGGGCGTGCCGGTGGCGGTCGGGGAGGCCGGGCCGGTGGGGCCGCCGGTGGCGTCGTCGGTGGGTTCGGTCTCGCCGTCCTCGCCGTCGTCGAGGGTGTCGTCCTGGCTCGCGGTGGTGTCGGAGGTCACCCGGCCGGTGCCGCCCGGGTCCTCGCCGTCGCCCGAGGTGGCGCCGAGGGTGACGACGGTGCCGAGGACGGCGACGAGCAGGGCGCCGGCGCCGACGGCCGCCAGGTTGCGGCGGGCTCCGTCGAGGATGCCCTTGCGCAGGCCCTTCCGCTCGCCCTCCCGGTCCTGGTCCTGGTTCTCGTTCTTGCCCGGGTCCTTGGGGCGGTGCGGGCCGGAGACGACGGTCGCGGGCTCGTCGGGGAAGGCCGCGAAGGCGTCGAGCGAGGCCTTGGAGGCGACCGGGGGCATCGGCCGGGCCGGGGTCGGCGGGGCGAGGTCGGGGAAGGCGGGCTTCGCGGGGAGCGCGCCGGCGGTGGGGATGCCTCGCGGGGACGAGGCGGGGCCGTCCCGGCGCGGGAGCGCGGGAGGCCGGGGCGCCGGCGGCAGCGCGGCGGTGGGCGCGGTGGCGGACACGGGCGCCGCGGGGGCGGCGGGAAGCGCGGGCGTGGCGGGCGCGGGTTCGGCGGGCGCGGTCTCGCCGGTGAGGTCGGCGACGAGGGCGAGGGCGCGGCGGCCGGCGACGGTGCCGCGCTTGTCGGCGAGGGCGCCGCGCAGGGCGATGGAGGCCTCGAGTTCGGCGCGGGCCCGCTGGAGGCTGCCGCGGCAGAGCGCGAGGACGCCCAACTCGTGGTGGAACCAGGCTTCTTCGGCGACCTCACCGGTCAGCCGTGCGGCCTCCTGGCCGCCGCGCAGGGCCCGCTCCCAGGCGCTCCAGTGGAGGCCGGCGGCGAAGGCGGGCGCGGCGGCACGGGCGAGCAGGACGGCGGTCGCCTTGTGCTCGGAGGTGGTGCCGGGGACCAGTGCGGCGAGGGCGGCCAGCAGCGAGTCGGCCTCGGCGGTGGCGCGTTCGGGGCTGACGGAGGGGTGTCCGGCCCACCAGGCGTAGTGCTGGGCGACGGCGTGGACGCGGGCGATGGCGTCGGTCTCGTAGCGCTGGGCGACGAGCTGGGTGAGGACGCCGGCGGCGAGGCGGTAGCGGGTGCCGACCGGGGAGAGCAGTCCGCAGGCCATGAGTTCGCCGACGGCGGCGTCGGCGTGGGTGTCGCCGACCAGCGCGGGCAGGTGGGCCTGGTGCGGGACCTCGCCGCCGAGGGCGACGGCGAACCGCAGCGTGTCCTGGGCGGCGCGGCTGAGCCGGGAGGCGAGCAGCACGGCGGGGGCGGCGCCCTCGCCGAGGCTGGGCAGCGGTATGTCGCGCAGTTCGACGTCCGGGTCGTCGGCGGAGGGTGGCGGGTCGGCGGGCGCGGGGGCGCCCGAGGGGCCGAAGGCCTCTTCGAGGGCGCCGAAGGCGTCGAACTCGGCGGGGCCGACGCGGAGCCGGTCGCGCTGCCGGAGCAGGGCGCCGGCCTGCACGAAGCGGAGCGGCAGCCCCTCGGACTCGAACCAGAGGTCGCCCGCCCAGTTGATTTCGTCGTCGGTGAGGGCGCGGCCGGTGGCGTGCCCCAGGAGTTCGACGGCGGCGGCGCGGCTGAGCCCGGTCAGGGCGAGTTCCTCGAGTCCGGCGTCGGCGGAGGCGGCGGGCGTGTCGGGGGCGGCGGCGAAGAGGAAGGCGCAGTCGGGGGTGGCGGCGAGCAGTTCGTCGAGGGAGGCGCCGCCGAACTCCAGGTCGTCGACGAGGACGATGGCGCCGATGCCGCGGACCTCCAGGAGGAGTTCCTCGCGGTCGGGCCGGAAGCCGGGGGCGTGCTGGACGGCGTGGAAGAGCTCGTACAGCAGGTCGGTGGGCGTGCGGTGGTGTCCGGAGAGCCGGACGACGCCGTCGGGCGCGACGTCGGCGCATTCGGCGGCGACGGCGTCGAGGAGCCGGGTGCGGCCGGAGCCGGCCGGGCCGGTGATCCGGGCGGAGCGGCCGCGGGTGAGGTGCCCGACGAGGGTGTCGCGCTGTTCCTGCCGTTCGAGGAGCGGGAGGGCGGGTGCCGCGGGGCCCGGCGGTACGGGCGGGGTGGCGGCGCGGGCGGTCTCGGCGCGCTCCTGGGCGGTGCGGCGGCGGGGCGCCGGGGGCTGCTCGCCGGGCGGGCACACCTCGATCTCGCTGCCGTCGAGGGGGTTGACGGTGAGCAGGAGGCCGCCGGAGACCAGACGGGCGGTGCGCACGCGGGCGGGGGCGGTGGACACGGGCGCGGGTGCGGCGAGACCGGGGCGTGCGTCCTCGCCCTCGGTGTCGTGACCGTACTCCTCCGGTCCCCGGTTGATCGGGTCCATGGTCCAAGCTCCCATGCGGCGGGCGATGTGCAGGCGAGCCGACCCTAGACGGTTGTCCGGGCCCCGTGAACATCCGGGGGGCTGTGGAGACCAAGACGTCACGGTCTTGTGAGGATTGGGTGTGACGCCTGGTTCGCACAGGTGCTTCACAGGCTCGTGGTGTGCCCGTGACATATGCGCCCTCTGTGCGCCACGGGACTCGTCGGAGTCGCCGCGGCCGCCGGAGCCGGACGGGACACCGGATCCACCGCGTGCGGGTGCCGGGCGTGCTCGCGGTCAGACGCGGGGCAGGGACTCCGCGGCGAGGCCGCCCTCGATCGCGAGGATGCGGTGCAGCCGGGTGGCGACGAGCAGGCGCTGCATCTGGGGCGGCACCCCGCGCAGGACCAGGCGGCGGCCGCAGCGGCCGGCCCGGCGGTGGACGCCCATGATGACGCCGAGTCCGGTGGCGTCCCAGGAGTCGAGGCCGGTCAGGTCGAGCACGAGGTCGCCGACTCCGTCGTCGACGGCCGTGTGCAGGACCGTTCGGGCGTCCGCCGCGCTGCGGACGTCGAGGCGGCCCCCGACGACCAGCTCGGCGTGGTCGCCCCTGATGTGCATATGCGCTCCCCGAGAGTGCTCCGTGTCGTGTGCCCGTCTACGCAACGTTGACTGCCACTTCGGCAGAAGCGTTGCGCCTTGTAAGCGAACCGATATCGAAATTCACCCCTGGGGGCGATGGTGCCGGGGCGGTCGGACCCCTGTGCGTCATCGGAACGCCACCCCGGCCCGTGCCCGGCCGGGGTGTCGGCGCCATCCCGGCCGGTGTGCGGCCGCGATGTCAGTACGTGTAGAAGCCCTGCCCGCTCTTGCGGCCGATGTCACCCGCGTCCACCATCCGGCGCATCAGCTCCGGCGGCGCGAACTTCTCGTCCTGGGTCTCGGTGTAGATGTTGCCGGTGGCGTTGACCAGGATGTCGACGCCGGTGAGGTCCGCGGTGGCGAGCGGGCCCATGGCGTGCCCGAAGCCGAGCTTGCAGGCGATGTCGATGTCCTCGGCGGTGGCCACGCCCGACTCGTAGAGCTTGGCGGCCTCGACGACGAGCGCCGAGATGAGGCGGGTGGTGACGAAGCCGGCCACGTCGCGGTTGACGACGATGCAGGTCTTGCCGACGGACTCGGCGAACTCGCGCGCGGTGGCGAGGGTCTCGTCGCTGGTCTTGTAGCCGCGGACGAGCTCGACGAGCTGCATCATCGGGACCGGCGAGAAGAAGTGGACGCCGACGACCGACTCCGGGCGCTCCGTCACCGCGGCGATCTTGGTGATCGGGATGGCGGAGGTGTTGGAGGCGAGGACCGCACCGTCCTTGGCGATCTTGTCGAGGGAGCGGAAGATCTCGTGCTTGACCTCCAGCTTCTCGAAGACGGCCTCGACGACGATGTCGGCGTCGGCGACCGCGTCGAGCTCGGTCGTGGCGGTGATCCGCCCGAGCGCGGCCTCGGCGTCGGCGGCGCCCAGCTTGCCCTTGGCGACGAAGCGCTCGTACGAGGTCTTGATGGCGTCGGTGCCTCGGGTCAGGGCGGCATCGGTGACGTCGCGCAGGACGACGTCCCAGCCGGCCTGGGCCGAGACCTGCGCGATGCCGGACCCCATGAGTCCGGCTCCGATGACGGCGAGCTTCCTGGCCACGTCTTCCACCCCTCATCGCCTTGACGGCAGTTCACTTCTGGCTCTTCGGCGGAGATTAGCGGGCGGGGGGCGCTATGTGACCGCGAAGTAAGCCACGTCACGCCGGGTTTGACGGACGTCACACTCACGACACCCCGGAAGCGGGCACACGTCGTCCCTCGGGCGGACATCCCGGACAGCTCGGGCGGCCGTGACGCCGGTCACTCCGGCGGGACCGGGTCAGCCGGAGGCGCGGACCGCGTAGTCGAGGACCTTGTCGCTCAGCAGGTCCTCGATCTCGTCGAGCAGGTCGAGCGCCTCGCGGGAGACCTCGGTCGCCTTGCGCCCCGCGGTCATCTCGCCGCTGATGAACTCCACCACGGCGCCCTGGATCCAGGAGATCTGGCCGCCGACGAGCAGCGGCATCGGGTCGCCGGGGCCGGCTCCGACCTCCTCGCGCAGGGCGGCGACGGTGGTCTCGCGGACCTGCTGCTGGAGGGCGAGGAGCCGGGCCTGGAGGGTGGGCGCCTCGTCGATCACCCGCATGAAGCCGGCGTACCCGTCCATCAGGCCGTACGCGGGCGAGACGGCGGCGACGTGGCCGCGGATCTCGCGCAGTACGGCCCGCGCGGCGGACTCCCCCGCGTCCCGGCCCCGGATCATCCGGGCGAGGCGGTGGACGACGCCCTCCATGCGGTCGAGGAACAGGTCCTCCTTGGCCGGGAAGTAGTTGTACACGGTGTTGACGGAGACGTCGGCGGCCTCGGCGATCTCGGCCACGGTGACGGCCGCGAAGCCGCGTTCGAGGAAGAGCCCGGTCGCGATGTCCGAGATCCGCTGTTTCGTCTGGCGCTTCTTGCGCTCCCTCAGCCCTTCGGTCACGCGACCATCGTAGACGCCCTGGAATTTTGGTGACATTGCAAAATTTCAGGGACTCTGTTTTTGTAGTCCCCATGCCCATCATCAGCACCTCCGGACTTTCCCGGACCTTCAGGACCCGGCACGGCGAGGTGACGGCGGTCCGCGGGATCGACCTCACCGTCCGGCCGGGAGAGATCCTCGGCTTCCTCGGCCCCAACGGCGCCGGCAAGAGCACGACCCTGCGCATGCTCAGCACCCTGCTGCCGCCCACCGGCGGCGCCGCCACCGTCGTCGGCCACGACCTGCTGCGCGATCCCGCCGGCGTACGGCGGAAGATCGGATACGTCGCCCAGTCCGGCGGCGTCGACCCGCAGGAGACCGTCCGCTCCGAACTCGTCCTCCAGGGCCGGCTCCACGGGATGTCCCGCACCGAGGCGACCGCCCGCGCCGCCGAGCTGGCCCGCGACCTCGACCTCACCGAGCTGCTCGACCGCGGCTCCACCGCCCTCTCCGGCGGCCAGCGGCGCCGGCTCGACATCGCCCTCGGCCTCACCCACCGCCCCGCGCTGCTCTTCCTCGACGAGCCGACCACCGGACTCGACCCGGGCAGCCGGACCGCCCTGTGGACACTGGTGCGGCGGCTGCGGGACGAGCACGGCACCACCGTCGTCCTCACCACCCACTACCTCGACGAGGCGGACGCCCTCGCCGACCGGCTGGTGATCATCGACAAGGGCGTGGTCGCCGCCGAGGGGACGCCCGCCGCGCTCAAGGCCGAGCACGCGGCGGACACCCTCCAGGACGCCTTCCTCGCCGTCACCGGCCGCACCCCGGCGCCCGTCGAGCACGCGCCCGTCGCCGTCTAGCACCCGTCCGGCGCACCCGTCCGGCAGTCCGTCCCCCACCCCACCAGGAACCCGATGCTCCTCCACGACACCGCGGTCCTCTTCGGGCGCTACGCCCGGCAGACCCTCCGCTCCCCGTTCCAGATCTTCTTCGGCACCCTGATGCCGCTGCTCTACCTGTTCTTCTTCGGCCCCCTGCTCACCGGCCTCCCGCTCGGCCGCGAGGGCGACTCCTGGCAGGTCCTGGTGCCCGGGCTGCTGCTCCAGCTCGGCCTGTTCGGGGCCTCCTTCGCCGGGTTCGCCGTCATCATGGAGAAGAACTGGGGCGTTCTCGAACGGCTCCAGGTCACCCCGGTCAGCCGGCTCGCGCTGCTCCTCGGCCGGGTCCTGAGGGACGCGGCGCTGTTCGTCTTCCAGGCCGTGCTGCTGGTCCTCGCCGCGCTGGCCATGGGCCTGCGGGCACCACTCGCGGGCATCCTCATCGGCTTCGGCTTCGTCGCGCTGCTCACCTTCTCGCTCGCTGCGCTCTCGTACGTGCTCGCGCTGCGGCTGCCCAGCCCGCAGGAGTTCGGCCCGGCGGTCAACACCCTCGCCATGCCCTCGATGCTGCTGTCCGGACTCATGCTGCCGATGGCCCTCGCGCCCGGCTGGCTGGACGTGCTGTCCCGCTTCATGCCGTTCCGCTACCTGGTGGACGCGGTCCGGGACGCGTACGTCGGGCACTACGCGACCCCGACGATGTTCTACGGCGTCCTCGTCGCCCTCGGACTCACGGCGCTCGCCGTGACGGTCGGCACACGGACCTTCCGGCGGGCCGGGGCGTAACTACGCTGGGGTCATGGTCAATCTGACGCGCATCTACACCCGCACCGGCGACCAGGGCACCACCGCCCTCGGCGACATGAGCCGGACCGCCAAGACCGATCTGCGGATCTCCGCCTACGCCGACGCCAACGAGGCCAACGCCGTCATCGGCACGGCCATCGCCCTCGGGCAGCTCGACGAGGACGTGGTGAAGGTCCTCGTCCGCGTCCAGAACGACCTGTTCGACGTGGGCGCCGACCTGTCCACGCCGGTCGTCGAGGACCCGAAGTACCCGCCGCTGCGCGTGGAGCAGTCGTACGTCGACAAGCTGGAGGCGGACTGCGACCACTTCCTGGAGCGGCTCGACAAGCTGCGCTCCTTCATCCTGCCCGGCGGCACGCCCGGTGCGGCACTGCTGCACCAGGCGTGCACGGTGGTCCGGCGGGCCGAGCGGTCCACCTGGGCGGCGATGGAGGTGCACGGCGAGACCATGAACGCGCTCACCGCCACCTACCTCAACCGGCTGTCAGACCTGCTCTTCATCCTTGCCAGGACGGCGAACCGCGAGGTCGGGGACGTGCTGTGGGTCCCGGGCGGCGAGCGCTGACGCCCGCTCCTCCCCGGCCCGGGCCTCCCCGGCCGGCTCCTCCCCCGCCCGGGCCCCCTCGGCCCGGGCGGCCGGGACGGCCTCGCCGGACCCGGCCGGGGCCTTCCTCGGCCAGATCACGTACGACAGGGCGATGACGCCGTGGATGCCGACGGCCCGCCAGGCCCCGTACATCCAGGCCTTCAGCGACGAGGTGTCGCCGTCCCCGCCCACGTACGCCATGGCGGCGAGCAGCAGCACGGTCGCGACGGCGCCGCCGACCAGCGTGCCGAGCCAGATCCGGCCCTCGTAACGGGCGCGGGCCTTCCCGTACTGCGGCGGCTTCGGCGGACGCGGACCGCCGCCGAGCCGGTGGGCGGCGTGGCCGTCGAGCCACTTCACCGTGCGGTGTCCGTGGCCCACGGTGTAGCCGATGTAGAGGGCGGCCAGTCCGTGCTTCCAGCTCGGGTCGGCGCCGTTCTTCAGGTCGATCGCGGTGGCCACCAGCAGCACGACCTCCAGCAGCGGCTCGCACAGCAGCAGGGCGAGACCGGCGCGCGGCATCTTGAGCAGGTAGCGGGTGGCGAGACCCGCGGCCAGCAGCACCCAGAAGCCGACCTCGCAGAGCACGATGAGCGTGACGATCACGGCGGCACTCCTTCGTTCGTTCCCCCGTCGTGCTTCCAGCCTCCCGGCGGAACGGCCGGGAGGCGTCGTCGCCGATGACGAAGTGCGCCTACATCGTTCGACGGAGGCGCGGCTCGGCCCCGGCGGGGACGTCGTGGCGGCGGGCTGCGTGTTGGATGGAGTCGTGCGCCTCCCCCGACCTCATCACCACGATCTGCTGATCGCCTTCATCGGCCTCGCCGGCGGGCTGGTCCTGTGGTCCTTCGGTCTGTACGTGGACCGCGAGCACGTCTTCGGCCAGCGCTGGGCCACGCTGATCCCGCTGGCGGTGATGGCCGCGACGGAGGCGCTGCGGCGCACGACCCCGCGCACGGCGCTGATCGTCGCCACCCTGGCGATCATCGGCGACCAGTTCACCAACGGAAACCTCGCCACCGTCCTGATGTTCACGGACGTGGTCTACGCGTCCGTGGTGTACACGACGCCCGCGGCCGCGAAACGCATCCCGTACGTCACCGCGCTGGTCACCGTCGCGCTCACCGTGACGCTGCTGATCTGGTGGCAGAACGCGGTCGCGCTGCTCGTCGGCGTCCTCGCCGGCATGGTCTCCTTCCTCCCGGCCCTCACCGGCGCGATCGTGCGCAACCACCGGGAGGCCGCGGAGTCGGCGCGGCTGCGGGCCGAACAGACGGCGCTGCTCGCCGAGATGGACCGGGCGCAGGCGGTGGGCGCGGAGCGCGCGCGGATGGCCCGCGAGCTGCACGACATGGTCGCCAACCATCTGTCGGCGATCGCGATCCACTCCACGGCCGCGCTCTCGATCGACGACGCGGCCACCACCCGGCAGGCGCTGACCGTCATCCGGGAGAACAGCGTGGAGGGCCTGGCCGAGATGCGGCGGCTGATCGGACTGCTCCGGGACAGCAGCGGCGACGCCGAGCCGGCGGCCGCGCCGACGCTGGCCGGCCTGGAGGCCCTGGTCGCCCAGGCCCGCACCCACGGCGGCTCCAGCGGGCTGGAGTTCACCCTGGAGGACCGGCACGGGGAGGACGGCGCGCCGTTGCCGGCGCCGGTCGAGCTGGCCGCGTACCGGATCGTGCAGGAGTCGCTGACGAACGCGCTCAAGCACGCGGCGCCCGGCGTGGTGGGCGTGTTCCTCGCCCGGGAGGCGCGGAGTCTGACCGTACGGGTGACCAGCCCGGTCGGGGACCGTCCCGGGCCGCGGGCGCCGGGCTCGGGTGCCGGGCTCGTGGGCATGCGGGAGCGGGTGGCGCTGCTCGGCGGCGAGTTCGAGGCGGGGCCGGTCCCGGACGGGGACGGTTCGAAGAGGTGGCAGGTGCGGGCGGTACTGCCCGCGGAGGAGAGGACGCCGGAGTCATGACGATGCGGATCGTGGTCGCCGAGGACCAGAGCGCGGTACGCGCGGGGCTGGTGCTGATCCTGGGCAGTGCCCCCGACATCGAGGTGGTCGGGGAGGCCGGGGACGGCGAGCGGGCGGTGGAGCTGGCCCGTGAACTGCGCCCGGACCTGGTCCTGATGGACGTGCAGATGCCGAAGCTCGACGGGGTGTCGGCGACCCGGCAGGTGGTGGCCGAGGGCCTGGCGGACGTCCTGGTGCTGACCACCTTCGACCTGGACGAGTACGTGTTCGGGGCGCTGCGCGCGGGCGCCGCGGGTTTCCTCCTGAAGAACACGGACGCGAAGGACCTCATCGAGGCGGTGCGGACGGTGGGGCGCGGCGAGGGGCTGATCGCGCCGGCGGTCACCCGGCGGCTGATCGCCGAGTTCGCGGCGCCGAGCCGGCCGGTCCGGGTGCCGGGCGGCGCGGATCCGGCGGTGGTGGAGCGGCTGACGCCACGTGAGCGGGAGGTGCTGTCGGCGCTCGGTTCGGGTCTGTCGAACGCGGAGATCGCGGTGCGGCTGGACATGGCGGAGGCCACGGTGAAGACGCACGTCAGCAAGGTGCTGGGCAAACTGGAGCTCCGCAGCCGGGTCCAAGCCGCCGTGCTGGCGCAGGAGTTGGGGATCTGAGAGAACGAAGTCGACTTTGGTCTGGACCTCTTGACGATTGGTCCAGACCTTCCTACGCTCGCGGGGCGCGCGCAACTCTCCACGGACCCACCCCCACCCCGAACGTCCGCTACTTGAGGAGCACCGTTGAGCACTCAAGCACCGACGCGCCGAAGAGGACTCAAGGCGAGGGCCGCCGCCGGCCTCACCGCCCTGGCTCTTCCCCTCGCCGCGATGGTCGGCCTCGCCTCCCCCGCGGAGGCCGCCACCTCGGTCACCGCGACCTTTACCAAGACCCAGGACTGGGGCACCGGCTTCGGCGCCAGCTGGACCATCAAGAACACCGGGACCACCTCCATCTCCTCCTGGAACCTGGAGTGGGACTACCCCACCGGCACCAGGGTCACCTCCGCGTGGGACGCCACCGTCACCAACAGCGGGAACCACTGGACCGCCAAGAACGTCGGCTGGAACGGCACCCTGGCCCCCGGAGCCTCCGTCTCCTTCGGCTACAACGGCTCCGGCTCCGGCGCCCCCTCCGGCTGTAAGATCAACGGCGCCTCCTGCGACGGCACCGAGCAGCCGGGCGACACCCCGCCCTCGGCCCCCGGCACCCCGACCGCCTCCAACGTCACCGACACCTCGGTGAAGCTCAGCTGGGGCGCGGCCACCGACGACAAGGGCGTCAAGAACTACGACGTCCTGCGCAACGGCGCCAAGGTCACCACCACCACGGGTCTGACCTACACCGACCAGGGCCTCACCGCGGGCACCGACTACAGCTACACCGTGGTCGCGCGCGACACCGCCGACCAGACCGGCCCGGCCAGCGGCTCCGTCAGCGTCCGCACCACCGGCGGCGACGACACCCCGCCTCCGCCGAACGCGGTGAAGATGGGCTACTTCACCAACTGGGGCGTCTACGGCCGCAACTACCACGTCAAGAACATCGTGACCTCGGGCTCCGCGTCCAAGATCACCCACATCAACTACGCCTTCGGCAACGTCCAGGGCGGCAAGTGCACCATCGGTGACGCCTACGCCGACTACGACAAGGCCTACACCGCCGACCAGTCCGTCGACGGCGTCGCCGACACCTGGGACCAGCCGCTGCGCGGCAACTTCAACCAGCTGCGCAAGCTGAAGAAGGCCTACCCGCACATCAAGGTCCTCTGGTCCTTCGGCGGCTGGACCTGGTCCGGCGGCTTCGGCCAGGCCGTGCAGAACCCGGCCGCCTTCGCCCAGTCCTGCTACGACCTGGTGGAGGACCCGCGCTGGGCCGACGTCTTCGACGGCATCGACCTGGACTGGGAGTACCCCAACGCCTGCGGTCTGTCCTGCGACACCAGCGGCCCGAACGCCTTCAAGAACATGATGCAGGCCATGCGCGCCAAGTTCGGCGCGAACAACCTGGTCACCGCGGCCGTCACGGCCGACGCCTCCGCCGGCGGCAAGATCGACGCCACCGACTACGCGGGCGCCGCGCCGTACTACGACTGGCTGAACGTGATGACGTACGACTTCTTCGGCGCCTGGGAGGCCAAGGGCCCGACCGCCCCGCACTCCCCGCTGACCTCGTACGCCGGCATCCCGCAGGCGGGCTTCAACTCCGCCGAGGCGATCGCCAAGTTCAAGGCCAAGGGCGTTCCCGCGAAGAAGCTGCTGCTCGGCATCGGCTTCTACGGCCGCGGCTGGACAGGCGTCACCCAGTCCGCCCCCGGCGGCACGGCGACCGGCCCGGCGCAGGGCACCTACGAGCAGGGCATCGAGGACTACAAGGTCCTCAGGAACTCCTGCCCGGCCAACGGCACCATCGCCGGCACGGCGTACGCCCACTGCGGCACCAACTGGTGGAGCTACGACACCCCGGCCACCGTCACCTCCAAGATGGGCTGGGCCAAGAACCAGGGCCTCGGCGGCGCCTTCTTCTGGGAGTTCAGCGGTGACACCGGCAACGGCGAGCTCGTCGGCGCCATCAACAGCGGGCTGAACTAGGACGTTCCTTCCGGAACAGGCCGATCAGCGAGCGCCGGGAGCCCGGCAGGAGCCGGAAGAGAAGGCCTGGCCCCGGACCTCACCCGCCGCCCGGCGGGGGCGGTGCAGCACACCGCCCCCGTCGTGCCGGACGACCCGGTGCGCCGGGCCCAGCAGGGCCACGGCGCCCCGGTGATGAGGATCTCTGAAATCGGCCAGGGACGCTCTTCCCTCCACTTCGGTGCAGTTTGAAGTGAGTGAGGAAATCTGGGGAGCGAAGAGCGCGTGTGAGGGTCCGGCGACCGAAGGTCGCCGGACCCTGTTGATCGGTGACAGTCAGGCGAAGTCGTTGCCCGCGGTGCTCACGGAGTCCGCCGCAGGGAGGTGATCTCGGGAACCCTGCTGGCGATGGTGGGACGGGCCGCTTCCGGGGTGGCCAGCAGGGCGACGATGGTGACGGGCTGGTCGCAGTGCGGGCAGTTCCGGACGGCGGTGGGGGTCAGGGCTTGCTCCTGCCGAGCGGAGCCGGCTGTGGCCGTCGGAGTCTGTCGGGGCTGCTGTTCGCCGAGTCGGATGGCCCTCAGTTCGTCGCGTTCCTGGTTGCGCTGCTTCTCCGGGTGTGAGTAGTCGGGGTACAGGAAATCCCGGTGAGAACGATCATGGTCGGCTAGCACACCGAGCCGCGGCATCGCTGAGGTTCGCGGAAAGATCGTCGAGCGGGTGCCGGCGCTGGCTACGGTCCGGACGTGCCGGTGGAGTTTCTGACTGATGAGCAAGCCGAGGCGTACGGGACGTTCACCGAGGTGCCCACGCGCCCGGAGCTGGAGCGGTTCTTCTTCCTCGACGATGACGACCGCGATCTGATCGCGCTGCGTCGTACGGACGCGCATCGGCTGGGCATGGCGGTGCAGATCTGTACGGTCCGCTATGTAGGCCGGTTCCTGGGCGAGGACCCGCTCGCGGTGCCGTGGGAGGTCGTGGAGTACCTGGCCGGGCAGCTCGGCATCCTGGACGCCTCGTGCGTGAAGCGGTACGCCGAGCGGCGCTCGACGGTGTACGAGCACGCGGACGAGATCCAGCGGCGCTTCAAGTACCGGGACTTCACCGACCGCAAGTGGGGCCGGGAGTTCCGCGGCTTCCTGTACGGGCGGGCGTGGACGCACGCCGAGGGGCCGGTGGCGCTGTTCAACCACTCGGTGACGTGGCTGCGGAAGAACCGGGTGCTGCTGCCCGGGGTCTCGGTGCTGGCCCGGCAGGTGTCGGAGGCCCGTACGGCGGCCGAGCGGCGCCTGTACGACGCGGTGGCCCGGGCGACGCACCGGGCCGATCCCGTGCTCGCGCCGGCCTTGGCGGAGCTGCTGGTGGTGCCGGAGGGCAGGCGGGTCTCGGAGCTGGAGCGGCTGCGCACGCCGCCGGTGAAGTCGACGGGCACGGCGATGGTGCGGGCGATGGAGCGGGTGGAGGAGATCTCCGGGTTCGCGCTGGGGCGGGTGAACCTGTCGCGGGTGCCGGTGAACCGGCTGTCCGCGCTGGCCCGGTACGGGCAGCTGAGCAAGGCGCAGACGATCGAGCGGGCCCCGGAGCCGCGGCGGACCGCGCTGCTGACGGCGGTGGTGCGGCAGCTGGAGGCGCAGGCAGTCGACGACGCCCTGGACCTGTTCGCGGTGCTGATGGCGAACCGGCTGATCAGCCCCGCCCGGCGGGCGTCGGACCGGGAGCGCCTGGCGATGCTGCCGCAACTGGAGAAGGCGGCCCGCATCCTGGCGAAGGCGTCGAAGATCCTCACCGAGGAGCTGGACCTGGTCGCCGAGCACGAGGCGGACCTGGACGTCGCCGCGCTGTGGGCGGCGGTCGAGGAGGCCGTGCCGCGTACGGCGGTGGCCGGCGCGGTGGCGACCGTCGAGGCCCTGGTGCCTGAGGACGACGGCTCGGCCGAAGCCGCGATGCGGGAGAAGCTGGCCCTGCGCTACAACACCGTGCGCCCGTTCCTGTCCCTGCTGGGCGAGTCGGACGCGCTGGGCGCCGCCCCGGCCGGGCGGCGCATCCTCAAGGCCGTGCGCCGCCTGCCCGCGCTCTCGCGGCGCCGGGTCAAGGACCGGCCGCTGCTGCCCCGCGAGGTCGACGCCGAGCTGGTGCCGGCGATGTGGAAGCGCGCGGTGTTCTCCAACGCCAAGCTGCCGCAGGGCGCGGTCGACCGCGACGCGTACGTGGTGTGCGTCCTGGAGCAGCTGCACCGCGCGCTGAACCGGCGCGACGTGTTCGCCGCCCCGTCGAACCGGTGGGCGGACCCGCGCGCCCGGCTGCTGGACGGGCCGCGGTGGGAGGCGATGCGCGCGGACGTGCTCGCGGGCCTGTCCCTGACCGAGGACGCCGAGGAGCACCTGGCCCAGCTCGTCCAGGCGCTGGACGCGGCGTGGCGGCAGATGGCCGACCGCCTGGAGGAGGCCGGCAACGAGGCGAAGGTGGAGATCGTCGTCCCCGAGGGCGGCGGGCGCGCCCGCCTGTCGGTGGACAAGCTCGGCGCGGTGGGCGAGCCGGAGTCGCTGACCTGGATCAAGGCCACCACGGAGGCGATGCTCCCGAGGATCGACCTGCCGGACCTGCTGTTCGAGGTCCACTCCTGGACCGGGTTCCTCGACGCCTTCGGCCACGTCTCCGAGCGCCGCACCCGCATGGAGGGCCTGCTCGTCTCCCTGGTCGCGCTGCTGGTGGCGGAGAGCTGCAACATCGGCCTGACCCCGGTCATCGACCCGGAGAACAAGGCGCTGACCCGCTCGCGGCTGTCCCACGTCGACCAGAACTACCTGCGCGCCGACACCATCGCCGCGGCGAACGCCGCGCTCATCACCGCCCAGTCCCGCATCGAGCTCGCCCAGATGTGGGGCGGCGGGCTGCTCGCCTCCGTCGACGGCCTGCGGTTCGTCGTCCCCGTCAAGAGCATCAACACCGGCCCCTCGCCAAAATATTATGGTTACAAAAGGGGCGTGACCTGGCTAAATGCAGTAAATGACCAGGTCGCGGGGATCGGCGCGATGGTCGTACGCGGCACCCCGCGCGACAGCCTCTACACCCTGGACACGCTGCTGAACCTCGACGGCGGGGTGAAGCCGGAGATGGTCGCGACCGACAACGCCTCGTACTCCGATATGGCCTTCGGCCTGTACAAGATGCTCGGCTTCCGCTTCGCCCCGCGCTTCCGCGACCTCGCCGACCAGAGGTTCTGGCGGGCCGACCTGCCCGACGGTGAGGCGTCGGCCGCCGGGTACGGGCCGCTGGAGGCCGTCGCCTGCAACAAGGTGAACCTCAAGCGGATCGCCACGCACTGGCCGGACATGCTCCGCGTCGCCGGATCGCTCATCACCAACCAGGTCCGCGCCTACGACCTGCTGCGGATGTTCGGCCGCGAGGGCCACCCGACCCCGCTCGGCGCCGCGTTCGCCGAGTACGGGCGGATCGACAAGACCATGCACCTGCTCGCCCTGGTCGACCCGGTCGACGACACCTACCGCCGGCTGATGAACCGGCAGCTCACGGTGCAGGAGTCCCGCCACCGCCTGGCCCGCGCGATCTGCCACGGCGGCCGCGGGCAGATCCGCCAGGCGTACCGCGAGGGCCAGGAGGACCAGCTCGCCGCCCTCGGCCTGGTCCTCAACGCCGTCGTCCTGTGGAACACCCGCTACCTCGACGCCGCCGTCGCCCAGCTCCGCGCCGAGGGCCACGACATCAAGGACGAGGACGTCGCCCGCCTCTCCCCACTCAAGGACCGGCACATCAACTTCCTGGGCCGCTACCTGTTCAACATCAAGGCCAGCGGCCCCGGCCAGGGCCTGCGCCCGCTGCGGGACCCGGACGCCGTCGAGGACGACGAAGACGATAGGGGCGCGTGGTAGTAGCTGAGCTAGGTGCGAGAGGCAGCGAGGGCGATCCGTCTGCTCACAAGTACGGTGATCGCCGCTACTAGGGCCGTGCCTGCCGCACCCAAAAATATCCACATGCCTGCCATGTCCTGTACGGCGCTGTTGTCGACACCGGCCGCGCGCTGTGCCTCCAGTTCGCCCAGGATGGCCACGAACACACCCCCAACAGGCAAGAAGAGGCAGCTCCACACACGCCACCGCCGGAACGAAGCCGCGCCGTCAGGCCCACTGATGATCAAACCCGTAGTGGCCATCACCATCAGTGCACCGGCCATAGCCGCGTACGAGGGCTGGCGGGAGCTGTCTTCCGGCGGGAAGACTCCCAGGTCGACGAACCCGCCCGGGCCGCTCGCCTGGAACCAGCTCATGCGCACGGCCAGGAATATTGCCGCCACGGCCAGAAAGCACAACGCCCTCGCGCTTCTCCTGCCCCACTCCCAGGACAGCTCAGCGACTGCGGCTCTCTGCATCTGCTGCTGGAGGAGGACTTCTGACTCTTCCACCTTCCCTGCATCTCCGGAAGTCGCGTCTAGCGACGGTGGGCCTGTCTCGACTTCCGACGGCTCGGATGGGTGATCGAGTCGCCGCAATGCTTCGGAGAGGTCGGCAGCGTTCGCGTACCGATGGGCGGGGTCCTTGTGCAGCAGCCGTAGGAGGAGGTCGTCCCACGCGGGCGGAATTCCCGGTGCCACCGAGCTGGGAGTGGGGGGGTCCTGGGTGAGGTGGGCCGAGAGATAGCCCACGGCGTCAGGGGCGTGGAACGGCAGCCGGCCTGTGATCAGTTCGAAGAGGAGACAACCGAGCGCGTACAGATCACTGCTCGGTTCTGGGAAGCCGCGTGCCTGCTCGGGGGCCATGTAAGGGGGCGTGCCCACGACGAATCCGGTCTGGGTGAGCCTGTCCGAAGTCGCGTAGGGGTCAGCCGCCCTCGCGACCCCGAAATCGAGGAGCTTCACGCTGCCGGAAGACGTGATGAGGATGTTGGACGGCTTGATGTCCCGGTGCATGATTCCGGCTTCGTGCGCGTCGATCAGAGCCTCGCATATCTGCGCACCCCACTGGGCAGCGTCCTGCAGGCTGACGGGACCTTGGTGCAGCATCGCGTCCAGACCTGTGCCCCGGACCAGCTCCATTACCAGGAACGGGGCCCTGCTGTCCCCCGCGCCGGTCTCGCCGAGGTCGTGGATGGTCACGATGTTGGGGTGCTGCCGCTGGGCGGTGATCCGTGCCTCGCGCAGGAACCTGGCGCGCGCCTCGTCGCCACGGCTCCCACCACCGGCAAGCAAGGAGATCACCTTGACCGCGACGGGCCTGCCCAGCGTCTCGTCTTGCGCCTCCCATACCTGTCCCATTCCGCCTTCGCCAAGTTGTCGCACCATCCGGTACCGGCTCCCAAGGAGCTGATCTCGCACCGTCCCGCCCTCCCCCTGCTCCGAACGCTCCCGTGCTTCCTACCAGCGAACCGGCGCGATGGAGATCGCGATGCGGCCACTCTCCAGAGACCCTCTGGACGCCCAAGTGTTCACCGGCGCGAACGCCTTGGTATCAGCATTTCACCCCCGGCACGTCCCCGTCTGTAAGGCGGGAGAATCGGCATCTGCTCTCACAGGGCCTCCGCTTCACCCCGTGCCCCCGGCCGAGCGGGCCCTGGAAGTCCGTGGCCCCTGCGAGGTGTCGACGTCCTGGACAACTGGTGGCCGCCCACGAACTGGCGACCTCCTCCCTGTCGTCAAACGATCGTTTGACGACAGGCGGACCGAGCGTCCAATGAACCCGTGCAATCCGGGGGTTCGCGGCGGCGCGAATCCAATCAGATCCGATGGCGATTGCTGACAGGGTTTGACGACAGATAGGGTCCGATCCTCCGTACGGAAGGGGCCCCCGAGTGGCGAACCTGGTCTACAAGCGGGTCTCAACCGACCAACAGTCCACCGCCCGGCAGAACCTCGTCCTGGACGAGGCCGGCATCGAGGACCCGGTCGTCTTCGAGGAGGACCCCGGCACCTCCAGCCGCCTCCACCCCCTCCAGCGCCCGAAGTTCCGCGCGCTCCTCGACTACGCCCGGCCCGGCGACACCGTCCACATCTCCGAGATGTTCCGCCTCGTACGCGGCACCGGCCACATCCTCGACGTGCTCGACGTCCTCCACCGCGACCAGGTGGCGCTGCGCATCCACGACGGCGCGTTCTCCGCCATGGACCTGACCGCCCGCCACCCGCGCACCGGCGAGCTGCTGTCCACGGTGAAGTTCATGGTGCAGACCCTCGCCGCCGCCGGCGAGCTCCAGCGCGACCTTCAGCGCGAGCTCACCTACGACGGACTGCGCGCCGCCGAGGCCAAGGGCAGCAAAGGCGGCCGCCGCCCCGCCGTGGCGGCCGACAAGACCGACGACGTACGCACCGCGTACCTGGAGGGCCGCTCGATCGCCGCCCTCGCCCGCGACCACCGGGTCAGCCGCGGCGCGATCCGCACGGCCGTCGCCGACCTTCTGCCCGACCACACCTCCACCGAGGACGCCCCCGCCCCGGAGTTGCCGGTCACCCTCGACATGCCGGGCAAGGTCGCCGACTTCCTCCGCGCCGACGAGCTGGACGACGTCGAGCGGGCCGCGCTCGACCAGGGCGTGACCGTACGACGCGGCCAGGGCTACACCCTGCGCGTCACCGCCGTCCCGGCCGTGCACCACCGACTCCTCGCCCGCTGCCAGCCGCTCGACGGAGGCCCGGGCGCCCCGGCGGTCCCAGCCCAGCGCAAAGCCCGTCGCGAGTACGAGAACCGCGTCAGCACCCTCACACCGAGACCATGATCGTTCTCACCGGGATTTCCTGTACCCCGACTACTCACACCCGGATGAGTGGGGAGATCGCCTGAGCAGGTTTGACCGATCCAGGAGCGGCGGACCGGAAGACGCGCGGTCTCATCGCACCCCGTGCTGAGCCCTCCGATATGTTCTTCCGGGCTCGCGCCGGCGGGCCTCACGCGTATTCGAGGGGGAAACGTGCCTGGTGAGCGGCTTGACGCGGAGTGGGTCCGGTCCTGGCGGGAACAGGCCGATGCGGCGCTGACGAGGCTGATGCGGTCCTTTCTCCCGACGCACGGCTTCCCGCCCGGCCACAACGCCGTGATGCTTGCAACCGACGACAGCCACCAGGCGACGGGCGCACTCGTGGACCTGACGCCGATCCCCTCCGATCTGACCACGCTCTACTGGGTGATCAGCGAGGCTTCCCTGCCCGACGTCGACAGCGGGCACTTCATCCACTCACCTGCGATGGCGGCGGAGCACTTCCGTGAGTACGGCCCCGCTCCGGTCGACGGCGAATCGATCGCGCTGGTCTTCGCCAGCGACGGCGGGGGCCACCTGTTCGCGATCGGAGACAGCGGACAAGTCTGGAAGTCCGCCACGGCCTCCTGGTTTGACGACTTCGAGGTCGCCACGTCCAGCTTGCAGGCGTTCCTCGAACAGCTCGGTCGGCGGATCGCGAACCAGCCCTGACCGTCGGCCGAGGAACAAACCGGCCCCCCGCCCCACGAAGGTCATGTCACTCCAGACTGGGGAATCGCGAGCAGGTCTGGGGTCACCCCTGAGCAGAGGGTGGCCGATTTCAAAGAGCGTCATCACCGGTACCCCTCAGGGGAACCGAGGTCGTACAGCCGCACCGGCAGGTGCGGCTGTACGGCTTCCCCGCGTACGGCTTTCCCCTGTACGGCTTCCCCGCGTACGGCCTTCCGGCCGCGCCAGCCCAGCAGCTCCGCCGGCCGGTCCGCCGCGGACACGGTCAGCCGCGCGGGATCCACCCGCAGCCCCTCCCCCGTGGCCTTGAGCACGGCCTCCTTGCGCACCCAGTACGAGGTGAAGGCACCGGCCCGGCAGCCCGCGGGCAGCAGGTCGTACGCCGCCCGCTCCGCCGGCGACAGCACGTGCAGCGGCAGCTCGGCCCCGGCCCGGGGAACCCGCTCGACGTCCACCCCCACCGGGGTGTCCGAGGTCACGGCGACCGCCACCCGCTCCCCCGCGTGCGACAGCGAGAACTCCACCCGCGCGTTCTCCAGATACGGCTTGCCGTGCGGCCCCGCCGCGAAGACCAGATCCGCCGGGTCACGGCCCAGGGCCTCGCCCACGACGAGACGCAGCAGCGCGTGCGCGGTCACGTACAGGGCGGCGTCGGGCTCGCGCAGAAACGACGCGTACACCCGCCGCTCGGCGTCGTCGAGCAGCGCCGCGAGATCCGGGGAAACGGAAACGGCCCGGGCGGTCCACACATGGCACTCACCGGGCCGTACCCCTGCGTCAGCCGACACCGACCCTCCCCCGGACTTCGACCGGGAGTGCCCCCACCCGACGGGACGGCGTCCTCAAGCGACGTTGACGCGCTGGCCGGGCGGCGCCGCCTCCAGCCAGGCCAGGAAGCCCGTGAGCGCGTCCTCGCTCATCGCCAGCTCCAGGCGGGTGCCCTTCACCAGGCAGCCCTGGATCACGGAGTCCGACAGCAGCGCCAGCTCCTCCTCGCCCTCCGGCATCCGGCGCTCCAGGACCTCGATGGCCGAGCGCTCCAGGACCCGCCGCGGACGGGGCGCGTACGAGAAGACCCGGAACCAGGCGATCTCGTCGCCGCTGTAACGCGCGACCCCGTACGACCAGCCCTTGCCGCTGGTGTCCGGGGTCTCGGGTACGTTCCAGCGCAGGGAACAGTCGAACGTGCCGCCTGCGCGCTGGATGAGCCTTCTGCGCAAACCGAAGACGAAGAGCCCGATCACCAGCAGTGCGACGACCAGGCCGCACACGAGCAGCGCGAGGAACATCTTCACCGACCTCCTCGCTGCGTCCCGTGACCGGCGGAGCCGGCCTGACCGAATACAACCTGCATCTGCATCGCCTCAGCCGCGGCACGGTCTGGAAAATTCCAGCCGTACCGCGGCTGAGGGCTGGGCTCTCGGTGCGGACCGCTAGCGGACCGCTACCGCGCGCAGCCGGACCTCGGCGCGCCGCTCGGCGGCGGCGTCGTCGCCGGCCTTGGCGCGCTCCAGCGCGCGCTCGGCGCGCTGGGTGTCGATCTCGTCCGACAGCTCGGCGATCTCCGCGAGCAGAGAAAGCTTGTCGTCGGCGAACGACAGGAAACCGCCGTGAACGGCGGCGACGACAGTGCCGCCCTCGCTCGTACGGATGGTCACCGGGCCCGACTCCAGCACACCGAGCAGCGGCTGGTGGCCGGGCATGACGCCGATGTCGCCGGAGGTGGTACGCGCGATGACCAGGGTGGCCTCGCCGGACCAGACACTCCGGTCCGCGGCGACCAGCTCGACGTGCAGCTCAGCAGCCAAGGGTGGCTCCTCGGGTCACCACCCGGCCGTGCTGCCGGGTGTTGGGATCAATTCTAAGGGGCGTGACGAGGGGGGCGGGACCGAACCCGCCCCCCTCGGCGAGCACAGGGCTCAGGAGACGCCGAGCTCCTTGGCGTTCTTCTTGAGGTCCTCGAGACCACCACACATGAAGAAGGCCTGCTCCGGGAAGTGGTCGAACTCACCGTCGCAGATCGCGTTGAACGCGGCGATCGACTCGTCGAGCGGAACGTCCGAACCGTCCACACCGGTGAACTGCTTCGCCGCGTGGGTGTTCTGGGACAGGAAGCGCTCGACACGACGCGCGCGGTGCACGACGAGCTTGTCTTCCTCGCTGAGCTCGTCGATACCGAGGATCGCGATGATGTCCTGGAGGTCCTTGTACTTCTGCAGGATGCCCTTGACGCGCATGGCGGCGTCGTAGTGGTCCTGCGCGATGTAGCGCGGGTCCAGGATCCGGGACGTGGAGTCCAGCGGGTCCACGGCCGGGTAGATGCCCTTCTCGGAGATCGGACGGGAGAGAACCGTCGTCGCGTCGAGGTGGGCGAAGGTGGTCGCCGGCGCCGGGTCGGTGAGGTCGTCGGCGGGGACGTAGATCGCCTGCATCGAGGTGATCGAGTGACCACGGGTCGAGGTGATGCGCTCCTGGAGGAGACCCATCTCGTCGGCCAGGTTCGGCTGGTAGCCCACCGCGGAGGGCATGCGGCCGAGCAGGGTCGACACCTCGGAACCGGCCTGGGTGAAGCGGAAGATGTTGTCGATGAAGAACAGCACGTCCTGCTTCTGCACATCGCGGAAGTACTCCGCCATGGTCAGACCGGCCAGGGCGACGCGCAGACGGGTGCCCGGGGGCTCGTCCATCTGGCCGAAGACCAGCGCGGTCTTGTCGAGAACGCCGGCCTCCTCCATCTCGACCATGAGGTCGTTGCCCTCACGGGTGCGCTCACCGACGCCCGCGAAGACCGACACGCCCTCGTGCAGCTTCGCCACACGCATGATCATTTCCTGGATCAGAACGGTCTTGCCGACACCGGCGCCACCGAACAGACCGATCTTTCCACCCTTGACGTACGGGGTGAGGAGGTCGACGACCTTCAGGCCGGTCTCGAACATCTCGGTCTTGGACTCGAGCTGGTCGAAGGCCGGGGCCTTGCGGTGGATCGGCCAGCGCTCGGCGCTCGCGACCGTGGACGCGTCCTCGTTCAGGACCTCGCCCAGGGTGTTGAACACCTTGCCCTTGGTGACGTCACCGACCGGGACGGAGATGGCCGCACCCGTGTCGATCACCGGGGCCTGGCGGACCAGACCGTCGGTGGGCTGCATCGAGATGGCGCGGACCATGCCGTCACCGAGGTGCTGCGCGACCTCGAGGGTCAGGGTCTTGGTGCCCTCGCCGGACGGGTCCGGCACCTCGACGTTCAGCGCGTTGTAGATCTCCGGCATCGCGTCGACGGGGAACTCCACGTCGACGACCGGGCCGATGACCCGGGCGACGCGGCCCGTGGCAGCGGCGGTCTCAACAGAGGTCGTCATTACTTGTCACTCCCCGCGGTCGCGTCGGCCAGGGCTGCGGTGCCACCGACGATCTCGCTGATTTCCTGGGTGATTTCGGCCTGGCGGGCCGCGTTGGCAAGTCGGGTGAGGCTGGTGATCAGCTCGCCCGCGTTGTCGGTCGCCGACTTCATCGCGCGCCGCGTGGCGGCGTGCTTCGAGGCCGAGGACTGGAGCAGCGCGTTGTAGATCCGGCTCTCGACGTAGCGCGGCAGCAGGGCGTCCAGGACGTCCTCCGCCGAAGGCTCGAAGTCGTACAGCGGGCGGAGCGTGTCCGACTCGCCGGCCTCCTTCGCGACCTCGTCGAGGCTGAGGGGCAGCAGCCGGGCCTCGACCGCCGTCTGCGTCATCATCGAGACGAACTCGGTGTAGACGATGTGGAGCTCGTCCACGCCACCCTCGGCCGTGTCCTTCTCGATCGCCTCGATCAGCGGCTCGCCGATCCTCTTGGCGTCCGCGTAGGTCGGCTCGTCCGTGAAGCCGGTCCACGTGTCGGCCAGCTTGCGCTCACGGAAGTTGAAGTGCGCGACGCCACGGCGACCGACGACGTAGATGTCGACCGCCTTGCCCTCGCCCTCCAGCTTCTTGATGAGCTGCTCCGCCGCCTTGATGGCGTTGGAGTTGAAGGCGCCGGCCAGACCGCGGTCGCTCGTGAGGAGCAGGACCGCGGCGCGGGTCGGGTTCTCCGCCTCGGTGGTCAGCGCGTGCTTGTCGTTGGCGCCGGTGGCCACCGCGGTCACCGCGCGGGTGAGCTCGGTGGCGTACGGCGTCGACGCCTGCACCTTGCGCTGCGCCTTGACGACGCGCGAGGCGGCGATCATCTCCATCGCCTTGGTGATCTTCTTCGTCGCGGTGACGGATTTGATGCGACGCTTGTAGACCCGGAGCTGCGCTCCCATGAGTCAGGTCCCTTCCGTCGTCACTTCGAGACGTTGACGGCGGAGGCGTCGTCGCCGAGCAGCTTGCCGTCAGAGGTCTCGAACTGCTTCTTGAACTCCGCGATCGCGTCGGCGACGGACTGCAGCGTGTCGTCCGACATCTTCTTGCCCTCACGGATGGAGGTCATCAGGCCCGAGTGGTTCTGGCGCAGGAACGCCAGCATCTCGGCCTCGAAGCGGCGGATGTCGGCGACCGGGACGTCGTCCATCTTGCCGGTGGTGCCGGCCCAGATGGAGACGACCTGGTTCTCCGTGGCCATCGGCTGGTACTGAGCCTGCTTGAGCAGCTCGACCATGCGCTGACCGCGCTCCAGCTGCGCCTTCGACGCGGCGTCCAGGTCGGAACCGAAGGCGGCGAACGCCTCGAGCTCACGGAACTGGGCCAGGTCCACGCGGAGACGGCCGGAGATCTGCTTCATGGCCGGGTGCTGGGCGGAGCCACCGACTCGGGAGACGGAGATACCGACGTTCAGGGCCGGACGCTGGCCGGCGTTGAACAGGTCGGACTCCAGGAAGCACTGGCCGTCCGTGATGGAGATGACGTTGGTCGGGATGAACGCCGAGACGTCGTTGGCCTTGGTCTCGACGATCGGCAGACCGGTCATCGAGCCGGCACCCAGCTCGTCCGAGAGCTTGGCGCAGCGCTCGAGCAGGCGGGAGTGCAGGTAGAAGACGTCACCCGGGTAGGCCTCACGGCCCGGCGGGCGGCGCAGCAGCAGCGACACGGCGCGGTAGGCGTCGGCCTGCTTCGACAGGTCGTCGAAGATGATCAGGACGTGCTTGCCCTGGTACATCCAGTGCTGGCCGATGGCCGAACCGGTGTACGGGGCAAGGTACTTGAAGCCGGCCGGGTCGGACGCCGGGGCGGCGACGATCGTCGTGTACTCGAGCGCGCCGGCCTCTTCCAGGGCAGCGCGCACGGACGCGATGGTGGAGCCCTTCTGGCCGACGGCGACGTAGATGCAGCGGACCTGCTTGTTCACGTCGCCCGAGCGCCAGTTGTCGCGCTGGTTGATGATCGTGTCGACGGCCAGGGCGGTCTTGCCGGTCTGGCGGTCACCGATGATCAGCTGACGCTGACCACGGCCGACCGGGGTCATGGCGTCGACGGCCTTGTAGCCGGTCTCCATCGGCTCGTGGACCGACTTGCGCTGCATGACGCCGGGCGCCTGCAGCTCGAGGGCGCGGCGGCCCTCGGTCGCGATCTCGCCGAGACCGTCGATCGGGTTGCCGAGCGGGTCGACGACGCGACCCAGGTATCCCTCGCCGACACCGACGGAGAGGACCTCGCCGGTGCGCTGCACCGTCTGTCCCTCCTCGATGCCGCTGAACTCGCCGAGGACGATCGCGCCGATCTCGCGCTCCTCGAGGTTCAGGGCGAGGCCGAGGGTGCCGTCCTCGAACTTCAGCAGCTCGTTCGCCATGGCCGAGGGAAGACCCTCGACCTTCGCGATGCCGTCGCCGGCCAGGCTGACCGTGCCGACCTCCTCGCGCGAGGCCGCGTCCGGCTGGTACGACTGGACGAAGTTCTCCAGCGCGTTCCGGATCTCCTCCGGCCGGATCGTGAGCTCCGCCATCTGGGTTCCCTGCTCTCCTTGTTGGGCCCGAAGTTTCTTAGGGGTCTGGGGGCGACCCCCAGGAATCTTCTGCAATCTCTGCACGGCCCAACCGGGCCGCTGGTCATGCTTGTTTCGTTGTGGCCGAGGTCAGCCGGCCAGGCGGCGGGTCGCCTCGTCGAGGCGCTCCGCGATGGTGCCGTCGATGACCTCGTCGCCGACGCGCACCGAGATCCCGCCGAGGACCGTCGGGTCCACGTCCAGGTTCAGGTGCATCTGGCGGCCGTACAGCTTGGCCAGCACGGCACCGAGGCGCTGCTTCTGCTGGTCGCTCAGCGGCACCGCCGAGGTGACGACGGCGACCATGCGGTCCCGGCGCGCCGCGGCGAGCTTGGACAGGGACTCGAGTCCCGACTCCAGGCTACGTCCCCGGGGCTGGGTCACGAGTCGGACGACCAGCCGCTCGGTGACGGGGTTGGCCTTGCCGCCGAGCAGGCTGCCGAGCAGCTCGCCCTTGGCCGAGGCCTTCGCGGTCTTGTCCGTCAGCGCCGAGCGGAGCTCGGTGCTGGAGGAGACGATGCGGCCGAACCGGAACAGCTCGTCCTCGACGTCGTCGAGGGCGCCCGTCTTCTGGGCGGCGGTGAGGTCGGCGGTGTTCGCCAGTTCCTCGAGACCGTCGACCAGGTCGCGCGACTGCGACCAGCGGGAGCGGACCATTCCGGAGACCAGGTCGACGGTCTCGCCGCCCACCTGACCGGAGAGGAGTCGCTGCGCGAGCTCGGCCTTGGCCTCGCCCGACTGAGCGGGGTCGGTCAGGACCCGGCGCAGCGACACCTCGCGGTCGAGCAGTGCGGTGACCGCGGCCAGCTCACCGGCGAGCTTCGCCGCGTCGACCGAGGTGTTGTCGGTCAGCGCGTCGAGGGCCTCGCGTGCGGCGCCCAGTGCCTCGCGGCTCGCTCCGTTCATCGGACGGCCTCGGCCTTCTCCTCGAGCTCGTCGAGGAAGCGGTCGATGGTGCGGCTCTGGCGGGCGTGGTCCTCGAGGGACTCGCCGACCAGCTTCGCGGCCAGGTCCGTGGCGAGCTTGCCGACGTCCTGACGCAGCGCGGCGGACGCGGCCTTGCGGTCGGCCTCGATCTGGGCGTGACCGGCCGCGATGATCTCCTCGCGCTGGCGCTGGCCCTCCGCCTTCATCTCCTGGATGATCGCGGTGCCCTGCTCCGTGGCCTCCTGGCGAAGACGCGCGGCCTCGTGGCGGGCCTCGGCGAGCTGGGCCTTGTACTGCTCCAGCACACTCTGAGCCTCGATCTGGGCCGACTCGGCCTTCTCGATGCCACCCTCGATGGCCTCGCGGCGCTCTTCCAGAACCTTGTTGATGTTCGGGAGGAGCTTCTTGGCGAGGAAGCCGAAGACGATGACGAAGGCGATCAGGCCGATGACGAGCTCGTCGAGATGCGGGATGAGAGGAGGCTGCGCCTCTTCACCCTGCGCAAGAAGCAGAGCGTTCACATCAGTGCCTTCCGTAAAAAGAATCGGGCTGTCGGTCCGGCTTACTTGTAGACGAAGCCCATGACGATGCCGATGAGGGCGAGCGCCTCACAGAAGGCGAAACCCATGATCTGGTTGGTACGGATCAGGCCGGCCGCCTCGGGCTGACGGGCGAGGGCCTGGGTGCCGTTACCGAAGATGATGCCGACGCCGACGCCGGGGCCGATGGCAGCGAGGCCGTAGCCGATGGAGGCGACGTTTCCGTTGACGGCGGCGAGAGTCTCGAGAGCGGACATGCCGGTTCTTCCTTCTCTTTCAAGGACCCGGTGGGGGTTGGCCACCGGACGACTGTTGGTAAGGGGGTGGTGAAGCTGCTGCCGGGCCGGCTCAGTGGTGCTCGGCGAGCGCGCCCTGGACGTAGCTGCAGGCCAGGAGGACGAAGACGTACGCCTGGACGGCCTGGATGAAGAGCTCGAAGGCGGTCATCACGATGACCATCACGAAGGAGGCGCCGGCGTAGACGAAGCCGAGGCCGTTCATGAGGTACCAGGTGGCCAGCGAGAACATCACGATGAGCAGGTGACCGGCGAACATGTTCGCGAACAGTCGGACCGCGTGCGTGAAGGGCCGGATGATCAGGTTCGAGAAGAACTCGAGCAGCATGATCAGCGGGAGGATCGCGCCCAGCGACTTGTCGTAGCCGAGGATGTTCTTCCAGCCGCCGACGAAGCCGTGCTTCTTGAAGGTCAGCGAGACCCAGGTGACGTAGACGATCAGCGCGAGGGCCGCCGGGAAGGCGATCAGCGAGGTGACCGGGAACTGGGCCAGCGGAACGATGGACCAGAGGTTCATGATCCATACGAAGAAGAACAGCGAGACCATGAACGGCACGTACTTCTGGCCGTCCTTCTTGCCGATGATCTCGTAGACGATGCCGCGGCGGACGAAGTCGTAACCGGCCTCACCGACCATCTGCATCTTGCCGGGGATCAGCTTGGGCTTGGCGAAGGCGGCCCAGAAGAAGCCGACGACCACGATCGAACCCAGGATGGCGAGCAGCATCGGCTTGGTGAAGTCGAAGCTGCCCACGGTGAAGATGGGCTCGTACATGAACGTGTGCAGGCCCGGCGCCGGGAAGCCGCATCCGGTGAAGATGTGGCAATCCGGGTCGAAGGCAAGCGTCTGGTCAGCACTCACCGCGGGCTCCTTCAGCGTGGCGCATAGGTACGGCAACCTCGTTGTGTCGGCGCGGCACGCAGCCGCGGGTCGGCACTGGACTGGTCTTACGGATAAGGGGGCGGCGGTTCGGCATCGAGCCTCGCGCTGGGACAGGCGCCGCTTCGGATGCCCGCGCCCGCAGTGCCGCAGTTGGCACCGGACGATAGCAGGAAGCCGAACGCGTCTTTATCCCGGCCCTACCCTTCACGACTTCGGCCCCGAATTGTCGGGGTCGACGTACATGATCTTGGCCTTCATATAGGCCCGGGCCTGGGCGGCGACCCACACGATGGTCGTGGCGAGCAGCGTGAAGGCGAAGGCCTTGAAGTCGAACGCCGAAGTGTCCTTCAGCAAGGCCAGGAAGATGAAGAGGACCAGCAGCTGGGCCGTGTAGAGCATCAGCCCCATGGCCTGGAACAACTGCGGAAGCTTCTTCGCCGTCCGCTGCAGAACCACCAGCCCGATGCCCATGAAGAGGAGCACGACCGCGGTGCCGACGACGGCGCCGAGCGCGCCCTTGCCACCGGCGACCACACCGCTGACGACCGTGGCGATGACGCCTACGGCGGCGGTGGGCACTGCGGTGTGCAGCAGGGTGCGTGCGTCGTTGGACGGCATGGCGGTGTCTCCGCTTGCTGGAGGGGGCGATGGTGTCGTCATGGACGAGCGTAAGCCCGGTCCGAGGAGTGTCTCGGGGCCAACGAACCGTCGCACTACGGTCCTTCGGCACTGTCGCCGGGTCTCGTGAACCGTATCACAAACTATTTGAATAGGTCTTTACCCAGGGGGTGTGCCAACTCTCACACGTGAGAGTGACCGCGCGCGTGTGTGCGCGACAGCAGGGCGACTTGTCTGGTATTGCCCCGCGATGCCGCCCGCGTCAACCGCGCGCCCCGGCCTTACTCCGGTCGGAGAAGCGCGAACGGTGGCCGATGGCGGTCGCTCCGTTGACCCCCGCCGGCACCGGCACCCGCTCCTCCTCGACGGCCGGCTCCTCGGCGGCGGCAGGACCCGGCTCCGGCTCCGCGGCGGGCCTGCGGCGGCGGTAGCGCGGCGGCACGACCGCCTCCGCCCAGCGGGGCGCGCGCGGCGTGAAGCGGGGCAGCAGGAGCAGCACCAGACCGACCGCGCTCAGGAAGACCACGGCGAGCACGATCCACATCGACGTCGAGTGCACGGAATAGGCCAGCGTGCCGAAGGCGATGAGCGCCGACCAGAAGTACATGATCAGCACCGCGCGGCTGTGCGAGTGCCCGATCTCCAGGAGCCGGTGGTGCAGGTGCCCGCGGTCCGCCGCGAACGGCGACTGGCCCTTCCACGTGCGCCGCACGATCGCGAGCACCAGATCGGCCATCGGGATCGCGATGACCGTCAGCGGCAGCACCAGCGGGATGAAGACCGGCAGGGCGGCGTGCGTGGCGGCCTTGGTCGAACCCTCGAAGATCTTCAGCGCGTCCGGGTCGACCTGGCCGGTGATGGAGATGGCGGACGCGGCCAGGATCAGGCCGATCAGCATCGAACCCGAGTCGCCCATGAAGATCCGCGCCGGGTGCATGTTGTGCGGCAGGAAGCCCAGGCACATGCCCATGAGGATCGCCGCGAACAGCGTCGCGGGGGCCGCGGCCTCGATCGTGTAGCCGAACCAGATCCGGTACGCGTAGAGGAAGAAGGCCGCGGCGGCGATGCAGACCATGCCGGCGGCCAGTCCGTCGAGGCCGTCGACGAAGTTCACGGCGTTGATGGTGAGGACGACCAGGGCGACCGTGAGGAGCGTGCCCTGCCACTGGGTGAGGGCGACCGTGCCGACGCCCGGGATGGGCAGCCACAGGATCGTCAGACCCTGCATGACCATCACGCCCGCGGAGATCATCTGCGCGCCGAGCTTGATCAGCGCGTCCAGCTCGAACTTGTCGTCGAGGACGCCGATCAGCCAGATCAGCGCGGCGCCGGAGAGCAGCGCGCGGGGCTCGTTGGACAGCTCGAAGACGCTGTTGAGGTTCTGCAGGTGGTCGGCGACGAGGAGCCCCGCGCACAGCCCGAAGAACATGGCGATGCCACCGAGCCGCGGAGTCGGTTCTCGGTGCACGTCGCGGGCGCGGATCTCCGGCATCGCGCCGGTCGCGATGGCGAACTTCCGCACCGGACCGGTCAGCAGATAGGTCACCGCGGCCGTGACACAGAGCGTCAGCAGGTAATCACGCACGGGCTGCCCCACAGGAATCGCTGGCCATCTCAGCCCCACACCCTAGCCGGGCCGTCCCCATGGTCGAGGACATCCGGACGTCGGGAACGGTTCCGGCCGGGGCCGCTCTACCGTCCATACGGGGGAAAACGCCCGGTCAGCGCGCGTACCTCGGCCCGCACCCGGGCCGTCTCCTCCGCGTCGTCCCGCAGCGCGGCCGTGAACAGCGCCGCGATTCTCGCCATCTCCGCGTCCCCCATCCCCTGGGTGGTGACGGCCGCCGTGCCGAGCCGGATGCCACGCCCGTCCCCGTACGGCAGCGCGCAGGTGTCGAGGACGATGCCGGCGGCGGCGAGCCGGGCGCGGGCGGTGCGGCCGTCGACGCCGAGCGGAGCCGGGTCGGCGCTGATCAGGTGGGTGTCCGTCCCGCCGGTGGTCAGCGCGAAGCCCTCGCCGGCGAGGGCGGCGGCGAGCACCCGGGCGCGCTCGACCACCTGATGGGCGTACGTGGTGAAGGCGGGGGTGGACGCCTCGCCGAAGGCGACGGCCTTCGCGGCGATCGTGTGCATCTGCGCACCGCCCTGCGAGAACGGGAACACGGCCCGGTCCACCCGCTGGGCCAGCTCCTCGCCGCACAGCAGCAGCCCGCCGCGGGGGCCGCGCAGCACCTTGTGGGTGGTGCCGCAGACGATGTCGGCGTACGGGACGGGGCTGGGGGCGGCGCCGCCGGCGACGAGCCCGAGCGGGTGGGCGGCGTCGGCGATGAGGTAGGCGCCCACCTCGTCGGCGATGTCGCGGAAGACCGCGTACTCGGGATGGCGCGGATAGGAGATGGAACCGCAGACGATCGCTTTCGGCCGGTGGTGCCGGGCGAGCGCGGCGACCTGCTCGTAGTCGATGAGCCCGGTCTCGGCGTCGACGCCGTACGGGACGAAGTCGAACCAGCGGCCGGAGAAGTTCGCGGGCGAGCCGTGGGTGAGGTGCCCGCCGTGGGCGAGGCCCATGGCGAGGACGGTGTCGCCGGGCCGCAGCAGTGCGGCGTAGGCCGCGAGGACGGCGGAGGAGCCGGAGTGCGGCTGCACGTTCGCGTGCTCGGCGCCGAACAGCGAGCACGCCCGCTCGACGGCGATCCGCTCGACGGCGTCGGCGTACTCGCAGCCGCCGTGGTGGCGCGCGCCGGGATAGCCCTCGGCGTACTTGTTGGCCAGTTGCGAGCCCAGCGCGGCGAGCACGGCGGGCGAGGTGAAGTTCTCCGCGGCGATCAGCTGGAGGCTGTCCGCCTGCCGCCGCACCTCGCCGAGGAGCACATCGGCCACCTCGGGGTCCTGACGGCGCAGTACGTCGAGCGTGCCGAGCGCGTGCTCGTCTTCGGTCGGGGCGGTGACCGGCATGGGGCACTCCGGGTGCGTGAGCGGGCCTGGAAACCCACTCTAGGCACCCGGGGCCCCGCCCGCCCCTCCACTGCGCCAGGCGGGCCCGGAGGACCGGAGAACCGCCTTCGACCCGGCCGGCCGGCTGTCGTGGCTGCACCCGGCCAAGCCCGCCGCGGCCCGCGGCCATGGCCCCCGCCGCGGCCCGCGGCCATGGCCCGGCGCCGCCGGCCGGCGCGCGCCGCGTCAGCGCTTCGCGCCGACGCCCGTCAGGGCCGTCACGACCGGGTCCAGGGCCTGCTGGATCTCCTCGCCGATCGAGCGGAAGAAGGTGATCGGGGCGCCGTACGGGTCGTTCACCTCGTCCGCCTCCGCCGACGGGGCGAGGAGCCACCCGCGTAGAGCGGCGGCCGCGCGGACCAGGGCGCGGGCGCGGTCGACCGTGTCGTGGCCGTCGCGCGGGTCCGGGAGAGTGGCCGGATCTATCGCCCGGACGAGGCGGGTGAACTCCTTCAGGGTGAAGGTGCGCAGGCCCGCCGAGTGACCCATCGAGATGACCTGCGCGCGGTGGTCGCGGGTCGCGGTGAGGACCAGGTCCGCGCGGATGACGTGCTCGTCGAGGAGTTCGCGGCCCGTGAAGCCGCTGAAGTCCGCGCCGAAGTCCGCGAGGACCTGCTCCGCGTTGCTCTCCATCGGGGCGCCCTCGTGGCCCCAGGTGCCCGCGCTCTCCACGATCAGACCGCCGCCCATGGGGTCGCCGAGGCGGTCGACCAGGGCATGGCGGGTCAGCCGCTCGGTGATCGGCGAGCGGCAGACGTTGCCGGTGCTGACGTGGAGGATGCGGAAGGTCGTGCCGTCGTGCTCGTGCCCCGCTATGCCACGCCCCTCAGGGGCGGTCAACTGGCCACCTCGAGGTCGGGTACCACCTTCCGGAGCTCCTCCGCGGACAGCGCGCCCGCGCGCAGCAGCACGGGCACCTTGCCCGTCACGTCGACGATGGACGAGGGCACGTTGCCGGGCGTCGGGCCGCCGTCGAGGTACACGGAGACGGAGTCGCCGAGCATGCCCTGCGCGGCGTCGCAGTCCTCCGGCGCCGGGTGGCCGGTCAGGTTCGCCGAGGAGACGGCCATCGGGCCGACCTCGGTGAGCAGCTCGATCGCGACCGGGTGCAGCGGCATCCGGATCGCGACGGTGCCCCGGGTGTCGCCCAGGTCCCACTGGAGGGACGGCTGGTGCTTGGCGACCAGGGTGAGCGCGCCCGGCCAGAAGGCGTCGACGAGCTCCCAGGCCATCTCGGAGAAGTCCGTGACGAGGCCGTGGAGGGTGTTCGGGGAGCCGATCAGGACGGGGGTGGGCATGTTGCGGCCCCGGCCCTTGGCGGCCAGCAGGTCCGCGACGGCCTCCGAGCCGAAGGCGTCCGCCCCGATGCCGTACACGGTGTCCGTGGGCAGCACGACGAGCTCGCCCCGGCGAACGGCGGACGCGGCCTCGCGCAGACCCGTCGCGCGGTCCGTCGCCTCGTTGCAGTCGTATCGCCGAGCCATCAGTCCCGGTCCTCCTCGTACGCGTCGAACATGCTCGTCATGGGGTTGCCTTGCGCGCGGTCGCGAACCGCGGCCGGTTGTTCAGGTCGGGGTGGTCGGCGGCGTCCGTCCAGCCGGCCTCCTCGTTGAAGATCCACGGCACCTGGCCGCCCTGGGTGTCCGCGTGCTCGACGACCACGAGGCCGCCGGGCCGCAGCAGCCGGTGCGCGGTGCGCTCGATGCCGCGGATGGTGTCGAGGCCGTCCTCGCCGGAGAACAGGGCCATCTCCGGGTCGTGGTCGCGGGCCTCGGGGGCCACGTACTCCCACTCGGTGAGCGGGATGTAGGGCGGGTTGGAGATGACCAGGTCGACCTGGCCGTCGAGCTCCGGCAGCGCGCTCAGGGCGTCGCCCTCGTGCAGGACGACGCGCGAGCCCTCCACGTTCTTGCGCGTCCACACCAGGGCGTCCTCGGACAGCTCCACGGCGTGCACGGTCGAGCGCGGCACCTCCTGCGCCAGGGCGAGCGCGATCGCGCCGGAGCCCGTGCACAGGTCGACGATGAGCGGCTCGACGACGTCCATGGCGCGGACGGCGTCTATGGCCCAGCCGACCACCGACTCGGTCTCGGGGCGCGGCACGAAGACGCCGGGGCCCACCTGGAGCTCCAGGTAGCGGAAGAACGCGCGGCCGGTGATGTGCTGGAGCGGCTCGCGCGCCTCGCGGCGCGCGATGGTCTCCCAGTAGCGGGCGTCGAAGTCCGCGTCCTTGACGTTGTGCAGCTCCCCCCGCTTGACGCCGTGCACGAACGCGGCGAGCTCCTCGGCGTCGAAACGCGGCGAGGGAACGCCGGCGTCGGCCAGCCGCTGGGTGGCCTGGGCCACCTCGGCAAGCAGCAGACTGCGGGGGACTGGGGGTCGCCCCCCAGAATGTGACTGCACGCTGGTCCTCCGTGGTGCGGGTGGGGCTGGTACGAGGTCGGGTCCTCCGCGGCGGTCCTCCGCGGCAGCGGTGCCACGCGGCTGCGCGGTGCCGGCGCGCCGGCGCGGTGCTACGCGGCGGCCAGCTTGGCGGCCGAGTCGGCGTCGACGCAGGCCTGGATGACCGCGTCCAGTTCGCCGTCGAGCACCTGGTCCAGGTTGTACGCCTTGAAGCCGACGCGGTGGTCCGAGATGCGGTTCTCCGGGAAGTTGTACGTGCGGATCTTCTCGGAGCGGTCGACGGTGCGGACCTGGCTGCGGCGGGCGTCGGCGGCCTCGGCCTCGGCCTTCTCCTGCGCGGCGGCGAGCAGCCGGGACCGCAGGATGCGCATGGCCTGCTCCTTGTTCTGGAGCTGGCTCTTCTCGTTCTGGCAGGACGCGACGATGCCGGTCGGCAGGTGCGTGATGCGGACGGCGGAGTCGGTGGTGTTGACCGACTGGCCACCGGGGCCGGACGAGCGGTAGACGTCGATCCGCAGGTCGTTGGCGTGGATCTCGACGTCGACCTCCTCGGCCTCCGGCGTGACGAGCACGCCGGCCGCGGAGGTGTGGATGCGGCCCTGCGACTCGGTCGCGGGCACGCGCTGCACGCGGTGCACACCGCCCTCGTACTTCAGTCGCGCCCAGACGCCCTGGCCGGGCTCGGTGGCCCCGTTGCCGCCCTTGGTCTTCACGGCGACCTGGACGTCCTTGTAGCCGCCGAGCTCGGACTCGGTGGCGTCGATGATCTCGGTCTTCCAGCCGACCCGCTCGGCGTAGCGCAGGTACATCCGCAGGAGGTCGCCGGCGAACAGGGCGGACTCGTCGCCGCCCGCGCCGGCCTTGATCTCGAGGATGACGTCCTTGTCGTCGCTGGGGTCGCGCGGAACGAGCAGCAGCCGCAGCTTCTCGGTCAGCTCCTCGCGCTGCTTCTCCAGCTCCTTGACCTCGGCCGCGAAGTCCGGGTCGTCGTGCGCGAACTCGCGGGCCGTCTCGATGTCGTCACCGGTCTGCTTCCAGGAGCGGTAGGTGGCGACGATCGGGGTCAGCTCCGCGTAACGCTTGTTCAGCTTGCGCGCGTTGGCCTGGTCGGCGTGGACCGAAGGGTCGGCGAGCTTCTTCTCGAGGTCGGCGTGCTCGCCGACCAGTTCCTCGACCGCCTCGAACATCGGGGGCTCCTGGTTTTCGTCAGTTGCTACGGGACGGCAAAGCGCCGGTCCCGGCCGCCCCGCGCAGGGGCAGCCGAAGACCGGCGCAGTGGCTCGCTACTTCTTGGCGGAGCCGGCAGCCTTGCCGAAGCGGGCCTCGAAGCGGGCGACGCGGCCGCCGGTGTCGAGGATCTTCTGCTTGCCCGTGTAGAACGGGTGGCACTCGGAGCAGACCTCGGCACGGATGGTGCCCTCGGTCAGGGTGCTACGGGTGGTGAACGACGCGCCACAGGTGCAGCTGACCTGGGTCTCGACGTACTCGGGGTGGATCTCGCGCTTCAAGGTGTCTCCTAGTTCCGGGAGGGCTCCGGGTCGCCCGTGCGGGATGCACATGCGTGAACCGGGGCCGACGTACCAGTCTGCCAGGACCGGCCGTATCTCCCAAAACCGGGGTCGGTCCGGAACTATTCCTGAGGGCTCCCGGGCCGTCCTCCGCTACTTCACGAGGCCGTCGGCCCGGCCCGTGGCCGCGTCCTTCGTCGCCGACGCGGGGATCGGCCGGTCGGCCCTGAGCGCCGCCCAGACCTGCCCGCCCTGGGCCTCCAGGGGCACGACCCGGTTGGGGTCCCGCGGGTCGTACGCGACCGGCAGCGTGATCATGTGGACGTCGTCGGCGCCGAGGCCGGACAGGCCCTTGGCGAAGCCCATCAGCTCGGTGACGGAGTCGAGCTCGGAGTCGGGCGTGATGGCCTTGGTGGCGGCGTCGGCGAGGTCGAGCAGTTTCTTCGGGTCGGAGAAGACGCCGACGCTCTTCACCTGTGTGATGAAGGCCTTCATGAAGGCCTGCTGGAGCTGGATGCGGCCGAGGTCGCTGCCGTCGCCGACGCTCTTGCGGGTGCGGACCAGGCCGAGGGACCGCTCGCCGTCGAGGGTGTGCGTGCCCGGTGCGAGGTCGAGGTGGCTCTTGGAGTCCCTGATGGCCTGGGTGGTGGTGATCTCGACGCCGCCGAGCCGGTCGATGAGCTTCTTGAAGCCGGTGAAGTCGACCTCGATGTAGTGGTCCATGCGGATGCCGGACATCGCCTCGACGGTCTTGACCGCGCAGGCCGGGCCGCCGACCTCGTACGCCGTGTTGAACATGGCCCGGCGCTCGGCGGCGGCCTTGCCGCCCTTCCCGTCCGTGCAGGCGGGGCGGTCGATCAGGGTGTCGCGCGGGATGGAGACCACGGAGGCCTTCTGGTGGCCCTCGTAGACGTGGACGACCATCGCGGTGTCGGAGCGGGCGCCGCCCTCGTCGCGGCCGTAGTCGCCGTTGGCGCCGGCCCGGGAGTCGGATCCGAGGACGAGGATGTCCATCGAGCCGTTGTCGACGTCCTCGGGCCGGTCCTTGCCGAGCTGCGCGTTGATGTCGACGCCGTCGAGGTTGCCGTTGAGCTTGAAGTAGACGTAGCCGAGTCCGGAGCCGCCGGCGAGCACGAGCACGGCCGCGGTCCAGGCGGCGGCGACCGCGACGCGGCGGCCCTTGGCGGGCGGCTTGCGGCGGCGGCCGGTGGCCCGTATTCGGCCGTTATGGTTCTGCTCGGTCATCGTCTTCCCTCAGCCCTATGGTTCACCTTGTGTGACGGCGAAGCACCCGAAAGGGTTGCACGGGAGGCTGTGGGGTTTGGGCGGTCGACGGACCGTAACGCGACCGCGCCCACCGTGCGGACACGGTGGGCGCGGTCGTTTGCGCAGGTCACGGCGAGGTTACGGCCCGGAGGCCGGTACCTCGTCGTGTGACGAGGGTCTCGGCGTCAGTCGTTGTTGGCGCCGGGCGTCGTCTTCTGGATCTGCAGCAGGAACTCGGCGTTCGACTTCGTCTGCTTCATCTTGTCGAGCAGCAGCTCGATCGCCTGCTGCTGGTCGAGCGCGTGCAGCACGCGGCGCAGCTTCCAGGTGATGGAGAGCTCCTCGCTGCCGAGCAGGATCTCCTCCTTGCGCGTGCCCGAGGCGTCGACGTCGACGGCCGGGAAGATGCGCTTGTCGGCGAGCTTCCGGTCGAGCTTGAGCTCCATGTTGCCGGTGCCCTTGAACTCCTCGAAGATCACCTCGTCCATGCGCGAGCCGGTGTCGACCAGCGCGGTGGCCAGGATGGTCAGCGAGCCGCCGTCCTCGATGTTGCGCGCGGCACCGAAGAAGCGCTTCGGCGGGTAGAGCGCGGTCGAGTCGACACCACCGGACAGGATGCGGCCGGAGGCGGGCGCCGCGAGGTTGTACGCGCGGCCCAGGCGGGTGATGGAGTCGAGCAGGACGACCACGTCGTGACCCAGCTCCACGAGGCGCTTGGCGCGCTCGATGGCCAGCTCGGCGACCGTGGTGTGGTCCTCGGCCGGGCGGTCGAAGGTCGAGGAGATGACCTCGCCCTTGACCGACCGCTGCATGTCGGTGACCTCTTCCGGACGCTCGTCGACGAGGACGACCATCAGGTGGCACTCGGGGTTGTTGTGGGTGATCGCGTTGGCGATCGCCTGCATGATCATGGTCTTGCCGGTCTTCGGCGGGGCCACGATCAGACCGCGCTGGCCCTTGCCGATCGGCGACACGAGGTCGATGATCCGCGTGGTCAGCACGCCCGGGTCGGTCTCCAGACGGAGGCGGTCCTGCGGGTACAGCGGGGTGAGCTTGTTGAACTCGGGGCGGCCGCGGCCGGACTCCGGCGCCATGCCGTTGACCGAGTCGAGGCGCACCAGCGCGTTGAACTTCTCGCGGCGCTCGCCCTCCTTCGGCTGGCGCACCGCACCGGTGACGTGGTCGCCCTTGCGCAGACCGCTCTTGCGGACCTGGGCGAGGGAGACGTACACGTCGTTCGGGCCGGGCAGGTAGCCGGAGGTCCGGATGAACGCGTAGTTGTCGAGGATGTCGAGGATGCCCGCGACGGGGATCAGGACGTCGTCCTCGGAGACCTGCGGCTCGCCCGCGAAGTCGTCACGGCCGCGACGGCCCCGGCGGTCGCGGTAGCGGCCGCGACGGCCCCGGCGGCCGCCGGCCTCGTCGTCGTAGCCGTCGTCCTGCGGGCCGGCCGGCTGGCCGCCCTGCTGGCCCTGCGGCTGGCCCTGGCGCTCCTTGCGCTGGCCGCCCTGGCCGCCGCCCTGCTGGTCGTCGCCCTTGCGGTCGCGCTGGCGGTCACGGCGGTCGCGGCGGTCACCGCGCTCGCCGCGCTCGCCGCGCTCGCGGCGGCCACGGCCCTCGGCACCGTCGGCCTCGGCCTTGGCGTCGGCCTGCGGCTCGGACTTGGTCTCCGTACGGGCCTCGGCGCGGGCCTCGGTCTTGACGACCTGGGCGGTCTCGGCCTTGACCTCGGCGCCGTCCGGCGAACCGGCGGGGGCGGTCGCGCGGCGGCGGCGGCGCTCGCCCGCCGGGGCGTCGACGCCCGCGGGCTGGCCCGGGATCTCGATCTGCTGCTGGGCGACGGGCTCGGCGGCCTTCTCGGCCTTCGGCTCGGCCGTCTCGGCGGCAGCGGGCTCGGCCGTACGGGCCTTGGAGGCGGCGCGGCGCTTCGGCTTGGTCTCGGCGGCGTCGCCGGACTTGGCGGGCGCGGCGGCGGAGCCGCCGGCCTGCGCCTCCTTGATGACCTCGATCAGCTGGCTCTTGCGCATCCGCGCGGTGCCCCTGATGCCGAGGCCGGACGCGACCTGCTGCAGCTCGGCCAGGACCATGCCCTCGAGGCCGGTGCCGGAGCGGCGGCGCCGTGCGGTGGTGCCAGTGGCAGCACCTGCGGCGGGCGCGGCGTTGTCGACGCTGTTGTCGGCACTCACGCCCATCAGATCGGTGGTGTCGCTCACGAAGGGTCCTTCCCTGGAGCGGACGTCGGCCATCTGGCTCGGCGACCGGTTGTGCTGTCCGGCAGCGGTCCTGCTTGGCGGACCGTGTCGGAGCGGTGGTCCCGCCGGGTGCGGCGGAAGAGAAAACGTGCTGTAGATCCGGCCCGAGCGCCCCCTGCTCGGCCCTCACGCGATGCAGCAGAGCGAGGGGTGTCGTGCCGGTTCCGGAGCGTGCTCGAAACTGCTCAGGCAGGCTGCTCAGGCAGTGGAGGAGGCTCCCGGAAGAATGGGTGGTCCCTGACAGGGACACTCAGCACCGCGCCTCGAAGACGTCGGGTGCAAGCTTGAGGTTAACACTACCGGCTCCAACAAACATTCCCCCTCTCCGTCACCGGCAATCTCGTGTCCGCGCAGATCCGGGCCTTTTCCGGCCCGGACACCGCGCGCCGCCCGTCAGGTCGCCAGCGGCAGGACGCTCGCGCCGGGCATGTCGAGGTCGAGCCGGTTGGCGGCCCAGCCCTCACCCGCAAGGAGGGCGACCTTGTCGGCCGTCCCGTGTTCGGCCAGTGCGAGCACCGTCGGGCCCGCGCCGGAGATGACCGCGGGCACGCCGTCCGCGCGCAGCCGGTTGACCAGGGCGATGCTCTCGGGCATCGCGGGCGCCCGGTACTCCTGGTGCAGCCGGTCCTCGGTGGCCGCCAGCAGCAGTTCGGGCCGGCGGGTCAGGGCCTCGACGAGGAGCGCGGCCCGGCCGGCGTTGGCCGCGGCGTCCACGTGCGGGACGGTGCGCGGGAGCAGGCCGCGGGCGGTCTCCGTCAGCACGGGCTTCCCGGGGACGAAAACCACCGGAACGATGGAATCCGAGGGGTCCATCCTGATCGCCCGAGCGGCGCCGGCCTCGGTCCAGGCGAGGGTGAAGCCGCCGAGCAGACAGGCGGCGACGTTGTCCGGGTGGCCCTCGATCTCGGTGGCGAGTTCGAGCAGCGCGGTCTCGTCGAGCCGCGCGTCGCCGCCTATGGTCACGGCGCGGGCGGCGACGATGCCGGCGCAGATGGCGGCGGAGGAGGAGCCGAGGCCGCGCCCGTGCGGGATGCGGTTGGCGCAGACGACCTCGAGCCCGCGCGGCTGCCCGCCGAGCAGGTCGAAGGCCGTGCGCAGGGAGCGGATGAGCAGGTGGCTCTCGTCGCGCGGCAGGGTGTCGGCGCCTTCTCCGGCGATGTCGATGTGCAGCCCGGAGTCGGCGACCCGGACGACGACGTCGTCGTAGAGCCCCAGCGACAGGCCGAAGGCGTCGAAGCCCGGGCCGAGGTTGGCGCTGGTGGCGGGGACGCGCACCCGTACGGCGGCGGCGCGGAACGCGGGACCGGCCATCGCTCGATGACTCTCCTTGACGTGCGGACTTACGGGGAATTTCGGTGGAGGTACGGAGAACCCCGGGGGCCGCTCGCGCCTCGGGCGCGGCAACGGCAACAACACGACGCATATGCGTCGGGGCGGGTTCGGTACAGCCTATCGAAGGAAGGTTCTGTCGCGACATAGGGCGCACAGGAGGCGCACGATGCGTGTCGCGCGCCAAACTGTGCGCCTATGTAGGTTCCTGATCGGGTTTGACATCCGATCAGGAACCTACAGTGCACCCCTCACGGCGCACCGCGCAATGCGTCGATTTCCGGCCGGATTCAGACGAGGCCGAGGCGCTGGGCGGCGGCCGCGGCGTCGACCGGCACGGTGACCGGCTGGGGGGCGCCGGCGACGGCCCAGTCGGGGTCCTTCAGACCGTTGCCGGTGACCGTGCAGACGATCTTCTGGCCCGGGTCGACCTTGCCCTGGGCGGCGGCCTTCAGCAGACCGGCGACCGACGCGGCCGACGCGGGCTCGACGAAGACGCCCTCCTGAGCGGCCAACAGGCGGTAGGCCTGCAGGATCTCACGGTCCGTCACCTCGTCGATGAAGCCGCCCGACTCGTCGCGCGCGGCGATCGCGTAGTCCCACGAGGCCGGGTTGCCGATGCGGATCGCGGTGGCGATCGTCGACGGGTCCTTGACCACCTCGCCGCGCACCAGCGGCGCGGAGCCGGAGGCCTGGAAGCCCCACATGCGCGGCGTGCGGGAGGCGATCCCGTCGGCGGCGTACTCGCGGTACCCCTTCCAGTACGCCGTGATGTTGCCGGCGTTGCCGACGGGCAGCACGTGGATGTCGGGCGCGTCGCCCAGCATGTCCACGATCTCGAACGCGGCGGTCTTCTGACCCTCGATGCGGACCGGGTTCACCGAATTGACCAGCGCCACCGGGTAGTTCTCGGACAGCGCGCGGGCCAGCGTCAGACAGTCGTCGAAGTTTCCGTCGACCTGGAGGATCTTGGCGCCGTGCACGAGCGCCTGCCCCATCTTGCCGAGCGCGATCTTCCCCTGCGGGACGAGAACGGCGGAAACCATGCCGGCGCGCACCGCGTACGCGGCGGCGGAGGCGGAGGTGTTGCCGGTGGACGCGCAGATGACGGCCCGCGCGCCCTCCTCCTTGGCCTTGGAGATGGCCATGGTCATGCCCCGGTCCTTGAAGGAGCCGGTGGGGTTGGCGCCCTCGACCTTGAGGTGCACCTCGCAGCCCGTGCGCTCGGAGAGGACCTGAGCGGGGACGAGCGGCGTGCCGCCCTCACGGAGCGTGACGACCGGCGTCGTGTCCGTGACCGGAAGACGGTCCCGGTACTCCTCGATGATGCCGCGCCACTGGTGGGTGCCCTTGCTGGTCATGGGTCCTTACTCCCCTTCAACACGCATGATGCTGGCGACACCGCGCACGGTGTCGAGCTTGCGCAGCGCCTCGACGGTCCCGGAGAGGGCGGCGTCGGGCGCGCGGTGGGTGACGACGACGAGGGAGGCCTCGCCGTCTCCGTCCTGACGTCCTTGCTGGCGTACGGTGTCGATCGACACCCCGTGCTCGGCGAAGACCGTCGCGACCTGGGCGAGGACGCCCGGCTTGTCGGCCACGTCGAGGCTGATGTGGTACCGCGTGACGACCTCGCCCATGGGGCTCACGGGCAGCCGGGTGTACGCGGACTCGCCGGGACCCGTCGCCTCGTTGAGACGGTTGCGGCAGACGGCGACGAGGTCGCCGAGCACGGCCGAGGCGGTCGGCGAACCGCCGGCGCCCGGACCGTAGAACATGAGCCGCCCGGCGGCCTCCGCCTCGACGAAGACGGCGTTGTACGCCTCGCGGACGGAGGCGAGCGGGTGGCTGAGCGGGATCATGGCGGGGTGCACGCGCGCGGTGACGGACCCGCCGTCGGCGGCCCGCTCGCAGATGGCGAGCAGCTTGATGGTGCAGCCCATCTGCTTGGCGGAGGCGAAGTCGGCGGCGGTGACCTCGGTCATGCCCTCGCGGTAGACGTCGTCGAGGCGCACGCGCGTGTGGAAGGCGATCCCGGCGAGGATGGCGGCCTTGGCGGCGGCGTCGAAGCCCTCGACGTCGGCGGTCGGGTCGGCCTCGGCGTACCCGAGCGCGGTGGCCTCGTCGAGGGCCTCGGAGTAGCCGGCGCCCGAGGTGTCCATCTTGTCGAGGATGAAGTTGGTGGTGCCGTTGACGATGCCCATCACCCGGTTGATCTTGTCGCCGGCGAGGGACTCGCGCAGCGGCCGGATCAGCGGGATCGCGCCGGCGACGGCGGCCTCGTAGTACAGGTCCTGGCCGTGCTGGTCGGCGGCGGCGTAGAGGGTCGCGCCGTCCTGGGCGAGCAGTGCCTTGTTGGCGGAGACGACGGAGGCGCCGTGCTCGAACGCGGTGGTGATGAGGGAGCGGGCCGGCTCGATGCCGCCGATGACCTCGACGACGACGTCGATGTCCCCGCGTTTCACGAGGGCCGTCGCGTCGGTGGTGATCAGCTCGGCGGGCACTCCCCCGCGCACCTTGTCGGGGCGGCGGACGGCCACGCCGGCGAGCTCGACCGGGGCGCCGATGCGCGCGGCGAGGTCGTCGGCGTGCGTCGTCATGATGCGCGCCACCTCTGAGCCGACCACTCCACAGCCCAGCAGCGCCACCTTCAGCGGACGCGAACGCATCATCCGACCTCGTCTCTCGCACGAATCGACTTCGGCGCCCGCATTTCTGCGGTCACCTGTTTCCTTCGGTCCGCGGGCGGGAATCCTCGTCCCGTTTCCCCACGGGTGGAACCAGTCTCACTCACCGGACGGGCGTTTCCGGCCCTGGTCCGAATGGCGAGACAGGGTTTCCATCACCTGACTATTTCATCACCCGACGTCGAGACGCAGGAGATCTTCCTCCGTCTCACGGCGCACGATGACCCGTGCTTCTCCGTCCCGTACGGCGACCACCGGCGGGCGGAGCGCGTGGTTGTAGTTGCTGGCCATCGAGCGGCAGTACGCGCCGGTGGCCGGCACGGCGATCAGGTCTCCGGGCGCGATGTCGGCGGGCAGGAACGCGTCGCGTACGACGATGTCCCCGCTCTCGCAGTGCTTGCCGACGACCCGGCTGAGCATCGGCTCGGCGTCACTCGTACGCGAGACCAGCGCGACGCTGTACTCGGCGTCGTACAGGGCGGTACGGATGTTGTCCGACATGCCGCCGTCGACGGAGACGTAGGTCCGCAGCCCCTCCAGCGGCTTGACCGTCCCCACCTCGTAGAGGGTGAAGGCGGTCGGGCCGACGATGGCGCGCCCGGGCTCGACGGAGATCCGCGGCGTGCGCAGCCCCGCGGCCTCGCACTCGCGCGTGACGATCTCGTTCAGCGCCTTGGCGATGTGGTGCGGCTCGCGCGGGTCGTCCTCGGAGGTGTACGCGATCCCGAGTCCGCCCCCGAGGTCGATCTCGGGCAGCTCGATCCCGTGCTCGTCGCGCACCTCCGCGAGCAGCTGGACGACGCGCCGCGCGGACACCTCGAAGCCGGCCATGTCGAAGATCTGCGAGCCGATGTGCGAGTGGATCCCGATGAGCTCGAGCCCGTCGAGCCGCAGCGCCCGCCGCACCGCCTCGGCGGCCTGGCCGCCGGCGAGCGCGATGCCGAACTTCTGGTCCTCGTGCGCGGTGGCGATGAACTCGTGGGTGTGCGCTTCCACGCCCACCGTGACGCGGATCTGCACGCGCTGCCGCTTGCCGAGCGACTGCGCGATGTGGGCGACCCGGACGATCTCCTGGAAGGAGTCGAGCACGATCCGCCCGACGCCGGCCTCGACGGCCCGCCGGATCTCGTCCTCGCTCTTGTTGTTGCCGTGGAAGGCGATGCGCTCGGCGGGCATGCCGGCGGAGAGCGCGGTGCTGAGCTCGCCGCCCGAGCACACGTCGAGGTTGAGCCCCTCTTCCTTGAGCCAGCGCACCACGGCCCGCGACAGGAACGCCTTGCCGGCGTAGAAGACGTCGGCGTCGCTGCCGAAGGCGTCGGCCCAGGCGCGGCAGCGGGTGCGGAAGTCGTCCTCGTCGAGGAAGTAGGCCGGCGTGCCGAACTCCTCGGCGAGCTCGGCGACGCTCAGTCCGCCGACGGTGAGCCGTCCCCGCTCGTCACGGCCGACGGTACGGGACCACACCTTGGGGTCGAGCCGGTTGAGGTCGGCGGGCGGAGCGGAGTAGTGCCCCTCGGGAAGGACGTCGGCGTGGCGGGGCCCGGCGGGGTGTGCGGAACGGCTCATGGTGTGCGTCTTTCAGATCTGGTCGGGTGCGCTGATGCCGAGCAGGGAGAGGCCACCGGCGAGCACCGTCCCGGCGGCTTCGGCGAGCGCGAGCCGGGAACGGTGGGCGGCCGAGGGTTTCTCGTCGCCGAGGGGCAGAACGGTGTGCTGGAACGCGAGGAGCGCGTCGGCGACGGCCTCGAGGTGCCGGGCGACCCGATCGGGGGCGCCGAGGCGGGCGGCGGAGGCGAGCACGGCGGGGTGATCGCGGAGGAGTGCGGCGAGCGTGGGCGCGTCGACGGCCTCGACCGGCTCGCCGCGGAACCCGAGCTGCGCGGCGTTACGGCTCAGGGCGCGGGCCCGGGAGTGCGCGTACCGCACCCGGAAGAAGGCGTTCCCCTCATGCTGCCGCAGCAGCTCGTCGCCGACCCTGGCCGGGTCGTGGGCGGCGGCGGAGAGCAGCCCCCAGCGGGCGGCGTCGGCACCGAGGCGGCGGTGCAGCTCGGCGGCGTCGTACGGCACGGGCAGCGGGGCGACGGTGGTGGGAAGGTGCCCCCGGGCGCCCCCGGCCTCGGTCAGCGCGCCGAGCAGCCCCCACGCGGACTCGACCGCGCCCTCGCAGGCCACCCGGACGACGTACCCCTGCGAGCAGAGGATCCTCCGCAGGGCGTCGGCGGTGACGGCGGCACGCACGTCGGCCCGGTGCACGGGCTGGTGGGCACCGCCGTTCGGCGGCTGGTGTCCGTACCGGATCCCGTCCCGCAGAACGGTCCGGACGAGCTCCTGCTGGGCGTCGGGGCGGAGGGTGAAGTTGAGGAAACCGGGCCCGGTGACGTCGACCCGGTCGAGCGCGGGATGCGGCAGCAGCCGCTCGACGAGCACGTCGGCGACCTGGCGCGGCGCGACACCGGCCCCCCGGGCGAGCACGAGCGCGACGCTGCTGGCGTAGTCCCCACGCCCCCCGGCCCGAGGCCGCTCGACGTGCACGCTCTCCGGCACGTCGACGTCCAGCACACCCTCGTCGACCGCACGGCGCACGGCGTGCAGCACGGTGAGGGAGAGGTCCGCGGGGGTCACGGGTCAAGCGTAGGGGAGGAGGGGGGAGGGAACGCGAACGGGTTTCGCCATGTGGGCGGGGGGCGGGAGCGGGCGGGGCGGGGGAGCCGGGGAGCGGGCGGGGCGGGGCTGTCGGCCACTGGGTGGGGCGGGGCAGTCGGCGACTGGGCGGGGCGGGCATGGGGCAGGAAGGCGCAGGGCGCCGGGGCAGGCGGACACCGGACAGGCGGCACCGGGCACCGAGCGGGGCGGCCCCTATCTCTATCCCTCGGTACGAGGGCCGCTCCTGCTCACTGCGGACGGCTCCTCGGAGTCGGCGTCGGCACCGTCGCGGGGCTCGCGCCGTTCCTGCTGCATGAGCTGCCGGACGACCCGTACGAGCTCGGCCGGCTCGAAGGGCTTGGCGAGGAACGCGTCGACCCCGGCGGCCCGGCCGGCGGTGGCGTCGGCCTCGTACTCGGTGCAGGCGCTGATGATCGCCACGGGCAGATGACGGGTCCGCGGGTCCTCGCGCAGCCGCGCGGCGGTGCGCAGCCCGTCCAGCCTGGGCATGACGACGTCGAGGGTGACGACATCCGGACAGACCTCGTGGACGACATCCAGACACTCGGCACCATCGGCCGCGGTCACCACCTCGAAGCCCTCGAGCTCGAGATTGACCCTGATCAGCTGGCGAATCACCCGGTTGTCATCCACAACCAGCACCCGCCCGGACACCCCTGACACACGTCGAGAGTAGGTCGCGGGGAGCACCCGCGTCCGGCTTTTGCCCACTTCTGACCCGGGCGAGGGAAGACCCCGGTGGTGACGCGGCGGAAATACCTGTTCACAGGCACCCTGCGGGAGCTGGTAGTGTTCTTCCCGTCGCCGCGAGAGCGGCAACGCCCCCGTAGCTCAGGGGATAGAGCAACGGCCTCCGGAGCCGTGTGCGCAGGTTCGAATCCTGCCGGGGGCACTTCGCAAGAAGCGCCAAAGAAGCCCTGAACTGCAGAAATGCAAGTCAGGGCTTTCTTGTTCATGCCAAAAGGCACACGACGCATATGGCCGTTGCACTAACCACCTCTCTGCATACCCGCACGCCCCTGAACTGCTCTTTTGTCACGGCACGTCTACGAGGTCACGCCTGTCCGGTCCCTCGAAACCGACTCGCGCGGGACATACGCGGGACGCGAGGGCCGCGTGGACCGATCGGTTCGCCGCGAGGAGTGTGACGGATCCTCGGTTGCATTCGTCCAGGAACGCGTCGACGCGCCTATCGGCGAGGGCCTGGCGGCCGTAGAGACACTTCGCGTACCGGGTCATGAGCACCTCGATGCTGCTGCCCGCCCGTTCGGCGGCCTGGAGCGCCGCCCCTTCGCAGTCAACCACGAGGGCTGGACGCTTCGTGTCCTTCGCGACGGAGCGCTAACGCCGGTCCGCCGGTGCCGTCGGGCGGGCCTCCTCCAGAGGCTCGCCGATCCGCGCGAGCACCTCACGGGACAGTGTCTGAAACTCCTTGAAGCAGGTCTTCACGTACTGCTGGGTGCTGCCCAGGGCGCCGTCGGCCGGCCTCAGGTCGAACATTGGCTTCCGGGCGTCGTGCGCCAGAGGCATCAGGCTCCGGTAGTTCCTCATGGTCGCGATGCGGTGCCGGCCGTCCTCGCGGGTGGGTTCCACCTCGTCGAGGACGGCCGAGGAGTAGACCCACGGAATCCGCTTGAGCCACCGTTCGTACGCCTTGACGGGCCGGTCGAGGCGCATCTCCGGCTGCATGATGACGTACCCGAGGGGGCGCATCTCGGCCTGGGGCGCGGAGATGTTCGCGGGCACCCTGGGCAGGACGAGCTGCTGCCAGTCGGCGCGCCACTGGCGCAGCGTCGGCCCCAGGTTGCTGAGGCCCTTGAGCGAGAACAGGTCGGCGGCCAGCGGCATCAGTACCGTGTCGGCCGAGATCAGGGCGGCGCGGTTGATGGCCCCCAGGTTGGGGCCGACGTCGATGAGTACGACGTCCGCCCCGACGGTCCGTGTGGCCTGCTCGATGATCCGATGGAACGACGTGGACGTACGGATCGCTGCGATGTCACCTGCGTAGGCGCGGGACCATTCGTTGGACAGCTTGTCCTCGAAGCGGCTGAGGTCGAGGCTTCCCGGCAGCAGCCAGAGCCCCGGCTGGAGCTCGACGGGCTCGACGGCCGCAATGTCACCGGTGCCTTCGAGGATGGGACGGACGGCGTCGGCGATGGTCTGTCCGCTGCGCACCCGCCCGGTACCGGGGAGTCCCGCCTTCGCCGCACCCTGGTTGATGAGTTCGGAGGGGTTCTCCCACAGGTCCTCGATCTCGGTCTCGTCCAGGCACATGGAGGTCAGGTTGGCCTGGGGGTCCAGATCGACGGCCAGCACGCTCAGGCCGAGGCGCCGGATCATGTGGGCCAGGTGGTAGGTGAGGGTGGTCTTTCCCACGCCTCCCTTGTTGTTGAACAGCGCGATCGACGTCATGCGGCTCTCCTGATCACGACGACCCACGACGAATCGTCCACCTGGAACTCGGCGGGCGGATTCCCGTTGTCCTCCAGCGCCCTTCTCACCCGGCCGATACCGCGGCCGAAGCGGTTCACGTACCCGAGGCCCTTCAGCGCGGCGGCCAGGGACGGATTGCGGTAGTCGGTGACACGGTCGAAGTTGTCGTCCCGGACCTGGCCGAAGGGGCCGCCGGGGTTGGTGATCTCGATCCGGTCGTCGAACCACACGATCCGGGTCGGCGCGTAGGACGTCTCGTAGTTCCGGTGCATGACGGCGTTCATGCAGAGCTCACGCAGCGCCTCCAGCGGATAGTCCGGGCGCGGGGTCTCCCGGAATCCGTCCTCCACTAGCCGGGTGCGGAGGTTGCTGCGCAGGAGTGGTTCCAGGCGCGCCGAGAGCCCCACCAGGTTCTGCCGGAGCTCCTGCTCGTCGACGATCGGGGCGTCCAGGTCGGTGCCCTGGTAGCGGACGAACTGGACGTACGCCCCGGGTACCTGGCTGGTCGGATCCAGTCCGACGGCCAGGACACCGAGCGTGGTCGGCGAGCCGGCCGGGGTGGCGAGGTGGAGCGAGGAGAGCTGAAGGTCGATGGGACGGCCGTTCTCCTCGATGACGTCCGGGGCGACCATCGACGGCAGGTACGACTGCCGGAACACGTCCAGATCCAGGTCGTCGACGCGGGCCAGCTCCAGCGGGCGCGTGTCGAAGGGAAGGTCCCTGGCCCGACGGCGCTCCGTGAGGACCCGCTCGTCCTCCCGGTTGGCCTTCCGCGTGGTGGGGCCGGGGCGGACCCAGATGACACCGTCGAACCGTACCGGCGGGGTCGCGGACGCGGCCACGTGGAGCCGGACGACGGGCTTGCCCCGGTAGACGGCCCGCTCGACGGTGAGGGACGGGCGGTCGAGGATGAGGCCGGAGTCCCGGATCTCTGTGAGCTGGAGCAGCGCCCGGTCGCTCACGTCGACGTCGACGGGCAGGCCGTTGTCGTCCACGCCAACCAGGATGTCGCCCCCGCCACGGCCACACAGGTCGTTGGCCATGGCACACACAGCGTTGCCAATGGCGTCGCCCCGCTTCCCCTCGCGCTTGGGGCTGCGCTTGAACTCCAGCCATGCGGATTCCTGGGTCCCCAGGATCTCGGCCAGGTCCGCGTCTTCGTCGCTCACGGGCCCATTCTGCCGTGCGGATTCACTCTCCGACCGCCCACGCACGGGCCCGCCTCTCAGCCGCTCGCCGGGGCTGTGCGCCCAAGGACCGCACGAGGGCCGTCGACCGGCATCCGCCGGTCGACGGCCCTCTGTCCCTCAGGCAGGACCGGGATCGAAGATCTCGTGTCCGCCGACGCGGCGCCAGATGATGTGCGGCTCACCCGCGCGGACCTCGTCCGCGTACTGCCAGGTGGCACGCCCGTCAGGCGCCCAGGTCATCTCCATGACGGGACGCGCGCCGGCGGGGAGCGGAACCCCCTGGACCGGCTTGACCCGGAGGCCGGGCCGAAACCGCCCGCTGGTCACATCCGGCACGAACTTGTCCCGAATGGTCGCCTGGAACCGCGCCCGCTCCTCCGGAAGGAGCTTCCTGAAGTCGCGGTCGAAGCGAGCGGTCGTCTCGAAAGTCGGCAATGGGCCTCCCAGGGGTCGGGGTCAGTTCTCCTTGCCGAGGTGCGCGAACATCTCGTCCACGTCCTCGTGACGGGTCGTGCGTCCGGCCGCGATGTCCTCGCTCGCCTCGCGCTCCCCCGCCTGCCACCGCTCCGTCCAGAACCACGCCTGATCGGTGCGGATCTTCCGCAGCCCGTGAACCTCGACGACACCCGCGTCGTTGATCGCGAACTCAAGCTCGTCGCCCGGGGAGACTCCCAGCGCCTCGCGCACCCCTGCGGGCAACGTCAGCTGCCCCTTGTCGCGCACGCTGGCATGGAACGTGGTCGCGGCCATGGGTGACCTCCCTCTCTCCATCCCATGTCTTCTTCGTCCCCCCAGATTACCCAGAACCCGAAGAAAGTGCGAGTCTCCAACTTTCTGAGTTTCTTACATTCTGCCATCATTGGGTCGGTGGTGCTTCCAGATGCCGTAGAGCCGAAGGACATCCAGCTGCCACCGTGCGTGGAGTTCGTCCTGCCCCGAGGGTGTCTCCCGGCCGAGCGAATAGGCCACGTGTCGGTACAGCGGGTGGAGATCCCCCTGGTTGGTCGTGACCAAGGCTGAGAGGAGCGGTTCGTCCGCCGGTGTGTCCGCGTCGGCGAGGACAAGTACCTGCCCCTGATCGTCCGGGTGGAGGTGAGGAAGTTCCACGTTCAGCCGGTGCCGGATCGCGGACCACGTCAACACGGCCCGGTTCCGCGCGGTGTCTTCCAGAAGGGAGCGAACGACAGCAGCGAGTTCTGACAGCTTGGTCCCGGCCGGCCGGGGCGCCTCCCCCGTCTCCGGAGCGGGAGTGCTCGGGACAGTGCCGGACGGCACGGCCAGCAGCTCGGCAAGTCGTCCCTCGCAGGCGCCGTACGCGTCCTGGAGGTCCTGCGGGAGCTTGCCGTGGTGCTTCCGCTTGAGCCCTTTCGCACCAGCCTGAGGGCCGTCCCATGACAGGCCGGTCAGCCAGGCATCAAGGCCCTGGGTCCGGTCCCGGGCCGCCTTCCGCCTGCGAGGCAGGTCGGCCTCCTGAGCGATCACCGTCAGACCGAGCGCGACTCTCCGCGCTCCGCTCCGGCTCGGACTCCCCTTCAACGGCCCTCACACTAACGGCCGGCAGGGCGAACAATCCCAGGGATCAGTACGGCGTCCCCTCTGCGAACCGTTGCCGTCTTCAGCAACTCAAGCGCCTTCCGCGTCCCGCCCCCTCCGCCGCCCGGCCGAGGGGCCCATCCTCGTGCCAGGCCGTCAGCGACCGATTCTCTGCGGTGCCTCACACACCGCCTGTATGGTCGTCGACCACCCCGGCTCCCCGGACGCTCCCGAAAGGTGCCGCATGACCAAGCCCGCCACTGTGAACCTGACGAAGGCCGCGCCCACGGTCTCCCTGGACAAGCACGGCGTGACCTCGGGGCTGATCAAGGTCAACCTCAACTGGACCTCGCCGCAGGCCGCCGCTCAGAGGGCGGCCGGCGAGGCCCGTGGTCTGTTCAGCCGGATACGGGCGTCGCTGCGGTCGGCCGCCGCCAGGACGGTGGATCTCGACCTCGGCTGCATGATCCGCTGCACCGACGGCTCCAAGACCGTGGTCCAGGCCCTGGGCAACGCCTTCGGCGCAGTGGACCGCTTCCCCTACGTCGCCCTCGACTCGGACGACCGGACCGGCGCCCAGGAGATGGGAGAGAACCTCGTCATCAACCTGGGCCACCAGGCCGAGTTCCAGAAACTCCTGCTCTTCGTCTACATCTATGAGGGGTCCGGCGACTTCCGCGGCCTCGACGCGGTGGTGACCCTGACCTCCGAACGCGGCGACCGCTTCCGGGTCGTTCTGGACGAGTGCCCGCCGCAGGCGCACGCCTGCGCCATCGCCCTCATCAAGCGGCAGAAGGGCGAACTCGTCATCGGACGTGAGGTGCGCTGGTTCACACCGCAGGACGGCCCTGGCGTCCAAGACGTGATCTCCCGCGCGTACCGGCTCGGCATGAAATGGACCCCCGGCCGGAAGTAACGCCCCCGATCACGTACCCCCTCGGTCGCATGGGGAACCCACCTCCTTGCGCACACCGAGGCCCCATGACCTCCGTCGCGTCGCGCCAGGATCTCAACCGGGACATCGAGGTCAGAATGGCCGTCAAACAAGACCGTTCATTCTCACGGGACATGCACGGGACCAAACCCCTGACATGACGTCAGACATGCCGCCGACCTGGGAAGACACCGGAAGTGGCGACGGCCTCCGGAGCCGTGTGCGCAGGTTCGAATCCTGCCGGGGGCACTTCCGGAAAGAAGGCCTGACCTGCGAAAACGCCGGTCAGGCCTTTTCTCGTGACAGCGACCACACGACCCCGCACGCCCATCGCGATCGAGGGCGGAGGGGTCGAGCTCCGCACGCAACCGGTCGGCGGAGATCTGTCTGTCGCATTCGTGCGACTGCCCGCTGGCGCAGACCTGCGGCCGACGCTGAAGGGCCTGCCTGACGACCTCTGTTCCTGCCCCCACTCGTGCTCAAGGGGCGCCTGAAGATGGTGACCAAGAACGGCGAGGAGGTCTACCAAGCAGAACAGGCCTTCTACTGGCCGCCCGGGCACGCCCCCGTAGCCCCCCTCGAAGACTGCGAGTATGTGGACTTCTCGCCTACGGAAGCATTCACCCCCCCGTCATCGACCACATCACCTCACAGACCTGATTCGCACCCCAGCCGGCCGCCCGGGGACCATGCCGCAGCGACGGCCGTGGGCCAGATGTCGGTGCGTTGCCTTAAAGTCCGGGCATGCACAGCATAGAGATCGACGGGGTCACCGTTCTGTGGACGGAGGCGCCCCCGCCGCTGGAAGCGGCGCTGGTGTTCGGCTGCGGGGTGCGGGACGAGACCTTCCGCACCTTCGGCATCACCCACCTCGTGGAACACCTGGCGATGAGCACCCTGCCGCGCCTGCACCACGACCACAACGCCTGCGTCGACCTCAGGACCACCGACTTCCTCGCGACAGGCCGTCCGGAGCAGATCACGGCGTTCCTCGAAGCGGTATGCGGGGCCCTGTCCGACCTACCGCTCGAACGGCTCGACCGGGAAGCGGGCGTGCTGGCCGCCGAGGCCGGCGAGCCCGAGCACCCGACCACCGGCGCGCTGCTTTCCCGCCGGTACGGCCTCGCCGGCGCGGGCCTGGCCCCCTGGCGCGGCCCCGGAGCAGACCGGCTCGCTCCCGAAGCCGTACGCGAGCACGTCCGGCGCTTCTTCCACGCCGACAACGCCGTCCTGATCCTGTCCGGGCCGCCTCCAGAAGGACTGAGGCTTCCGCTTCCGCGCGGCGAACGGCCGCGGCGCGAAGGTGTCGTGCCGGCCGTGCTGGGTACCGGCCCAGCCTGGTCGCAGGAGTGCGTCCCCCACGTGGGCCTCGCCCTCCACAGCGAGCGTCACGACGACGTCGCCCTCTCACTCGCCGTCGACGTCCTGCGCGAGCGTCTGGTTGCCAAGGCCCGGCACGAGCACGGCCTGTCCTACGAAGTGGCCCTCGATCGCTGCGCGATCGGCGCCGGACACCGGGAGCGTGTCGTGCGGGTCGACGCCCGGGACGGCGAGGAGAAGCACGTCGCCGAACTCCTGTGGACGGAGGCGCTGCGCCTGGCCGCCGACGGGCCGGACGCCGCCGAACTCGCCGAAGAGGTCGCAGCGGCCAAGGAAGCCCTCGCCGACCCCCGGCACACTGTGTCCGACCTGCTCCGCCTGGCCGACGCCGAACTCTTCGGCGAGCCCACCCTCGACGCGCAGGAGTGGCTGGACGCCGCGTCCTCGGTCACCCCCGACCAGGCCCGCCGCGCCTTCGCGACGTCCATGAGCAGCGCCTTGCTCGCGGTGCCGGACGGCGTCGAACCGGCCCTCGCGCTCCCGGACGGCTCACCCCTTCCGGCCGGCGGATGCGTCCGCTCGCGCGAACTGCCTCCGGGCCGGATCTTCCGACCCGGATCCCTGCAACGGCTGATCAGCTCGGCGGCACGGCGAACGCACCTCGTCCTCGGCGACAACGTGATCGCGATGCGCGACCCCGACGGAGACGTGCACGCGATCCCGTTCGACGAGGTCGTCGGCGTCGAGGCCCACGGCCCGGGCCGGGTGGTCTTCGGCCGCGGCGGCTGCGTGATCCCGGTTCTCCCCGACCTCTTCGCCAAGATCGCCCCAGCCGTGCAGCGCCTCGACACGGTCGTCCCCCGCGAACTCCACTACCCCGTCTCGGCCTACTGGGTCGGCGAGGAGTGATCGACGGCGCTGACGCGTCCGCCTTCGAGAACGAGAAAGGCAGTCGGCCGTCGCCGTCGGGCTCGCCGACGACGGCCGTTCGTTCCGATGTCCTCTCGCCGGACGAGCCACCCCGGCCGACCCGGAGTGCTACCGCTCGGCGGGGACGGCGGGCGGCTCACCGGCTGCCGGGACGGGTGGCGTGACGCCGGGCGGCGCGCAGCACCCGTCGCAGCGTCCGGCCGGTTCCGAGGGCGCACAAGGCCGCGCGGCCGAGCACCAGCGCGGCGGCGATGCCGCTCAGCCACAATCCGCGGGTGAGGTCCGGGTCACCGATGACCCGTACGGCGGACGGCGAGCGCTCGGCGTACTCGATGGCCAGGGTGTCGCCTTCGGCCGGAACAGGGTCGGTGACCACGATGTCCGTCACGACGCGGCGGCCGTCCGCGGTGGTGAAGCTGGCCTTGGCCTCCGAGGGCACCAGCCAGGGCTCCAGGGGCAGGGGTTCGTCGTCGTACATCTGCTCGACCTTCGCGGTCGCGGTCCGGGGAGGTTCCGTGGCGAGGCGGGCCGCTGTAGTCCACCACGGTCCGGACAGCGCGCCGATGGCGGCGAGGGCGATCAGTGCGCCCCAGGACACGCCTGCGGTGACGGTGATGCGACGGAGTACCGGTGAGCGCCACCACGGTCCGGTTCTCGGGTCGGGCTCGGGGCGGCGCCGTTTCGGGGCGCGTTCGCGACCTGCGCGCGCGAGGAGAAGTCCGCTGACGGCAGCCAGGTGGTCCCGGTGCAGTGCGTCGCCGGCCTCGGGCAGAGGCAGGACGGCGGGAAGGTGGGCAGGGGTGGCGGGCGCACGGTCGGGCGGAGTCGTCCGGGAGGCGGCGCGGCGTGCGCGGCGGGAGCCGAGGGCGAGGCCCGCAAGCGACGTTCCAAGGCTGAGGAGAGTGAGGGAGCCGAGAGCGACAAGGGTGAAGTCACGGTCGAACGCCTCGCCCGCAGAGGCCGCGGCAGGACGCTGATCGCCAGGGCGTCGCCACGTGCCGCTCCCTCGCAGTCGGCCTCCGCCGTCTGACGGAGGCCGCCGTCCCATGGGTCGGCCCACGCGACCGTACGCCTCCTTCAGACCAGACGCGTCCGGGGGCGCGGTCAGACCGCACCCCCGGACAATTTATGGGTGCTGATTACTTTCGGCGCAGACCCCCCTGCCGCGCTGGAGCCCACCATGCCGTCCTTCTCAAGCTCCAGCGCCGGCCAGAAAGGGCCTAGGGGGGATGAGAGGTAGGATAAGTAGCATGAGTGAGCCCACCGGAAAGTACTCGATCACCATGCCGCGTGACATCGCCGAAGCCGCCAAGGCCCGCAGTGGCCCGTCCGGCCTTTCCGCCTACGTGGCCGCCGCCGTCGCCCGCCAGATCGAACGCGACAACCTCAACGAACTCATCACCGTCGCCGAGGCCGAGCACGGCCCCGTCACCGACGAAGAGATCCAGTCACTGCGCGACCAGCTCGCCCAGACCCGTCGTGAGCAGAACCAACACGGGGCGAGCGCGGCGTGACCCGCTCCCCCGCGGTCCCCGGCGGCACCCTCATCCTCGACAGCGAAGGGCTGGCGAAGGCCGTCCTGCGCGACCGCACGGTCACCACCTGGCTCGCCCTGGCCCGCGCCGACGACCTGCGCGTGATCACCTCGGCGGCCACCCTCGTCGAGGTAGTCCACCCCCGCATCAACCGCCCGGCCCTGGAGTGGACACTCTCCCGTCTCGTCGTGGAGCCGATCACCGAACCGATCGCCCGCCACGCCGCCGACCTCCTCGCCGACGCCGGCCTGCACGGGCACAAGTACGCCGTCGACGCCATGCTCGCCGCCACCGCCCTCGCCGCACCCGGACCGGTCACCGTCCTCACCTCCGACCCCGAGGACCTCATCCCCCTGTGCGGTGGACGCGTCGCAGTAATAGAGGTCTGACAGCGACTGCGGCTGACCGTACGAAACCCGATCACCAATTCCGGGCAGCCGTATCAGGCCCTGTCCTCTGTCCCCGTACGGCCTCCATGGAACGGCCGGGGTGCCCCGGGGGCAGTGAGCCCCGGGGCACCCCGGCGGTCGGTTCGGTCGGGTCAGGTCAGGTCAGGTCAGGTCAGGTCAGGTCAGGTTCGACCGGATTCGGTTTGTGTGGGGGGTGGGGCTGTCAGGCTCGGTCAGTGTGGCGCTTGGTGGCGCGGCACTCGCCGTAACCCTGGCCCTGGTTCTCGGAGCCGTAGCCCTCGTCGCCGTAGCCGTGGTCCTCGCACGGGTCCGGCTTCTCGCCTCGCTTGTTGTTCACCCGGGCGAAGGCGACCTCCTGCTCCGCGCTCACCACGAACGGACCCGCGACCGGGTTGTCCGGCAGCACGTAGCCGTCGGGTACGGCGGTCTCCCGGAGGTAGTACGTGCCGTGGTCGAGGTCGCGGAAGCTGCACATCCCGGCGAAGCCGGTGGTGCAGGTCGCACCCGTACGGGTGTCGGGGTCGCTGCCGCCGGTCTGGAGGCCGGGACGTCCGTTGGTCTCCTCCCACAGCTCGAAGGTCGCGCCCCGCAGCGGAACCCGCGAGTCGGCGTCCGTCTTGAACACGTGCAGCGAGCCGGTGCCCGGCGGGATCGGCGAGCGGCTGTTCTTCGCCGTGACGCCCACTCCCGCCGCCGCATTGGCCTCGTTCAGGACCAGCGGGCCGAACACCGCCGGCGACGGCAGGTCATAACCGTCCGGCGCCTGCGTCTCCTGCCAGTAGTACGTACCCGCCCCCACCGTCCGCTCGCAGACACCATCCGCACCCGTCACACACGGATCCCCCACCACCGTGTCCGGATTCGCCCCACCCGTCTGCAAACCGTCCGTGCCATTCGACTCCCGCCACAAACGGAACGTCGCACCGGACAACACCGAGCCCGTCTCCGCATCCGTCTTCAACACCCGCACCTCACCCGTGACCGGCTCCACGGGAGTACGAGAGTTCTCCGCCGTGACGCCCACCCCGGCGGCCGCATTGCCCTCGTTCAGGACCAGCGGGCCGAACACCGCCGGCGACGGCAGGTCATAACCGTCCGGCGCCTGCGTCTCCTGCCAGTAGTACG
>NZ_SDOY01000173.1:0-18455 GCF_004117935.1 Streptomyces roseicoloratus | reverse complement strand
TCCCCCACCACCGTGTCCGGATTCGCCCCACCCGTCTGCAAACCGTCCGTGCCATTCGACTCCCGCCACAAACGGAACGTCGCATCGGACAACACCGAGCCCGTCTCCGCATCCGTCTTCAACACCCGCACCTCACCCGTGACCGGGGTGGTGCCGCCGCAGTCCGGGAGGTCGCCGTTGAAGGGGTAGGCGTGGAACTCCTGGCCGCCGCCGCCCGTCGCCGCGCTCGTGTGGGTGAGGGAGCCCGTGGTGAAGAAACGGCCGTTCATGCCGGGCAGCGTGACGGTGGTGGTGGAGGCCTGGTTGCCGATGAGCGTGCTTCCCTGGAACTGGCCGGTACCGATCAGCGATACCTCCGTGGCATCGGGGAAGTTCCACAGCAGCCGCTCGCGGTAGCCGTTGAGCGGGTCGGTGTTGTCGGCGATACCCCCGCTGTAGGTGTTGATGGTCCGGTCGGCCCCGAAGACGTTGACCAGGATCGTGGCGTTGTCGGGGATGTTCGCGAAGACGATGCCCTGCTGGCCGTTGCTGCCCGAGACCATGTCGAAGTCGACGTTGAAGACCTGGAGGGGCGAGCTGCCGTCTCCGGTGAAGAGGGTCTGCCCGCCCTGGTTGACGGCGGTTCCGGTCGGCGTACGCGGCTCGCCGTCCACCCGCGCGTAGCACTGGCTCGCGGCGGTGAGCTGGTCGCGCAGGGCGGTGTACGGGGCGGTGGCGTCGTCGTCCTGTTCCAGTGTGGCCAGGACCTCGCCGGTGACGGTGCCGGCGTGGACCACGACCCCGTCCTCGGCGAGCAGACGCTGGCCGGTCGCGATCGTGACGTCCCCGCCCGTGGTGAGCCAGTCGCCGTCCACCGGCGGCGGAACGCGGGAGCCCACGCCCACCTCGCCGATGTTGTAGGCCTGGCTCACCCCGGTGCCCTTGTTCATGTCGAAGTCGTCCAGGACGACGACGCGGCCTTCTGCCTCGGCCGCCGCGCCCCGGACCAGGAAGTCGTTGCCGACGAAGATGTTGATCGCGTTGTCCCGGTGGGTGATCGTCCCGTTGTTGATCGGCGGGAACGGGTCCGGGCAGGAGCCGGGGACGCACGGGCCGAGCCCGCCGGGCAGGGTGGCGGCTGCGGCCGTGGACGCGCCCGGTCCGAGGACCAGGACCGGAAGGGCCGCCAGCGCCGTGACGCAGGCGAGCCCGGCCGAACCGGCGCGCCGCCGGTGGGGCCGGAGGCGCCGGTGGCGCCGAAGGGTGCGGTTGCTCATGGCGCGAGTCTCGGTACGGGGCGCGCATCGCACCACAGGCGCTGCCCGCTGTTGGTCCGGGTGGGGGGCGGACTCACCGTCAGGTGTGAATGACGCCCTCCGTGCGGCGCATTCCCCCCGGGGGCGGATCCTGTGCTCTGCGGGCGGATCCCGTGCTCTGCCGAGGTACTCCACAGGGAGTACGGCAAGGCTCCGTGAGCAGCGGAGTCGCGGGGGCGGAGCACCGTGACGTCGTCGCATACGCGGAGCACCGTGACGTCGTCGCGTACGCGGCGCACCGCTTCTCGCAGCGGCCGTGGCTCTCCCGGGCCGCGCCCGCCGGCGCTCCCCGTCGGGTTTGCGAGCCGGGTTTCCGAGCCGGGTTCCCGGCCGCCGCCCGCCGCGAGCCGCCAGCCGCCAGCCGCCAGCCGCCCGCAGCAAGCCGAACCTCCCACCCGGGTTTCCGAGCCGCCGCCCGCCAGCCCTCCCACCCGGGATTCCGAGCCAGATTGCCGGCCGCCGGCCGCCGGCTCTCCGAAAACCGCTCGGCTCCGGCCGGGCCCGGGGCGTACGCGAGCCGGCCCCGGCCGGGCCCGGGGCGTACGCGAGCCTGACCGCCCGTGAGGCAGTCAGGCTTCCGCGTCCCGGTTCTCCTCGCCCGCGCGCAGGCGGCGGGCTCGTTCGGCGATGCCGGTGGAGAGCCTGCCCTTCGCCGAACCGGCCCGGTCCAGGGTGCCGTTGCCGAGGTTGCGGGCCGCGACCACGCCCTTCGCTCCCGTTTCCAGCGCCTTGTCCCTGACCTCCGTCGCCGCGGTCACCCAGCGTCTCGTCTCGGAGGCCTCGCGACCCGACTCGATGCCGAGCCGCCCGTGGAAGTCGTGGACGCCCGCCACGACCTGGTTGCTCCACCGGACCACGGCCGGGGACTTGGTCGGGTGCAGCAGCACCTTCGCGTTGGCTTCGTCGGCGGCGGCGTTCATCCGGGCCACCAGCCGCTCGGTGCTCCGCGAGACGAGCTCCAGCCGGTTCCGCCGGGCGATCCGGAGCCCCTCGCGATGCCGGGCCAACTCCTCTGGGGACGCGTCCTTCACCCGGTCGAGTTCGAGCACGGCCATCCCGTCCTGGAGTTGGAAGCAGCGGGCCAGGACCGCGAGCCACTGCCCGGCGGCGGCCCCGGCTTCCTCGGCCGCCGCGGCGAGTTCGCCGATCCTGGCCTTCTGCTCCATCTTCTCCGCGAGCGCGTCGAGCCGGCGGAGCGCGTACACCTGGGTGGTCGCGATCGTCTCCGTCGTGGCCTGCACCTTCGACCAGGTGATGTCGGAGACCCGGCCCACCTCGTCCCGGATGGTCATGGCCTCCTCGATCACGAAGTCCGCCCCGACCATCTTCGCCAACGCGGCGTCCTCCTGTGCGCGGAGCACGTCGCCGACCTTCTCGTCGATCGCGGCGAGGTAGTCGGTGATCTCGTCCATGGCCTGCTGCATCGCGAGCTGCGCCATGAGCGTCGCGGCGTCGGCCAGCCGCGCCGGGTTGCCCTTCAGCGGCCCGCCGTCCTTCGCGAACTCGACGAATCCCTTGATCTGGCCCTTGGGCCCCTTCAGCACGCCTGTGCTGAGGCCCGTCTCGGCGCTCTTCCTCAGCCCGAGCTCGTCGATCCGCCGGGCGGACTCCTTGGTCAGCTTCACCCAGCGGCCGGAGGCGGCCGCCATGTCGGAACCGGCCTGCGCGGCCCCGGCGGCGCTGCCGAGGGCGGACCGGAACGGCCGCGGCCGCAGTGCCCGCGAGGGCAGCCCTTCCGAGACGAGGAAGCGTTCGACCGTCGCCTCGTCCCCGATGACCGCCAGGTCGTCGCCGTCCCTGATCAGCTCGATCGCGTCGTCCATGCCGAAAGACCGCCCCCCACCGATGATCCGATGCCTGATGCCTGATGCCCGATGCCCGATGCCCGATGCCTGATGCCTGATGCCTGATGCCCGATGTCCCCGCGCGATCAGGCCACTTCGGTGCCCGGGCCCGTCAGCACTCCACCCTCGAAGCCCTCACCCTAACGGCCGCCAGGCCGGGAAGGGACAGCGATCAGAAGTGGGCAAGGGTGGGCGATTTCAGGCTTGGAGTGAGCAGTTCCGGGCGTTCGCGGGACCTCTGCGGCCCCTCTCGGGACGATGCGTATATGGATGACGACTGGGAGCGACGTATCGCCGAGGTGCAGGCGGGACTTGTCAGGAGCGGGGATCCCGTCGCCTGGGTCACCGAGGCCGATGCCGTCGAGAGCGCGATGCGGTACCCGGGGCTCGCCGTGCGCGGGGCGACCTTCGGGGTCGTGGCGCGGGACGTGGGGGACGACGGGCCGTGGCGGATCGTCGAGCCGGTGCGGTGCGGCATGCCGCAGGAGGCCCGGGACTGTCTGCAGTCCAGACTGTTCTTCCGCGCGAAGGACGACACCGACGATCCCGCCGTACGGCGTGAGCTCATCGCCGCCGTGAAGGTGCTGGAGCGCAAGCCTGTCGACCGGCTCGACGTGCTCGGCGTGCGCTACCGCGTCGTCCGCGCCGACGAGTTCACCCGTATCGGCGACGACGGGCTCGAACCGCCGCGGCCCACCGACCCCGAGCCCGTGTTCCGGGTGTGGGAGGGCGACATCCCCCACCGCAGCCCGGACGACGGCGCCCTACTGGCCCCCGACCGGTCCCGCGGCCCCATGTCCGAAGCCCTGCGGTTCGGGATGCGCTCGTTCAGCTACACCGGCGCGCGCTATCCCGCCGCGGTACGGCGCGACTCCGAGCGGGCCGTCGTCAGCCACCCCGACGTGGCCCTCCTGCCCGTCGCCTTCGGCGTCGTGGAACGCGAGGGTTCCGGCTGGCTGCCGCACGGCTCCCTCCTCGCCACCCCCCACGAGGCCCGGCAGGCCCTGTACGACATGATGGTCGATTTCTGGCCACACATGTACAAGTGGGACGACGCCCAGCGTGAGCCCTACCGCCGCGCCGGCGAGCTCTTCCGGGCCGCGGGCCGCGCCGACAAGGCCCGCGTCGCCGGGCGCGAGTTCCGCATCTGCCGCGTCGAACGCATGGTCCGCTTCGACCCGGACGGCCCCGAGGGGCCGCGCCCTTCGGACGTCGACGAGTACGGACCGCAGCGGCTCCATCCGCGGATGGACGAGGACGGGACCCTGCACCACGAAGAGTGAGAGGGGAGGGAGAGAGGGGAGCGAAGGGAGGGAAGGGAGGGAGGGAAGGGAGGGAGAAGGAGGGGGCGGGCGGGGTGCGGGCGCGGGCAGCGTCTGGTCGTGGTGGCCGGCGCCTGAGTCAGGCGGCGCCCGCCTGGGCCTCGGCTTCGGCGCCCGCCTGAGCCCGGACTTCGGCTTCGGCCTGCGCCCGGGCCTCGGCTTCGGTCTCCGCTCTGCAGTCGGCGCAGCGCGCGTTCGGATCATGGCTGCGGATGCCCCGTTCGCAGCCGTCGCAGGTGATCACGGGCGGGGGCGCGTCCACCCGCCTCTCGTCGGCCACCGCCGGAACGGGAAGCGGCGGTGGCAGGAGGTGCGTGAGCCGGTACTCCACGAACCGGGCCGGGTGATGGATCGGTACGGGCTCGGGCGGCAGCCTCGCCGTGAGCGGGCGGGTGATCTGGGCGGGCGTCGCCGAGCGACCGAGCCAGGTGTCGACAGCCGGGGCGAGACGCCGTACGTCGGCGACGGACAAGACCAGACGCGGGTCGGCGAGGCGGAGCCCGGCGAGGAGGTCGGCGGCCGGGCCGGCGGGGTCGTCGGTCGGGCCGGCGGAGTCGTCGGTCGGGCTCGTGGCGTCGTCGACCGGGCTCGTGGTGAGCGGGGGCGGCGCGGCCGGGGGCTGAGGCTGGAAGCAGGGCTTCGGCGGCTGTGCCTGGTCCTGTTTCTTGCGTACGGGCGGGAGTGCGGGGGCCGCCGCTTTGGCCGGTACGCAGCGGGGCTTGTCGTACGAGAACGTGCGCGTCGCAAACTTGCCGCCGCCGAGCGCGATGCGGGGACGCGCGATGTACCCGGCCCGCTCCAGCTCGTTCAGGGCCCGGCGGACGGTCGTCTCGCCCTCACGGAAGCGGAGGGCGAGGGACTTCGCGGTCACCGAGACGCCGTCCGGGAGCGACTGGATGTAGACGGCGATGCCGATCGCGGCGGCGGAGAGCTCGGCGTGCTGGGCCAGGTGGTTGCCGACGACCGTGAAGCGCTCGGTGTGGCGGTGCCGGACGTGAATCACTCCGGCGGGTGGTGCATCGGCGGGGATCGAGGGGTACGCGGACGGGGCCGCGTTAGACTGCGGTGAAGCCATCGGGAAGGTCTCTGCTTCCTGATCGGTCAGGCCCTCGTCAGGATTGCCGTCCTGCCGGGGGCCGAATGCGTTTATGGGGTTGTCGGGGCCGACCGTACCGCAGACGTCCGGGTTTCGGACGGTCTGTCACCCGAACGTGTGAGCACGGGATTTGCCGCCCCTCGGGCTGCGTTGGGGTGGGCTGGGGCGGGCTGCGGCGGGTTGGGGTGGGGTTGGGTTCTCCCCCAGGACTTTGTCCTTGGGGCGCGCGCGGAGCCGGGGCGCGTGGGTGCGCGCCCCGGTGGACGAGCGCCCGGGTGAGTGAGCGCTCGGGAGGGTGCCCTTCAGACGCGCTTGACGTGGTCGACGAAGGCGGACCAGGCCGGGGCGGGGATGAGGAGGGCGGGGCCGGCGGGGTTCTTGCTGTCGCGGACGGGGACGGTGTGGGGGAGGTTGTCGGCGACCTCGACGCAGTCGCCGCCGCCGCCGTCGCTGTACGAGCTCTTGCGCCACGAAGCCGCCGCCAGGTCGATTCGGGTGTCAGTCATGGTCCGAACTCCTCCATCGCCTGTTGGATCAAGGCCGTTGACGCCTCCGGCGAAAGCGCTTGGGCATGGACAAGATCGTATCGATACGAGTGACGGGCGACCATGGCCTTGTCCTCGACCAGCTCACCGGAGTGCCCGGCCTCCAAGTACGCCACGTCAGCCCGGTTCTCGAAGGAGAGCACGGTGAGCGAGCCGCCCATCGCCGGGTGCGCCCCCGCAAAGAACGGCAGCACCTGAATCTCGACGAAGGGGGCCTTCGATGCTTCCAGGACAACGGCCAGTTGCTCGCGCATGACCGCTCCCCCGCCCACCGAGCGCCGGATCACGGCCTCGTCCATGACGACCCACAGCAATGGTGGTCGCTGTCTCCGGAGCAGCGACTGCCGCTTGATGCGCGCGAGGACCTTCGTCTCGATCTCCTCCGGAGTGCACCAGGGCTGACCCTGGCGCAGCACCTCACGGGCGTACTCGGGCGTCTGGAGCAGGCCGGGCACGCTCGCCGCCACGTACTTGTGCATCGCGACAGCTTTGCTCTCGTACTCCATGTACTTGCCCGCCCAGTCCGGGAACGGCGTCCGCTGGATGTGGCCCCAGAGGTCCGTCAGATCACCGTCCGCGTCCAGGATCCTGTCCAGCTTCGCGTCCACGTCCTCCGGAGGGATCTCCTTGCCCAGTTCGAACTGGGCGATCCGGCTGTGCGCGATGGGGACCTGCGCCCCTAACTGCCGTTGTGTGAGCCCCGCGAGGACCCGGAGCTTGCGCAGCTTCGCCCCGTACAGCGCGGGGAGGGAGGCCGACGGGTCGAGTGGTTTCGGTGCGGGCACTGGCGGACCCCCGTTTTCGTTCTGCGACTCCGAAAACCGTTACCCCTGGTGATCGTAGCCACACGCATCCATGCTCGACGGTGAAAGTCACCCATGACGAGGAGAGGTGCGCGACGCATGGAAACAGCGAGGCGTGAGGCGTCGGTCGAGGCCATCCGGGACGCGAAGGCCGCGCGGGACGAACTGCGGTCGGCGTTGCTGGACGTCGACATCGTGCTGCCCTCGCTGGGGCTCGACACGGTGTCCCTCGCCAGCCCGTACACGACCCCGCTGGTGGACCTCGGACGGTGCCGACCCGATGTCGCACGGCAGTTGGCGTCGCTGTTGCGAGGGTGCGCGGGGTGAGGCGGGAGCGGCCGTCCGGGTCGGAACCGCCTCTGACGGCCACGACCCGCGAGGGCCCCTCCGGTCCTACTTCTTCGGGGACGCCGAATGCGTGGGGAGGTCGTCGAGGCCGGGGTCGAAGTGCGTTCGGAGGTAGATGCGGGTGCGGTCCGGGGTGTAGTCGTGTGCGAACAGCTCTACGCAGCGCTCGTCGGTCGTGTCGTACGCGTCGGACGATCCGAACGGGTCCTCGGAGGCTCCTGAGGGAGTGGCCGTGGCCCGGGCGGCGTTCGATCGCGGACAGACGTAGCCGAAGCGCACACCGTCCTTGAAGGTCTCCGGCTCCGGGAGGCCGAAGTGCGCGAAGTCGTGCGGCGTGGCATGGGCCGCGGCCGCGGCGGGCTTCCGCCATGTGCCCCTCGGGGGATTGTCCTTCAGGTACGTCTCGGCGTCCTTCCTGGTCAGCGTGAAGGTGAGCAGCCCGATGTCGAACCGTGAGGTGATCTCATAGGAAGCCTCGGCCGACGCGGCCGCGACCGGCACCTGAAGGCCCATCTGCTCGCTCATCCACCCTGGCGTGATGCCCGGGGCCCAGGTGGACTTCTCCATCGGCTCCGCAGCGCGTCCGGTGCTCCGGCCGCCGTGTGCCTCGTCGCCCCTCCCCTTCGTCTGACCGCCGCACCCCGACACTCCCAGCACAACGGCCGCCGCGCCCGCGGCAGTCCACGCGACCAGCCGCCCACAGCGAACGCCTCGAGGGCGACCTGCCCACACCTCGTTCATCGGCCGGTGCCCCTTCCCGCGTCCGGTGTCGTACGGCCCTGCTGCTGCTCGCGGCCCGGATTCATCCGTCCGTCCCTGCTCTCTTCGGGACCCGGGAGCGGGTCGCCGTTGTCTTCGGCCGAACCCAGCTCGTAGTGCTGGACGCCGCCGCTACCGGACATGTCGAATTCCTGGGCGAGTCCCACGCGGTGCAGTTTGGCCATCTGTCCGTCCGGGATCTCCAGCGGGCCGATGCTGACGCCCTTGCCTTCGTCCCAGTTGTAGCGGTCCCAGACGTTGGCCTGGTAATCGATCCCGATCTTGGGGTTGCCGTGAGCGTCCGGAACCGCCGTCACCACACCAGTGACGTTGGCGTTGGCTCCGCCCACCGCATAGAACCAGTTCTCATCGACTTCCTTGGAGAAGTAAAATCCTTCGGGAGCCTTCGCCTCGACCGGAAAGGCGACCGGCTTTCCACCGTTCTTCCGGAACTCCTCAAGAGCCTGGCTCCTCCAGTCGTTCTGGTTGTCGCGCACGATCTGGTCGATGTAGGCCTTGAAAACAGGAACATCGGTCGCAGTTCCGCTCGTTGCTGCGGATTCGCGTCATTTCCGAGAGCGGCCAGCTCAGTGGCTCTCGGTAACTGCTCCTCGTCGAGTGACGCATAGCGGGCATGACCTGCGTTCTGGGGGTCGTTTCCGTGACTCTTGCGGAGCGCGCGGACGGCCGCCGCGTCGACCTCGGCCGCATACTGAACGATGCCGGTAAGGGTATCCGCGAACCACCTCGTGAGCCGTAGCACGGAACACCGAGCCCGTTCCTGCCACCACTCGTGACCACGTAGGGCACACCAGGCAGCACGAACAGGGGATGCCCGGTGTCCACCGGGCATCCCCTGCCCCCCGTTCAGGGTGTGTCTACGGTCGCGGGTCGTCGACCGCTGGTCTCGGGGCGTCGACCGCCGTTCCCGGATTCCCGCCCGCCGGTTGCGGGGCTCCGAACGCCGGTCGCGTTCCCGTTACTTGACGTTGACGGCCTTCCACGCCGCGTTCACCGCGTTGTACTCCGCGCTGCCCGCGCCGTACAGGTCCGTCGCCGCCGAGAGGGTGGCGGTGCGGGCACCGGCGTAGTTCGTGGACGAGGTCATGTAGGTCGACAGGGCCTTGTACCAGATCTTGTACGCCTTCTGGCGGCCGATGCCGGTGAGCGTCGAGCCGTCGTACGTCGGGGAGTTGTAGCTGACCCCGTTGACCGTCCGGGCGCCGCTGCCCTCGGACAGCAGGAAGAAGAAGTGGTTGGCCGGGCCCGAGGAGTAGTGGACGTCGAGGCGGCCGAGGGACTTGGACCAGTAGTCGGCCGAGTTGCCGTCCTTGCTGGGCTTGTCCATGTAGCGGAGCGGGGTGCCGTTGCCGCGGATGTCGATCTTCTCGCCGATGAGGTAGTCGCCGGCGTCCGAGGAGTTGTTGGCGTAGAACTCGACCGCGGTGCCGAGGATGTCGGAGGTGGCCTCGTTCAGACCGCCCGACTCCCTGCTGTAGCGCAGACCCGCGGTGGCCGCGGTCAGGCCGTGGGTCATCTCGTGACCGGCCACGTCGAGCGAGGTCAGCGGCTTGGCGTTGCCCGCGCCGTCGCCGTACGTCATGCAGAAGCACTGGTCGGACCAGAAGGCGTTGACGTACGCGTTGCCGTAGTGGACGCGGCTGTAGGCGGCCTTGCCGTCGCCGGCGATGCCGTTGCGGCCGAGCTCGTTCTTGTAGAAGTCCCACGTGACGGCCGCACCGTAATGGGCGTCCGCGGCCGCGGTCTCGCGGTTGGAGGCGGAGCCGTTGCCCCACACGTCGGTGGAGTTGGTGAAGAGGGTGCCCGTGCCGGACGTGCCGCCCTTCAGGTCGTACGTCTTGTGGCCGCCGCGGGCGGTGTCCGTGAGGGTGTACGACGGGGCCGTGCCGAGCGTGACCTGGCCGCTGTACTGGGTGTTGCCGACGCCCGTCTCGATCGCCTCGAAGGAGTGGAGCTCCTTGCCGGTGGTCGCGTCCGTGATGACGTGCAGCTCGCTCGGGGTGCCGTCGTGCTGGATCCCGCCGACGACGGTCTCCCAGGCGAGGACGGGCTTGCCGGTGGCGGCCCAGATCACCTTGCGGGCGGAGGACGCGGTCGCGCTCTCGGCGTCCGCCGCGGCGACCGCCGCGTGCGTGGCGGTGGTGGCGGCGACGGCCGGGGTGGTGCTCGCCACGGATATGCGGGCCTGGGTCGCCTTGGTGGCGGAGCGGGCGCCGTTCTTCTTCTCGTGCACGACGAGGTCGCCGCCGAGGACGGGCAGACCCTGGTAGGTCCGCTCGTAGCGGGTGTGGACCGTACCGTCGGCGTCCTTGACGACGTCCCTGGCGACCAGCTTCTCCTGGGCGCCCAGGCCGATGGCCTTGGCGGTGGCGGCCGCGCCGGACTGCGCCTCCTGGATTGCGGCGGCGCGCTGGGTGCCGGTGAGCACGAGCGCGGTCGCACCGGCCTCGCGCTGGACATCGGCGCTGGCGGATCCGGTCTGGATTCCGACGACGACCATGGCGGCCGATGCGATCAGGGCGGCGGCTCGAACGGTGGTGTGACGGCGAGGCGAGGACTGCTGGCGGGTCACGCGGGCTCCTTCGCTGTTACGCGCGGGGGAAGGTGTGGGGGGTGGTGTTGCGCGTGTGAGCGTGCCAGCGAGCGAGCCCGATTGACAGGTATGCAACAAGGATTTGACCATCCGTTGTCCGAAGGGCGGCCAACTCCGTCCGCAATGCGGAGGGTTGACCGCTCCAAGGGTCGTAGAGGGGTCATATAGGGGTGTGGGAGGGGTGGAATCCCGGGGGCGCCGGTTCCGGGGCTGAGGTCGGTGGGGGCCGAGGTCGGTGAGGACCGAGGTCGCGCCTCCGGGGGCGACGGTCGCCCCGGAGGCCGGAGGGGCGGTCAGGTCAGGCGGTGGAGCCGTGGGGGGCGCGTCGTCGTGTGCGGCGCGTGGAGGGCGACGGCGGCGTGGTGGGTCGGGCCGCACGGCAGGTCGTGCAGCGTCCAGCCGGCCGGGGGTTCGGCGCCCGCGCTCAGGTCGTCCAGGTGCGGGGCCCGGCCGAGGCCGGTCCCGAGGCCCTTCAGGTACGCCTCCTTGCGCGCCCAGATGCGGCCGAAGGCCGCCGCGCGCCGTACGGGGCCGGACTCGGGCCTCGCTCCCGTACCCGAAGCCGCCTCGGCACCGCTCGCCTCCGGCTCGGCACCCTTCTCGATCTCGGCCCCCTTCTCGATCTCGGCCTGTTCCGACGGGTGGAGCACGGACATCAGGTCCCGTACGGCATCGGGGTCCGGGCGCCGTTCGACGTCCGCGCCGACCGGGACGGGCGCGGTCGCGATCAGCACCCGCCCGCGCGTGTGCGAGAGCGAGAAGTGCAGCGGCGGCTCGGGCCGGGCCCCGTCGAGTGCCGGGCGGCCGTGCGGCTCGCCGCAGCACGGGCAGGGCTCCCGAGTGAACCTCAGGTCCTCCGGGCGCTCCCCCAACAGCCCCCCGAGTACGGTGCGCAGGGCGACGTGCGCCACCGTGTACAGCGTCCGGTCGGCGGGCCGCAGGAACGCCGCCGCCCGCTCGCGCTCCCGCTCGTCGAGCACGCTCGCGTCCATGGTGAGCGCGGCCGACAGCGGTCCGGCCAGGCCAGGCGCCGCGGCGGACGCGGCGGACGCCCCGCGCGCTCCGGGGGCGGCGAGCCACACCCCAGGCACCAGGGCTTGCTTCTCGTCACGCGTCTCGTCGAGTTCCAGGAGCCAGGCGTCGGCCCGCATCGGTCGGTCCCTCCCGTTCCGCGCGGCGGGTGCCGCGGCGGGCTCGACCGTACACGTGTCCGCTCAACGGGCCGAGGTGGCCGCCGGCCAGGACTCGTTCGCCGGCTCGTTCGCCGGCTCGTTCATCGAGTCGGCGTTGGTCGGTGCCGAGTCGGTGCCGAGTGCCGAGTCGGCCTCGACCAACGCCGACTTCGAGCCGCCTCCGAACCGGTTCGATGACGTTCGCCGACCCGTTCGTTCCGTCCGTCCGTCCACCCATCCGCTGTTACGCCGTGCGCTTGCGCGGAGTCGCCTTCTTCGCCGCCGACTTCTTCGCGGGCTGCTTCGCGGTCTGCTTCCTCGTCGTCGACTTGGCCGCGGACTTCGCCGTCGATTTGACGGCGGGCTTGGCCGTCGTCCGGCCGGTGGACCCGGCTGCCGTCTTCGCCGTCGACTTCCTCGCCGGCGCTGCCGCCGTCTTCTTCGCCGCCGTCCTGGCCGTGGACTTCTTCGCGCCCGTCTCCTTCGGCGCCGCCGCCGAAGTCCGTCCCGCCGCCGAAGTCCGCTTCGCGGTCGTCTTCGTCGCGGCCCGCTTCCGCGGCCTGAGCTCGGTCACCTCCGCCTCGGCCTCAGCCCCGGCCCCGGCCCCGGCAGTCTCCCCAGCCCCAGCCTCCGCCGTCTCCTCCGCCCCGCCCTCCCCGCGAGCCTGCTTCGCCGCCCGTACGCTGCTCTCCAGGGCCGCCATCAGGTCGATCACCTGGCCGCCGCCCGCCGCCGCGGGCTCGGTCGGGGCGAGGCCGGCGCCGCCCTCCGCCTTCGCGGCGATCATCTCCTCCACGGCCTCCCGGTAGTCGTCGTGCAGGGAGGAGATGTCGACCTCGCCGAGTGTGGCCATCAGGGCGTCGGCCAGGTCGAGTTCGGCCTCGCGGACGGTCACGGGGGTCTCCGGCGCCACTCCCTCCGGCGCGCGGATCTCGTCGGGCCAGAGCAGCCCGTGCATGGCGATCACGTCGTCCACCACCCGCAGCATCCCGAGCCGCTCGCGCCCGCGCAGGGCGTACTTCGCCACCGCCACCCTGTCGCTGCGCTTCAGCGCCTCGCGCAGCAGGGTGTACGGCTTGGCGGCGGGCACGCCGTTGGCGGAGAGGTAGTACGCGGCGTCCATCTGGAGCGGGTCGATCTCACCGGCCGGCACGAAGGCCACGATCTCGATCGTCTTGGCGGTCGGGAGCGGCAGCGCGGCCAGGTCCTCGTCGGTGATCGGGATCATGGTCCCGTCGGCGTCCTCGTACGCCTTGCCGATCTCCGCCTGGGTGACCTCGGCCCCGTCCAGCTCGCACACCTTCTTGTAGCGGATGCGTCCGCCGTCCTCGGCGTGGATCTGGCGGAAGGAGACCGAGTGGCTCTCGGTGGCGTTGACCAGCTTGATCGGGATGCTGACCAGGCCGAAGGATATGGCCCCGTTCCAGATGGATCGCACGATTCATCCCCTTCGCACCATTGGTCGGGATTCGTGGGATTCTCATCGTATGACGCCCATCACCGAGGTGGAGGGGCGACGCCTGGCCCTCAAGAACCTCGACAAGGTCATCCACCCCGCCGGCGGCACCACCAAGGGCGAGCTGCTGCACTACTACGCCACCGTCGGCCCCGCGATCCTGCCGCATCTGCGCGACCGGCCGGTGTCCTTCCTGCGCTATCCCGACGGCCCGGACGGGCAGCTCTTCTTCACCAAGAACCCGCCGCCCGGCACGCCCGCCTGGGTGAACACCACCCCCGTGCCGCGCTCCGACGCGCCGCGGGCCCGGCAGGTGATGATCCAGGACCTGCCGTCGCTGATGTGGGCGGCGAACCTGGTCGTCGAGTTCCACACGCCGCAGTGGCGGGCGGACTCCCCCGCCGTCGCCGACCGCCTCGTCCTCGACCTCGACCCGGGGCCGCCCGCGAGCGTCGTCGAGTGCTGCCGGGTCGCCCTCCACCTGCGGGAACAGCTCGCGGCCGACGGTCTCACGGCGTACGCGAAGACCTCGGGCTCCAAGGGTCTGCACCTGCTCGTACCGCTGGTTCCGACGCCGTCCGACGAGGTGTCCGGCTACGCCCGCCGGCTCGCCGTCGCGGCGGAGGCCGAGCTGCCGCGGCTCGTCGTGCACCGGATGGCGAAGGCCCTGCGGCCCGGGAAGGTCTTCGTCGACCACAGCCAGAACGCCGCCGCGAAGACCACCGCGACCCCCTACACCCTGCGCGCCCGCCGGCTGCCGACGGTCTCGGCCCCGGTGACCTGGGAGGAGGTCGAGGAGACCGCCGAGGCCGAGGCGGCGGGGGAAGCCGGGGGCGCGAGGGGCGCCGCGGACATCGGGGCCGTGGGGGAAGCCGGGGGCGCGGGCGACGGCGGGGAAGCCGGGGGCGCGGGCAACGGCGGGCCCGCCCGCCTGGTCTTCCTGCCGGCCGACATCGCACCCCGCCTGGAGACGTACGGCGACCTGCTCGCACCCCTGTTCGACCCCGCCGTCGCCGGACGCCTGCCATGAACCCGCCGCCTCCCTCCCCGCCCCCCTCCCCTCCTCCCGCCCCTCTCCCGGGCCCTCCCCCGGACCCATCCCGACGTGCCTCCCCCGCCGCGCCCTCCCCGGACGTCGTGCTGCGGCCGCCCGTCGACGTGATGCGGCCGCGCGCCGCCGACGAGCTGCCCCGGCAGGGCAGCGTGCCGGGCGGCTTCCAGTACTCCCTCAAGCTCGACGGCTTCCGCGCCCTCGCCTTCGTCCTCGACGACGGCGAGGTCTTCCTGCAGTCCCGGGCCCGGCGCGACCTGGCCCCGGAGTTCCCGGGCATCGCCGCGTACCTGGGCGAGCGGCTGCCGCCGGGCGTCGTCCTGGACGGCGAGCTCTGCGCGTACCGCGACGGACGGCTGAGCTTCACCGACCTGCTGCGCTCGCACCGGGACCGGGAGCGGTCCGGCGTCCCCGTCTCGTACATCGCCTTCGACCTGCTCGCCCTTCCCGGCCACGACCTGCGCGGCCGGCCGCTGCACGAACGCTGGGAACTCCTCGGCGCCGCCCTCGCCGGCATCGGGCCGCCGCTCCAGCGGGTGCTCGCGACCGACGACGAGGAGACCGCGCGCGAGTGGTTCGGCGCGCTGCGCGACGCGGGCGTCGAGGGCGTGGTGGCGAAGGCCCGGAACTCCGCGTACCGGCCCGGTGGCACCTGGTCCTGGCGGAAGGTACGGCACTCGGACACGGGAGACGCCCTGCTCACCGGGCTGTTCGGGCCACCCGACCGGCCGCACGCCCTGCTCGTACGCCTGCCCGACGGGCGCGAGCTGCGCACCACGCCGCGGCTGACCGGGGCCCAGGCGCACGAGGTCGCCGAACTGACGGCGGGGCGAGTGGCGGCGGAGCCGGTGGAACACCCGGAGCACGGGCCGGTACGGCCGCTCACCGAACCCGCCACGGTCGAACTGCGCGTGATCGCCGGCCGCCAGGACACGGCCCGCTTCGTACGGGTACGGGAGACGGAGCCGTGGCCGGAGGCGAGGGAGGGAGAGGCGGGGGCCGAGGAGAGGGGGCCGGCGTGACGGGGCCGGCGTGACGGGGCCCGGAGAGAGGAAGCACAGCGAGACGGGGCACAGCGAGACGGGGCACGGGGAGACAGGCGGCGGGAAGACGGGCGCGGCAGGGAGACGGGCGGCGGGAAGGCGGGGCACGGCGAGGCGGACGGCGGTAGGACGGACGGCGGGAAGGCCCGGCCGTAGGGCGGGGAGACCGCGCGTACGCCCACCCCCAGCGCGAACGAGCCCCGCGGCCGGATACCGATCCCCCCTTCCCCTCCGTTCCGTTCCGGACAAAGTCCCCGCGCGCCCGGGCCCGGACGGCGGTACGAGCGCTCCGGTGCGCAAGTGTGCATGTCCGGCGGGACGTTGAGGTCCCGGCGAGTGTGCGGTGCGGGCCCCTGAGGGCGCCGGAACGGCAGGACGAGGGGCCGTCGGGGCCTGCGGCGGGTCCCCGGCGGCCCCCCGGCGGACCCGCGCGTGGCGCAAAGCGAGCGGCGGCACCGGGCTTGCGGAACGGCGTCCGGCGGGCGGGTCCTCGTTGTGGGTGCGTTGGTGCACACTTGCTGCCTGGTAAGCGCTCACGGGGAAGGCGGCCTTGCATGCTGACGGGGATCGAGGAGGTCGACTGGGCCTCGCTGGGCCATGCGTACGGCCCCGCGGACGACGTGCCGGAGCTGCTGCGGGGGCTCGCCTCCGAGGACCCCGCCGAGCGGGAGAACGCCCTCGACGGCATGTACGGGGCGGTGCACCACCAGGGTGACGTCTACGACTCGACTCTCGCTTGCATCCCCTTCCTCCTCGAACTCGTCGCCGACCCCGCGGTCCAGGACCGCGGCGGCATCGTCGAGTTGCTGACGAGCATCGGCGGCATCGACCTGTGCGGCGACGAGGAGCTGGACGAACTCGACCCGGATGACGAGGAGTTCATACCGGCCGCCAACTACGCGATGGCCGCCGCCGCGGTGGCGGCAGGCGCCGACGTGTTCCTCGCGCTCGTCGACGACCCCGATCCCGAGGTACGGCTCGCGGCGCCGTGCGCGCTGGCCTCCCTGCACGGCGATCCGGTCCGGGTCCTCGACCTGCTGCGCGAGCGGCTCACGGTCGAGCAGGACACGGAGGTGCGGCTCGCCCTGGTCGCGGCGGTCGGGCGGATCGCGCTGCGGCACGAGTCGCTGCGCGACGAGACCGTGGACTGGCTGGGCTGGCTGTCCCGCGCCGCGCAGGCACCGGGGCTGCGGCTCGCGGCGCTCGCGCAGCTCGCCCGGGTCGCGCCCGCCGAGATCCCGGACGACGTGGTGGAACGGGTCACCGCGTTGCTCGACGAGGTACGGACGCCCTCGCCCGGCCGGCCGGCCACACCGACGGACCGCCGGGACCCGACGGACCTGCTGGACCCGATGGCCCGGCTGGACCCGCTGGACCCGCTGGACCAGCTGGACCAGCTGAGTTCGATGGCCCCGCTGATCGCGCTGGACACGGTGGCCGCCCCGGACTCTCCGGCCGCGCTGGAGTCGATGACCGGGCCGGCACCGACGGGCGCGGCAGACGCCGCCGTCGGCGTCGCGAGCGGGGACGACATCCGCGGAATCGACACAGTCGGGGAAGTCGGGAAGATCGGGGAGGTCGGGGAGGTCGGCGGAATCATTGGCGTCGACGGCTTCGACGGAATCGACGACGCGGACGACGCGGAGACGGTCTCCCCCGACACCGCCTCGGACTCAGGCTCGGCCTCCGCCTCCGCCTCGGCCTCGGCCTCGGCCCTCATGGGTCAGGTCCGCGAGCTGTTCGAGGAGCACTCGGCCGGCCGGCCGACGCCGTGGACCGAGGAGCTGCTGCGCACGCTGCACTCCGCCCTGGACGAACGGGTCGACGACCGCATCGCGCTGATCCTGGCGCAGCTGCGCAGCCCCGACTGGGGCCAGCGGTCGGACGCCATCTGGCTGTGCGGCGGCCTGATAAGGGTGTGGCGCGGCCGGTACGAGGAAGTGGTGCGGCTGGTCGGGGCGCAGCTGAGCGACCCGGAACCGCGCTTGCGCGAGGCCGCGACGTCGTTCCTCGAGCGGCTCTTCGAGCTGGGCGGGCCCGCGACCGACGCCCTCGCCGCGCGCCTCGCCACCGGGGCGCCGGGGCCGCTCGGCCTGCCGGGGCCCGGCGCCCGTGGAGGTCGGGGCGGGGCGCTGCTCGCGCTCGCCCGCGCCGGTGACGCGCGGGCGATCCCGCTGCTGGCCAGGGCGCTGGAGGAGGAAGGGGAGGTACGGCGGGAGCTGCTGTACGCGGTCGACGCGCTCGGCCCGGCGGCGCAGCCGCTCGCGCCGGTGCTGCGGCGCCGGCTCGGCGAGGTGGAGCTCGACGACCTGCTGTACGACCGGGCGGCGCCGCTGCTGTACGCGCTGGGGGCGGTGCGGGGCGCCCAGGCGCTGCCGGAGGTGCTGCGGGTGCTGCGCGAGGCGCCGGCGAACCGGCGGGAGTGGGTGCGGGAGGCGTGCCTGCGGACGCTCGCGGCGTTCGGGCCGGCCGCGCGGGAGGCGCTGTCCGACGTGCGGCGGCTCCTCGGTTCGGAGTCGGCGGCGGTGGCGTCGATGGCCGCGCGGGCCACGTGGGCGCTGGACGGTTCGCCGGACGAGGCGCTCGACGCGCTCGACCGGTGGCTGCGGCCGGGGACGTCGGGCGGTGAGTGGTGCGCGGCCGCGCTCGCGCTGGGCGCCATCGGACCGGCCGCGGCCCGCTCGGCGCCTGCCCTGCGGGCCGGGCTCGGCGCGCGTGACCTGTGGGTCCGGGTGCGTTCGGCGGCGGCGCTGTGGCGGATCACCGGGGACGCGGCGGAAACGCTGCCGGTGCTGCTCGCGGCCTGGGAGGAGAACCGGCACACACGCGTGGCGGTGGCGGAGTGCCTGGCCGAGATGGGCCCGGCGGCGTCCGACGCGGAACCCGCGATCCGCGCGGAACTCGCTCGTCGTCGCCGCCACAACGCCCGCGAGGACGGCGCGGGCTCCCACGACGTCCACGACGACGAGAAGCTCCTCACGCTGTGCCGCGCGGCCCTGACCCAGATGGAGCGCCGGACGTACTGACGGGGGCGTGCGGCGGGCTCCGCGGTGGGGCCGGGCGGGCGGCGCCGCGGCCGGGGGCGGTGCCGGCGGTCCCGCCGCGGG
>NZ_SDOY01000172.1 GCF_004117935.1 Streptomyces roseicoloratus | reverse complement strand
CGGTCCGCCCGCCCGCGTCCTCGACGAGTGCCGCGGCCCGGGCGGCGCCCTCGCCGTCGAGCGGCCGGGGCGAGCCGAGCAGCGCCGCGAGTTCACGGGCGGCGGCGCCTCCGCCCGCCAGGGCGGCGAGCACCGGGAAGGTCTTCTTGCGCCTGCGCAGGTCGGCGTGGACGGGCTTGCCGATGACGACGGGATCGCCCCAGATGCCGAGGACGTCGTCCACCGCCTGGAAGGCGAGGCCCAGGTGACGGCCGGCCCGGTCGAGCGAGGCCACCGTGCCGTCCGACGCGCCGCCGAGGACCGCGCCGAGGGCGAGGGCGCAGCCCAGAAGGGCGCCGGTCTTGCGCTCGGCCATGGAGCGGTACTGCTCCGGTCCGACGGCGCCGGGGCCGTGCCAGGACCGGTCCTCGAAGCGCAGGTCCTCCGCCTGGCCGGCCACCAGAGCGTTCAGGGTGCGGCAGAGACAGCGGACCGCGGCGGCCGAGTACGGGCCCGGGGCCTCGGCCAGCGTGGTCACGGCCTGGGCGAGGAGCGCGTCGCCCGTGAGGACCGCCGGTCCGGTCCCGTAGGCCTTCCACACCGCCGGGCGCTGCCGGCGCAGTGCGTCGCCGTCCATGATGTCGTCGTGGAGCAGGGAGAAGACGTGCACGAGCTCGACGGCCACGGCGCCGGGGACCGCGTCCGCGCCGTCCGCGCCGACGGCCTCGGCGCCGAGCACCGCGAGCGCCTGGCGCACGCCCTTGCCCTCGGTCGCGCCGGGATCCGGGCCGCCGCCCGGGTCGGCCCAGCCCAGGGCGTACGCCGCCATCTCCCCCGTCCACGGGTGCAGGCCGCTCACCGCGTCCACGAGCGCGGGCCGGACCAGGGCGCGGCAGCGCTCGAGGAGGGGGGCCGGCGCGTTGTCGTGGGCGGGGCGGTGGTCGGGCGCGTGGCCGGGCGCGTGACCGGGCCGGTGGTCACGGATCCGGCGGGGTCCCAGGCCGTGGGCATGGTCGGGCCGGTGACCGTGGGGGTGTCCGGGGCCGTCGCCGTGGGGGTGCTCGGGTCCGTCGCCGTGGGGGTGCTCGGGGCCGTGGTCATGGGGCTGGTCGGGTCCGGCGCCGTGTCCGCGGCCTTGTCCGCGTCCGTGGCCGCGGTCGGGTCCGTGGCTGTGGTCGTGATCGTGATCGTGATCGTGATCGTGGTCGTCGCGAGTGTCCCGCGTCGTGGTCACCGCCGTGCTCACGGCAGCGGCCGCGGGGGCAGCCGCGGTGGTGGTCACCGCTGGGGCGCCCTGCGGGTGCTCCGGCGTCAACGGTGTCGGGACGGCGCTCACCGCAGGCCCTCCACGTCGGCGGCCCGCAGGGCCTCCGCCCCGACCGCCGGCAGCACGGGCTTCGCGGCGCCCCGTTCGCGGTCGCCGCTCTCGTCCGGCAGCGGTCCGACGCCGAGTTCGGCCGCGGCCTTGTCCACCATGTCCCGGGCGTGGCGCAGCCCGATGCGGTCCAGCGTGGTGCGCAGTTCGGCCAGTTCCGCCACGGTGTGCGCGGCGGCGGCGCCCAGGTGGGCGGACGCCTTCACGAGCCCGAGCCGGGACAGCGCCGTCCCACGCGGCTCGTCCATCTCGCGGAACTCCTCCAGGGCCCGCGCGTACAGCTCGCGGGCCTGCTCGTACCGGCCCGCGCGGTACAGCACGTTGCCGCGCATCTTGTGGTTGTAGGCGAGCGCGCTGGACAGCCGCATCTCCCGGCAGGCCTCCTCCGCCCGGGAGAGCAGGCCGAGGGCACGTTCGACGTCGCCGTCCCGCACGGACACCACGTCCGCGATGCCCCGCAGGGCCCAGGCCCACCCGCGCTTGTCCTCGGCGCGGGACGCCGTGTCGGCGGCCTCCTCGAACAGCGCCAGGGCCTCGTCGTACTCGCCGGTGTTGCGGTGCATCTGCGCGATGCCCTCCAGCGCCCAGACGGTGTGCCGGGCCTCGCCGCGGCGGCGGGCCTCGGCGAGGAGCTGCTCGTGCAGCCGCCGGACGGCCGCGTAATCGCCCTGGATGCGCCCAGTCTCGGCCAGTCCCGCCAGGGAGTAGCCGCGTACGACGACGTCACCGCCCCGCTCGCCCGTCTCGGCCGCCAGCCGCAGCAGCCGGTACGCGAGCCGGAAGGCGCCGCGCTGCCGGGCCAGCGTGCCGCCGCTCCACAACGCCCATGCCATGGCGCCTTCGTGACCGGCCGCACGCGCCGCCCGGTAGCTCGCCTTCCAGGCCCGGTCGGCCTCGTCGATCCGTCCGAGCCTGCGGCAGGCCTCCGCGACGGCGAGGCCGCAGCGCGCCTCCTCCCGACGGTCCCCGGCCCGCTCCGCCGCCCGGAGCTCCTCGATGCCCTTGGCCAGCACCTCGGGCAGGGAGGCGTTCACCGACAGCGATTCGAGGGCCCCCTGGTACTCCGGCGCCGACGCCTTCGTCCGCCCCGCCTCACGCACCTGACCCTCGCGCACGTGCCCCTGCCGCACCTGACCTGCCATCACACCCTCCTCGGACCGGCTCGACGATCAAGCCGACACGAGGAGCAAGACGGTGTCCGCGGGCCGGGGTTGCCTCCCGGGGCGAGAAGTCCGTCTGTGTGCGGGCACGGGGTCATCCTGAAGTGCTACGCGGCCTTCCGCATCTCCTCAGCGAGATGTACGCCGGGGTGCGCGGCGCTCGTCACGCGGGGCGGCGCCCTGGAACACTACGTACGGCGCGGGTACCGGAATTCGTACCGGCGCGGGTACCGGCGGCGGCGCGGTCCCGTACCGTACGGCGCCGCCGACCGGCTCGAACCGTCTCCGAGGAACACGGACCCACTGATGCGTGTCGCGCTCTTCGTCACCTGCCTCAACGACGCCGTCTTTCCGAAGACGGCGGTGGCCACCGTCCGGCTGCTCGAACGCCTCGGCGTCCAGGTGGACTTCCCGTCCGGGCAGACCTGCTGCGGCCAGCCACTGTTCACCACGGGATACCGGGCGCGGGCCGCTCCCCTGGTGCGGCGCACGGTGCGCGCGTTCGAGGGCTACGAGTACGTCGTCACCCCGTCCGGCTCGTGCGCGGCCATGGTGCGGACGCACTACGGGCGGTTCGGCCCGGAGGCGGCGGAGCTGGGGCCGCGGACGTACGAGCTGACGGAGTTCCTGGTCGACGTGCTGGGCGTGACGGACGTCGGCGCGTACTTCCCGTACAAGGTCACGTATCACCCGTCCTGCCACGGACTGCGGCTGCTCGGGCTCGGCGACCGGCCGCGCCGGCTGCTCGGGGCGGTGAAAGGCCTGGAGCTCGTGGAACTGCCCGGGGCGGAGGAGTGCTGCGGCTTCGGCGGGACCTTCGCCGTGAAGAACCCGGACGTGTCGGCCGCGATGGACGCCGACAAGGTGCGCAGCGCCGTGTCGACCGGCGGCGATGTGCTGTGCGGGGCGGACAGTTCCTGTCTGATGCATCTGGGCGGGATGCTGAGGAGGCTGTCGGCGCCGCTGCGGGAGCTGCATCTGGCGGAGATCCTCGCCGGCACGGAAGAGGATCCCTGGCGAGAGGAGTCGGGACGATGAGCGGGGTCTTCGTCGGCATGCCGGCGTTCCCGGAGGCGGCGCGGACGGCCGTGGCCGACGCGACGCTGCGGTCGAACCTGCGGCACGCGACGCACACGATCCGCGACAAGCGGGCGCGGGCGGTCGCCGAGCTCGCGGACTGGGTCGAGCTGCGCGAGGCCGGGCGGCGGATCAAGGAGCAGACGCTCCGTCACCTCGACCGGCACCTCCTGCGGTTGGAGGAGTCGGTGACGGGGGCGGGCGGCACGGTGCACTGGGCGGCTGACGCCGAGGAGGCGAACCGGATCGTCGCCGATCTCGTCAGGGCGACCGGCGAGACGGAGGTCGTCAAGGTCAAGTCGATGGCCACCCAGGAGATCGGACTCAACGAGGCGCTGGCGGCGGAGGGCATCCGCGCGTACGAGACCGACCTCGCCGAACTGATCGTGCAGCTGGGCGACGACCGCCCCTCGCACATCCTGGTCCCGGCGATCCACCGCAACCGGGGCGAGATCCGGGACGTCTTCCGCTCGGAGATGGGGAAATGGGGCCGTCCGGCCCCGGACGGCCTCACCGACGCGCCCGCGGAGCTCGCCGAGGCGGCCCGCCTCCACCTGCGGGAGAAGTTCCTTCGCGCGAAGGTCGGCATCTCGGGCGCCAACTTCATGGTCGCCGAGACCGGCACGCTCGTGGTCGTCGAGTCCGAGGGCAACGGACGGATGTGCCTCACCCTCCCCGAGACGCTGATCTCGGTGGTGGGCATCGAGAAGGTCGTGCCCTCGTGGCGGGACCTCGAGGTCTTCCTGCAGACGCTGCCCCGCTCCTCGACCGCCGAGCGGATGAACCCGTACACCTCCATGTGGACCGGCACCAGCGACGACGACGGGCCGTCGGCCTTCCACCTCGTCCTCCTCGACGCCGGCCGCACCGACGTCCTCGCCGACGAGACCGGCCGCCAGGCGCTGCGCTGCATCCGCTGCTCCGCCTGCCTCAACGTCTGCCCCGTCTACGAGCGGGCCGGCGGCCACGCGTACGGCTCCGTCTACCCCGGCCCGATCGGCGCGATCCTGACCCCGCAACTGCGCGGTACCGCGAGCGGGATCGACGCCTCGCTCCCGTACGCGTCCTCGCTCTGCGGCGCCTGCTACGAGGTGTGCCCCGTCGCCATCGACATCCCCGAGGTCCTCGTCCACCTCCGCGAACGGATCGTGGAGAGGGGCGGGCCGGGACACCGGCGGGAGCGGGCGACGATGAAGGCCGCGGGCTGGGTCCTCGACCACCCGTCGCTGCTCGCCGCAGGCGAACGGCTCGCGACCCGCACCCGCGCGCTCCATCCGAGGAACCCGCCGGGTGCACGCGCCTGGACCGAGAGCCGCGACCTGCCCGAACTGCCGGCGGAGCCGTTCCGCGACTGGTGGAGGAAGAACCGCACATGACCACGCCGTCCTCCTCTCGTCCCACGCCCCCGTCCCCGCCCCGGTCCCCCTCCTCCGCGTCGCGGGAACGCGTCCTGGCACGGATCCGCGCGGCGACCGCCGGCGCCGGCGAGGCGCCGGACGTACCCCGCGACTACCTCACGCGCCACGTCCCGGACGATCCCGAAGCCCTCCTCGGCCTCCTCCACGAGAACCTCGCCGACTACCGCGCGCAGGTGCACCGGACCACGGAGAACGAGCTCCCGCAGCTGATCGGCCGGCTGCTCGACCGGCGCGGAGCCCGCAGCGTCGCCGTCCCTCCGGGCCTGCCCGAGCGGTGGCTGTCCGCCACGACGGCCGAGCGGCGCGGCGACGAGCCCCGGCTCGGCCCGTACGAACTCGACGCCACCGACGCCGTCGTGACGGGCTGCGCACTGGCGGTCGCGGAGACGGGCACGATCGTCCTCGACGGCGGCCCGGGCCAGGGTCGCCGCGCCCTCACCCTCGTACCGGACCTGCACCTGTGCGTCGTACGGACCCCGCAGCAGGTGGTGGCCTCGGTCCCGCTCGCCCTCGCCCGGCTCGGCCCGACCCGCCCGCTCACCTGGATCTCGGGCCCCTCGGCGACGAGCGACATCGAACTGAACCGCGTCGAGGGCGTCCACGGCCCACGCACGTTGGAGGTGATCCTGGTGACGGGAGGGCCGTCGGACGGGCACTGAGCGGTGCGGGAGACTCGGGGAGGGCCGGATACGGCTCCGCCCGGACGGGAGGCCGACCGGTCGCTCCCTCAGCCGGAGTGCAGGACGCGGAAGCGGTCCGGCGCGGACGGGTCCCGGTCCACGACCTGGACGGGCGGCCACACCCACTGCCACACGCCGGGGCCGGGCGCGCGGGAGAACCCGATCCGCCCCCGCGTCCCCTCGACCGCGACCTCCGGCCAGGCCGCGGCGAGACGCGCCCGGTCCGGGCCGTGCGCGCGCAGCAGGTCCGCCAGGACCACGACGGTGTCGTAGCCCTCGAACGCGACGAAGGACGGGGCCTCGCCCAGTCGTTCCCGCAGGGCCGCCGCGACGCGTGCGCCGAGCGGCCCGAGGCGCTCGGGCAGATAGCGCAGGAACGGGACCGCGGCACCGTCGTCGCCGAGCGACGCCGCCCAGTCCGCGAACTCCGGCTGCCCGGCCGGCGCGCCGACGAGGATCCCGGCGAGGCGCTCGTCGTGGCGGACGGCCTTGACGATCGGCACCGCCGGGTCCGGGAATCCGACGAGGAGCAGGAGGGCCGTCGCACCGTCGGCGGCGAGCGCGTCGCACAGGGCGGCCGGGTCGAGCGCTCCCGCGTCGAGTCCGGTCACGGTGCCGCCGTGTGCGGAGAAGTGGTCACGGAGGATGCGGGTCCCCGACGCCCAGTAGACGCTCGGCTGGGTGACCACGGCGATCCGCTCGTGGCCCGCGCCGAGGAGGAAGTCCGCGTAGAGCCGCCAGCCGTGCGACTGGGCCGGCGCGAGGCGCGCGACCCGGTCCGTCGGCTCGTCCGTGAGGGCGTCGAGTACCGCCGACGAGCAGAGGTACGGCAGGCCGTGCGCGTCGGCCCGGGCAGCGGCGGTCCGGGCGACGACGCTGTGGTACTCCCCCGCCAGCGCCGCCACGCCGAGGCCGGCCAGTTCGTCCACGGCCGCGGCGGCCCTTCCCGGATCGGCCGCGGTGTCGCGGACCACCAGTTCGATCGGCCGCCCGGCTGTTCCGCCCGCCTCGTTGACCTCGCCGACGGCCAGTTCGAGGCCCGCGAGCAGATGCCGGCCGGCCTCCACCCACCCTGGCGGCGACAGCGGCACGAGAGCACCGATCCGGATGGCCGGCTCGTCGGGGCGGTGGTCCGCGCCGACGCGCGGTATCGGTGTGTTCACGGGGTGAGCGCCTCCCTCTGTCACAGGTCACAGCCGGCGATGCGGCCGCGATCAGTGTCTCCTTCCGGAGCGGCGGAACGACAGGACCGGGCCGGGCCGGAGCGGCGGAACGACAGGACCGGACCGGGGCAGGCGCGTGGTCACGGGCGCGGGCGGGTTCGGGCGATCGAACTTACGATGGGCGGGAGCCGGCGCGTGCAGCTCGCCGTGCCGGACGTCCGGACGACGCAGGGCGGAGAGGCGGCATGGCCGAGGGCACCGACGCGGCGCGGACCGTCATCCTGACGGTGGACGACGACCCGGGGGTGTCCCGTGCCATCGCCCGTGACCTGCGGCGCCGCTACGGCGGCGGGTACCGGATCGTGCGCGCCCAGTCCGGCGGTTCCGCGCTGGAGGCGCTGCGCGAGCTGAAGCTGCGCGGCGATCTGGTGGCCGTGATCCTCGCCGACTACCGCATGCCGCAGATGAACGGCGTCGAGTTCCTCGAGCAGGCGCTCGGCGTGTACCCGGGCGCGCGGCGCGTGCTGCTGACCGCGTACGCCGACACCAACGCGGCGATCGACGCGATCAACGTCGTCGACCTCGACCACTACCTGCTCAAGCCGTGGGACCCGCCGGAGGAGAAGCTGTACCCGGTCGTGGACGACCTCCTCACCGCCTGGCGGACCAGTGACCACCGTCCGGTGCCCGCCACCAAGGTCGTCGGGCACCGGTGGTCGGCGCCGTCCTCCCGGGTGCGCGAGTTCCTGGCCCGCAACCAGGTGCCGTACCGCTGGTACTCCTCCGACGAGCCCGAGGGGCAGCGGCTGCTCGCCGCGGCCGGGGCCGACGGCCGGCGGCTGCCGCTGGTGATCACGCCGGACGGCACCGCGCTGGCCGCGCCGGAGCCGCCCGAACTGGCCGCGCGGGTGGGACTCGCGACCACGCCGACCGCCGAGTTCTACGACCTGGTCGTCATCGGCGGCGGGCCCGCCGGTCTCGGCGCGGCGGTGTACGGGGCCTCGGAGGGGCTGCGTACGGTGCTGGTCGAGCGGTCGGCGACCGGCGGGCAGGCCGGGCAGAGCTCCCGGATCGAGAACTACCTCGGCTTCCCGGACGGCGTGTCCGGCGCCCAGCTCACCGAGCGCGCCCGCCGCCAGGCGAGCCGCTTCGGCGCCGAGATCCTCACCGCCCGCGAGGTCACGGGCCTCGAGGTGCAGGGCCCGGCGCGCGTGGTGCGGTTCTCGGACGGTTCGGCGGTCGCGGCGCACAGCGTCATCCTGGCGACCGGCGTGTCGTACCGGCAGCTGGGAGCGCCGGGCTGCGACGACCTGACCGGCCGCGGGGTGTACTACGGCTCGTCGCTGACCGAGGCCTCCTCCTGCGAGGGCCAGGACGTGTACGTCGTCGGCGGCGCGAACTCGGCCGGGCAGGCCGCGGTGTTCCTGGCGCGGGGCGCGAAGTCGGTGACGCTGCTCGTGCGGGGCGAGTCGCTGACGGCCTCGATGTCGTACTACCTGGTCCAGCAGATCGAGGAGGCCCCGAACATCACCGTGCGGCCCCGTACCGTCGTCGAGGAGGCGCACGGCGCGGACCACCTGGAGCGGCTGACCCTGCGGGACGCGGTGACCGGTGCGTCCGAGGTCGTCGACGCCCAGTGGCTGTTCGTCTTCATCGGCGCGGCGCCGCTGACCGACTGGCTGGAGGGCACGGTGCTGCGGAACGAGGACGGCTTCATCCTGGCCGGTCCCGACCTCACGCCGGACGGCGCGCCGCCGCCCGAGTGGGAGCTCGACCGGCCGCCGTACCACCTGGAGACCAGCGTGCCCGGTGTGTTCGTGGCGGGTGACGCGCGTGCCGAGTCGGCCAAGCGCGTCGCGTCCGCCGTGGGAGAGGGAGCCATGGCCGTCATGCTCGTCCACCGCTATCTGGAGCAGTCATGAGCACCGCCGAGCCGACGCCGGAACCGGAGCCCGGGCCGGAGTCGGCGCCGGGGTCCGAGTCGGCGCCGGGGCCGGGGCCGGAGCCGGGTCACGAGCCGGAGCCGGGGCCGCATGCCGTACCGACGCCGGCGTCCTCCGCCGCTCCCCCGCCCTCGCCGACGGCCACGCCCGTGTCGGCTCCGTCCGACGCGCCCGTGTCGGCTCCGACGGACGCGCCGCCGGGGGCGCCCGCGCCGGTGGCCATGCCCTGCGATCCGCACGAGATCGGTTCGCTGTTCCTCTTCGAGAAGCTCTCCCCCGAGCAGCTCGGACGGCTGTGCGCCGAGGGGCGGATGGAGCGGTTCGAACCCGGCCCGGTCTACACGGAGGGCGATCCGGCCACCTGCTTCTACGTGATGGTGGAGGGCACCGTCGTCCTGTACCGGCGGGTCGGCGGCGACGACGTGGAGGTCAGCCGGACCTCGCAGCGCGGTGTGTACGCGGGCGCCATGCAGGCGTATCTGGGCGACCGGGTCCCGCAGACGTACGTCAACACCATGCGGGTGACCGAGCCGACGCGGTTCTTCGTGCTGCCCGCCCAGTCGTTCGCGGACATCATGCGCGAGTGGTTCCCGATGGCGGCACATCTGCTGGAGGGGCTGTTCTTCGGCTCCAAGAACACCCAGCGGGCCATCGGGCAGCGGGAGCGCCTGCTGGCGCTGGGGTCGCTGTCCGCCGGGCTCACGCACGAGCTGAACAACCCCGCCGCGGCGGCCGTGCGCGCCACGGCGGCGCTGCGGGAGCGGGTGGGGAAGATGCGGCACAAGCTGGCGTTCATCGCCCGCGGCCCGTACTCGCGGGAGGCGCTGGCCGAGCTCATCGAGATCCAGGAACGCACCGCCGAGCGGGTCGCCAAGGCGCCGGCGCTGACTCCGCTGGAGGCGTCCGACCGGGAGGACGAGCTCGCCGACTGGATGGAGGACCACGGCGTGCCGGAGGGCTGGCGTCTCGCGCCCACCTTCGTCCAGGCCGGCCTGGACACGGACTGGCTGGAACAGGTCGCGGCGACCGTGGCCGAGGACGTGCTGCCGGGGGCGATCGGCTGGCTCAACTACACGGTCGAGACCGAGCTGCTGATGGATGAGATCGAGGACTCCACGACACGGATCTCGCACCTGGTGGACGCGGCCAAGCAGTACGCGCAGCTCGACCGCGCCCCGCACCGCGACGTCGACGTGCACGAGCTCCTCGACAGCACGCTGCTGATGCTGGCCGGGAAGATCGGTCCCCGGATCCGGGTGGTCAAGGACTACGACCGCTCGCTCCCGGACGTACCCGCCTATCCGGCGGAGCTGAACCAGGTGTGGACCAACCTCGTCGACAACGCGGTGGCCGCCATCGCGAGCACCGGCGGGGAGGGCACCCTGACCGTCCGCACGGCCCGGGAGGCCGACCGGCTCCTCGTGGAGTTCCGCGACACGGGCCCCGGGGTGCCCGAGGACATCCGGGACCGGATCTTCGACCCCTTCTTCACGACGAAGCCGGTCGGCGAGGGTACGGGGCTCGGTCTCGACATCTCCTGGCGGATCGTCGTCAACAAGCACCACGGCAGCCTGCACGTGGAGTCCGTGCCGGGTGACACCCGCTTCCAGGTGCTGCTGCCGCTGACGGCCCCGGAGGGGGAGCACGAGAGCGCGGCGGTGACCGCGGAGGAGTCGGAGTGAGGGCGTCCGTGAGGGAGTCCGAGCGAGCGGGCCGGATGAGGGCGTCCGTCAGGGGGTGCGAGCGAGGGGGCCGGATGAGGGAGTCCGTCAGGGAGTGCGAGCGAGGGGGCTGGATGAGGGAGTCCGTATGACCGAGATCGACGGGATCGACCCCGGTGCGCCGCCCAGCGGCACCGGATGCGCGGAGTGCGACGAGGCAGGCGGCTGGTGGTTCCACCTGCGGCGCTGCGCCCAGTGCGGCCACGTCGGCTGCTGCGACTCGTCCCCGGCGCAGCACGCCACCGCGCACTGGAAGTCCTCCGGGCATCCGCTGGTGCAGAGCTTCGAGCCGGGCGAGGAGTGGTACTGGAACTACGCGACCGACGCCCTGTACGAGTCGGGGCCCGCGCTGGCCGCGCCGACCGGGCACCCGGAGGACCAGCCGGCCCCGGGGCCGGCCGGCCGCGTCCCGTACAACTGGCCGGAGCTGCTGCACCGCTGATCGATCCGTCCGGGACCGTCCGTACGGGGCAGTCGCCCTCACGCACCGGCGGAACAGATGACCGAGGAGGTGGCGGGGCGGCGGCGGCCCGCTCGACGTACCGAGCGCCGGACGCGTGGCGTGCCCGGCCGGTCCGCCGCACCCAGGGGGAGACATGCCCGGAAGTTCTCCGGTGGTCGCCCTCGACGCGCTACTCGCCGGCAACAAGCGCTGCGTCTCCGGCACCCCGGAGCACCCCCACCAGGACACGGCCCGCCGTTCCTGGCTCGCTCCCGGACAGGCTTCCTTCGCGGTCGTCCTCGGCTGCTCCGACTCCCGGCCGGCCGGGAGATCATCTTCGACCAGCGGCTCGGCGACCTGTTCGTCGTACGGACCGGCGGCCACGTCCTCGGGAAGGAGGTGCCGGGCAGCGTCGAGTACGCGACCGGTGTGCTCGGGGCGCGGCTGGTCGTCGTGCTCGGGCACGACTCCTGCGGGGCGATCACGGCGGCCCGCGAGTCCGTCGAGTACGGCCACTCGGCCGGGGGCTTCGTCCGTGACGTCGTGGAACGGGTGACGTCGAGCCTTCTGGCCGCCCGCGCCGCCGGCTTCACCGAGCACTGCGACGTCCTGGACGAGCACATCCGGCACACCGTCGACCTGATGCTCGACCGGTCACGACTGCTGTCGGAACAGGTCGCATCCGGCCGGATCGCGGTCGTCGGCCTCGGCCTCGGCTACGGCTACGGCTACGGCTACGGCCTGATGAAGGGCGTCGCGCACATCGTGACCGCGCGGGGCATCGCGCCGGAGGTGCTCACCATGGACGCGCCGGCCGACGAGTGACGGCCACCCGGGCGGGTCGTGGCCGTTTCGCCTCGCCCGTGGTGGTTACACGCGCGGTATGAACACCTTGCCCACCGTCCTCCGCTCGGCACTGCCTTCCGGCGACGGACCCGGCGTCGTCCTGCGGGCGATGGACCGGCTGGAGAAGTCCCCACGGACCGACGGACTCGCGGATGCCCTGCGCAGTGCCGTGCGGGCGCTGCCGCTCGGCGCCGCCCGTGACGTCCTGCACGGGCGGTGGCTCGGCCACCCGGTGCACCCGCTGCTCGTCCAGTTCCCCATCGGCGCGTGGCTGTCGGCCGCCGTGCTCGACCTCGTGCCCGGGCAGCGGCGCGCGGCGCGGCTGCTCGTGGGCGCCGGGCTCGCCGGCGCCGGACCGGCCGCGGTCAGCGGCTGGACCGACTGGGCCGAGCTGCGCCGACCCCAGATGCGCGTCGGCCTCGTCCACGCGGCGGCGAACATCACCGGCGTGGTCTGCTACGCCTGCTCCCTGGCCGCCCGCTGCCGCGGCCGCCACGCGCGCGGAGGCGCGTGGGGCTTCTGCGGCCTGGGCGCCATCGCGGCGGGCGGGGCGATCGGCGGGCACCTGGCCTACCGGCAGGGCGCGGGCGCCAACCACGCCGAGCAGGTCGAGGCGCTGGCCCCGACCGGCTGGCACCGGCTGATCGCCCTCGACGACCTCGCCACGGGCCGACCCCAGCGGGTCTCCCTGGACGGGACGGCCGTGGTCGCGGTGCGGACGGACGAGCACACCGTCCGGGTGCTGGCCGAACGGTGCAGCCACATGTCCGGCCCGCTCGCCGACGGCCGCGTGGTGGACGGCTGTCTGGTCTGCCCGTGGCACGGCAGCACCTTCCGCCTGGCGGACGGCTGGAACGTCACGGGTCCGGCCACGGCACCGCAGCCGACCTTCGAGGTCCGCGTCGTCAACGGGCAGGTCGAGGCCCGGTACGCGGCCTGAGAACCGCCCTGGTTTCGGCCCGGTTCCGGTCCGCTTCCGGCCCGGTTCTGACCCGGTTCCGGCCCGGTTCCTGTCCGGTTCCGGCCCGGTTCCGGCCCGGTTCAGGTCAGGTCAGGTCAGGTCAGGTCAGGCGACCGTGAGGACGATCTTGCCGGTCGTCCGGCCGCGCTCGCCGATCTCATGGGCCTTCGGGGCCTCGGCGAGCGGCAGGACGGTCTCGACCACCGGCCTCAGCTCCCCGCGTTCCACCAGTGCCGCGAGCTCGCGCAGGCCCAGGTGGTCGGGCTCGACCAGGACCCAGGAGGCGCTCACGCCGGCCCGGGCCTCGGGGACGGCGTCCGGGCCCGGCAGGGTGATGAGCCGGCCGCCGTCGCGGAGCACCTTCAGGGACCGCTCCGCCGTCTCCCCGCCCAGACCGTCCAGGACGACGTCCACGTCGGAGACGACGTCCTCGAAGCGGGCCTCGCGGTAGTCGATCACCTCGTCCGCGCCGAGCTCCCGCACCAACGCGTGCTTGGACGCGCTCGCCGTACCGATGACGTGCGCGCCGCGGGCCTTGGCGATCTGTACGGCGAAGTGGCCCACGCCTCCGGCCGCCGCGTGCACCAGCACCCGCTCGCCGGGCCGGACGCCGGCCGCGTCGACGAGCGCCTGCCAGGCGGTCAGCGCGGCGAGCGGCAGCGCCGCCGCCTCCACGTGCGTCAGGGACGCCGGCTTCGGGGCGAGGTGGCGGGCCGGCGCCACCACGTACTCGGCGTACGCGCCCGCCTGGCGCGGGAAGTGCGGCATCCCGAAGACCTCGTCGCCGGGGCGGAAGTGCCCGACGCCCGGTCCCACGGCCTCCACCGTGCCGGACACGTCCCAGCCGACCACGGGAACCTCGCCCCACGCGATGAGCGCCCCGGTCGCGCGGGTCTTCCAGTCCACCGGGTTCACCCCGGCGGCGTGGACCCGGACCAGGACCTCGTTCAGCCCCGGCTCCGGGCGCTCCACCTCTCGCTCGACCAGGGTCTCGGGTCCGCCCCAGCGCTCCACGACCATCGCACGCATATACCGTCCGCCTCTTTCCTTCTCGCGCCGCTCTCGTCGGCCTCGTCGGCCTCATCGACCTTTTCGGTCTCGTCGGCCTTTTCGGTCTCGTCGGCCTTGTAGATCTTGTTGCTCATGCCGTTCTCGCCGCCCTCGTCGGGCGACCGCTCCACGATCGGGCACCTGGTCACGGCATGGTGTTGGCCGGATGGCCATGATGTGTCAGGATCTGGCCATGGGTGAGAACACAGGAGCGGCCGTACGGGACGAGCGGGAGCCGCAGGGGCGGCGCCCGCCGCGGGACCCGGCCGGCCGGCAGCCGGACCGCGACAGCCGGCCGGTCGCGGGGCGCGGTGGGTCGCATCGGGTCGCCGTGCTCGCGCTGCCCGGCGTGCCGCCCTTCGAGCTCGGCATCCCGTCCCGGGTCTTCGGCAGCGCCACCGGCGACGACGGCCGCCTCCTCTACGAGGTCACCGTCTGCACGGCCGACGGCGGGCCCGTCCTCAGCGACGCCGGCTTCACGGTGCAGCCCGCGGCCGGGCCGGAGGCCCTCGCCGCCGCCGACACGGTGATCGTGCCGCCCACCCACGCCATGCCCGAGCTGGGCCGGGGCGGCCCGCTGCCGCCCGAGGTCAGCGCGGCCATCGCCGGGATCCGGCCGGGCACCCGGCTCGTGTCGATCTGCACCGGCTCGTACGTGCTCGCCGCCGCCGGGCTGCTCGACGGCCGCCCGGCCACCACGCACTGGAACCTCGCGCCGGAGTTCCGCCGGGCCTATCCCCGGGTCAAGGTCGACGAGGACGTGCTCTTCGTCGACGACGGCGACGTCCTGACCTCCGCGGGCGTGGCCGCGGGCGTCGACCTGTGCCTGCACATGATCCGGCGCGACCACGGCGCGGCGGCCGCCAACCGCGCCGCCCGCATGTGCGTCGTCCCGCCCTGGCGGGACGGCGGCCAGGCCCAGTTCATCGACCGGCCGGTCCCGGAGCCCACGCTGGCCGGCACCGCCGCCACCCGCGCCTGGGCCCTCGAACACCTCACGGAACCGCTGACCCTCGCCCGGCTCGCCGAGCACGCCCGGATGAGCCTGCGCTCCTTCACCCGCCGGTTCCGCGACGAGGTCGGCATGACGCCCGTGCAGTGGCTCACCGCCCAGAGGCTCGAACTCGCCAAGCAACTGCTCGAGACGACCGACCTGTCGATCGACCTGGTGGCGCACCGGGCCGGGCTGGGCTCCGGGAACTCGCTGCGCGCCCACATGAGGACGGCGTTCGGCGTCTCGCCCGCCGCCTACCGCCGCGCTTTCGGCACGTCCGCGCCACCGGTCCGCAGCCCCGCCTGACGGCTCTCGGACAGTGGGCTGTCGGCTGCCGGCTGCCGGCTGCCGGCAAGGCGTGGCACGCGCAGGCGCGGGTAGTCGCCGCTACACGGCCGATCGGATCGGCCCTCAGCCACGCCCTACGAGAAGGGCTCGGGACCATGGCCGGCGACGGGAACAGGACCACGAACGGGAACGGGAACGGAAGCGCGGTCGGGTACGCGCAAGGAAACGGGAAGGCGAGCGGGGACGGGAAGGATGACGGGGAGTTCCGGCGCGACCGCCGCTACCTCACCACGCGTATCACGGCGGACGGGCGGGACGGCCGGCCCGTGGAACCCGGGCGCTACCGCCTGGTCATCGCACGGGCCTGCCCCTGGGCGAACCGGGCCGCGATCGTACGGCGCCTCATGGGCCTCGAAGACGTCCTGTCGCTGGGCGTCGCCGGGCCGGTGCACGACGAGCGCAGCTGGTCCTTCGGCCTCGACCCGGACGGGAAGGACCCCGTCCTCGGCATCGAACGGCTCCAGGAAGCGTACTTCCGGCGCGATCCGGACTATCCGCACGGCATCACGGTGCCCGCGATCGTCGACGTCCCCAGCGGCGAGGTGGTGACCAACGACTTCGAGCGGATCACGCTCGACCTGGGCAGCCAGTGGACGGCCCACCAGCGGGACGGCGCACCGGATCTGTACCCGGAGGAGCGGCGCGACGAGATCGACGAGATCGCCGGCCAGGTGTACGAGGACGTCAACGACGGCGTCTACAAGTGCGGCTTCGCGCACAGCCAGTCGGCGTACGACACGGCGTACAGGAGGCTGTGGGACCGGCTCGACCTGCTGGAGGAGCGGCTCTCGGGCCGCCGCTACCTGGTGGGGGACACCATCACCGAGGCCGACGTCCGCCTCTTCCCGACCCTCGTGCGTTTCGACGCCGTCTACCACGGCCACTTCAAGTGCAACCGGCAGAAGCTGACCGAGCTGCCCGCGCTGTGGGGCTACGCGCGGGACCTGTTCCAGACGCCCGGCTTCGGCGACACGATCGACTTCGACCAGATCAAACGGCACTACTACGTCGTCCACCGCGACATCAACCCGACCGGGATCGTGCCCCGGGGCCCCGCCACGTCGGACTGGCTGTCGCCGCACGGCCGGGAGGAGCTGGGCGGGCGCCCGTTCGGCGACGGCACACCGCCCGGCCCGCCCCCGCCGTCCGAACGCGTGCCGCGGCCCGGCTGAACCACCGGTGCCGAGGGTCGACAGGGCGTGCGCCGCCACATGTGTGGCACGTCCATATGGTGGGCCTCCATGTGCGGGACCTCCATAGGGCGTGACTCCGTGTGGGGCACAACGAGCCTATGGTGCGCCACCTTGTGGGGCACTTCCCCATGGTGCGCCTCCATATGGGCGTCAGCACGGGGTGCTCGGCGTGTCGGCGTGGTGATCTCGGGGTGGGGAAACGTATCTGTGCCTTCATGACCCACTGCATGGAACACCCGCTGTACGGACACCTGCGCGAGCGATTCGGTGACGAGGCCGAGTGGCCGGAGGCGACCGGCCTGATCGCTCCGTACCTCCGGATCGTCGTCGAGGCCCTGGGGCCGGGGGACGCCGTGACGTTCCTGACGGCGGTGCGCGAGGCCCTCGACGAGGAGGCGGCCCGCGAAGGAACGATTCACCTCGGCTTCGGCGCGTACCTCTGGGCGCGGCTCGAAGCCGTCTCCTGGGGCTGCTCACCGGCGAAGACCTCGGCATGGGAGGCCGCCCTGACCATGCACCGCCTCGCACGGCTGACGCCGGAGCCGGGCGGACCGGTCCTGTCCGCCCTCGTCGACAGCGCCTTGCGCGCCTGCGGCGGCCGGCGCCTCGCGGCGGTGCGCTGAGCAGCGGAAGCCGGGCCCCTCAGCCCTGATCCGCCGACAGACCCCGTGCGGGGTACGGCGGATCAGGGCGTGGCCGCGCGGGCTCAGACCGCCCGGCAGTCTCCGGGCGGGGACGGCCGGATCAGGGCGTGGTCCGGGTACGGCCCGTCAGGGCGTGGGCCGGTACGGCCCGTCAGGGCTTGGTGCGTACCGGGAAGCTGGTCGGGTGGCCCTGTTCCTTCAGCCACGGCAGCACCTGCCGCAGAGCCGCCACCGTCTGGCGGCGGTCACCGCCGCCGTCGTGGAAGAGGATCGTCGGTCCGTTGGACAGTTCCCGCTTCACCGTGTTGACGATGGCGTTCGTCCCCGGCAGTTCGAAGTCCTTGGTGTCCACGTTCCAGCCGAGCGGCCGCATCCCGGCCTCCGCGGCGATGCGCCTGCTGTTCGGGGTGAACGCGCCGCCGGGAGCCCGGTAGTACTCCACCTTCGCTCCCCCGGCCGCCTCCTCGATCATCCGCTTGGCGTCGAGGATCTGCTGCTTCTGGTACTCCACGGACTTCTTGTCCATGGTGGTGTCGTGCGTCACGGTGTGGTCGCAGAGCCGATGGCCCTCCGCCACGACCCGCTTGACCAGTTCGGGGTACTCCTGGGCCCGCGGACCGACCATGCAGAACACGGCCTTGACGTCGTTCTCCTTGAGGATGTCGAGCATCTGGGGCGTCCACCGCGGATCGGGGCCGTCGTCGATGGTGATGTTCACCGACTTCCCGCCCGCCTCGGCGTCGTGCGCGATGCTCTGAGGCACCTTCACCGGCGGAACCCGGTCCGGTCCCTTGGCCTCGGCGGAGGGCGTCCGCTGCTGCGTCTGCCGCTCCCCCGCCAGGGCCTCGGCCTCGTTGTCCGTCAGCGCGGCGGCCCCCCACGAGGCCAGACCTATCGCGACGGCCGAGGCCACCACGGCTATGTGCGCGGTGTACTTGCCCTTGTCCATCAGCCCCATGCCGTGCCCACTCCCAGCGTCCTCGTCCCGACGGCTCCCGCAGGTGAGGACGGTCGAGACGGCGGGAAGGTTTCATCGGCTTCCGGGAAAAGGGCAGGGCCGGGCGCCCCGTGAGGGGTGCCCGGCCCTGCCGGTGGCGACGAGCCGGTCCGATGGGCCGGTCCGATGAGCCGTCCGATGGGCCGGTCCCGTCAGTAGGCGCCGAAGACGTTGTCGATGGAGCCGTAGCGGTCGGCGGCGTAGTTGCAGGCGGCCGTGATGTTGGCGACGGGGTCGTAGGGGTCGAAGGCCGTCCCGGGGACGTGGTAGGCGCGGAAGGTCGGGTCGATCACCTGGAGCAGGCCCTTGGACGGGGTTCCGGCGAGGGCGTTCGAGTCCCAGTTGTTGATGGCGCGGGGGTTGCCGGACGACTCGCGCATGATATTGCGGTAGATGCCGTCGAACGTACCGGGGATGCCCTCGCGGGCCATGATGTCGAGGGACTCGCGGATCCAGCCCTCGAGGTTGTCGGCATACGCGTAGCCGGCCGGACTCGCGGACGCCGTCTTCGTGGCGCCGGCGGTGGTGGCCCTGGTGACGGTGGTGGCCTTCCTGGCGGTCGTCGCCTTCGTGGCGGTGGTGTTCGCGACGCTCTTGACCGCCGGGGCCGGGGCGGAGGCGGCCGAGCCGGTGGCGACGGACGACCGGGTGGCGGAGGAGTGGGGGGCCGGGGCCGCCGGGCGGGGCGCGGTCCGGGTGGCGGCGACGGTGAGCTTCTGGCCGGGCCGGATGAGGTCCGGGTCCGCGCCGACGACCTTCCGGTTGTCCTGGTAGACCTTCTTCCAGCCGCCCTTGACCCCGTACTTCCGGGCGATCTTCGAGAGGGAGTCGCCGGTGACGACGGAATACTTCACCGGCGCGGCCGACGCCACCTCGGGAGCGTTCTCCGCGACCGCCTGGACGGCGGCGGAAAGCACCGGCTTTGCCACTGCGACGGAGTTCACGTCGCTCGGAGCGGCCGCGGCCGCGGTGGTGGCTCCGGTCAGCGGCAGCGCGAGGGCGGCGCTGCCGGTGAGGCTCACGGCAGCGATGCCACGGGTGAGCGGGGCGTTCTTGGGGCGGCGGTGCTTGCCGTGTCCACGCATGGCGGTTTCCTCTCCTCCGCCTGCGAGGTGAGCTGTCGGGTTCGGGCAGGAGATGCCCGGCCGCGGCACGCGCGGCTTCACCCCTGGGACCTGGGTCCCCCGCTCCTGCCGGACGTGTGGTGAGTGCGGTCACCCGGACGGCGGCAGGATTCGGCGTTTCCGTCCGGTTGCGGGGTGACGCTATGCGAAAACAAATCCGGAAAACAAGGAGTGAATTCCTCACACCGAATTGATCTACCGGGAATTCGAAAAGGATCATTCCACTCAGCCGCGACCACCACTCCAACCCTTATCCGGCATCCCGCATCTGACACCGCGACAGGGGCGGACGGCCCGGTCGGGGGTGATTCAGATCACGCACGCCGACCGGGCCGCGTAAACGGGAGCGAAATATCCGCTTACCGCACCAGATCTACATTCCGGCATTGCAAGGCAATAACCGGATATCATCCGTTTTGCCCCGCCTCGCCCTACGTAGCCCCGCCCGCGATGCGCCTCTGTCCGGGTCGTGACCGGGCAGGTCAGGTGCGGCCGGGCGGCGCCACCAGCCGCTCCGCGACCGTGCGGGCCGGCTCGCCCAGGAGGACCGTGTAGTGGTTGCAGTCCGGCACGAACTCGGCGGACAGGTGCGGTGCCGCTCCGGCCCAGTGGTCGACGAGCGCGGGCGGCAGCATGCCCGGGGCCTCGCCGAGCAGCCCCAGCGGCGCGTGCAGCAACAGGGCCGGCACGTCGAGACCGGCCAGGTCCTCGCCGAACGACGCGGCGGAGGTGAGGAGTTCGCGCCCGTCCTGCCGCACCGCCGTCTCCTGGGCCCGGGAGCGGCGAGCACCCTCCGGGCCGGTGAGGTCGTAGCGGACGTACGCCTCGATGTGCTCGTTCCAGTGCGGTCCCAGCGCCGGGTGGGCGCGGAAGAAGTCGACGTAGGCCTCGTCGCTCCCGTACGTCGTCGAGAGCCGTGCGAGTGCCGGGCCCAGGCCGGCCGCGAGGACCGCGTCGGGGTCGGCGCCGGCGGGCAGCGGGATCGGCAGGCCGCCGTCGACGAGAAGGAGGCGGTCGAAGAGGGCGGGCTCCCGGGCGGCGGCACGCAGCGCCGCGTACGCGCCCATGGAGTGGCCGGTCAGGACCACGGGCCCGCCGCCGCCCCAGGTCCGGGCGGCCGTCACGAGATCGGCGGCGTGCCGGTCGATGCCGTACGGGCCTGAGGCCGCCGAGCTGCCGCCGCGGCCGCGCAGGTCGACCGCGTACAGCGACCAGTCGGCCGGCAGGTGCCGGGCGACGGCGGAGAAGGACATCGCCGAGGCCGATATGCCGTGGGCGGCGACGGCGGTCCGCGGGCCCGTGCCGAAACGCAGCGCGCGGAGCGTCGTCCCGTCCACGGGGAGGTCGAGCGGTATCGGTTCGGCTGCCGGCGGCGGTCCGTCCGGACGGGTCATGATCACGTCTCCTCGCCTGGTGCGGGCCGGGCCCTCGGTCGCGGCCTCCCGGGCCTCATCCTCCGTCACCCTGCCGGCATCATGCCGCATCGCGGATACCTCCCTCCCCAACCCTCCTTTTCTGGCCTGATCTTGACGTCTCCGCAGGCAACCCGTCCTCCGCCCCTCCCGTCCTCCGAGGGCGAGAGGGGCGCCGGGGGCCTGTCCGGGGGATCGAGCGACGGATTCCCGCGTGCCCGATCGTGACCAGACCGATCGTGAGGAAGACGCTTTGATACGTGTCACACGCGGCGTGACCACCGCCGTGACGCTCATGGCCCTGGCCGCCGCGTCACCGGGACTCGCGCACGCGGCGCAGCCCGCGCGGGAAGGACCGGCGACGGCGTCCCCCGAAGGGCGGGACGGGAGTCCGCGGCTGCCCGAAGGATGGCGGATCGCCGGGGCCGGCGCGGAGCGCCAGTTGGTGTGGACGGCCGACGAGGCCGTGCCCATGGGAGACGCCCGGGTCGAGTTCCGGCTCGGCGGGCGGCTGCTCGGGTATCCGGTGGCGCAGGGGGACGGCCGTTCCTTCCGGTTGCCGCTGGGCGACGCGCGCCTGGGCGGGCAGGCGGAGCGGAGGATCGCCGGCGGGGAGGAACTGCGGGTGACGGCCGGCGGGCGGCGCCTCGACGCCGACGCACCCGCGCTCTCGGCGCGGGTGCGCCCGACCGCTCCCGCCGCGCGGCCGGAGGAGCCTCTGCCGGCGAACCCGGTGGACCCGGGTGTGCCGGGCGGGTTCCGCATCGTCAAGGGCGAGTACGCGCTGACGTCGGTGCGGCTGCCCGGGTTTCCCGAGCCGGTCGAGATGCGCGCCGCGGTCGTGGCGCCGGACCCGTCCTCCGCACCCGGCAGGCGGCCGGTGGCGCTGTTCCTGCACGGCCGTCACGGCACCTGCTTCAAGCCCGGCACCGGCGAGGTGACCGGAGACTGGCCGTGCCCGTCGGGGACGCGGCCGATACCGAGTCATCAGGGGTACGAGCAGGCGCAGCGGCTCCTCGCCTCGCAGGGGTACGTGACGCTGTCCGTTTCGGCCAACGGCATCAACGGGCAGGACTTCCGGGCCGAGGACGGCGGCGCGCAGGCCCGTTCCTCCCTCGTGCGGCTGCATCTGGCCCGGTGGGCGCAGTGGGCGGCGAACGGAGGCAAGGACGCGCCCGCCATCGTGCGCAAGTCGGCCGCGGCCGATCTGTCGCGGGTGCTGCTGGTGGGTCATTCGCGGGGTGGCGAGGGCGTCAACCGGGCCGCACTCGACAGCCTGTCCGCGCCGCCCGCCGACCAGGACGGCCACCACGGCCCCGTCCGGTGGAAGATCCGCGGCAACGTCCTGATCGGGCCCACGATCTTCGGCCAGAACCCGGTTCCGGACGTGCCGTCCATGACGATCCTGCCGGGCTGCGACGGCGACGTGTCCGACCTCCAGGGCGAGATCTACCTGGACGGAACGCGGGGTGTCGGCGCCGGTTCGGCGCTGCACAGCGCGGTGTACATGGTCGGCGCGAACCACAACTTCTTCAACAGCGAATGGACGCCGGGCCAGGCGAAGGCACCCGCCGAGGACGACTTCTGGTCCGACGCGGAGACCCCGGACGCGGTCTGCGACCCGGGCTCGCGGACCCGGCTGACCGCTCCGCAGCAGCAGACCGCCGGCGCCGCCTACATCGCGGCGGCGGCCCGGTTGTTCGTCGGCGGTGACGACCGGGTGCGGCCACTGCTCGACGGTTCGGGCCGCCGGGCGCCGTCGGCCGGTCCGGCACGGGTGCTCACCCACGCCGTCGGTGCCGGCCGCACGCCCGCCTTCCTGCCCGGCCCGTCGGTGACGGTGTCCGGTGGCGGCCGGTTGTGCGCGCAGGTCGACACCGACGCCGCGCGCTCCTGCCTGTCGCCGGAGGAGGGCGGCGGCTCCCCGCACTTCGCGTCCTGGGAGATCCGGCCCGAACCGGGCCGGGACGCCGTCGCGTTGACGTGGCGGAAGGCAGGCGTCGCGACCGCCGTGCGGACGGCGCGGCCGGTGTCGCTCGCGGGCGCCGAGGCCCTGGCGCTGCGGGTCATCGTGCCGCCGAACACCACGGGCACCGAGCTCGACGTCACCGTGGCCGACGGCTCGGGCCGGCGCGCGAAGCTCGGCCGGGTGCGCGCCGACGGGCTGCCGGGCAGTGACCGTACCGCCTCTTACTGGGGGCGTGAGCTGCGCGTACCACTGTCCGCCGCGAAGCGGGCCGGGCTCGACCTGAGGCGGGTCTCGGTGCTGGAACTGACCCCGCGCAGCGCCTCCGGGCGTGCCTGGCTGGTGGACGCCTGGGGCTGGCGCCCCGGCACGCCGGCCGTGCGACCGGTGGCGCTGCCGCGCGTCGACCTCGGCCGGCTGACGGTCCAGGAGGGCGACTCCGGGGAGCGGACCTATCGCGTTCCGGTGCGGGTCTCCGGTCAGGGCAGCGGTCAGGTCCGGGTGTTCACGCCCAGGCCGGGCGGCGAGGGTGTCGACGCGCGTCTCGTGACGGTGCGTCCGGGGCAGCGGAGCGTCGACATCCCGGTGACGGTGCGGGGCGACACCCGCTTCGGGTGGGACGTGTCCCACGACGCGCTGGTGAAGGCGGTGCGCGGCGCCGTGGTCGGCTCGCACGTCGGCGGCGTGACGGCGCGGAACGACGACCCGTTGCCGAAGGTGACGCTGACGCCCGTCGCGGACGACGTGGCCGAGGGCGCGGCGCTCACATGGCGGGTGACGCTGTCGGAGGCCGCCGACGCGGACATCATGGGCGGCGTGTCGTTCCTGCCGGTGAGCGGCGGCGCGGAGCTGTCGACCGCCGACCTCGACCCGGAGTGGGTGCGCGACACCTACGGCGACGTCCCCGAGCCGGCCAGGCCGTTGTCGCGTCCGGAGTACGAGGACGCCTACGCGAGCTTCGCCGTACCGGCCGGCGAGACGACCGCGGAGCTGCGCGTGCCCACCGTCGAGGACGGGACCGCCGAGCCCGCGGAGTCACTGCGTGCGCGGCCGTTCTGGTACGACGCCGACTGGGAGCGCGTGCCGGGTCCGGAGTTCACGGGCACGGTGCGGGACGCCTCGTAGCGCGGGACGTCCGTGACACGGTGATGCCGGACCGGGGTGACCCGCGGTCCGGCGGAGGGGCGGGCGCCGGTTCCCGAGGGGCCGGTGCCCGCCCCGCGCGCGTCCGGGCGCGGATCCGGCCGCCGAGGCAACTCGGCGGGCGCTGACGGCGTCCTTCCGCACGACGGCACGCGCACGGACGCGCACGGACGCGCGCGGCACGCGTACGGCGTGACACCGCACATTGGCGGACCGCGTACGGCACCCTCGGACGAGCGAACAGGACACGCGATGAGCGACAGGGCCCGGATTCTCTTCGACGCGCTCGACCTCGACCACGACGGCACCCTGACGCGCGTGGAGGTCATCGAGGCGCTGCTGGCCAAGGGGCCCACGCTGGTCGCCCAGGGGGTGATCCCGGCGTGGGGCGTCGGCGACGCGGACGCCGCCTCGGCGCTGTTCGACGAGGCCGACGCGAACGGCGACCGGGTCCTCACCCTCGACGAGTTCACCGCGATCGTGAACCCCCGCTTCGGCTGGTGACGTTCGGTTGGTGACGTTCGGCTGGTGACGTCCCCTGCCGGGCTCCCGCGTCCGTGCGACGTATCCTCGGCTTCCCGGCGCGCCGGCCCGGACGGCAGGCGGACGGCGGCGGACGGCGAAAGACGGTGGCGGACGTGAAGAGGTCGGACCGGGTGGCGGACGGAAACGGCGGCGGGACGGGCTCCTCCGCCGGCACGGGTGGCGGTACGGGCAGCGGTGCGGCCTCGATGAGCGCGCGGGCGCGTGAGGCGGTGCTCCAGCGGATCGTGGACCGCCGGTACCCGCAGGGCGCGCGCCTGGTGGAGCGGGAGGTCGCCGAGGAGCTGAGCATGTCCCGCGTGCCGGTGCGCGAGGCGCTGCGGGCACTGGTCGCCGAGGGGCTGCTGGAACTGCTGCCGCACAGCGGCGTCCGCGTCCGGCGCCTCGAACGCGCCGACGTGGAGCATCTGTACGAGGTGTGGGAGCCACTGGCGGCCCAGGCCTCCCGGCTCGCGGCGCGGGCGGCCGCGGCGGGCGACGCCGCGGGACGGGCGGTCCTGGAGGCCGCGCTGCGGCAGGCGGAGACGGCGGCCGCGGCGGGCGAGGGGACGCGCGAGGTGGCCGCGCACACGGCGTTCCACGACGGTGTGGTGGCGATGGCCGGCAATCCCCTGCTCGCCCGCATGATGGAGCAGCTGAGCTGGCAGCTGCGGCTGCTGTTCGGGCTGCGCGCGGAGCCGGAGCACATGCGGGCGCAGCACGCGGAGATGTACCGGCACATCGCCGCCGGTGACGAGGAGGCCGCGGCGGCGAGCACGCTGCTGCACGTGAGGGACAGCAGGGCCGTCGCCCTGCGCTCCCTCTTCGGCGCGGGCTGACCGCACGAGGGGCGCCCGTCAGGCCGCCGTGGGATGCGGCGGTGTGCGGACGGGCCGGACGGGGCCGACGACGCTGAGCGGGATGCCCAGGCTCTCGCAGAGTCTGCGGGCGCGGGACAGGGCGCTCAGGGAGGCCGGGGACGGATCGTCGGTGGGCAGTTGCACGCGGACCAGCCGCGGGCGGTGCGCGAGCAGCAGGGCCTCGGTCTCCAGCACCGCGGCTCCTCTGCTGGCGACGTCGAGGTCGCGCAGGAGCGAGACGTGCAGGACGCCGTCCTCGAAGGCGTGGCTGATCAGCATGGCGGTCTCCTTCCGACGCCCGGCGGGCTCCTGTCGTACGGCACGGGCCGTGGGCAGGCGGCTCGACGGGTATGGCGAGAAGCGTGCTGCATGCATCCTTTCGTGGGGCGTGTCCGCGGCGTCGCCGCCCCCCGCCGACGGCGGTGGAGCGGACCGGGCTCCGTCGGCGCCGGGCTCCTCGCCGGGCACGCAGGAACAAGGCTAGGCAGACGCCCCTGGTGATCGCACCCGCACAGGGCGTGAAGGCCCTCGCCGCGAGGCTCAGCGCGCCGGCCCGCCGTGGCCGTCGGGGTGCAGGTGGTAGAGCGCGTAGGCCTTGCCGATGACGGGCTGGGCGACGTTGCGGACCCGTACGCCGCCGGCCGTCATGCCGTGCTCGGTGCCGAGATGGGCGTGGCCGTGGACGGACAGGTCGGCGCCCGCCGAGTCGATGGCCTCGGCGAGCAGATAGCTGCCGAGGAAGGGATAGATCTCCAGCGGCTCGCCCGCCAGGGTGTCGGGTACGGGCGAGAAGTGGGTGAGGGCGATGCGCAGCGCGCAGCCGCCGACGGCCAGGTCGCCGAGCGCGGCGGTCAGGCGTGCGGCGCTGAGCCGTGTGGTGCGGACGAAGGCCTTCATCTCGGGCTCCCCGAACTCGCCCGCGCTGCGGCCGACGAAGCCGCCGCAGAAGCCCTTGGTGCCGGCGACGCCCACCTTGTGGCCGGCGACGCTCAGCACGACGGACTCTCCTTCCAGGACGGCGACGCCCGCGTCGCGCAGCACCCGGGTGATCCCGGCCTCCTCGCCGGAGTGGTAGTCGTGGTTGCCGAGGACGGCGACGACCGGTATGCCGATCCCGCGGACCTCCCCGGCCACCACCTCGGCCTCCGCCGCGGTGCCGTGCCGGGTCAGGTCGCCGGCGAGCAGCAGCAGGTCGGCGCAGTCGGTCAGGCCGTCGAAGGCCGTGCGCAGCAGGCCCGTACAGTCCTCCCCGAGGTGGATGTCGCCGACGGCCGCGACACGGACGGCGTCCTCGGCCGCGGTCGCCGAGGAGCCGGTCGCGGAGGGGCCGGTGGCGACGCTCATGACAGTTCCTCCCACCGGTCCGGGGCGTCCGCGCAGGCCACTTCGAGGTCCACGCGCACCGTCAGCCCGCCCAGTTCGCCGCGCGCCAGTAGCAGGATCTCGTCGCGGTGGCCGACCGTGGGCACCGTGCCGGTCAACAGCACGGCGCCGCCCCGCTGTTCGACCTGGATCCCCAGCTCGGCCACGTCGTCCCCGGCCAACCGCTCGCGCAGTCGGGCGATGCGGTACTCGTCCTCGTGGGCACCGGTGTGCGGCTCAGTCATCGTCGTCGCCTCCGTCGCCCGGACCGTCGCCCGCTCCGTCACCCGTGTCCCCGTCGCCGGCCGGCGGCGTCCCGGGGAGGACGTCCAGGAGTTCCAGCAGGTACAGGAAGGCCACCGCCATGGGTCTGTCGCGGGTTTCCGCGCGGACCCGGTCCCAGTCGACGCGTTCGCGCAGTCCGCGGGCCACGGGCAGCAGCGGGCCGAAGTCGCAGTGGTGCTCGGACAGCGCCGCGAGCCGGCCCACCAGGAGGTCCGTCGGGTCGATCACCGGCATGTGCACCGAGTCCACGGGCAGCGTCCAGGCCCGGTCGAGGAGTTCCCTGGTGACGGGCCGTCCGGCGAGGGCGAAGATGAGGTCGATCTCCTCCCCGCCGCTGCGGGCCTTCACCAGCCAGTCCTCGGGCGGCTCCACGATCCGGATGCCGCGCCGGCGCAGCAGCCGGGTGACCGTGTCGGCGTCCTCGGCGCGCAGCGCGAAGTCGGTGTCGTGCTGGAGCCTGACCGGGATGCCGTGCGCGTACACCGCGACGCTCCCGACGAGGGCGAAGGGACAGCCGGAGGTCTTCAGGACGGCGCCGACCTCCTTGGTCGCCTCCAGGATGGCCTGGGTGTGGTCGGCGGGCAGCGGTTGCGGGGGCTCGGAGCGGGTCACGGGTGCGCCGGGACCGTCCTCGGGCGCCGGGTGCCGGGCGGGGGGCGGGGGCGCTGCTTGGCCGTGATGTTCCGGCCCCGGCTCCGGTCCCGTGGTGGCCGGTCCGGTGACGGGGTAAGCGGCGGGTGCGGAGGCGGGCGTGGCGGCGGGCTCCGCAGGGGGGCCGGGGCTCGCTCCGGGTCCGGGCTTGCCCGCGGGTCCGGGGGCCGGTCCGGTCGGCGGGCGGCGCGTCGGTTCCACGAGGCTCATGCCTCCTCCTCACGGGCGGTCGTCGAGCGGCGCGCGCAGGGCGGTGGTGTCCTTCTCCCACGCCTGGGTGACGGAGGCGGCGAACGCGTCCTCGAGGAAGACGGTCGCCTCCGCGCCGAAGGCCACGTTCCGGGCCAGGTCCGGTTCCTCGGCGAGGAGTCCGCCGACGACCTCGCGCCGTACGAGCTGTTCGTGGACGGCGTCGGCCTCCACGTGTTCGTCGTAGAAGCGGACGGCCGCCTCGTCGGTGCCGATCCTGCGCATCGCGGCGGCGATCCGGGACGCGGCGGGCGAGGAGCCGATCTCCAGGGCGGCGAAGTGGCCCACGAGGGCTCCCCGGCGGGCCCGGTGGAGGCCGAGCAGCGACATCAGGTTGGCGTTGGCGAGCGCGGGCGCCCCCACGAGCGGCAGGTAGTGGCCGTACGAGGGGTCGAGGCCGAGGGCGCTCAGGAGGTCGGCGTAGAGGCGGGCGTGCATGTGCTCGGCCCGGCCGCAGCCGTACTCGTCGTACTGGATGGTGATCATCCCGGCCTTCGCGCGGCCCCGCAGGCGCGGCACCACCCACAGGTGCGGGTCGGCCTCGCGGAGCTGGTGCACGGAGCGCAGGACGGCGTGCTCCCGCACGTGCTCCCGGGTGCCGTGACGGATCAGGTAGTGGGAGACGCCGTCGCCGTCCTGCGGTTCGGTCAGGAGCACCGCGAAGACCTCGTCGAGGGCGGCAGGCCGGCCGCAGTCGGCGCGCAGGGCGTCCTCGAAGCGGTGCTCCAGACGGGTGCGCAGCTCCAGCACGGCCGGGTCCCACTCGGCCTCGTCGGGGACGCCCGCGAAGCCCTGGTAGTGGAGCTCGTAGGCGAGGTGCAGGGCCAGTTGCAGGTCCTCGCCGTACGGCTCGGCGGCCTCGGTGGCGCGGCGGCCGGGCAGCGCACCGGATCCGCCGCGCAGCCGGGCGACGAGCGCCTCGGACAGCTCGCCGCGCGGCTCGGGCAGCGGGGGGCCGCCCTCCGGGTGGGTGCGTTCCTCCGACTCCCGAAGGAGTGTGGTGGTCATCTCGGGATCTCCTCACGCGGTCAGGCGGGTGGACGGCGGCGGTCAGTCCCGGCGCCCGGTCCCGTCCCGGTCGCGCCGCAGCCGGCGCCGGTGACTGGTGTCGCAGAAGGGTGCTCTGAGGCTGCGACGGCACATGCAGAGGGCGACGACGGGCCGGTCGCTGCGCCGTACCGTTCCGTCGGCGAGCACGATCTCGACCGGGCCCTCGACGAGCAGCGGGCCGTCCGCGACCGGCGTGACCCGTACGGCGGCGGGGCGCGCGGGCAGCTCTCCGGCGGGGCGTGCGGGCTGTTCCCCGGCAAGTGACGCCGCGGGGTCACCGGCAGGTGGGGCAGCGGGGCCCCCGGCAGCCGGGGCAGCCGGGCCAGGTGACGCAGGGGACTCCTGGGCCCGTCGCGCGGCACGGTGTGCGGCGGCTCGTTCGGCGGGGTTCACGACAGCGCTCACGGGCGGCCTCCTTCGCTGGAGCGACTCCTTGGCGGTTGCCCTGTTCCGCCGCCGGTATGCCCGGCTCGCTCCGGCGGCGGTACGTCCGCACGGTCCGGGCACCGGAGCGCCCGGACGCGCGTGCGGCCGGCCGGAGCGGGTAGTCGCAGGGGTTCCAGGACCGCGACGCAGCACGGGAACGAGGAAGGAGACGACGGTCATGAGCATGGTGCAGGAGACCATCAGGGTCATGGCACCGCTCCACGACGTCTATGGCCAGTGGACCCAGTTCGAGGAGTTCCCGAGGTTCATGGACGGGGTCGAGGAGGTGCGGCAGCTCGACGACCGGCGCTGCCACTGGCGCACCCGCGTGGCGGGCGTGACACGGGAGTTCGACACCGAGATCGTCGACCAGCTGCCCGACGAACGCATCTCCTGGCGGACGGTCGGCGGCGACGTGAAGCAGAAGGGCGTCGTCACCTTCCAGCGCCTCGACGACACGCACACGAGGGTCAGTCTGGCCATGGACGTCGAACCGCAGGGCATGGTCGAGAAGGCGGGTGACGCCCTCGGCTTCCTGGAGAGCCGGGTCCAGGGCGACCTGATGCGCTTCAAGACGTTCATCGAGGAGCGGGACGGCACGACCGGCAGCTGGCACGGCAGGCTACGGCCCGAGGACTCCACGGGCGAGGCCCCCGCCTCCGCGTCCCCGTCGGCGGGCGAGCCGGTCTCGCCGCCCGAACGGCCCGGCCCTTATCCCGGCCCGCTCCCGGACGAGCCCGGCGGCGCGCCCCACATCTGACGCCCCGTGTCCGACACGGCGTCCGCGCACCGGACGCGGGACGGGGAGCGTACGACGCGACGCCCTTCCTGCCGCGGCGCGGCGGGCTTCCCGCGCACCGCCGGGCGGCGGCGGACTGCCGAGGCTGCCCCTTAACCGGGAGGCGAGCGGCACCGTCTTCGGGGCGCGGTGCCGCGCACGCCCGGCTGATGCCGGTGGGAGAGCGGCCCGGCGACCGGGAGGGCCGGCGACCGGGAGGGCCAGGCCTTCATCGGCCCCGCGGGGCGGCTGCGCGACGCGGGCATCGACGAGGACGCGGGCATCGACGAGGAAAGAGTTCTCTCTGACGAACGCGGTCAAGCACTTCACGTTCCCCCAGGACGAAACCCGCAAGCGCCGGATCCACCAGGCGCCGAGCCTGCGGGAAACCCCTGCGGGAAACCCTGGCCTGCCGGCCCTGGCTGCTCGCCGAACTCCGTCTGGTGTCCCCCGGCTGATCGTCATGCTCGGCACCACGGCCGGGCGCTCGCTCCTCGGCCCGTCGTACCCGACCCGCGCCGAGTGCCACCGTATCCGCGACCGGCGCGCGACCCGGCTCCCGGCCCGAGGGCGGCCCGCGTCGATCCGGGCAGCCGGCACGGTCCCGGGCAGCCGGGCTCAGCCGCCCGCGCGGTCCGGCGGGCGGGACAGCGGGCTCGTGTCGATGCGGCGCAGCAGCGTCATGGCGTCCTCGCAGACGAGGACGGCGCCCGCGTCCTCCAGTTCGGCGCGCGAGGTGCCACCGGTGAGGAGGCCGATGCAGGGCAGACCGGCGCGGCCGGCGGCCTCGACGTCCCACACGGTGTCGCCGATGAACACGGCGTCCTCGGGCTCGGCGCCGACCGCCCGCAGGGCGGCCTCCACGAGGTCGGGCGCGGGCTTGGTGACGTCGACGTCGCCGCCGGAGGTGACGGCGTCGATCACCTCCTCGGCGTCGAGGCGCCCGCGGATGGCGTTCACCTCCTCCTCGGAGGCCGAGCTGGCGAGCACCACCTGCCAGCCGCGGGCGGCCACGGCGCGCAGCAGCTCCGTGGCGCCCTCGAACGGCCGGAGGTTCTCGTACCAGGTGGCGTAGAGGGCCCCGTGGGTGTCGGCGACGGAACCGTCCTCCTCGCGCCGGCGGTTCTGGCCGAGCACGTGGTCGAGGAGGCGGTCGGCGCCCATGCCGATGGCGCGGTGGATGCGGGCCATCGGCACGTCGTGGCCGTGCCGGCGCAGTGCCTGCCACCAGGCGAGGGTGTGCAGGTAGTTGGTGTCCACCAGAGTGCCGTCGACGTCGAACAAGGCGGCGCCGCGGGATTCCTGTGCCCCACGCGTTGTCATCGTGTCCTCCTCGGGCCGCGCCCGCGGTCGGCGGCGGCCGTACGCACGGCGGCAGCCGTACGGGCTGCGGGGTGCGATCAGGCCGCTTCGCGGTCGCGGGTGCCCGCCATCGCCACGGACATGCGGGCCGCCGGGTCGCGGACCGCGCGGATCACCACGAGCACCTCGCTGGTCGTGCCGGGCTCGGCCAGCCCGCGTCGCTCGAACCAGCGTGCCCGGGCCGCCATCACGGGCCCGTAGGGCTGGGGCCGCCGGTCGGTGACGTCGGCCCTCAGGCCGGCGCGGCGCAGGCCGGTGACGGTGGCGGCGACTCCGCTGAGCGAGGACTGGACGATGAGCAGCACGCCGCGGGGGGTGAGGAGCGGGGGGACGGTCCGGCAGATGCGGTCCAGCAGGAGCCGCCCGTCGGGGCCGGCGTCCCAGGCCCGGCGCGCGCCGCGCGCGGGTCCGTCCGGCGCGTCGGCGGGCACGTAGGGCGGGTTCACCGTGACGAGGCCGAAGCGCTCGCCGGCGACCGGCTCGGTGAGGTCGCCGCGCAGGACCCGTACCCGGCAGCCGTGGAGCCGGGCGTTGCAGCGTGCCGCGGCGACGGCCGCGCCGGAGATGTCGGCGGCGGTGGCCTCGGCGCCTCTGCGGGCCGCCGCGAGGGCGAGGACGCCGGTGCCGGTGCACAGGTCGAGCGTGCGCACGCCCGGATCGATGCGTTCGCGGGCCAGGCTCTCCAGGAGGAGGGCCGTGTCGCCCTGGGGTGCGTAGACACCGGGCGGTCGGATCAGCCTGAGCGGGGTTTTCGTGGTCATTCCGCGCGAATACCCCGATACGGCGCGGACACGCACCGGCCGCGTGGTGCGGGCGCCCGCGATTACGACCGCCTACCGCGGGTACCCGCGCTGCCGACCGGTCCTTTCGCGGGCCAGGGAGGTGAACACGATGGCGCACACCACGATCGAGGTGGATGCCGCGCCGAGCGGGGTCCACGACCGGTGGACGCGGTTCGGGGCGTCCGGCGCCGCCACCTTCGTACGGTCCGGACGACTGCCGTACCCGCGTGGACCCGGCCGTGGAGGTGGAGCCCCACAACCTGGCCGACAAGGCCGAACCGCCCGGCCGGCAGCCGGTCGCGCGAGCGGCCTTCCGATCCTCTCAGGAGACTCGTCATGATTCCTTTGCTCATCGTCCTGCTTGTGATCCTCGTGCTCTTCGGCACCGGTTTCGCCCTAGACGTGCTGTGGTGGATCGCCCTCGCCCTGCTCGTCGTGTGGGTGCTGGGATTCTTCCTCCGCTCGGGGGACCGGCGCTGGTACCGCTGGTGACCGCACCGCCGCGGTAACCACCGCTCCACCGACGGCGCCGGCCCGCTTCGGGCCGGCGCCGGGCCGTGCGCGCACGGGATCCGACGTCACCTGTCGCTGACGTCACCTGTCGGCCGTCCTGAGACGTGTCACTGGACTACGTCTCAGGAACGGCCGACAGGAACGGCAAGAGGGAACGCCAAGAGGGAACGCCAAGAAGGCCGGACAAGAAGGCCGCCGGGAACGCGCGCCGGCAGGGAGGCGTCAGGGAAGGCGTCAGGGCGAGACGAACAAGGCGTCAAGGCGAGGCGAGGCCGTCCTCAGGACGAGGCCGTCTGGCGGGCGAGTGCGTCCACCACGTCGCTGAGGAGGCCCTGGCGCCGGTACGCGGCGCGCTGTCGGGCCGCCCCGACGCCGTGGGCGCGGATGCCGTGCCACTGGCGCAGCACCCGGTCGGTGTCGCCGGTCAGGTCGAGCTGGGGTCGCACCCGCGCGACGAGGCGGTCGACGAGCTCGGCCGCGGGCCGCTCGGCGCCGGTGCACGGATCGATGCCGTAGCCGGAAAGGCCGTAACGGGCGGCGAGTTCGTGGGCGAGCAGGAGCCGGCGCAGCGGGGTCCGCTGCACGGGCCGGTGCGCGCGCTCGTCGGCGAGCAGGCTCGCGGCGAGGGCACGGACGAGGGCGGCGACCATGACGACGGTGTCGACGTCGGCGTTGGAGTCGGCGACGCGGATCTCCAGGGTCGGCACGTGCTCCGACGGGCGGGCGTGCCAGTACACCATCCGCCGGTCGAGCAGGGTGCCGGTGCGCACCAGTTCGGCCACGTGGGCGAGGTAGCGGGGTTCGTCGAGGTCGGGTGCGGGCCCGACGGTGGGCCAGCTCGCGTACTCGACGGAGCGCCAGCTGGCGAAGCCCGTGTCGCGCCGCCGTGCGAAGGGCGAGTTGGCCGTGACGGCCTGGAGCACGGGAAGCCACGGGGCCATACGACGGGAGAGGGCGAGGGCGAGTTCGCGGTCGAGGCTGCCGACGTGGACGTGGCAGCCGCAGACGAGGCCGTCGACGGTGCTGAAGCGGGAGGCGAAGCGCCGGGCCATGCGGCGGTAGCGTTCGGTGTCCGTGATGGTCAGCGGCCGCGCGGGCGGCACCACCGGCGTGCCGGTGGCGATCGGCAGGCAGCCTTCGGCGCGGGCGGCGGTGCCCACGACGGAGCGCAGCCGCACCAGTTCGTCCCGCAGGTCACCGCACGAGGCGGTGGGCTGGGTCATCGTCTCGACCTGGGCGTTGAAGAGCTCGTTCTGGACCTGGTCTCCGAGGATCCTGGCGGCCGACGCGATGACGTCCGGAGCCCGGTCGACCGGGGCCCGGCTCGTCGGGTCGACGAGGACGAACTCCTCCTCGACCCCGATGGTCAGATCGTTCATGTCCGCCTCCTCGCTTCGGTCCGCGACTACCCGGCCGGCGGCGGTCCACCCGTGCCGGGGCGCGCCGGGTGTGCCGTGCCGGGACGCGCCGGGCGTGCGTGGCAGGGCGCGCCAGGCGTGTTCCGTCCGGGGTGGGGCACTCGCCCCGGTGGGACCCGTGCACCACGGGGCCCGTGGTGAGTGCCGAGCCGACGGGAGCATGATCATGATCCGGACGCCGGACCTCCTGTCCTTCCTGGAGGGCCTGGCCGTGCCGCGTGCGACGCGGGGCGGCGCCGGGCCGTTCGACGAGGGCCGCACGGTGGCGGTGACGGGTGCGCGTGCGCGTGCGGACGGGTCCGAAGGGCGGGGCCGTGGCGCGCTCGGCGGCTTCGGCCCGGAGTCGGCCGGGCGTGCGCCGTACACGGCCCTGGCCCGTCGTCCGGTGACCGTCGCGTCGGCCACGGGAGCGGGCGCGCCGGCCACGGGAACGGGCGCGCCGGCGGCCCGTGCCTCTCGCGCCGGCGACGGCGCGCCGAAAGGCGGTGACCGGCCGTGACCGGTTTCGAAGTCCGCGACGTCTCCCTGCACACCGAGGAGCTGGGGCGGTTCGAGGTGCCGCGGGGCGACGGCTCCCGTGAGGCCGAGCCGATCACGGTGCCCGAGGGCACCGTGATCAGCCTGGGTCTGACGTTCCGGCTCGGCCAGGACGTCGACGGGCTGGCCTTCGAGGAGTCCCTGGCCATGGAGGGGAAGGTCCTCACGACGACCCGCACCGTCCTCGGCGGCTTCCGGACCGGCGGCCCGTACGAGGTACGGCTGCCTCCGGAACGCCTGCCGGTGGGCCGGGCGCACTGCGGCGTGTACACGGTGACCGGCCGGTTCACGGACGGCGGCGGCCGGGAACTCGCCGCAGAGGGCTACCGGCTCCGTCTCGAGCACCGTTCGGGGCACCCCGGCTCCCTGCCCGCCGCTCCCCCGCACCCCGCCGCTCCCCCGCACCCGGCCGCCGCCCCGCACCCCGGCTCGCCTCCGTCGGCCTCACCGCGCCCCGCTCCGGCGGCCGGAGCTGGCACCGTGCCCGGCGTACCGGGGCCGGGCGTACCGGGCTCGTCAGCGCCGGCGGCATGAGGCCCGGCGCACCCCCGGGGCGGCCGGTCGGCCGCCCCGGGGGTGCGCCGGGGTCCGTCGGGCCGGTGGTGTCAGCCGCCGGTGGTGCGGGGCGCGGTCGGCGCGTCCTCGGTGAGGAGTCCCGCGCGCAGTTCGCCGAGGATGCGGGTGAGCAGGCGGGAGATGTGCATCTGGGAGAGGCCGAGGCGGGCGCCGATCTCGGCCTGGGTGAGCTCCTCGCCGAAGCGCAGCGAGAGGATCGTGCGGTCCCGTTCGCCGAGGTGGTCGATGAGCGGCTTCAGGGAGGCGAAGTCCTCGATCAGTTCGTACGAGGGCTCCGGCTCGGCCAGCCGGCGGGAGCCGCTGCGCGGCGGGTCGCCCTCGTCGGAGACGGAGGCGTCCAGGGAGCGGGCGGTGTAGCCGCGGGCGGCGAGTTCGCCTTCGGCGACGCGTTCCTCGGTGACGTGCAGGTGCTCGGCGACCTCGGCGCGGGTGGGCCTGTGGCCGAGGCTCTGTTCGAGGGCGTCGGCGGCCTTGGCCATGTCGATGCGGAGTTCCTGGAGGCGCCTGGGTACCCGGACGGCCCAGGTGGTGTCACGGAAGAATCGTTTCATCTCTCCGACGACGGTGGGCAGCGCGAACGCGGAGAACTCGATGCCGCGCTCCGGGTCGAACCGGTCGATGGCCTTGATCAGGCCGATCGTGCCGACCTGGACGATGTCCTCGCGCTGTTCCGGCCGGTTCTTGAAGCGCCGGGCGGCGAACCGCACGAGGCTCAGGTTCAGCTCGACGAGGGTGTTGCGTACGTAAGCGTGCTCGGGAGTGCCGGGTTCCAGTTCGCGCAGCCGGGTGAGCAGCGCGGTGGACAGCGTCTGCGCGTCGTCGGTGGAGACCTGGGTGGGCCGGTCGATCTCGGGCAGTCCGTCCAGCGCCTCGCGGCGCATCGAGGCCGCCGGGCTGGGCGGCGCGGGGCGGACGGTACTGCGGCGCGTCGGCGTCGCGTTCCTGGACATGTGACTCCTTCGACGGTGACCGGCGGCCTTCGCCACGCGGGGTACGCGGAGGGATCCGTCGGTCCGAGCGTCTGAAAGGAGGATTCCCGTTCCCGTCCGGTTTGACACGAATTATTCGGATCGGTGAGGGAAGCGGCCTCGTGAAGGCCCGGAGAACAGCCCCGGCACGCCCCGGAGAGGAGCGCACCATGCCCCGTGGATCGAGCGCCAAGCGCGAACGTCAGTACGAGCACATCAAGGAGAGCGCCCAGGACCGCGGCGAGAGCACGAAGCGGGCCAAGGAGATCGCCGCCCGCACCGTGAACAAGGAACGCGCCCGCGCGGGCGAGTCCAAGACGGCGAGCAAGAGCTCCGTCCAGGACATGTCGTCCTCGCGTCGCGGCGGGAAGCGCTCGCACAGCGGCTCCGAGGGACCGACGTACGACCAGCTGTACGCGGAGGCACAGCGCCGCAACATCCACGGCCGGTCCTCGATGAACAAGGCCGAACTCAAGCGCTCCCTCGGAGGCAACTGACCTCGGGGGCCCCGAAGGGATCCATCGTGACGCTCGACGGAACGACCGTTCTCGTCCTCACCAGCAACTACGGGACGGAGCAGGACGAACTCATGCACCCGATGGCGGTACTGCGGGAAGCCGGTGCCCGCGTCACTGTCGCCGCCCCGCGGGACGAACCCGTCCTGACCCTGATCTCCGACCGCCGGCCGGGAAGCGTCGTCGAGCCGGACACGACCCTCGCGGAGGCCTCACCGGAGGCGTACGACGCCGTCGTCGTGCCGGGCGGCACGCTGAACGCCGACCGGCTGCGCACCAACCACCAGGCCCAGCGCCTGATCGCCGCCTTCGCCGACGACGGCAGGCCGGTGGCGTCGATCTGTCACGGACCGTGGCTGCTCCTGGAGAGCGGGGTGGTCAAGGGCCGCGAACTCACCTCCTACCCGTCCCTCCGGACGGACCTGGAGAACGCGGGCGGCCACTGGCAGGACCGTGAGGTCGTCGTGGACACCTCCGGCGGCCATCCGCTGATCACCTCGCGCAGACCCGCCGACCTGGACGCCTTCTCGAAGGCGATCGTCGAGGCGCTCGAAGGCCGTACGGCCCGAGCCTGAACGCCGGCGCGCCCGCCGTCGCGCGCCGCGCCTCCCCGACCGCGCCCCCTCCCCCGACGCCGACCCCACCACCCACGGGAGATCACCATGACCACCGCACGCGAGATGATGACCGCCGACGCGACGTGCGTCCGCTGGGACGAGACCATCGCCGAGGCCGCCCGGAAAATGGTCCGGCTCGACGTGGGCGCGCTGCCCATCTGCGGCCCCGACGAGCGGCTCAAGGGCATGCTCACCGACCGTGACATCGTCCTGAAGGTCGTCGCCGAGGGCAAGGACCCCGCGGCGTGCACGGCGGGCGAGCTCGCCCAGGACGAGATCGTCACCGTCGGCGCGGAGGACTCGGCCGACGAGGTGCTGCACGTGATGAGCGAGCACCGGATCCGCCGCGTCCCCGTCATCGACGGGCACGTCCTCGTGGGCATCATCGCCCAGGCGGACGTCGCCAGGACCCTGCCGGACCGACCGGTCGGCGACCTGGTCGAGGCCATCTCCGAACACTCCTGAGGCTGCGCCCGGGAACACTCCCGAGGCTGCGGCCGGAGCGGAAACGCCCCTGGCAGCCGCGCACGGACGGCGCGGCTGCCAGGGGCGTTTCACGGGTCGCCGCGCGGGCGCGGGTCACCGCTCCGACTCAGGGGTCACCGCTGGGGCGGCTGCTCCGGGGGCTGCTCCCGGTCCGTTCCGCCCAGCTGCTGCTTCATCCTGTCCTGGGCGGTGTCGACCTGGCTGCTGTACTTGCCCTGCGTCTTGCCGTCGACGTAGTCGCCGGCCTTGTCGATGCCCTGACCCGCCTTGTCCTCGTGGCCCTTGAGCATCTGCTTGAGCTTGTCCATCACGGACATCGCGGCCCTCCTCGAGTGGCCCCCCTGTCCCGTCCAGCATCCCGGACCCGGACGCGGCCCGCATCCGCAGAGCGGCCCGGCCGGTGCTCCGGGCGCGGTCACCGGGAGGCCGACACGGTGTCCGACCCCGGGTGTACGGGCGGCCGGGCCGGTTCCGTCCGTGGTCTGACGCGGGGCCCGGGCGCGGGACCGTAGCGTCCTGGGCATGATCACACCGATCCGGGCGGCCGCGACCGCCCTCCTCGCCTGCGCCGTCGCGTTACCCGCCACCGCCCTTCCCGCCACCGCGGCGACGCCCACGGCCGTCGCCGCGGCTCCCGCGCCCGCGCCCGCACCCCTGGCCGGCACCGCCCCCGCGGCCGACCCGCTCGAACTTCCCGCACCCACCGGCGGGTTCCGCGTGGGCGCCTCCGTCCTGCACCTCGTCGACCGGTCCCGTCCCGACCCGTGGGTGCCCACGGCAGACGGCCGCGAACTGATGGTGACGCTCCACTACCCCGCGGCCCGCAAGGCGCACGGCCGGCCCGCCCCGTACGCGACCGAGGACGAGGCGCGGCTGCTCCTGCGGGGCGTCGGAACGGCGGACCCGGCGTCGGTCCGCGCACTGGCCGGCATGGGCACGTACAGCGTCAGGGACGCGCGGCCCGCGCCGGGGCGCCATCCGCTCGTGGTGCTGTCACCCGGCTTCGGCGTGCCGCGCTTCACCCTGACCGCCACCGCCGTGGAACTGGCCTCGCGGGGCTATGCCGTCGCCTCCGTCGACCACGCCTACGAGACCTCGGGCACCTCCGTGCCGGGCGGGCGGGTCCTCACCTGTGTGGCCTGCGCGGCGCTGGAGGAGGGCCGGGTGAAGGGCAGTGACGTCACGGCCGCCCGTGCGGCCGACGTCCGCTTCCTCCTGGACCGGATCACCGGCCCGCACGCCGCCTGGCCGTACGCGCGGAGCATCGACCGGTCACGGATCGGCATGGCCGGCCACTCGATCGGCGGAGCGAGCGCGGCCACCGCGATGCTCGCCGACCGGCGCATCGACGCCGGGGTGAACATGGACGGCTCGTTCTGGGACACGTTGCCGGCGGGCGGACTCGGCGGCCGGCCGTTCCTGTTCCTGGGCACCGACGACGCGGTGCACCGTCCCGGCGGCGAGGACGAGACCTGGGACCGCACGTGGCAGGCGCTCGACGGCTGGAAGCGCTGGCTGACGGTGGCGGGCGCCGACCACTTCACGTTCTCGGACGGGCCGGTGATCCAGCGCCACTTCGGCCTGCCCGCCGGGCCGATCCCGGCCGACCGGGCCCTGGCCGTGACCCGCGCGTACGTCGCCGCGTTCTTCGACGAGCACCTCAAGGGCGTACCGCAGCCGCTCCTGACGGGGCCGAGCGCACAGCACCCCGAGGTGCGGTTCCACCGGCCGTAGCGGCGTACGGGCCGTACGGCCGGGCCGCGGGGGGAGCAGTCCCGGGGCGCCGCCGGGCGCGTACGGCCGGAGGCCGCGGGGCACGCCCGGGACGACCGTCTCAGGCGCGTCCCGCGGCCTTCTGGCTCCGCCGGGACAGCGAGTCCACGACCACGGCGGCGAGCAGCACGGCGCCGGTGATCATGAACTGGACGGCGTTGCTGACGCCCATGATGTTCATGCCGGACTGGATGGAGCCGATGACCAGTGCGCCGAGGAGCGCGGACCAGACCGAGCCGCGGCCGCCGAACAGGCTCGTGCCGCCGATGACGGCGGCGGCGATCACGTTCATCAGCAGATTGCCGCCGCCGGAGGTCTGACTCGCGGACTGGATCTGGCCGGCGAGGAAGAGGCCGCCGATCGCCGCCATCGTGCCGGAGACGGTGAAGACGCTCATCCGGACGAAGGGCACGCTGATGCCGGCCCGGCGGGCGCCCTCGATGTTGCCGCCGACCGCGAAGATCTGCCGCCCGTAGCGGGTGCGGCGCAGCACGAAGTCGAGGAGCACCAGCAGGATCAGGAAGATCAGCAGGGGCAGCGGCAGTCCCTGGTACTGGTTGAGGATGTACGCGGCGACGAAGGCGATGGCCGCGATGACGACCGTGCGCAGCACGATCTCGCCGAACGGCCGGAACGGCACGTGGGCGGCCTGCCGGCGCCTGGCGTCCTGGAGCGAGGCGAGCAGGAAGAGTCCGACGCCCACGCCGGCCGCGACGTAGGCGGTGGCCGGGCTGTGGAAGATGGTCGAGTACAGCTTGGCGACGATGCTCTCGCTGGGGATGTTCACCGTGCCGCTGGTGCCCAGCACCTGGAGCATCAGGCCGTTCCAGAAGAGGTTGCCGGCGAGGGTGACGACGAAGGCGGGCACGCCGACCTTGGCGAAGAAGAAGCCGTGGATGAGGCCGACCGCGGCTCCCCCGGCGACGGCGACCAGCAGCGCCAGCCATTCGTTCATGCCGTTGAGCACGTTGAGCACGGCGAAGATCGCCGCGCACAGTCCGCTGACGGAGCCGACGGACAGGTCGATCTCGCCGAGCAGCAGCACGAAGACGATGCCGACGGCGATCATGCCCGTGCCGACGATCTGCTGGCTGAGGTCGGAGAGGTTCTGCGCGGAGAGGAAGGTGCTGTCGAGGCTGCCGAAGACCGTCCAGATGACGGCGATGGCGACGACGACGGGCAGCGAGCCGAGTTCGCCGCTGCGCATCTTGCGCCGGAACTCGCCGACGTAGCCGCGCAGGCCCTCCTCGCGGACGATGAGCCGGCTGTCGACGGCGGGTACGGCCTTGGGCGCGGGTTCCTGGGACGGGGCGCCTGCGGGGCGCTCCGGGCCGCCGCCGGAGTCGCGGTCGCCGTTCATGGCTCCTCCTCCCCGCGGGCCTGCCGCTCCTCGCGGATGCGGGCCTGACGCCGGGTCACGGCGCTCTCGGTGGCCCCGGTGATGGCGGAGATGATCTCCTCCGTGCTGGTGGACCGCTTGTCGAAGAAGCCGTTGTTGCGGCCGAGGCGGAGGACCGCGATGCGGTCCGCGACGGCCATCACGTCCACCATGTTGTGGCTGATCAGGATGGTGCCCAGGCCGTGCTCGCGGAGCCGTTCCACGAGATCCAGGACCTCGGCGGTCTGCTCGACGCCCAGGGCGGCGGTGGGCTCGTCCAGGAGCACGACCTTGGGGTCGCCGACCAGGGAGCGGGCGATCGCCACCGTCTGGCGCTGGCCGCCGGACAGGGACGCGACGGGGATGCGGACCGACGGGATGCGGATGGACAGGGTGTGGAGGAGCTCGCGGGAGCGCTGCTCCATGCGGACCTCGTCGAGCACTCCGAAGCGGCGCAGTTCGCGGCCGAGGAAGAGGTTGCCGACCACGTCGAGGTTGTCGCACAGCGCGAGGTCCTGGTACACGGTGGCGATGCCGAGGTTCTGGGCGTCGTGGGGCCGGTTGATCGAGACCCGCCGGCCCTGCCATTCGATGACGCCCTCGTCGGGCGGGTTCACTCCGGCGATCGCCTTGATGGCGGTCGACTTGCCGGCGCCGTTGTCGCCGACGAGGGCGACGACCTCTCCGGCGTTCACCTCCAGGTCGAAGCCCGACAGGGCCTGGACCGCGCCGAACCGCTTGGAGATCCCCCGCAGGGACAGCACAGGTGTTTCCGGCACAGCGACCGCCTCCGACGCCTACCAGGACCGTTGCGGGCCGCGCGACCGCCGCGGGCCGCGCGCTTCCGGGCCGCTCACTTCGGGCGGCCTACTCCAGACCGGCCTGCTTGCAGGCTTCCTCGTACGTCGGCGTGCAGATCTCGTCGACCGTGTAGAGCCCGTCCTTGACGACGGTGTCCTTGATGTTGGTCTTGTCGACCACGACCGGCGTCAGCAGGTTGGCCGGGACCTTGTCGCCGCTGCCGTTGGTGACGGTCAGGGGCACGAGGTCCTTCGGGAGCGCCTTGCCCTCGGCGAGGTCGACGGCCATCGTGGCGGCGATGTCCGCCTCGGGCTTGTACGGCTTCATGACGGTGATCGTCTGATCGCCGACCAGGATGCGCTGGATGGCGTCGAGCTGGGCGTCCTGGCCGGTCAGCGGCACGTTCATGCCGGCCGCCTTGAGGGCGGTCGAGATGCCGGCGGCGAGGCCGTCGTTGGCGGAGTAGACGCCGACGATGTTGTCCTTGCCGAGGGCGCTGATCGCTCCGGACATCTGCTGGTTGGCGTTGTTGGGGTCCCAGTTGGGGGTGTCGTACTCCTTGCCGATCTTCACCTTGCCGTCGAGGACGGAGTGCGCGCCGGCCTTGAAGTCGGCGGCGTTCGGGTCGGTGGGCGAGCCGTTGTGCATCACGATCTGGCCGGAACCGGCCTTGTCGCCGAGTGCGTCGAGGAGTGCCTTGCCCTGCAGTTCGCCGACCTTGCGGTTGTCGTACGACACGTAGGAGTCGACCGGGCCCTGGGCGAGACGGTCGTAGGCGACGACCTTCACGCCGGCGGCGTGCGCCTTGTCCACGGAGGACTGGATGGACTTGGAGTCCACCGCGTCCAGGATGAGCACCTTGTCGCCCTTGGCGAGCGCGGTGTTGACCTGCTGTTGCTGGGTGGTCGCGCTCTCGGCGGCGTTGTAGTAGTCGACCTGGGCGCCGGGCGCCAGCTCCTGGATCTTCTGCTCGATGTAGGGCTTGTCGAACTTCTCGTACCGGGTGGTCTTGCTCTCCGGGAGCAGCAGGCCGATCTTGATGTCCTGGCGCCGTTCCGAGTCCGGGGCGGACTGGGCGACGCCGCTCGTGGTCACCACGCTCAGGGACAGGACCGCGGCTCCCGCGACGGCGATCGCCGCGCGCACTGTTCGGGTCATGGCAGGCTCCTTCCGCGCGCCCTCGACCCCTCTACCGCGGGGGCTGCGAGGCTTGCGAAGACTGCCTGACCGCGGGAGCGTCGGCGCACCTTATGGCCTATGTATCGACACTAGCCCCAACCCGCGGGGCCTTCCATTCGCGGCGCCGCACCCCCCGTGGGCGCGGCGCCGCGAACGGTCCGGGCGGCCGGTCGGCCGGTCGGCCGGCGTGGCCGACCGGGCAGCGGGCGTGGCGGGCCGGTCAGCCGGCGTGCCGGGCCATCCAGGCCTCGACCTCGTCGGCGGACCGGGGCAGGCCGGCCGACAGGTTCTCGTGGCCGTCCCCGGTGACGAGGAGGTCGTCCTCGATGCGGACGCCGATGCCCCGCCACTCCTCGGGCACGGTCAGGTCGTCCGGCTGGAAGTAGAGCCCGGGCTCGACGGTGAGCACCATGCCGGGCTCCAGGACGCCGTCCACGTACTCCTCGTTGCGGGCGTGGGCGCAGTCGTGGACGTCCAGGCCGAGCATGTGGCCGGTGCCGGCCATGGTGAAGCGGCGCTGCAGGCCGAGTTCGTACGCGCGCTCGGCAGGCCCCTCGATGAAGCCCCACTCGACGAGCCGGGCGGCGAGGTGGCGCTGGGCGGCCTCGTGGAAGTCGCGGTAGGCGGCCCCGGGCTTGACGGCGGCCATGCCGGCCTCCTGGGCCTCGTACACCGCGTCGTAGACCTGCCGCTGCACGGGCGTGAAGGTGCCGCTGATGGGGAGGGTGCGGGTGACGTCGGCGGTGTAGAGGCTGTGGGTCTCCACGCCGGCGTCGAGGAGCAGCAGCTCGCCGGGGCGCACGGGTCCGTCGTTGGTGGTCCAGTGCATGATCGTGGCGTGGTCGCCGGCGGCGCAGATGGAGCCGTAGCCGACGGAGTTGCCCTCCAGGCGGGCGCGGCGGAAGAAGGTGCCCTCGATCCAGCGCTCGGAGGTGGCGACGGCGCGGGAGAGCTCGGAGACGGCGTCGGTGAAGCCGCGGACGGTGGAGTCGACCGCCTTGCGCATCTCGCCGATCTCCCAGGCGTCCTTCACCAGGCGCAGCTCGCTCAGCACCTCCTCCAGCTCGTCGTCGCGCTCCTCGTCGGTGCGGACGGCGGCCTCCAGGGCCGGGTCGACGCCGCGGACGACGCGGGTGGGGACGGTAGAGGCGGCGAGGTCCAGGACGGCGGTGCGGACGTCGCGACAGGGCAGGCCGAGAACGCGCTCGGATTCGGCGAGGGAGCGGCGGCGGCCCATCCACAGTTCGGCGTGGTAGCCGATCCAGAACTCGTCGGTGTCCCGTCCGTCGCGGGGCAGCTGGTAGCAGTAGGCGTCGTGCCCGCCGTCCGCGCGCGGTTCGAGCACGAGGGCGCCGTCCCTGGCCTGGTCGCCGGTCAGGTGCACGTAGCCGGAGTACGGCCGGAACGGGTACAGGTCGTCGTTGGAACGGGCCTTGAGGTTGCCCGAGGGGACCACCAGGCGCTCGCCGGGGAAGCGGGCGGAGAGCGCCGCGCGGCGGGCGGCCGCGTACGGGGCCTGCTCGTCGAGGGCGAGGTCGTGCCGTTCGGTGTCGGCCCAGCCGGTGCGCATGAGCGCCGACAGTTCCGCGGAGACGCCTCCGTACAGACCGTTCTTCCGTGCCTTGGCCACGTCGTACCCCTTCGTCTCGTGCCGGGTGCCCGGTGTCCGGTGCCCGGCGTCGGTGAGCGTGCGGTTCCGGAAGGTAGTGGGCGGAGCGGACGCCGTGGGCCCGGGAGTGCCAGTGGCACCGATCGGCCATACGGAGCGACGGGGAGCGCCGACAATGTGGGCATGACGAACGCGAAACTCGGTGAGGCGCTACGGCTCCTGGGCGTCGGCCCCACGGCCGGCCGGGTCTACCGGGCCCTGCTGGAATCGGCGCCCGCGCCGCTCGGCGTGATCGGCCGGGCGGCGGGCCTCGGCGGCGCCGAGCTGACCTCCGCCTACGCGGAGCTGGTCGACGCGGGTCTGGCCAGCTCCGCCGAGGACGAGACCGACGTGGTGGCGCCGGTGCCGCCCGCGGCGGGCCTGGAGATCCTGGCCCGGCACCGGGCGGCGGAGCTGGAGGAGTCGCGGATCGCGGTCGGCGGTGCCTTCGAGTCGTTCCGGCGGCACCGGCTGGCCGCGTACAACGACGATCTGGTCGAGGTCGTCACGGGCGAGGCGATCGGGCCGCGGATGCGGCACGCGTGGGCGAGCGCGCGGGAGCAGATCCGGCAGTTCGAGTCGCCGCCGTACGTGCCGCTGCCGGGCGCCACGGAGGACGCGCTCGCGACGCTGGCGCGCGGGGTGCGGCAGCGGGTCGTGTACTCCCGGGAGTCCCTGGAGCACCCGGGGCATCTGCGGGACGCCATCGAGCCCGCCATCGCGGCGGGCGAGCAGGCCCGGGTGCTGCCGTCGGTGCCGGTGAAACTGCTGATCATCGACGAGGCGTACGCCCTGGTGTCGCTGTCGATCCGGGAGGCGGACGTGGTCAACACGATGCTGGTGGTGCAGCCGTGCGGGCTGCTCTCCGCGCTGGTGGCGCTGTTCGAGCAGTGCTGGCACAGCGCGCTTCCCTTCCACGGCGGCGCGGCGCGGCCCGCCGCGCTGCCGCCGGCCGACCGCCGGCTGCTGCGGCTGCTGGCGGGCGGGGCGAGCGACGAGGTCATCGCGCGCGAGCTCGGCGTCAGCCGCCGGACCCTGTTCCGGCGGCTGCAGGTCCTGATGGCGAGACTCGGCGCGGCGAACCGCTTCCAGCTCGCCCTGCAGGCCCAGCGCGCCGGCTGGCTGTGAGAGCGCCCCGGCCACGCCCCGCGGGACCGGCGGCAGCGCGAACCGGCACCGAGGTGCCGCGGCCGCATTCGCGGCGGCGGTGAGCGGCACGGAGCGGCTCCCCCTCCTCACTTCGGGCAGGTCGGATGACGGGTGAGTACGCCGAGTACGCCCTGGACGAGGCTGGTGATCCGTGTGGTCGAGCACTCCCGGCCTCGGCGAGGGCGTCGGCGATGCCGTGTTCGCGGGTCGCGCGGACGTCGTGGACGGCGCCGGGCAGGGGGGCGTGAGGCCCACGGCTGCCGCCCGAAGGGGGCGGCGATGACCTGCACGTTCATCCCGTGCCTCTTGCGCCTGCCGGAGCAGGGGAGAACGGCCGGGCCGCGGCAGCACCGCCGGAGCATGTGCCGCGGCCGTGAGGCGCGCGGGCGCCGCCCGTCCGCACCGTCCCGAGGCGCGCGGACCCCACCGGCCCCGCACCGTCCCAAGGCACGCGGACCCCACCGGCCCGCACCGTCCCAAGGCACGCGGGCGCCGCCCGCCCGCACCGTCCCAAGGCACGCGGGCGCCGCCCGCCCGCACCGTCCCAAGGCACGCGGGCGTCGTCGGTCCCCGCGGCCGTGGGCCCCACCGCCGCCGGGCTCCACGGCCCTCCCCCCTGCACTCGTCACCGCCTGACGAGAACCCGCACATTGTGGAGGTGACTTGAACCGCGTCTCCCCCACCGCACTCCGGACCGGCACACGGCCCGGGGCCGGATGCCGGGCTTCGCCCGGTTCGCCCCCTGCCCCTCACCACCCCCCGGAATCTGTTACTCCGCTCTGCGGAGAAGCTGTCGCCATTACGTGAAACATGCTGCACGGGCGGCTTCCGACGGTGCGCGAATGGCGCGGAAAAGGCGTCAACGGAATTGGCTCGTACACCCGTTGGCGTGCTTTGATCTGGCCCGCCGCGGCAGACGGATTCCCCCCACCGAACGAAAGGTGCGCTCCATGCGTAACGACATCGAGACCCGCGAGATCGCCGACACCGAGCTGGACGCCGTGTCCGGCGGTGTCATCAGCGTCCAGGGCGGGCTCGCCGGCGCCGTGACGGGCGACGTGGCCAACCTGCTCGGCACCGTCGGCAACCTGCAGACCGTGCAGAACGTCGAGGGCCTGGTCAACGGCGTTCCCGGCCTGGTCCAGGGCGTCACCGGCGTCTCGGTGAACACCGGCGCCATCACCGGCATCGCCGGTCTCTGAGCGAGTCACCGCCGGGCCGCCCCGGGGCACACGCCCCGGGGCGGCCCGGCACCCGGGGCGGGTCGGTCGGCGGTCGTCCCTGCCGCGCGGTCGTTCCGCCGCGGCAAGGAAATCGCGGTCGCACCACGGTCACACCGCAGGAAAGGGAAATGCCATGCAGTTTCGCCAAAAGGCCCTTTCCCGCCTGCAGTCCCCCGAGGAACTCGATCTTCCCGTGCGTTTCGCCCGCCCCCAGGGGCGACTCGTCCTGGCCGTCACGGTGCTCGTGATGGCCGCCGCCGGGTACTGGGCGTTCACCGGCACGGTGACGTCGAAACTGACCGCGCCCGGCGTCCTCACCCCCGCCGAGGGTCGCCACCTGCTGCAGAGCCCGGTGGCCGGCCAGGTGACCGAGGTCCTGGTCTCCGAGGGCACGACCGTCGCCTCGGGGCAGCCGCTGGCCGTCGTCCGCACGGACCGCGGCGACCGGCCCGTGCGCGCCGTGGCCGGCGGCCGGGTGGCCGCCCTGTTCGCCCGTACCGGCGCCGTCGTGACGGCCGGCGCCGACGTGGCCGCCGTCGAGCGGGTCACGGATCCCGGCGAACCGCTGGTGGCGGTGTTGTACGTGCCGGCGGGCGAGGCCGCCGGAATCCGTGCGGGCGCCGCCGTCGACGTGACGGTCCGCCAGGCGACCGCGGGCCGGGCCGGGACGCTGCGCGGCCGGGTCGCGGCCGTGGGCCGCACGCCGCAGTCCCGCGCCCGGATCGGCGGCTTCCTCGGCGACGACGGGCTGGCGGCGGAGTTCACCCGGCAGGGCAACCCGGTGGCCGTGCTCGTGCGCCTGCCCCGCTCCCCCGAAGGCCCCGGACCGGCCGACTCCGGCACGCCGGTCACCGGCGCCGTCCACCTCTCCTCGCAACGCCCCGTCGACTGGCTGCTCCCGTGAACCCGCGCAAGAAGTCCCCTCGTCAGCAGACGCCCAGCAAGCAGGTCCCTCCCGAAAGCCCCTCCCGCACGGAGACCTCCCGTGCGAAGAACTCCCGTGCGAAGAACTCCCGTGCGGCCGCCTCCCGGCGCCGTCCGGCGCGCACGGCCCCGCCCCGCGCCCGCCGGACCCGTACCGTCCGCACCCCGACCGTGCTGCAGATGGAGGCCGTGGAGTGCGGCGCCGCGGCGCTCGCGACGGTGCTCGGGCACCACGGCCGGTTCGTGCCGCTGGAGGAGCTGCGGATCGCGTGCGGCGTCTCGCGCGACGGTTCCCGGGCCGGCAACCTCCTGAAGGCGGCGCGGAGTTACGGTCTGACGGCCAAGGGCATGCAGATGGGCCTGGCGGCGCTCGCGGAGGTCGTCGCACCGGCCGTGCTGTTCTGGGAGTTCAACCACTACGTCGTCTACGAGGGCATGGGCCGGCGTCTCGGCCGGTCCGGCGTGTACGTCAACGACCCGGCCAAGGGGCGGCGGTTCGTGCCGATGGAGGATTTCGACGCCGCCTTCACCGGCATCGTGCTCGTCCTCGAACCGGGCGCCGGTTTCCGGCCTGGTGGCCGCCGGCCGGGCGTCCTGGACGCCGTGCCGGCACGGTTGCGCGGCACCTCGGGCACGATGGCCGCCGCGGTGCTGGCGAGCGTGCTGCTCGTGGCCGTCGGAGCCTGGGTGCCGGCGCTCAGCCGCACGTACATCGACACCTTCCTCATCGGCGGGCAGTCCTCGCTGCTCGGCGTGCTGTTCGCGGCGATGGCGACCGCGCTGGTCCTCACGGCGGCGCTCACCGCGCTCCAGCAGGGCAACCTGCTGCGCGGGCGGATCGTCTCCTCGACCCTGGGCGGCGCCCGCTTCCTGCGGCACCTGCTCCGCCTCCCGGTCGCCTTCTACGCCCAGCGCAGCCCGGCCGACCTGGTGCAGCGGCTGCGCTCCAACGACCAGGTCGCCGAGACGCTCGCCCGCGACCTGTCGGCGGCGGGCGTGGACGCCGTCGTCGTGCTGCTGTACGCGGTGCTGCTGTGGACGTACGACCCGCAGCTGACCCTGGTCGGAGTCGGTGTGGCGCTGCTCAACGTGGTGGCGCTGCGGATCACGATGCGGGTGCGGGCCACGGGCACGCACAAGCTGCGTGCCGAGAGCGCCCGGCTGACCAGCACCTCGTACGGCGGTCTCCAGATGATCGAGACGATCAAGGCCACGGGCGGCGAGGACGGCTTCTTCCGCCGCTGGTCGGGGCAGCACGCGGTCACGCTCGACGTGCAGCAGCGGCTCGGGGTGCCGGGCGCGTGGCTCGCGATCGTGGCGCCCGCGCTGGCCGCGCTGAACAGCGCGCTGATCCTGATGATCGGCGGACTGCGGGCGGTGGAAGGGCATCTGACGGTGGGTCTGCTCGTCGCCTTCCAGTCCCTGGTGACCGGGTTCACCGCGCCCGTCGCGCGGCTCGGCGCGGTCGCGGGCCGCATCCAGGACTTCGCGGCGGACGTCGCCCGGCTCAAGGACGTGGAGAACTTCCCCGTCGACCCGGTCCACACCCGCCGCGAGCCCGCCGGCGGGGCTCGCAGGCTCACCGGCCACGTGGAGCTCGACGGGGTCACCTTCGGCTACAGCCCGCTGGACGCGCCGCTCCTGAAGGACTTCTCGCTCGCGGTCGGTCCCGGGCAGCAGGTCGCGCTGGTCGGCGGCTCGGGCAGCGGGAAGTCCACGGTCTCGCGGCTGATCGCCGGTCTGTACGCGCCGTGGGAGGGCGCCGTCCGGATCGACGGGATGCCGCTCGCGGACATCCCGCGCGGCGCGCTCGCCGCCTCGGTGTCCTTCGTCGACCAGGACGTCTTCCTCTTCGAGGGCACCGTCCGCGACAACGTGGCCCTCTGGGACCCGTCGGTGCCGGACGAGGCGGTCGTCGCGGCGCTCGCGGACGCCGCCGTCCTGGACGTGGTCTCCCGCCGTCCCGGCGGCATCCACAGCCGGGTCGAGCAGGACGGCCGGAACTTCTCCGGCGGGCAGCGGCAACGGCTGGAACTCGCCCGGGCCCTGGTCCGCGACCCGAGCGTGCTGGTCCTCGACGAAGTGACCAGCGCCCTGGACGCGGTGACCGAACGAGAGGTCATGGACAACCTGCGGCGGCGCGGCTGCGCCTGCGTGGTCATCGCCCACCGGCTGAGCACCGTGCGCGACAGCGACGAGATCCTGGTGCTCGACCGGGGCACGGTCGTGGAACGCGGGCGGCACGCCGGTCTGGTGGCCGCGGGCGGCCCGTACGCCCATCTGGTCAGGGAGCACTGAGATGACCACGCCCCGCTCCGTCACGCCCGGCCCCGCCGCGATGGCCGGGTGCTCCGCCGGTCCCGAGGCCGGGGCCTCCGGCGCGCACCCGCAGGACCCGGTGCTCGCCGCGTTCGGCGGGCTCGGCGCGGGCGTGGACTGCTCGGGTCTGCGCGCGCTGTCCCTGGAAGGGCCGTCCGTGCTGTGGCTGGTGGCGCACGGCAGCCTGGACCTGTTCGCGGTGGACGCGGCCGGCGCCGGGGCCTGGCACTTCCTCGGCCGGGTCGGCGCCGGCGCGCTGCTGCTCGGTCCGGCCGAGGGCCCCCGGCACACCCTGGTCGGCCGGCCTTCCGCGGAGTGCCTGCTGCGCCGCGTCGACCTGCGCGAGCTGTACCGGCCGGAGCCCGGCCGGTACGAAGGCGGCGCGCCCGGCTGGTACGAATCCGGTACGCCCGGCTGGTACGGGGCGGTCACCAACGGCTCGTACGGGTCCGGCGCGCCGGTCGCGAGTCCGCTGGAGGATGCGTTCGCGCTCGGCGTGGGGCGCGGTCTGCGGGTCCTGTACGAGGCGCCGCTCGACGACCGGACCGGCGGGCCGGACGTCGTCACGGACGACGAGGTCGTGTGGATGCGGGTGCCGCCCGGGAGCCTGGCGTACGGCGCGGTGTACGAGTCGGCCGCGGCAGGCACCCTGCTCGTGGACGCGGCGCTGTGGCAGGGCATGGTGGAGCAGCAGTACCGGCTGCTCCACGCCCTGGACGGCTGGATCGAGGAGCGGGAGCGGGCGCAGGAGGACCGGACGGCGGCGGGTCTCGCGGCGGGCCGGGCGGCCGGCAGCGAGGCGGACCGGACGCTGCTCGCGGCCCTCGGCCGGCACGGCGGGCGGTCGCGCGGCGGGGGTGACGCCGACGCCACGCTGGCGGTGTGCCGGCTGGTCGCGGCGGACGCCCGGATCGCTCTCCCGGAGACGGTCGGCGGGGCCGCGGCGGCCGCGGGTGACGAGCGGCTCGACCCGGTGGAGCGGATCGCGCTCGCCGCCCGCGTCCGCACCCGGGAGATCGGGCTGCGCGGGCGCTGGTGGCGGGAGAACGCGGGCCCTCTGGTGGGCCGCCGGGAGCGGGACGGCGCGCCGGTGGCGCTGCTGTGGCGGCGCGGCCGCTACGTGGCGGTCGACCGGCCCGGTGGGCGGCGCGAGCGGATCGGCGCGGACGAGGCGGCCGGCTTCGAGGACCGGGCGGTGATGTTCTACCGGCCGCTGCCTGAGGGCCGGCTCGGTCTGGTGCGGCTGCTGCGCTTCTGTGCCCGTGGCACCCGCCTGGAGCTGAGGGACCTGCTGCTGGGCGGTCTGGTGTCGGTGGTCCTCGGCGCGACGGTGCCGCTGGCGACCGGGCGGGTCCTGGGCGCTTACGTGCCGGCCGGCGAGAGCGGCCTGATCGTGCGGACGGCTCTGGCGCTGGTCGCGGCGGCGGTGGTGTCGGCCGCGTTCATGCTGTTGCAGAACGTGGCCCTGCTGCGGATGGAGGGCCGGATCGAGGCCACGCTCCAGCCGGCCGTCTGGGACCGGCTGCTGCGGCTGCCGACGACCTTCTTCACCGGCCGTTCGACCGGTGAGCTCGCCAACGCGGCCCTCGGCATCGGCGTCATCCGCCGCATGCTGTCCGGCGTGGCCCCGGTCTGCCTCCAGGCGGGCGCGGTGGGCGGCGTGAACCTGGTGCTGCTGCTCGCGCACAGCGTGCCGCTGGGGCTTGTGGCCCTCGCGATGCTGCTGGTGGTCGCCGCGGTGCTGCTCGGGCTCGGTCTGTGGCAGCTGCGGTACCAGCGGCGCCTCGTGGAGCTCGGCAACCGGCTCGACAACCAGGCGTTCCAGACCCTGCGCGGGCTCCCGAAGCTGCGGGTCGCGGCGGCGGAGAGCTTCGCCTACGCGGCCTGGGCGCGGGAGTTCGCCCGGACCCGGGTGCTGCAGCAGCGGGCCGGACGGATCCAGAACGCCGTCACGGTCATCGGCGCGGTCTGTCTGCCGCTGTGCACCCTGGTGATGTTCGTGCTGCTCGCCGGTCCGGCCCGGGGCACGATGTCGGCGGCCGGGTTCCTCACCTTCTCCACGGCGCTGACGATGCTGCTGGCCTCGGTCACCCAGCTGACGGGCGCGCTCCTGTCGGTCGCCGCCGTGCTGCCCGTGTTCGAGCAGGTCGAGCCGATCCTGCGCGAGGCGCCCGAGGTGCGCGGCGGCGCGGCCCGTCCGGGCGTGCTGAGCGGCGCGATCGAGGCCCGGCAGCTGTCGTACCGGTACGGCGAGGACGGCCCGCTGGTGCTGGACGGCGTCGACCTCACCGTGGGCGCCGGGGAGTTCGTGGCGGTGGTCGGGGCGAGCGGCTGCGGCAAGTCGACGCTGCTGCGGCTGCTCATCGGCTTCGACCGGCCCACCGAGGGCGCGGTCCGTTACGACGGTCAGGACCTGGCGGCGCTGGACCAGGCGGCGGTGCGCCGTCAGTGCGGTGTGGTGCTCCAGCACGCGCAGCCGCTGACGGGCTCGATCCTGGACTGTGTGCGCGGCGCGGAGGCGTACACGCTGGAGGAGGTCTGGGAGGCGGTCGCCCTCGCCGGTCTCGCCGACGACGTGCGGGCGATGCCGATGGGCCTGCACACGATGCTGTCGGACGGCGGCGGCACGATCTCCGGCGGCCAGCGGCAGCGGCTGATGATCGCCCGGGCCCTGATCCGCAAGCCGCGCATCCTGTTCCTCGACGAGGCGACCAGCGCGCTCGACAACGAGGCCCAGCGCGTGGTCATCGAGTCGACCCGGGCCCTGCGCACGACCCGGGTCGTGATCGCCCACCGCCTGTCCACGGTGATGGGCGCGGACCGGGTGGTGGCGATGGCGGACGGGCGCGTCGTCCAGCAGGGCACGCCCGCCGAGCTGCTCGCGGACCCGGACGGCCTGTTCCACGAGCTGGTGCGGCGCCAGCTGCGCTGACCGGCGGTCCCCGGCTGCCGGCCCGGCCGACCGCGCACACGGCCGCGGGCTCGGCCCCGGCCTCGGCCTCGGCCTCGGCGGTCAGCGCACCCCACGGGTGCGGAACTGGACGCTGATCCGGGGTCCGACGGCGCGGGTGGTCTTCGGTACGGCGTGTTCCCAGGTGCGCTGGCAGGAGCCGCCCATGACCAGCAGGTCGCCGTGACCCGACGGCAGCCGGAGGGCCACCGGGCCGCCGCCGCGCGGGCGGAAGGCGAGGTCACGCGGGTCGCCGAGGGCGAGGATCGCGACCATCGTGTCCTGGGTGGCGGAGCGGCCGGTGCGGTCGCCGTGCCAGGCGACGCTGTCGCGGCCGTCGCGGTAGAGGCAGAGCCCGGCGGTGACGAAGGGCTCGCCGAGCTCGTCGGCGTAGTGGGCGTCGAGCGTCGTCCGGGCCTCGACGAGCGCGGGGTGCGGCAGCGGGGCGCCCTCGCGGTAGGAGGCGAGCAGGCGGGGGACGGCCACCACGTTCTCGTACATCGTGCGCTCCTCGGCCTGCCAGGGCACGCCCGCGACCAGTTCCTCGAACAGCGCGTCGGCGCCGTGGAACCAGCCGGGCAGGTGGTCGACCCATGCGCCGTCACCGAGCTCGGTGCGCCGGATGCCGTCCAGCGGGCCGGGTCCGATGTCGGAGCCCTGGTCGAAGAGGGAGCCCTGGAAGCCGGGGATGTCGGGTCGTGCCGCTGTCATGCGTCCAGGATAGACGAGGGATCGAACATGCGAGCGATTCCGATGTTCGTGGTCACCGCGGCAGCAGGTGCCGGTGGCTCTCCGGGTGGGCCGCCAGGAAGTCCGCGAAGGCCTGCGGCGGCTGCCCGGTCAGGGTGCGGACGTCGTCGGACACGTCGTCCATCTCACCGACGGCCACCGCCTCGTACGAGGTGATCCAGCCCTCCACCTCCCAGTCGGGCGCGCCGTACGCCGCGCGCGAGGCATGGGCCTCGTCACGCGTCTCGGACACGTAGGTGACCGTGCGCCCGCTCGCCGCGCTCAGCGCGGCGGCGATCTCGGCGAAGCTCAGCGCCTCGGGGCCGGTCATGTCGTACGTGGCGCTGTCGTGCTCGTGTCCCGTGGTGCGCAGCACCGCCGCGGCCGACGCGGCGACGTCGTCATGGGTGACGGCGCCCACCCGGCCGTCGCCGGCGGGGCCGCGGAGCACGCCGTCGGGGGACGCCATCGCGGCGAGGTCGGCCTGGTAGGTGCTGTCGCGCAGGAAGGTGAAGGCCACACCGGTGGAGCGGATGTGCTGCTCGGTGTGCCAGTGGTCGCGGGCGTAGGTGAAGGTCGCGTGCGGTGCGGCGTTGAGGTACGAGAGGTAGACGATCCGCCGGACGCCGACGACGACGGCCGCGTCCACCACGGTGGCGTGGGCCCTCACCCGGCCGGGCCCCTCGTGCGCGGAGACGAGGCAGACACCTCATGCGGCTCACGGGTCAAGTCGACCTTGGTCACCCGGCTGCGAAGGCGGCCAGCAACGTGTCCGCCCGGACCTCCAGCTCAGGCGTCAGAGCCCCCTTCACGACCAACCTGACCTCATCGCCGCCGACCGCGCGGGCAAGCCGAATCTCGACCTGTCGATGCTCGCCGACCAAGGGGTACGAGTACCAGCCGTCGGTCCGCTCGTCGTCGGTCGCCTCGATCGCCAGTGCCACCGTCGACCAGTCGGTGGCATCAAAGCCGTAGCCCACGTAGTGCGACAGCAACTCCAGGAACGACCGCAGGTTGCGTTCCCAGATCCATCCCCCGACCTCTGCCATGGCTCCCCCTCAACGCTCAGGAGGACACCCTGTCATGAGCCGAAGCACAGTGACCAGTCAGCTGTGTAGGACGCCGTCCTGGTGTCACCGGTGGGCAGCCGGTCGAGCTTCGCCCGGTCGCGCCCCAGGGCGCGGACCGGCACGCCCGCCTCGGCGAGCAGGCCGGTGACGCGACGGCCGATCCGGCCGGTCGCGCCGGCGACCGCGACGAGTGCGCTCATGGGGTGCTCGCTTCCGGTGACGGGCGTCCGCGGCGGGGAGGGGACGAGATCCCCTCCATGCTGCGGCGCCCTCCGGGTGGCCGCCATCGGAACGGCGGCCCCCGCCCGGGCCGGGCGACTGCGGTGGTGCAAGGCAGTGGCACCGCCGGGGCGGCGCTGCGCCGAGCCAGCAATGTCGCTCGCAGGGCCGGGGGTTCGGACCTGGCGATGCGCTTCGGGCACTGTCAGGGTGTGTTCATGACTTCTTTCGAAGGGGATGCCGAGCTCGTCGCCGCTGTTCAGGACGCGGATTCTGCGTCCTGGGCGGTGCGCGCGGCAGCAGGGCGTCGGCTCGCCGTCGCAGCGGAGGTGCCGAAGATCGCAGAGGTCCTTCGACGGCTCCTGCTCGACGCCCACGACACCGGAGTGGTCCACGAGACGGCCGAAGCCCTCCTTCAGCGGGGGGACCTGTGGGGTTTGCGCGCCGTGCTGGCGGCCTTGGGCCGCGCCGAGGACTCCTCGGTCGCAGACCAGCTCGCTGCCGAAGTCGACTGCGATCCACGCTGGCTGTCCGGCACGTCCGGCGGGAGTGCGTTCTTCCGGCAGCTGGAGGTACTGGCCGCGGACCCGGATGAGATCGTCGGCACGGAAGCCCAGCGGTTGCTGGCCAGGCTGTCCGCTCCCGAGGGATAGCGCCCCGGGCCCGCGCGCCTGCGGGGGCAGGGAATCTGCCCGCCTGTGGGGGGGGGATCACGCCCCCCCACAGACGACGGCCCGTCCGTCCGCCGAACCCGATGCCGTGAGCGGGACGCGGTCGCCGAAGACGCGAGGGAGGGCCGGCCGCCCCCGTCGCGCCGGTACGGCCCGTCAGGCGGGCGACACCGTGTACGTACGGGACGAGGTGTAGAAGTCCAGGGCGGCGCGGCCCTGTTCGCGCGGCCCGAAGCTGGAGGCCTTGGTGCCGCCGAACGGGAGGTGGAAGTCGACCCCGGTGGTCGGCGCGTTGATCCGGACCATTCCGGTGTCGAGCCGGTCGAGGCCTTCCAGGGCCGCGGCCAGGTCGGCGGTGTGGACCGAGGTGACCAGACCGTAGCGGGCGGAGTTGGTGATCCGTACGGCGTGGTCCAGGTCGCGCGCGGACAGCAGGGCCGCGACGGGGCCGAAGACCTCCTCGCGCAGCAGCCGGTGGCCCGGGGCCGCCTTCTCGACCAGGGTCGGCGCCGCGTACCAGCCGCCGCGGTCCGGGACGGTGCCGCCCGCGAGGACGGACAGCCCCTGCCAGGCCGTCCGCGTCGCGTCGCGGGCCGCCTCGGAGATGAGCGGACCGCACACGGTGGCCGGGTCGCCGGGGTCGCCGACCGGGACGGCCCGCAGCGCCTCGGCCAGTGCCTCGCGCAGCGGGTCGAGGGCGTCGCCGACGGCGATGACCCGGCTGGTGGCGGTGCACTTCTGGCCCGCGAATCCGGAGACGGACGCGGCGATGTGCTGGGCCGCCTTCTCGATGTCGGCGTCGGGGAGGACGACGGCCGCGTTGAGGCCGCCCATCTCGGCCTGCACGGGGATGCCCCGGGCGGTCGCGGTGCGCACGACCTCACGGCCGACGGCGGAGGAGCCGGTGAAGGAGACGACGTCGGCGGCGGAGACCAGGGCGCCGCCCTCGGTGGCGCCGCCGGGCACGACGGTGAACAGGCCCTCGGGAAGCGCCTGCCGGACGAGCTCGGCGAGCCGCAGGGCGCAGGCCGTGGCTTCCGGCGCGGGCTTGAGGACGACGGCGTTCCCGGCGGCGAGCGCCGGCGCCGCCTTCCAGGTGGGAATGGCGAAGGGGAAGTTCCAGGGCGTGACGAGGCCGGCGACGCCGTGGGGCCGGCGCCGGGTGAGCAGCAGTCCCGGTCCGGCCGCCGGCTCGTGGACGGCTCCGGTGGGTTCGTACGACGCCTGGGCGTAGTAGCGCCAGAGGGCGACGGTGCGGCCGAGTTCGGCGCGGGCCTCCGCGACCGGCTTGCCGACCTCCCGTACGGCGAGGTCGGCGAGTTCGGTGCTCGCGGCCTCGATCGCGGTGGCGGCCGCGCCGAGGGCGGCGGCGCGGGCGGCGGCCCCGCCGCGCGCCCAGCCGGGCTGGGCGGTGCGGGCCCGTTCGACCGCGTCGGCCGCGGCGAAGGCGCCGGGTGCGGGGATGTCGACGAGACGGTCGGCCGGGTCGGCGGGGTTGCGGGAGATCACGGTCATGCGTCGAACCTTCTCTGTCGTGTCCGAGGGCTTGCGCAGTACAATTTCACATTACTATGTTACGGGTCACATTTTCGGCCAGCGGATCTCGCGAGGCCGACCGAACCCTCCACGTCGGAGTGACTCCTGATGGACCAGCACAAGCGAAACATCCTCGCCGTCGCCGTGGTGACGGCCCTCTCCCTCGGCGCGGCCGGCTGCTCCGGCGGCGGCACCGGCGCGAACGGGGGCCCCGGGAAGGGCGGGGCCAATCCCGCCACCGGAAACCTCGGCAAGGTCGTGGGCGGGGCACCGGCGAAGGGCGGCACGCTCACCGTGCTGTCCAACCAGGACTTCACGCACCTCGACCCGGCCCGCAACTGGGTCATGGGCGACATGGACTTCGGCACCCGGCTGCTCTACCGCACCCTGCTCACCTACAAGGCCGAGCCGGGCGCCAAGGGCGGCGAGCTGAGCCCGGACCTCGCCGAGGACCTGGGCACCTCCTCCAACGGGGCCAAGACCTGGACCTTCCGCCTGAAGAAGGGCCTGAAGTACGAGGACGGCTCTCCCGTCACGGCGCAGGACGTCAAGTACAACGTCGAGCGGTCCTTCTCCCCCGACCTCCCCGGCGGCCCCGACTACGCGGCCCGCTACCTCGCCGGGGCCGAGGGCTACCAGGGCCCGGCCGGCGGCAAGCACCTGGACTCCGTGAAGACGCCCGACGACCACACCATCGTCTTCGAACTGCGCAAGCCGTTCGCCGAGTTCCCCTACGCGACCGTTCTGCCCACCTTCGCCCCCGTGCCCAAGTCCCAGGACAAGGGCCCCCAGTACGACAACCGCCCGTTCTCCTCCGGCCCGTACAAGATCGAGTCGTACGCCCGCGACAAGCAGCTCGTCCTGGTCCGCAATCCGCACTGGGACCCGAAGACGGACGGCGTGCGCAAGGCCTACCCGGACCGGATCGTCGTCACCATGGGCCTCAAGGGCAACCAGATCGACGACCGGCTGATCACCGGCTCCGGCGCCGACGCCTCCGCCGTCTCCTGGGTCAACCTCCGCCCCGAGAGCACGCCCAAGGTCCTCACCAAGCCCGACGTCCGGGCCCGCCTGCTCGCCGAGTCCACCAACTGCACCGAGATGCTGCAGATGCACACCGGCCGCGCGCCCTTCGACGACGTCAAGGTGCGCCAGGCCGTGCAGTACGCCCTCGACCGGCAGTCCGTGCTCACCGCGTCCGGCGGGCCGGCGCTCAACGAGCCGGCCACCGCGCTCATGCCCGGCTCGCTGTTCGAGGGCGGCAAGCAGCCCGACACGCTGAAGATCCCGCCGACCGGCGACGTGGACAAGGCGAAGCAGCTCCTGAAGGAGGCCGGCAAGCCGGGCGGCTTCTCCACCAGCATCACCGTCTCCACCGGCGACAAGGCCGTCGCCGAGGCCGTCCAGCAGTCCCTCGGCCGGGCCGGCATCAAGGTGACCATCGAGACCGTCGACCCGTCCGCCTTCTACGACACCATCGGCGACACCAAGAACCGCACCGACCTCACCTACACCGGCTGGTGTCCGGACTACCCGTCCGGCTCCACCTTCCTGCCCTTCGTGTTCGACGGCCGCTACATCAAGGAGAAGGGCAACTCCGGCAACCACTCCCTGTTCCGCGACGAGCCCACGATGAAGCGGATGGACGAGATCGCCGCGATGACCGACGCCGCCGCGGCCAACAAGGCCTGGCAGGAGCTCGACGGGCAGATCCTCGCCAAGGCACCCACCGCGCCCGTCGTCGTCGAGCGCAAGCCGCTCCTCGTCGGACCGAACGTCGCGGGCGCCTTCGGGCACACCTCGTTCGGCGGCCAGATCGACTACGCGACGATCGGTCTCAAGGACCCGTCCAAGAGCGGGAGCTGAGCCGAGTCCATGACCACCGTCTCCGCATCCCCGGACAGGGCGAAGGAGCGGGCGGAGGCCGGGCCGGCCGGGGGCGGCAGCCCCTGGCGGCTCGCCCTGGCCGAGCTGCGCCGCCGTCCCTCGGCCCTCGCCGCCCTCGCCGTCGTCGCCCTGTTCGCCCTGATCGCCGTCGCCGCCCCGCTGCTCAGCCGCCTGGGCGGCTGGCGCCCCGACCAGTTCGACGCCTCCGCCGTCGACCCCTACCTGGGCGGGCTGCCCATCGGGCCGCTCGGCGGGGTCTCCGCCGAGCACTGGCTCGGCGTCGAGCCGGTCACCGGCCGCGACCTGTTCGCCCGGGTGGTGCACGGCGCCCAGGTCTCGCTGCTCATCGCCTTCGCCGCGACCGCCATCGTGGTGGTCGCGGGGGTCGCGGCGGGCGTGGCCGCCGGCTACTTCGGCGGGCGCACCGACACCGTCCTGTCCCGGCTGATGGACCTCACCATGTCCTTCCCGTCCCTCATCTTCATGATCGCGATGATGTCGGTGGCCAGGGACGTCAACCGGATCCTGCTGATGGTCCTGGTCATCGGCCTCTTCGGTTGGCCCGGCATCGCCCGGATCGTGCGCGGCCAGACGCTCTCGCTCAAGCACCGCGAGTACGTCGACGCGGCCCGGGTGAGCGGCGCGTCCGACTGGCGCATCCTCACCCGCGAGGTGCTGCCGGGCGTCGCGGGCCCGGTCATCGCCTACACGACCCTGATCGTGCCCGGGATGATCGCCACCGAGGCCGCGCTCAGCTACCTCGGTGTCGGCGTGCGCCCGCCGACGCCGTCCTGGGGCCAGATGATCGCCGAGAGCGTCGCCTTCTACGACACCGACCCCATGTACTTCGTCGTGCCCAGCGTGTGTCTCTTCCTCACCGTCCTCGCCTTCACCCTGCTCGGCGACGCGCTGCGGGACGTCTTCGACCCCCGGGGAGGCCGGTCGTGATCCTCTACCTCGGCCGCCGGCTGCTCGGCATGCTCGGCGTGCTCCTCGCGGTCGCCGCCATCACCTTCCTCATCTTCTACGTGCTGCCCTCCGACCCGGCCGCCGCCGCGTGCGGCAAGTCGTGCAGCACCGAACGCCTCGAGGCGATCCGCGCCCACATGGGCCTCGACCAGCCGCTGTGGCGCCAGTTCGGCGACTTCGTCACCGGCATCTTCACCGGGCGCACCTTCGGCTCCGGCCCGTACGCGCTGGACTGTTCCTTCCCCTGTCTGGGCTACTCGTACGAGAACGCCCAGCCGGTCTGGGACCTGCTGGTCGACCGGCTGCCGGTCTCGGCCTCGCTCGCCGTCGGCGCGGCCCTGATCTGGCTGGCGCTCGGCCTGGGCGCGGGCGTGACCGCCGCGCTGCGCAAGGACACGCTCACCGACCGGGCCCTGATGGTCGGCGCGGTCGCCGCCGCCTCGCTGCCCGTCTACTTCACCTCCGTGATGCTGATCTACGGGCTGATCCGGGTGGCCGGGCTGCTGCCCTACCCGCAGTACGTGCCGTTCGGCTCCGACCCGCTGTCCTGGGCGTCGAACCTGCTGCTGCCGTGGCTGGCGCTCGCGATCCTCTACGCGGCCATGTACGCCCGGCAGAGCCGGAGTTCGATGATCGAGTCGATGGCGGAGCCGTACATCCGCACCGCGCGGGCCAAGGGTCTGCCGCGACGCACCGTGGTGGTCAAGCACGGGCTGCGGGCCGCGATGACGCCGATCCTCACCATCTTCGGCATGGACCTCGGCGGGCTGCTCGCGGGCGCCGTGATCACCGAGTCCATCTTCGGACTGCCGGGCGTGGGACGGCTCTTCTACGGGGCGCTCACCACCGGCGACCAGCCGGTGATCCTCGGGGTGACGCTGCTCGCCGCCACCTTCATCGTCGTCGCCAACCTGTGCGTCGACCTGCTGTACGCCGTCGTCGACCCGCGTGTGAGGTACTGATGCCCGAGACCGAACCCCTGCTCTCGGTCCGTGACCTCACGGTCGAGTTCCCGACCCGGCACGGCCCGGTGCGCGCCGTCGACGGGCTCTCCTTCGACGTGCCGCGCGGCCGGACCCTCGGCATCGTCGGCGAGTCCGGATCCGGCAAGTCGGTGACCTCGCTGGCGGTGATGGGCCTGCACACGGGCGCCCGGGTGGCCGGCTCGATCCGCCTCGACGGGCGCGAACTGGTCGGTCTGCCGGAGCGGGAGCTGAACCGGCTGCGCGGCCGGCGGATGGCGATGATCTTCCAGGACCCGCTGTCGAGCCTGCACCCCTACTACACGGTGGGCGAGCAGATCGCCGAGCACCACCGGGTGCACTTCGGCTCCCGCCGCGCGGTCGCCCGGCGGCTCGCCGTCGAGGCGCTCGCCGAGGTCGGCATCCCGGAGCCGGCGCGGCGGGCCGGCGAGTATCCGCACCAGTTCTCCGGCGGCATGCGGCAGCGCGTGATGATCGCCACGGCGCTGGTCTGCGAGCCCGAGCTGCTGATCGCCGACGAGCCGACCACAGCGCTCGACGTCACGGTGCAGGCCCAGATCCTGGAGCTGATCGCCCGGGTGCAGGAGGAACGCGGGCTGGCCGTCGTGATGATCACCCACGATCTCGGTGTGGTGGCCCGGGTCGCCCACGAGGTGCTGGTGATGTACGGCGGCCGGGCGGCCGAACGGGCGCCGGTGGACGGCCTGTTCGGCGCGCCCGCGCACCCCTACACCCGGGGCCTGCTCGACTCGCTGCCGCGTCTCGACGACCGGGACGACGCCCCGCTGCGGGCGATCCCGGGCTCCCCGCCGTCCCTGCTCTCCCCCGCCCCGGGCTGCGCCTTCGCGCCGCGCTGCCCGCGCCCGGCCCTCGGCACGGACGAGGACCGGGCCCGGTGCGAGGGCGAGCGTCCGCCGCTCGCCGGCCCGGCCGCGCATCCGGCGGCCTGTCACTTCCCCGCGTACGGAGGCGTCGCGTCATGAGCAGCACCACCCCACTCCTGTCGGTCCGCGACCTGACGATGACGTTTCCCGGGCGCGGACCGCGCGCCGCGCGGGTGCGGGCCGTGGACGGCGTCTCCTTCGACATCGCGGCGGGCGAGACCCTCGGCCTGGTCGGCGAGTCGGGCTGCGGCAAGTCGACGACCGGGCGGATGATCGTCCGGCTGCTCGAACCGACCTCGGGCACCGTGACGTACGACGGGCGGGACATCAGCCGGCTGCCGCAGCGCGCGCTGAAGCCGCTGCGGCGCGAGTTGCAGATGGTGTTCCAGGATCCGCACTCCTCGCTCAACCCGCGCCGGACGGTGGCCCGGACCATCTCGGATCCGCTGCTGGTGCACGGGAGTTCGGCGGCCGACGCGCGGCGGCGGGCGGCCGAGCTGATGGATCTCGTGGGTCTGATCCCGGAGCATCTGGACCGGCATCCGCACGAGTTCTCCGGCGGTCAGGCCCAGCGCATCGGCATCGCCCGGGCGCTGGCGACCGGTCCGCGCCTGGTCGTGGCCGACGAGCCGGTCTCGGCGCTCGACGTGTCGGTGCAGGCGCAGATCGTGAACCTGATGGAGCGGCTCCAGGCCGAGCTGGGCCTCGCGTACCTCTTCGTCGCCCACGACCTGTCGGTGGTGAAGCGGGTCTGCGACCGGGTGGCGGTGATGTACCTGGGCCGGATCGTGGAGATCGGGCCGAAGGACCGGGTGTACGACGATCCCGCGCACCCGTACACCCGGGCGCTGCTGTCGGCGGTGCCGCTGCCGGACCCGGCGGCGGAGCGGGCCCGGGAGCGGATCGTGCTGCGCGGCGATCCGCCGAGCCCGGCCGCGCCGCCCTCGGGCTGCACCTTCCATCCGCGCTGCCCGAAGGCGCAGGACGTGTGCCGCACGGAGCCTCCCCTGCTGCGGATCACCGCGGCAGGGGAGGCGAGGGAGGTGGCGTGCCACTTCCCGGAGACGGGCCCGGTGCCGGGGGACGGGGCCGGCGGGCCGGGGTCCGTCCGGTCGTAGACCGATTCCTCCGGATCCCGGGCGGGTCCGCCCCGGATCCGAAGGAGTCGGTTCAGCCGGTGAAGCCGGCGGTGATGCGGGTGAACTCCCAGTCGGGCTGGGCGATGCCGGAGCAGGTCTCGGTCACGCCGCCGCCGGCGCAGCCGCGGTCCCGGTTGACGGACCAGAAGGCGAGCCGGGCGAGGTGATGGGCGTTGGCCCAGTCGCGGATCTTGGTCCAGGCCTCCAGGGAGGTGACCTCCTGCTGGTCGGAGAGGCCGTTCATGCCGGAGATGCCGATGTGGGCGTAGGCGGTGGCGTCGTCCCAGCCGTAGACGGACTTCAGCTTGTTCTTCAGGCCCTCGGTGGCGTTGACCGTGTTGCCGTACATGTCGGCGCCGCCGCCGAAGTCGAAGGGCATGATGGTGAAGACGTCGATGCCGGCGTTCAGCGCCTTGGACTGCTCGATGAGCCGGTTGCCCCAGGAGGTCGGGCCGGTGGTCGAGGTGCCGAAGGTGAGGATCGTCCTCAGGCCGGGATTGCCGGCCTTGACGATCTTCAGGGCGTTGAGGATGCGGTCCTGGACGACGGCGTTCTCGAATTCGTCGGTGTTCTCGATGTCGACGTCGATCGACTTCAGGCCGTACGCGTCGATGACCTTCTGGTAGGCGCCGGCCAGGGCCTCCGGGGTCGAGCAGTTGGGGCCGAGCTTGTTGCCCGACCAGCCGCCGATGGAGGGGACGATGTCGCCGCCGGCGGCCCGGATGGCGCCGATGGTGGACTGGTCGACGCCGCCGGTGAGCGGACGCTGGCCGTCCCAGGCCGGGTTGCAGCCGCCGGAGGAGAGGATGAAGGCCATGGTGAAGGTCTTGATGCCGGTGGCGTTCATGACCGTGGCGGGCGCGGGCGGGTTGCCCCAGCCGAGGTAGAGGTAGGGGGCGGCCTGCTTGAAGCCGGTGCCGCCGCCTCCGCCGGGGGTGGTGGTGGCGGTGACGGCGCCGGAGGCCGGGGAGACGTTGCCGGCGGCGTCGCGGGCCTTGACGGTGAAGGTGTACGCGGTGTTCGCGGCGAGTCCGCCGACGGTGGCGCTCGTGCCGGTCACGGTGCTGACCTTGGTGGCGCCCCGGTAGACGTCGTAGCCGGTCACGCCGACGTTGTCGGTGGCGGCGGTCCAGGACAGCGACACCGTGGACGAGGTCGTGCCGGTGGCCTGGAGGCCGGTGGGCGCGGTCGGTGCCTGTGTGTCGGTGCCGCCTCCGCCTCCGGGTCCGTCGAGGCTGATGTCGTCGGCGTGGTAGGTGCCCTGGCCGTACCAGCCGTGGGTGTAGACCGTCGCGCTGGTCTGCGACGCGCCGGTGGTGAAGCTCAGCTGGAGCTGCTGGTACGAGGGGGCGGACGCGGTCCAGGTGGAGCCGCCGCCGTCGACGCCGAGGTAGACGTAGCTGCCGCGGACCCAGCCGGACAGGGTGTACGTGGTGTTGGGCTGGACGGCGACGGTCTGGGAGCACTTGGCGTTGTCGGAGGCGCTCGCGGCGCCGGCCAGTGCCTTGGTGCCACCGTGCACGGGGGTGGAGACGACGGAACCGGTGCCGCCGGAGCAGCTCCAGCCGGTCAGGGCGCCGGATTCGAAGCCGGGGTCGGTCAGCAGGTTGGCGGCCTGGGCTGGGGTGGGAAGGGCGACGAGGGCCGCCGCACCGAGGAGCGACGCGCCGAGCGACGCCACCAGGCGGTTGCGGATGAGCACCGTACCTCCAGGGGGAGTTGAGGAGGGGAAGCGGTCACGGATTGGACTGGACCAATCTGGACTGGACCAATCCCCGCGTCAAGTCCCCCTGGATGCGGAGTCAGTTGGTCGCGGGCCGCAGTCGGTCGATCGGATGGGTGTTCACGTAGTCCTCCACGGTGTCGTCCTTGAACGCCTTCCAGAGGGCGGCGCACCGTGCCCGGTCGAGGTGGACCACCGACTGTCCGCGCTCCGTTCCGGTGCCCTTCACGGGCGCGTTCATGAAGGTCATGTCGCCCGCGCGCACCGACCGCATGTTCCAGACCAGTTCGCGCATCTCGCCGTCGCCGAACCGCTCGTCGACGGAGACCGTCTCGGTGAAGATGTCGAGGGTCCTCTTCAGCCCCGCCGGGTCCGTGAGTGACGCGGAACCCATCACCTTCTCCAGGACGGTGCGCAGGTAGTTCTGCTGCCGGTGCGTCCGGTCGAAGTCGCCGTTGGGCAGGTTCTTCCGCTCCCCCACGTAGTCCAGGGCCTGTTCGCCGTTCAGGTGCCTGCGCTCGCCGTCGGACATGATGACGTCGACGCCGCCGACGGCGTCGGTGAGTTTGCGGAAGCCGTTCCAGTCGATGACGGCGAAGTGGTCGACCCGGACGTCGGTCAGCCGCTGCACCGTGTCGATGAGCAGCGGCGGCCCGCCCCAGGAGAAGGCCGCGTTGAGCTTCGCCTTGCCGCGGCCGGGGACGTCCACCCAGGAGTCGCGCGGCAGCGACACCACGTAGGCGGCGGAGTGGTCGTCCGGGATGTGGACCAGCATCATCGCGTCGCTGCGCTGGTCGCCGTACGTCCACAGCCTGCCCTTGGCGTCGCTGCCGGTCGTGGGCACCTCGGAGCGCGAGTCGAGGCCGACGAGGAGGAAGTTCCGGCCGCCCTTGGACGCCGCGGGCACCGGGGCGTCGGTCGGGAAGGTCTGCGGGATCCGCTGCACCCGGCCCGTGTAGTGCTGGTACGCCCAGTAGCCCGCGCCGGCGGTCAGCAGCACCGCCCCGACCAGCAGGGCGAGCGCCCCGAGCAGCACCGTCCGCGCCCGGGGCCGGCGGCGGCGCGGGCGCGAGCCGCCGGCTGGCGGGGCATCGCCGGCGCTTTCGGTGATGCCGTCCTCCTCCGCGAGCTTGCCGTCGCCGGCTCCGCCCTGTGTGTCGCGCGCACCCATCCGCCACGCCTCCCCCCTCCGCGGCCCCCGCCCCGGATCGCCCCACCGCGCCCCGACTCGTCGTGCGGGGCGCGCACTTCAGGCCACCAGGATGCCGAAGATCAGGCGGACGCGCGACGGAACGGCCGGACCCGTCCCGGACCGCCGAGACGTGACGGGCGGGACGTGGTCTGCGGCGCCGGGCCCTGCGGGGGTCAGCCGGTGACGGTGATCTGCTGGGCGGGGTCCGTGGTGTCGGTGATCCGATAGGTGGCGGTGAAGGTGGCCGACTGGTTGCCGGTCGGGCACAGGAAGCCGCCGGTGACGGTGGCCGGGACCGGTGCGCCGCTGATGGCGAGGGCGGACGGCGCGCCGTTGGTCCAGGTGCCGTCGACGGCGGTGGGCCCGGCGGGCGAGGCGGTGATGGTGCAGGACGCGAAGCCGCTGGTCTTGAGCACGACACCGCCCTTGGGGATGGTGAACCCGGCGGTGACCGGTGCGCCGTTCTGGGCGGAGAGCGTCCAGGCGCCGTTGGCGGCGTTGGCGGTGACGGTCACGCTGACGCCGAAGACACTGGTCGAACAGCCGCTGAAGGTGGGCGGGTTGATGGGCACGGTGACGGGGCCGGCCTCGTTGTGGTTGGCGGGCGCGGCCGGGACCTGGTTGTTCGGGCCGGTGGTCGGCACGGAGGCGGAGACCGTGCAGGTCATGGTGGTCGAACCGGCCACGAAGGTGGCCTTGCCGGTGAGTTCGGCGGCGAAGGAGTGCCCGGCGGGGAGCAGCGTGGTGGAGGCCGCCTGGGTGCCGGTGCCGCCGAGGGTGAGCGCGGTGGCCGCGGCGAGACCGGTCGCGGCGGTGAGCAGCTTGGACATGGGATCTCCTCGGTGGTGGGGTGTGGGGAGCGAGGAGGTGCGGATGCGCCGTTCGGCGCGTGGTGACCGTCTGCGCGTGGGCTGACGTGTGGGGTGGGGGTGTACGCGCAAAGCGACTTGAGAGTAGAACCCGCCGGTAGGCATGTACAGACACGATTCCCGCCACTACTGACGCCCCGTCAGAAAGATTGTCGTGACAGGCCGCTTGACACCTTCGGCGGGCGATACGGGCGAGTGTGGCGCCACCCCCGGAGCGGAGCCTCGTCCGGGGGCGGCGGGCGAGCGGCGATATCGGCGCACGACGCTCGGACACGGGATCCAGGAGCCCCCACGGCCCCTGTTCGGAAACGATCCCGTCCTCGCACGATCTTGCCGTGTCCCCGCCCCGCACCTTGATCCCCAAGCCCGAAACCGCACGATCCGGCGAAGCTCGCGCCGCCCCTTGACGGCATGCGCGGCCTCACGCGCGCCCCTCCCCACGCTGCCGCGCCCCACACCGGCGTTCCGCAACCCTCCCCCGTCGATTCACAACTCCCCTTTCTGCGCATGACGGTTGACGCTGCGCGCACCCGACTGCGAAGGTGACCCGCCCCCACACCCAAGGAGTTGACGTGCACCTGATCTCTGCGCCGGGGCGCCGCCGGACGGCGCTCGCCGCCCTGCTGTGCGCCCTCGCCCTCGTCGTCGGCATCCCGGCCACCGCCCACGCGGCGGTGCTCCCGCCGCTGGCGCAGAACGCCGACGGGCTCGAGCAGACCTTCGCCCCCGCGTACGACTTCGACACCGACGGCTGCTACATGACGGCCGCCATCGGCTCCGACGGGACCCTCAACCCCGGCCTCAAGCTCGGCGGCACGGTCAACGGCCACTGCCACGACCCCGCCCAGCTGGCCTCGGCCAACAGCTACTCCCGCGCGAAGTGCAACAACGGCTGGTGCGCCGTCGTCTACGCCGGCTACTACGAGAAGGACCAGGCGACCTGGGGTCCCCTCGCGATCGGGCACACCCACGACTGGGAACACGTCGTCGTCTGGATCAGCGGGAACGAGGTCCAGTACGTGTCGGTCTCGCAGCACAGCGGCTACCAGGTGGCCGCCCGCTCCTCGGTGCGCTTCGACGGCACCCACCCCAAGATCGTCTACCACAAGGACGGGCTCTCCACGCACTGCTACCGCTTCGCCAACGCCACCGACGACCAGATCGAGAACTCCACCGGGCGCTGGTTCTACCCGCGGCTCGTCGGCTGGAACGGTTACCCGGCGGGCCTGCGGGAGAAGCTGACCGGCGCGGACTTCGGCTCGGCCACCCTCAAGATCCGGGACGCCGACTTCGCCTCCGCGCTGTCCCGCGCCAAGCCGGCGGGCATCCCGTTCGACCCGAACGCCTGAGTCGGCCGGGGCCGGCGCCCTGCCGACCGGGCGGTCACGCGCCCCAGGTCCGTACGGCCGGAGCGCGCTCCGGCCCCGCGAGGTCCGACTTGAGGGCCAGGCACAGCCGGCCGTGCACGGCACCGGCGGTGGGTCCGTCCTCCAGCGCCCGGAGTTCGCCGGCGAGCTGCCAGTAGCGGCCGGTCAGCGGATCGGCCCCGGCGACGAGGAGCCGCGCCAGACGGCGGCGGAACACCATGGTGTCCCGCGCGCCCAGCGCGTCGGCGTAGGCGGCCACGAAGCGGTCGAGAGCCTGGCGCGGGCCGGGCAGCCGCCCTCCCGCCGACGCCGCGGCGGCCGCCGCGGCCGTGGCCGGCCCACCGGCGGCGTCCGGACCGCCGACAGCCGGGCCGGCGGTGGCCGGTACCCCCGTCAGCGGTCCCGCAGCGGCCGGGTCGGCCGAAGTCGGGTCGGCCGAGGCAGGCTCGAACGGGGCCGGGTCGGCAGGGGCCGGGTCGGCGGCGGCCAGCTCGTACGCCTCGGCGAGCCCGGTGTAGAGCGGAACCGGTCGGTGGTCCACGCCGGCGAGGTGGACGGCGGGTGCGGGTGCCGCGGCGACCAGCTCGTGCAGCCGGGCGAAGGCCAGGACCTGCGCCGGTGTGGGGTCGTCCGGCGGCTGCGGCACGGCCGCCTCCACGACCGAGGCCGCGAGCCGCGCCGGGAACCGGACGGGCAGGCTGCGCCGCCAGAACCGGGCGAGCGCCGTGGTGTCGGGCGGCGTGGACAGCCCGCCGAGCAGCCGGAGCCGCTCGGCCCGCTCGTCCGGGGCGCAGTCCTGGAGCAGCAGCAACGAGGCCTCGTGCCAGCGGAGCGCGGTCAGCCGCCGGCCGACCTCGCCGAGCCGCCGCGCCACGACGTCCTCGAGGGCGTCGTCCCGGTCGAGGACCCGGCCCACGTCGGTCACGGGCAGGTCGAGCGTGCGCAGCGAGCGGATCAGCAGCAGTCGCTCCAGGGCCGGCGGCCCGTACCGCCGGTGCCCGCCGCCGGTACGGCCGGCCTCGGGCAGCAGCCCGCGGTCCGAGTAGAAGCGGACGGTCTTGACGGTGGTACGAGCCCGCTCGGCGAGCTCGCCGATGCTCCACAGCCCGTCGCCCCCGCTATTCACTGAGCCCCACGACGGCCCAGCCACGGCGCGCGGCCTCCGTGAGGACGAGACCCCAGTCCCGCAGGAGCAGTTCGAAGGCGCCGAACTCGCCCACCCATCCGGTGGGATCGGCGGCGTGGGCGTCGAACGGCGCCCGCAGTACGCCGAGTCCGGGCGGCCGTCTCGCCGCCCGGTCCCAGGCGGCGACGAGTTCCCGGACGCCGGCCGGCGTCCGGGCGACGAGCACGCCGTACGCGTCGGGACCGGCGCCGAACACCTCTGGTTCGACCCGGAGTCCGACTCCCTCCGGCCCGTCCCAGACCAGGCCGCGCAGCACGGTGTCCAGGTCGTCGCGCAGCGCGCGGTCGACGTGGTCGCGGACGTCCTCCCAGCGGCTGCCGGCCCAGAAGTGCGGCTTGTACGAAGGACTGGTCCGGGTGAACCCGTAGCGCGCGAAGCGGTCCTGGTGAGGTCCGCGCGGCAGTGTCCAGCCGCCGTCGACGACGGGCGCGTCGGCCTCCCAGAACCCGGTCGCGTCGTCGTACCAGGCGTCGCGCAGCAGTCCCGCCCGCTCCGGGACGGGGGCCGCGCCCAGCCACGACCAGTCGGCGATCAGCACCGTGATGTCCAGACCCATGGTCACGAGCCTACGTCGCGCTTGAACCTCCCCCAGCAGGAGTTCCTACGGTGCCCCGCGTACGGAGCAAGGCGGGACGGGACGAGAGAGAGGAACGCGCGATGACCGCTTTCGTGTTGGTGTCGGGGCCCTTCACCGGTGGGTGGGTCTGGGAGGAGACCGCGGCGCGGCTGCGGGAGGCCGGGGCCGCCGCGTATCCGGTGAACCTCACCGGCATGACGGCCGGTGACGGCCGGGCGGAGGAGGGGGCGACGGCGACGGCCGGTGGCCGGCGGCCGGACGGCGAGGCGCCGGAGGACGGGGTGGCGGCGGGTCGGACCCCCGCGGCGCCCGAGGTCGATCTGGAGACGCACGTCGAGGACGTGGTCCGGGCGATCGACCGGGCCGGGGCCGACGGACACGGCCCCGTGGTGCTCGTCGGCCACGACTACGGGATCCATCCGGTGCTGGGGGCCGCCGACCGGCGGCCGGAGCGGTGTGCCCGGGTGGTGTACCTGGACGCGGGCATGCCGGCGGACGGCGATCCGGCGAGCGCCTTCGTCCCCGATCCGTCCGCCCTGGCGCGCGCGGACGGCACCACTCCGGTCCCGGCGCCCATGGGCGCGGGATGGGTGCGCTGGGGCAGTACGGAGGGGCTGACCGAGGAGCACCTGGCCCGGCTGGACCGGCTGGCCGTGCCGCAGCCCGTACGGACCCTCACCCAGCCGCTGCGGCTGACCGCCGACCCGTCGGAGCGGCCGATGACCGGCGTGCTGTGCACGGCGAACGGCGGGTCGATCTCCATGGTGGAGATGCTGGTGGCCTCGGGTCCGCCCCGCTTCCGCGCGCTCGCCGGTCCCGACGTGGGCTTCTTCGAACTTCCCACCGGGCACTGGCCGATGCTGTCCACGCCCGGCCCGCTCGCCGGGGTCCTGCTGCGGGCCGCGGCCGGCGAGGGCGTGCGCCTGCGGCTTCCCGACTCCGCGTCCGCCACCGACGGCGGCGGCTCCTTCCTCCTCGACGTGCCCGAACGGCCGCGCCGGCGCCGGGGCCGGGTGGACCTCCACCTCCCGGACGCCGAAGGGCCGCGCCCCGCCGTGGTGTTCGTGCACGGCGGCCCCGTCGACCCGGACCAGCGGCCCACGCCCCGGGACACCCCGTTCCTCCTCGGCCACGGGCGGCACGCCGCGGGCCTCGGTCTGGTCGGGGCGACCCTGGACCATCGGCTCCACGGTCTGGCGGACTACGTCCGGGCGGCGGACGACCTCGCGGAGGCGGTGGACCTCGTCCGCGCGGACCCGCGGGTCGACCCGGACCGCATCGCCCTGTGGTTCTTCTCGGCCGGCGGGCTGCTCGCCGCCGACTGGCTCGCGGCCCCGCCGCCGTGGCTGCGCTGCGTGGCCCTCAGCTATCCGGTACTGGCACCGCTGCCGGACTGGCGCGCGGTGGAGGAACGGTTCCGGCCGACGGACCGGGTGACGGCGGCGTCCCCGCCGGTCGTCCTGACCAGGGCGGAACGGGAGCACCCGGGGTTCCAGGCGACGGTCGACCGGTTCCTCGCCGTCGCGGAGGGGGCGGGCGCCGAGGTCGAGCGCATCGACGTCCCCGCGGCCCGCCACGGCTTCGAGCTCCTGGACCACACCGCCGAGACCCGGGCCGCCGTACGACGGGCGGCGCGGTCGGTGCGCGCGCGACTGACGGGGTGACGCCGGTGTGGAGCACGCCGGTGTGAAGCGGTGCGGGCGGGCCTCGGGGCATCCACCGTCCGCCTCGGGCGGGCATCAGCCGGCGAGGATCCTCTCCTTGGCCCGTGCGTACTCCTCGGCCGTGATGTGGCCGTGGTCCTTGAGGTCGGCGAGCTTGGCCAGCTGGTCGGCGTGTCCGGTGCCGCCCGACGGTGTCCCGGTCGCGGTGGCGGCGGCCCGGATGTACTCCTGGAACTCCTGCTCGTTCGCGCGTGCCCGCTGCAGTTCACGCCGGCCCATGCCCTTGCCGCGGGCGATGAGGTAGACGAAGCAGCCGAGGAACGGCAGGAGGACGACGAAGGCGGTCCAACCGGCCTTGCCCCAGCCGTTCATGGCGTCGTCGCGGAAGATGTCGCCGATGATGCGGAAGAGCAGCATGAACCACAGGATCCAGAGGAAGACCCACATGATGGTCCAGAACATATTGAGAAGCGGATAGTCCACGGTTCTCTCCTCCCGCGTCGCCGCGAGTCGGCCATCTCCACGATCGCACGCCGGGGTACCGGCCGCATGCCCCGTCGCCGCGAGCCTCCGGAGGACGAGCGGCTCACCCGGAGCGGCTCCGGGCACCGCGCTGTTCCGGGGCCCGCGCTGCGGCCTGGGCTCAGGCCTGGCTAGCCGGTGCCGCCAGGGACGCCGCCGTCACCGCCGCCGACGCGGGCGACGAGCAGGGCGATGTCGTCGTCCGCGGAAGCCGGGACGAGGTGGGTGAGCAGGCGGTCGCAGAGGGCGGGCAGGGACGGGACGGGCTCGGCGAGCAGGTCGGTCAGTTCGGACAGGCGGGCGTCGATGTCGCTGCTGCGTGCCTCGACGAGGCCGTCGGTGTACAGGACGAGGAGGCTGCCGGCGGGCAGGGTGACGTCCGTGCTGGTGAAGCGGATGCCGCCGACGCCCAGGGGCAGGCCGGGCGTCGATTCGAGCAGGCGCACGGTGCCGTCGGGGAAGACGGCCGCGGGCGGCGGGTGGCCCGCACGCGTGACGCGGCAGCGGCCGGTGGCGGGGTCGACCACGATGGACAGGAAGGTCGCCAGCATCGGCTCGGCGAGGTCGTGCAGGGCGGCCTCCAGCTGGTACAGCACGTCCTCGGGCGCGAGGTCGAGGCGGGCGAGGGCCCGGACGCTCGCGGAGAGCCTTCCCATCACGGCCGCGGCGGCGGTGCCGTGCCCCATCACGTCGCCGATGACGAGCACGGCCCTGCCGTCGTCCAGTGCGATGACGTCGTACCAGTCGCCGCCGACCTCGTTGACGTCGCTGGCGGGCAGGTAGCGGTGGGCGACCTCGATCCCCGGGGGCGGGGTGATGTGCTGCGGCAGCATGCTGCGCTGCAGCACGGCGGCGGTGTCGTGCTCGCGCCGGTAGAGGCGCGCGTTGTCGACGCAGACCGCGGCCCGGGCCGCCAGTTCCCCGGCGAGGGCCACCTCGTCCTCGGTGAAGGGGCCGACGGGCCGGGTCCGGTAGAAGCTCGCCATCCCCAGCACCACGCCGCGCGCGAGCAGCGGCGTCATCATGAACGAGTGCACTCCCAGCCGGAGCAGCTCCGCGGGCGTGTCGGAGTGGCCGGCCGCCGCGGCGACGGCCTGCTCGTCGAAGTCGGCCACGACGAACGGGCGGCATGCGCCGAGCGCCCGGGTGTACGGGGCGCCGGAGGGGAACGTGAGGGTGCGTCCCAGCGGGACGAGGGCGGCCGTGACGGGTGACCCGGTGAGGGGCGCCTTGGCCAGGCGGCGCAGGGTGGCGCCGCCGACCAGGCCGGCGCCGAGTTCACCGCCGGCGGCCAGGCTGTCCAGGACGTCGACGGTGACGGCGTCCGCCAGGTCGGGTACGGCGACGTCGGCGAGTTCCTGGGCGGTGCGCTCCAGGTCCAGGCTGGTGCCGATCTTGAGAGTGGCCTCGTTGACGAGGGCGAGGTGCCGCCGGCCCTTCTCCGCCGCCATCTGGGCCTGCTGCTGGGCGGTGATGTCGATCAGGGTGGCGGCCAGGCCGATGGGGCGGCCGTCGGTGTCCTCCAGCCGCACGTACGATCCCGACCACACGTGGTCGTGGTCCGGGTCGGCCGGGGTGCGGCCCGTGCGGCGCGAGTCGACGACGGGCCGGCCCTCCTCCAGGGCCCGGCGCATGGAGCGTTCCATGTCCGCGGCGTTGACGTCGGGCAGGATCTCGACGAGCCGGCGGCCGATGTGCGCGGCCTGCGGAAGACCGTTCATCTCCTCCAGGGCCGGGTTGACGCGCAGGAACCGCAGCTGGGTGTCGAGGATCGCGATGCCGACCGGGGAACGGGAGAACAGGCCGTCCCACACCGCCGAGGAACCGCGGATCCTGCGGGCGGCCTCCGCCTCCGCGGCGAACACCAGCACCGTCGTCCCGCCGCGGTGCCGGGCCGGGACGGGACACGCCCAGATCTCCATGTCCAGCGGGCGGCCTTCCCTGTGCCAGGCGGTCACCACGCCCATGACGCCGCTCCCGGTGGCGGCGCCCTCCCACAGCGAACGGCCGAGGACGCGGTCCGCGCCCGGGTGGAGCAGGTCGGCGATGTGCCGGCCGAGGACCTCGTGCGGGGTGTAGCCGAGGAGGTCCTCCGCGGCGTGGTCCCAGCGGACGATCGTGCCCTCCGAGCTGGTGGCCACCACGGCCACCGGCAGGGCACCCAGCCACCCGCCCGCGTCCCGGGCCGCGTTCGTGGTCACTTCGTCGAACGGCACCTGCTGCATCGCCACCGCGATCCTCGTCCGTGCGCACCCTGGACGGCTGTCGTCACCCTCAGTATGGCCGGGTGTGCCCGGCCCGTCTCGCGGACGGCACCGCCGGCTCAGAGCGGAAGGGTGATCCAGACGCTCTTGCCGCCGCCGTCGGCATCCCGGCGCAGCGCGCACGTGCCGCCGTGCTCCGTGAGCACCTCGGCGACGGTGGCCAGTCCGCCGGTGGGCGCGGGGACGACCCCGGGGTGGTAGGGGTGGCGGTCGTGGACGGCGAACGCGAGGGTGTACTCGCCGGCCGCGAAGGTGACCGTCAGGCTGGGCGAGGCGACGGCGGCGTGCCGGACGCTGTTGGTGACCAGTTCGCTGAGGATCAGCAGGGCCGGCCCCATCGTGGGGTGGCTCGCGTCGATGCCCCACTCCGCGTAGGTCATCTCGGCGGTCTCCCGTGCCAGGCGCACCGAGGCGGGCCGGGTGGGCACGGTGAGGACGTGGCGGAGCGGCATGGGCTCCCGCCCGGAGCTCATCGTGCCCCCGTACGCGGTCCCGGAGCGGCGGCGAGCAGGCCCGCGGTCTGCAGGTGGGCGCGCGCGCCCGCGATGGCCTCGGGCGTCGTCGCGTACTCCCGGCCCTCCTTCCGGAGCAGGTCGAGCGCGCCGACGGAGTCGAGGGCCCTGCGCTGCCCCGGCCGGATGCCGGAGGTGAGGACGGCGATGCCGCGCCGGTTCAGCTTCTCCACGGCGTCCTTGAGCACCAGGGCGCCGGTCGCGTCCATGGTCGTGACGCGGGAGAGGCGCAGGATGACGACCCGGACGTCGGCGACCTCGGTCAGTTCGAGGAGGAAGCGGTGGGCGGCGGCGAAGAAGAGCGGCCCGTCGATCCGGTAGGCGACGATGTGTTCGGCGAGCAGCGCGTGCTCCTCGTCGGAGTGCTCGCCCGGCAGGTCGGGGCGGAAGTCGACCTGGTCCATGCGAGCCTGCACGGCCACCGCCCGCAGGGCGAGGGCGCCCGCGACGGCGAGGCCGATGATCACGGCGTACACGAGGTCGAGCGCGAGGGTCGCGACGGCGGTGAGGACGAGGACGACGGCGTCGGAGCGGGTGGCCCGGGCCATGGCCCTCAGTGAGCCGACCTCGATCATCCGGACCGCGGTCGCGAGCAGGACACCGGCCAGGGCGGCGAGCGGGATCCTCGACACGAGCGGGGCGGCGGCGAAGACGATGACGGCGAGGACCGCCGCGTGGGTGAGCGCGGCGAGCCGGGACGACGCTCCGGTACGGACGTTCACGGCGGTACGGGCGATGGCGCCGGTCGCCGGGACGCCGCCGAACAGCGGGGCGGCGATGTTCGCCAGGCCCTGCCCGAACAGCTCGCGGTCGGGGTCGTGCTTCTGGCCGACGGTCATCCCGTCGGCGACCTGCGCCGACAGCAAGGACTCCAGCGCAGCGAGCGCAGCGACCGCGACGGCCGGGGCGATCAGGGAGCCCAGCGCGGAGAGGTCCAGGAAGCCGAGGGAAGGGGCGGGGAGGCCGGCGGGCAGTTCGCCGATCGGCTTCGCCCGGTCGAGGTGGAAGACCTGCGCCACGCCGGTGGCGGCGATCACCGCGAGGATCGAGAAGGGGATCGCGGGGCGCCACCTGGCGCCGGCGAGCATGACGGCGGCGACGCCGAGGGCGAGTCCGACGGCGGTCCAGTTCGGGTGCTGGACGAAGGCCCCGACGGCGCTCCAGGTCACCTCGAGGACGCGTTCGCCTTCGGGTTTGGGGACGCCGAGCGCGTTGGGCACCTGCTGGAGGCCGATGACGAGCGCGATACCGAGGGTGAAGCCCTCGACGACGGAGGCGGGGATGTACGCCATGTACCGGCCGGCCCGGAGCAGCGCGAGGCCGACGCAGATGAGGCCCGCGAGCAGGCCCACGGTCAGGACGCCGCCGGGCCCGTACCGGGCGACGATGGGCACGAGGACGACGGTCATCGCCCCGGTCGGGCCGGACACCTGGAGGTTCGAGCCGCCGAACGCGGCGGCGATCGCTCCGGCGACGACGGCGGTCGCGAGACCGGCCGCGGCGCCGAGTCCGGACGTCTCGCCGAAACCGAGCGCCAGCGGCAGGGCGACGACGGCGACCGTCACACCGGCGAGGAGGTCGCGCCGGGGAGTGCGGGCCAGCGCGGCGGCGTCGGCGCGGGTGGGCAGCAGGGCACGCATGCGCTTGCCCAGGATCCCCGGGGTGTTCACCGCTCCGCCGCCTCCGTCTCCCGGAGTTCGGTGAGGAGCTCGTTCTGCCCCGCCAGCATCTCGGTGAGGATCCGGCGCGCGGCCTGCATCAGGTCACGGACGTCCCCGCCGGCCAGGGTGTAGACGACGGTCGACCCCTCGCGGTTGGCGGTCACGATGCCGGACCGGCGCAGCACGGCGAGCTGCTGCGACAGGGCCGGCGCCTCGACGTCGATCTCCGCGAGGAGGTCGCGCACCGGCATCGGCCCGTTCTGGAGCAGTTCCAGTACGCGGATGCGGACCGGATGCCCCAGCATCCGGAAGAACTCGGCCTTCGCCTGATAGAGCGGTACCGGCACGTCTCTGACACTCCTCGTCGTCACGCCCGTCGAACCCGTCGCGCCGGGCGAGCCCGCCCTCGGGGTTCTCGGACTGGACGCCGCGCCCGCGGCTACCTGCGGGCGCGGCCTCTAGAGCATCTAACGAACTGCAGAATTATGCAATTATGGAGTTCCCAGACCGATGAACCCAGACCGATGAAGTGGAACGGATCCTCCTCGTGGCCGAGAACACCGAGAACCAGCTGCCGCCCTGCCCGGAGTGCGCCGGCACGTACGCGTACGAGATGGGGGCCCTGCTGGTCTGCCCCGAGTGCGGCCACGAGTGGTCGCCGGCCGGTGGCGACGCCGCGGCCGGGGGTTCCGGCGAGAAGGTCATCCGGGACTCCGTCGGCAATGTCCTCGCCGACGGCGACACCGTCACCGTGGTGAAGAGCCTGAAGGTCAAGGGCAGCCCGAACGGCATCAAGGCCGGCACGAAGGTGCGCAACATCAAGCTGGTCGACGGCGTCGACGGACACGACATCGACTGCCGCATCGAGGGCTTCGGCAACATGCAGCTCAAGTCGAGCGTGGTCAAGAAGGTCTGACCGGTCGACGGGCACCACACGCGGAACGGGCGAGAGAGACGAGGCCTGTTCCGTATCACCCCGCAGACGACGACCGGCTTCCGGCCGGCGCCCGATGGCACGGAACGGGGCGGCGGCGCGCAGGGCGTCTTCTCCGGATCCGGGTCGTGGGCCCCCGCCGTGCGGACGGGGCGTCGACCGGTGGCCGCCGCTCGGCGCTCCCCGATGGACAGCACCTCGGGGCTACGGGCGGCGGCCACCTTCACCACGTGCGGCCGTCACGGGGCACGGCGGTCACCACATGCGGACGGCACGGGGCACGGCGTCAGGGGCGTACGGCATCGCGGGGTACGGCGTCACGGCATACGGCGCTCGGCGCCGGTGGGCCAGAGCACGTCGACCGTGCGGCCCAGGCTCCGCGCGTAGGCGACCAGGTGCGCGGTGGCGTCCCGCGCGGTGGACGGTGAGCCGTCCCAGACGGCGAGGACCCGCGAACAGGCCCTGATCATCCGCTCGTCGGCCCGGACGCAGGCGGTGCCGTCGGCGGGGTCGTAGTCCACCAGGCTCAGCCGCTGCGTCAGCATGAGCAGCTCCCCCGCCGCGCGCGTCTGTCCCTCGCGCAGCAGCGCGGCGACCCGGTCGGTTCCGGGGATCACCGTCACCAGGCCGAGGCCGGCCCGGCGCGCGGCGCGTGCGAACGCGAGCGGCAGCCCCTGCCCGATCCGCACCAGGCCCGCCCGGCCGACGTCCGTGTACCGGGCGAGGCGGACGCGCAGGTCCTCCTCCAGCAGGGCGAGCGTCCACGGGGCGAGATCGGCGTGCCCCACGAGAGCGATCACGGCGACCCCTACTTCTGGGCGTGCTGGCCGACGTAGAAGAGCAGCCAGACGAAACCGGCGAACAGGTGCGTGCCGAAGATGTAGAAGAAGGCGCGCAGCCAGACGCCCTTCTCCTTGCGGTCCTCGTCGTCCGTGGTGGCGCTCACGGTGTCCACTCCCTCTGCGGGCCGCGGGCCGGGGACGCGGCGGATGCGGCCGGCCGCCCGGTGCCCTCTCCTGAAAGATGCTCACCGAAGAGGTCGGCGAACGGGAAAACCCTCCGAAGGGAAGACCCTTCACGACGATACCCGGAGGCACGGTCCCGGACCGCACCGCACGGGCGTGAGCTTCGCGGCACGGCCCGGACGGTGAACGGCGTGCCGGTGCTCCGGTGCCCGGCCCCTCCAGGGCCGGTGCCCCCGCGCCCGGACGGCGGGCGCACCCTCGTGGCCGCCACCGGCCGCGTGGTCACCCCGGCGCCTCGGCCCGTTCCTTGGGTGAGGGGGCCGGGAGGGCGTGGAGGTGGACGGCCTCGGGGTCGGCGGGGCTGTGCCGTTCGGCCCAGGCCTGCAGGGCGGCGCGGCACGCGTGGTCGAGGTGGTGGACGCCGGAGAGGTCCAGGACGATGCGACGGTCGCGGGGCAGGTCCTCCAGGCTGTCGAGTATCTGGGGCAGCCGCAGGAAGTTCACCGTCCCGGCGATCCGCACCCGCACTCCGTCACGACCCTCGTCGGTGCGCTCCACGCGCAGGTGGGAGGCTTCCCAGGCGGCCTTCGCGACCGACAGCACGAGACCGATCAGCACGCCTTCGAACATGCCGACCACGACGATGGCCACCGCCGTCGCGACGAGCACGAACGCCTCGCCGCGATGGGTGCGCCACAGTGTCGCCACGCCGCGGAACGGGATCAGTTTCCAGCCCGCGTGGACGAGGATGCCGGCGAGGGCGGCGAGCGGGATGTACGCGAGGACGGCGGGCAGCAGCACCGCGAAGAGCAGCAGCCACACCCCGTGCAGCACCCGGGAGGCCTTGGTGCGGGCGCCGGCCTCCACGTTGGCCGAACTGCGCACGATGACCGCGGTCAGCGGAAGGGCGCCGAGCAGCCCGGACACGGCGTTGCCGGCGCCCTGGGCGACGAGCTCCTTGTCGTAGTCCGTGCGGGGTCCGGTGTGCAGCCGGTCGACGGCCGCCGCGCTGAACAGCGACTCGGCGGAGGCGATCAGCGCGAAGGCCAGCACCGTGCCGAGCAGCGCGGGCTCGGCGAGGCCGGTGAAGGTGTCGGCGCCGGGCAGCCGCACGGCGTCCACCACGCCGCTCACCCGCACGGTGACGACCGGCAGATCGGCCACCACGGTCACTGCGGCGGCCAGCAGGACGGCCACCAGCGCGCCCGGCACCGCCCGTACCCGGCGCGGCAGCCTCGGCCACACGACGACGACGGCGACGGTCCCGACGGCGACGGCGAGGGCGGTCAGGGACACGGTCGCGCTCAGGGCCGCGGCCAGGGCTTCGGGCAGGCCCGCGAGCTTGGCGAGACCGGAATGGGGCGCCGGCAGACCGGCCGCGGCGTAGAGCTGGCCCGCGATGATCACGAGGCCGATGCCGGCGAGCATGCCCTCGACGACGGACAGGGAGATCGCCCGGAACCACCGTCCCCAGCGCAGGGCGCCCATGGCGATCTGGAGGAGCCCGGACAGCAGCACGATGAGGCCGAGGGCGGGCAGGCCGAAGGCGCGGACCGCCTCCGCCACGAGCACCGTGAGACCGGCGGCCGGTCCGGAGACCTGGAGGCTGCTGCCCCGCATCATCCCGGTGACGAGTCCGCCGACGATGCCGGTGATCAGGCCGAGTTCGGCGGGGACGCCGGAGGCGACGGCCACGCCGACGCAGAGCGGGAGCGCGACCAGGAAGACGACGAGCGACGCGGCGAAGTCCTGCCGGACGGCGCGCGGGAAGAGTGGCATGCGTGTCCCCCTCGGAGGGTCTCGGCGGACGGGAGGGCGGGCCCCGCGTCGGGACGAGGACAGGTGGGCGGCAGGCTTGCGGAGCAGGGGCACATCCATCCCTCGAGAGCGCACAGCCCTCATGGTTCACAAAGGAGAGTTCAAGAGAAGGTCATCACACAGTAAACACGGCCCGGCGGACTGATCCACAACGACACAGGCGCACGCGCGAGGGACGGCTGGATCCGTCCGGAAGTTGACGCGATAGCCGACGCCATCGGCGCACGGCGCCGCCGGCGCGCCGGACGGAGCGCTCCCCGTACGCCACCGCCCGCCCGACCCGCGCCCCCACACCCCGGCCCGTACCGCCCGCCCCCGCCCCGCGCGTGTACCCGCGGCCCGCGGCCCGCACCCCGTGCCCCCGTCCTCGCCCCGCGCCCGACCGGACGCCAGAGGCGCCCAACGAGGCCGTTAGAGTGCTGTCATGACCACCACACCCCGCCCACGGTTCCCGGCCTGCGTCGACGGTGCCCGCACCGACGGTGGGCGAGCGGCACGGTGAGCGAGGAACCCGTCTTCGTCCGGAGCAGGTGGGGCACCAGCCGGTACGTCTACAACCACCGCAACCCCGTCGGCCTCGCCCTCATCATCCTCACGCCGCTCTTCGCCATCGGCATGCTGTTCGCCCTGCAGGCCGAGACGAGGTGGAGCGAGGGAGAACTCGAGGACGCCGTGCGCGAGGGCGTCGAGAGACTGAACGGCGGCCGGCACTACACACCCCTGGCAGGCGACCACGGCTTCCTGATCGCCGAGGCGATGTACGAGACCGGCGTCGGACCGAAGCACGGCGTCGACACGGACGAGGGGGAGAACGGGGGGTACACCGTCGGCACGGAGGACACCGAATCGGAGTACTGCGTCCGCATCACCCTGACCCCGGACCCGAGCCCGATCGTCCTGCCTTCCGGGGCCGAGAAGCTTCCACCACCCAGCCCGGAGGAGATGGCGTTCTACATCTCCCACGCGACCTTCACCGAGGGCGCCTGCCGCTGACACGGCGATCTTCGCCACGGCCTTCGCGCCGGCCTTCGCGCCGGTCTTCGCTGCGACCTCCCGGGCGCCACACCTGCCGGGCGCCACACCTGCTCGGGCACCACACCGGCTCGGACGCCACACCGGCTCGGACGCCACCGGCCGGACCCTGGCCACCGGCCGCGACAGCCTCCGTCGAAGCGCTTCGCCCGGATTGCCCGGATATTCTGTGACATGTGATCGAGTCCGGGCGGGCGCGGCTCCGTCGACTCACCGGTCCGGGAAGACTTGTGCGGCTGTCGCCGGTCATCCTGACCGTCGTCATTGCCGGCCTGGCCTACGCCACCCCGCCGGAGATGGCCTTCAGCCGTCTGCTGCCCTCGGCGCCGGCCCTGGCCGCCGCCATGTGGCCGGTCCTCCCGACCGTCCTGCTGGGGACGGTCTGCCTGCTCCTGATGATCGGCCTCAGCCTCGTCTTCCCCGACCTGGGAACGTGGTGGACGGCCGCGGGGATCATCGCGGTGACGGTCGCCGCCGCGTACGGGAGCCATCTGCGGCTCCAGCGGGAGCGCACCCTCTTCCAGGTGCGGCTCGTCGCCGACGCGGCCCAGCAGGTGGTGATGAGCCCCATGCCACGGCGGCTGCGGAACGTGGAGATCGAGTCCCTGTACCTGGCGGCCGCGGCGGAGGCCCGGATCGGCGGCGACTTCTACGAGGCGGCCGACACGCCGTACGGGCTCCGACTGCTGATCGGCGACGTACGGGGCAAGGGCCTCCCGGCGGTCGGGGCGGCCGCGGCGATCGTCAACGCCTTCCGGGAGGCGGCGTACGGCGAGAGCGAGATGACCGAGGTGGCCCGCAGGCTGGACGCCAGCAGCACGCGCTACAACGCCGCCTTTCCTCCCGAGGGGCCGATGGAGCGCTTCGCCACGGCGCTCCTGGTCGAGATCCCCCACGAGGGCGGACACGTCCGCATCCTCAACTGCGGCCACCCTCCGCCGCTGCTCCTCAGCCGCGGGAAGGTGCACGTCCTCGAACCCACCGCCCCGTCGCCGCTGCTCAGCCTCGCGGAGCTGATCGGCAGTCAGTACACCGTCGAGACCTACGACTTCGTCCCCGGCGACCTGCTGCTGCTCTACACCGACGGGATCGCCGAGGCCCGCGCGCACGACGGCGTCTTCTTCCCTCTCGCGACGTGGATGCGCGGACAGCCTCCGGCCCCGCCCCGCGAACTGCTCGCCGCGCTGCACCGCGACCTCCTCCGCTACAGCAGGGGCCGCCTGGACGACGACATCGCCGCCCTCGCCGTACGCCTGTGCGCGAGCCCCGAACCCCGGAACGCACAGAAGTGACCCGGGAGGGCGGCTCGCGTACCGAGCCGCCCTCCCGGGTCACTGCCGGGGCCACCGCCGGTCACCTCCGGGGTCACCGCGCGCCGGTCACCACCGGGAGGGGGACCGCCGGGTCACTTCTTCGGCAGCCAGGCCTTCCAGGTGGCCTCGTTCTCCTTCACCCACTTCTCGGCCGCCTGCTCCGCGGTCATCCCGTCGGCGGCGACGTACTTGGCGACCAGGTTCTGCTGCTCGGTCGTCCAGTGGAAGTTCTTCAGGAACTCCGCGGCGTCGCCGCCCTCCTTCGCGAAGTCGGCGTTCATCCACTTCTTCAGCGGCACGTCGGGGTACGCGCAGGCGACGGCCTTCTCGTCGGCGTCACAGCCTTCCTTGTACGGCGGGAGCTCGACCTCGACCAGGTCGACGGTCGCGTTCATCCACTGCGGGGTCCACCAGTAGGTGAGGAAGGGCTTCTTGTTCTTGTACAGCTGCTCCAGCTGCGCGAGGTGCGTGGCCTCGGCGCCCGCCTCGATGGGCTTGTAGTTCAGGCCGAGGTTCTTGATCAGGGCGTTGTCGTACGAGACGTAGGACGGGTCGCCCTTGATGAACTGGCCCTTGTCGCCGCTCTCCGGGGTCCTGAAGAGGTCCGCGTACTTGTTGAGGTTCCTGTAGTCTGTGATGTCCGGCTTCTGGTCCGCCAGGTACTTCGGGACGAACCAGCCGATGTGACCCGTCACGCCCAGCTCGCCGGCCGGGACGACGGACTTGTTGCCCTGGACGTACCGCTTCTCCTCCTGGGGGTGGCCCCAGTCCTCCAGGATCGCGTCGACCTTGCCCTGGCTCATGGCGTCCCAGGCCGGGGTCTCGTCCATCTGCCGGGTCCTGACCTCGTACCCGAGCTCGTGCTCGAGGAGGTACGCGGCGACGGCCGTGTTGACCTCGGCGCCGACCCACGACGGGGTGTGCAGGTTGACGGTCCTGGAGTCGCCGCCACCGGTCTTGGCGGCGCCGCAGGCGCTGACGGTCAGCAGGGCGAGGGCTCCGGCAGCCGCGAGGGCCGTTCTGGTACGGCGCGACCGCGTGCGCGGGCGCGGATCGGAGGGGACGCGGCCGGTGCGGGCGGCGTCGGTGCGGTGGTCCTCGTACGCGGGCGTGGACATGGGTGTGCTGCCTTTCGGTTGACGGGAGCGGGGGGCGCTCAGTGCCGGAGGTCGGCGGAGGGGGTGCGGTCGGCGGGCTGGGTGAGCTTGTCGAGAGCCAGGCCGAGGCAGACGATTCCCGCCCCGGCGACGAGTCCGGTTCCGAGCTCGCCCGCCGTGAGGCCCTTGACCACGTCGAAGCCGAGTGCTCCGCCGCCGACCAGGCCGCCGATGACGACGACGGCGAGGACGAGGACCACGCCCTGGTTCGCGGCGACCAGCAGCGCCGGGCGGGCGAGGGGCCACTGCACGTCGCGGATCTGCTGCCAGGTGGTGGCGCCCAGGGAGCGCGACACCTCCATCGTGGCCGGGCTGACCTGCTTCAGCCCCTGGGTGGTGACCCGCACCACGGCGGGCAGGGCGTACACGGCCGCCGCGGTGATCGCGGCGACCCGGCCCGCGTTGAACAGCTGCACGACCGGGATGAGATAGATGAACTGCGGCAGCGTCTGCATGGCGTCGAACACCGGACGCAGCAGCCGTTCGACCGCCCGGACGCGGGCCGCGAGGATGCCGATGGCGAAGCCCAGTACCAGCGTGAGGGCGACGGCGACCAGGACCTGGGACAGGGTGTAGAGGGCCTTGCTCCAGATGCCGAGCACGCCGGTGGCGGCCAGGGCGAGGACGGCGGTGAGCGCGCCGCGCCAGGTGCCGACGAGCCACGCGACGGCGCCCACGAGGAGGAGCAGGGACCACCAGGGCAGCGCCTGAAGGCCGTTGTTCAGCGGGTTGAGCACCCAGCTGGTGATGTTGCCCGCCCAGACGGAGGTGCCGCCGAGCACGGGGACGTCCTGGTACACGGCGCCGACCAGCCAGTCGACGGCGCTGTTCAGCGGTGCGGCGATGTCCACCGTGACCGCTTCGGGCCAGTCCCCCAGGTTGGGGCCGAGCAGCAGGCCGGCGCCGGAGGCCACGAGGGCGATGCCGGTTCCCCGCCGGCCCACCGGGACGCCGCCCCGCGCGCCGGCCGCCGCCGTCGTCCGGTCGAGCCAGACGGCGATGAGGACGATGGCCAGTCCGGCGGTGAGACCGTGGCCGAAGTCGCGGGTCCTCAGCGCCTGGTACACGCTCTCGCCGAGACCGCCGGCGCCCACGACGGAGGCGATGACCACCATGGACAGGGCCATCATGACGGTCTGGTTCAGACCGAGGAAGAGCTGCGGCCGCGCCATGGGCAGGCGCGCCGACCACAGCCGCTGCAGGCCGGTCGCCCCGAGGGACCGGGACGCCTCCAGGACGGCCGGGTCCGCGCCGCGCAGGCCCAGCGTGGTCATCCGGACCATCGGGGGCGCGGCGTAGATCACGGTGGTGATGAGCGCCGACGGGGTGCCGATGCCGAAGACCAGGACGAGCGGGAGCAGGTAGGCGAAGGACGGCAGCACCTGCATGGTGTCGAGTACCGGGCGCAGGATCCGCTGGGCGGTGTCGGAGAGCCCGCCGGCCAGGCCGAGCAGCAGTCCGGCCACGCAGGCGACGGCGACGGACACCAGCATCAGGGCGAGGGTCTCGGTCGCCTGCTCCCACAGGCCGAGGAGTCCGCAGCCGGCCAGCGAGCCGAGCGCGACGAGGGCCGGGCCGGCGCCCCTGCGGCCCGCGCCGCCCGCGTACCAGGCGAGCGCGGTCGCGACGGTGAGCACGCCGGCCCAGCCGGTCGCGGTGAGCAGGTCGTGGACCCAGGCGACCGAGTCGGTGGCCGCGTTGGACAGGTGCAGCAGGAAGTACAGGAAGACGGGATGGGTCTCGCGGTTGTCGACCACCCAGTCGGCGAAGGTGTCGAGTCCGGGAGCCAGGTCGAGGCTCAGTGCCTGCGGCCAGCCGCCGTCGGCGAGCAGCGCGGCGGTGGGCAGCAGCGCCGCCAGGACCAGCAGCACGAGAGGCGTGGCGGGCCGGGTCGGCCGCCAGGCAGGGCGGCGGCCCGTCACCGCGGCCGGCGCGCGGGTGCTGTCGCCGCCGACGGGCGGGCGGGACGTCGTGGCGGCGCTCATGCGGTCACCGGGTCCGTGTCGGTACCGGTGCCGGCGTTGGTGTCGGCTTTGGTGTCGGCGTCGGCGTCGGCGTTGGTGTCGGCGTTGGTGGGCGCGGCCGCGCCTTCGGCGGTGGGCGCGCTCGGTTCCTTACGCGCGGCGGGGACGGCGGGTGCGCCGGTTCCGCTGCCTGCGGCCGTACGTGCGACGGGGCGGGCGGGGCGGCTCGCGGCGGCAGGGCGGCTTGTGCCGGCATCGCTGCCCGCGGCCGCGGGCGGCGCGGTGCGCGGACCGGCCTGCGGGGCGGCGTCCGGGTCGGCCTCCGGCGTCGTGTCCGGGGCCGCGTGGTCCGGTTCCAGGCCCGCCACCACGGCCAGGAGCCGTGCGTGGTCCACGACTCCGAGCAGTTCGCCGTCCGCCTCGATCCGGGCCGGTACGCCGTCCCGGGCGACGGCGGCGATGCCGTCGGCGACCGTCGTGTCCGGAGCGAGCACCGCGCCCCGGTCCGCCTCGTCGCCGACGGCCGGGCGCATCGCCCGGGACACCGGGACGATCTGCTCGCGCGGCACGTCGCGGACGAAGTCGCGGACGTAGTCGTCGGCGGGCCGGGTGACGATCTCCTCGGGCGTGCCGAGCTGCACGATGGCGCCGTCCCGCATGAGGGCGATGCGGTCGCCGAGCTTCAGCGCCTCCGCGAGGTCGTGGGTGATGAACACCATCGTGCGGCCCTCCTCCTGGTGGAGCCGGGCCACCTCCTCCTGCATGTCGCGGCGGATCAGCGGGTCGAGGGCGCTGAACGGCTCGTCGAACAGCAGGACTTCGGGGTCGGTCGCGAGCGCGCGGGCCAGGCCCACCCGCTGCTGCTGGCCGCCGGAGAGCTGGTGCGGGCGGCGGTCCTCGAGGCCGGCCAGGCCGACCTTGGCGACGACCTCGCGGGCCTTCGCCCGCCGCTCGGCCTTCGCCACGCCCTGGATCTCCAGACCGTAGGCGACGTTGTCGAGGACGGTGCGGTGCGGCAGCAGGCCGAAGTGCTGGAAGACCATCGCGGCGCGGTGCCGACGCAGTTCGCGCAGCCGGGTCGCGTCCATGGCCAGGACGTCCTCGCCGTCCATGGCGAGCTCGCCCGAGGTGGGTTCGACGAGCCGGGTCAGGCAGCGCACCAGGGTCGACTTGCCGGAGCCGGAGAGGCCCATGACGACGAACACCTCGCCGCGGCGGACGTCGAAGGAGACGTCCCGGACGGCGGCCGTGCAACCGGTCCGTTCGCGGATCTCGGCGGTCGACAGGGCGGTCAGGGCAGGGTCGCCGGGCACGCGGGCGGCCTTGGGACCGAAGACCTTCCAGAGGCCGCGTACGGAGAAGACGGGATGGTGATCGTGACCGTCCATCAGGCGGCCTCCTTCGGGTTGCCGTCGCTGACGAGGAGGTCGGCGCACTTCTCCCCCACCATCAGGACGGCGATCATCGGGTTGACGGCGGGAATGGTGGGGAAGACGGAGGCGTCGGCGATCCGTATGCCCTCCAGACCGCGCACGGTCAGGTCGGGGGCCACGACGGCGAGGGCGTCGTCCTCGGCGCCGATCCGGCAGGTGCCGGCCGGGTGGTACACGGTGTGCGCCACCTTGCGGGCGTACTCGCTCAGTTCCTCGTCGCCGGTGACCTCGGGGCCGGGGCAGACCTCGCGGCCGAGCCAGGACGCCAGCGGCTCGGTCGCGGCGATCTTCCGGGCGATCCTGATGCCGTCGACGAGGGTGCGGGCGTCGTGGTCGTCCTCGTCGGTGAAGTAGCGGAAGTCCAGGGCCGGTTTGACCTCGGGGTCGGCGCTGGTCAGGTACAGCCGGCCGCGGCTGCGCGGCTTGGGGATGTTCGGCGTCATCGACACGCCGTGCGCGGGCCGTTCGTAGCCCAGCCGCTCCGGGTTGTCGGTGAACGGGATCTGGTAGAAGTGGAACATCAGGTCGGGTCCGGCCGACGCGGGGTCGCGGCGCACGAACAGTCCGGCGTCGCTGTCCATCGCGGAGTTCTCGGGAATCGGGCCGTGGGTCTCCCAGACGATCACCGATTCCGGGTGGTCGAGCAGGTTCTCGCCGACGCCCGGAAGGTCGTGGCGGACCTCGATGCCGAGTCCGGCCAGCTGCTCGCGCGGGCCTATGCCGGAGTGGAGCAGCAGCCGCGGGGTGTCCACCGCTCCGGCGCAGACGACCACCTCGCGTGAGGCCCGGACGACGAGTTCCCCGCCGTCCTTGGTGCGCACCCGTACGCCGGTGGCGCGGGCGCCGTCGAACTCCAGCCGGTGGGCCCAGGTCTCGAGCAGCAGGTGGAGGTTGGGTCGGTCGAGGAAGGGGTGCAGGTACGCCACGGAGGCGGAGGAGCGCTTGTTGTCCTCCGGGTGGTACGCGAGGTCGAAGAAGCCGACGCCCTCGTGGAAGGGTTCGCGGTTGAAGCCCTCGACCCGGGGCACGCCGAGGGCGTCCTGCGCCGCGTCCACGAAGTCGCGGGCGATGGCGTTGCGGTCCTTCTCGTCCACCGGGACGATGTTGTTCAGGAGCTTGCCGAAGTACGGGTCCATCGACGCGGCGTCCCAGCCGGCGGCGCCGCGCCCGGCCCATTCGTCCCAGTCGGACGGCAGCGGCTTGAACGCGATCAGCGTGTTGTGCGAGGAGCAGCCGCCGAGGACGCGGGCCCGGCTGTGCCGGATGTGGGAGTTGCCGCGGGGCTGTTCGGTGGTGGGGTAGTCGTAGTCCAGTTCGCCGCCGAGCAGGCCCATCCAGCGGCGCAGGGTGAGGACGTCGGGGCGGTCGACGTCGGAGGGACCGCCCTCGATGACGGCGACGGTGACGTCCGGGTCCTCGGTGAGGCGGGAGGCGATCACCGAACCGGCGGTGCCTCCGCCGACGATGACGTAGTCGTAGAGGTGGCCGTCGTCGCGCATGTGGTCGTCGTCGCGCATGTGGTCGTCTTCGTGGACGTGGTCGTCGATGTGGTCGGTCATGCGGGTGTTCACTCCAAGGGGCGTTGGCTCGTGCGGGGGCCGCGGGTCCGCGTGGTGGTGCGGGCGAGCACGTCGCGGCCGGAGTCCGCCGGGGCGGCCGGGTCGTCCAGGTGTGCCGGTCGGCCGGTCAGCCGGAGAACCACCGCACCGGGCGGGGCGCCAGGTTCTGGTAGACGTGCTTGGTCTCGCGGTACTCGGCGAGGCCGGAGGGGCCGAGCTCGCGTCCCACGCCCGACTTGCCGAACCCGCCCCATTCGGCCTGCGGGAGGTAGGGGTGGAAGTCGTTGATCCACACGGTGCCGTGACGCAGCCGACCGGCCACCCGGCGGGCGCGGGCCGCGTCCGCGGTCCAGACGGCTCCCGCGAGCCCGTACTCGGTGTCGTTGGCGAGCGCGACCGCCTCCTCCTCGGTGCGGAAGGTCTCCACGGTCAGCACGGGCCCGAAGATCTCCTCGCGGATCACGCGCATGCCGCGGTGGCAGCGGTCGAGGACGGTGGGCTCGTAGAAGTACCCGCCGGCGGGCCTGGTGGCGGAGGGCTCGGGGCGGCGGCCGCCGTTGCGGAGCACGGCTCCCTCGGCGAGCGCGGACGCGACGTACTCCTCGGTGCGCTCCAGCTGGGCCCGCGAGACCAGGGGTCCGCACTCGACGCCCTTCTCCGTGCCGCGGCCCAGCCTGATCCGGGCGGCGCGGCGGCCGAGTTCGGCGACGAAGCGTTCCCGTACCGACTCCTCGACGATCAGCCGGGAACCGGCCGAGCAGACCTGACCGCTGTGGATGAACGCGGCGTTGAGGGCCTGGTCGACGGCGGTGTCGAAGCCCTCGGCCGTCCTGCAGGCGTCGGCGAAGACCACGTTCGGGTTCTTTCCGCCGAGTTCGAGGGCGACCTTCTTCACGCCGGGCGCCGCGGCCTGCGCCACCTTCACTCCGCTGGTGAGACCACCGGTGAAGGAGACCAGGTCGACGTCGGGGTGTTCGGCGAGCCGGGCACCGACCGTGTGGCCGGGGCCGGTCACCAGGTTCGCGACACCGTTCGGGAGTCCGGCCTCGACGAGCAGCGCGATCAGCGCGACGGTGCTGAGCGGGGTGATCTCGCTCGGCTTGAGCACGAAGGTGTTGCCGGCGGCCAGGGCCGGTGCGATCTTCCAACTCGCCTGGAGCAGGGGGTAGTTCCAGGGAGTGATCATCGCGCACACGCCCACCGGTTCGTGCACGACGACACTGTGCACGGTGTCGCTGCCGGCGTCGACGACACGGCCCTGCCCCTCGGCCACCGCCAGGTCGGCGAAGTAGCGGAAGGCGTCCGCGACGCAGTCGACGTCGATGCGTCCCTCTTCGAGGGTCTTGCCCGCGTCGCGGCTCTCCAGCAGGGCGAGTTCTTCACGGTCGCGAACCAGAAGCCCGGCGGCGCGGCGCAGCAGCGCGGCCCGCTCGGCCACGGGCGTACCGGGCCAGGCGCCCGAGTCGAAGGCGGTGCGGGCGGCGGCGACGGCGGCGTCGGCATCCGCCGCGCCACCCTCGGCCACCACGGCGAAGGGGCGCCCGTCCGCCGGGTCGAGGACTTCCCGCGTCTCGCCGCTCAGCGCACCGCGCCACGTGCCGTCCGCGTGAATGGTCGTTCGTGTCAACAACAGTCAAGGCTTTCTTCTTCGGGCGGATCCGTTCCGCCGACCCGGCGTTCCCCCGTCCGGGCTTCCGCGTGCCGTTCACACCGCCGGGGCCCCTCGGTCGCCATCAGCGGTCGGCCGGAGGGTAGTTACTGGTCATGCGGGCCGAAGTTACCCACCAGAAAGCGAAATCGCATGACCCGAAAGCCTTGCGCGGGGCACACCGGGCTGTTATCGCCGCGGGCGCCTCCGACCCCCGCAAAGTGACAAGCTCAACAAGATGTTTGAGCAAATGCGGACAAAGGATCGGAAATGGCCAGTTAATAACGAACACATAACACCTTTGCATGATGCCAGGTTCGCAATCGGAACGTTATGCCATCGACGGCAACCCGTGGGTTTGACCGCACGGGAAGTGGACATGACGACGGCGCCGAAGGAACGTCGTCCTCCGGCGCCGCCGTCGGGAGACGGCGCCTACGCGTGCGCGGTCTGGGTAGCGAGCCCGGCGGACCGCGGCCGCGCGCGGCGCGAGGTACCTCCCAGGCACACGCACGGCCGGGCCGAGGCGGTTCCGCGCCCGGGCCGTGCGGGCGGTACCAGGGTCCGTATGCGAGAGCAGGACGAGCGCACCTGCCCGGCGGCGGGCCCTCGTGGACGCGCTCGCCGCCTTCTCCGCGGCCGGCGGCGAACCGGCCCCCGCCGAGGACGGCCTCGGCCCGCACCCGCCGGGAGGGTCGGATCCCGTGGAAGGCGTGCGGTAGACCGTACGACCCGCGGCCGGCATGCCGGGAAGCCCGGCTCCGGCGGAGCCGGCGCCGCCCCCTTACGTGCCGCCAACGTTTCGCTAACGCCGTTGTCCTTAGCGGGGGTTGCTACGGTCGCTGACCTCAACCAGCAACCCGCTTGTCACGTGCCCGGTCCCGCTTCCACGGGCGGGGCCGGGAGGTCAGCCGCGTGTCACGTCAGATGCTCACCGTCCGCGCCGACGGCGCAGGAGACTGCCGCACCATCGGGGAGGCCGTCGCCCGGGCACGTACCGGTGCCGTCGTCAGCATCCAGCCCGGACGGTACGAGGAGGCCCTGGTCGTGTCGGCCGCCATCACCCTCGTCGCGGCGGAGGGGCGCGGGACGGTCGAGGTCGCTCCGCGGCGCGGTGTCGCGCTGACCTTCACCGGGGACGCGCTGATGGTCAGCGGGCTCGTGCTGCGCGGCCACGACGACGAGCTGCCCGTGGTGGACGCGCCGCGCGGGCAGGTCGCCATGGACCGGTGCGACGTCCGCGGCTCGGCCTGGGCGGCGCTGTTCGCGCGGGGCAGTGGTTCGCTGGCGCTGCGGCAGTGCCACGTCGGCAATCCGGCGGGGGCCGGCGTGGTGTCCACCTCCGCGGCGGAGAGCTTCCTGGAGGACTGCACCGTCGAGCACGTGGGCACCTCGGCGGTGGTGGCCGGTGAGCAGGGACGCGTCAGACTGCGCGGCTGCCGGCTGCGTGACGCCCGCGGGAACGGCGTGCTGACGAACGGGGCGGCCTCCGTGCGGCTGGAGGACTGCGAGATCACGGGGACCGACAAGCCGGGTGTGGCCGTCGAGGAGGACAGCACGGTCGCCTTCACGCGGGGAACCGTCCGCGAAGCGGTCGTGGGGGTGCTCGTGCACAGCACCAGGGCCGCCGTCCTGGAGGACGTCACCGTCGTGGAGACCAGCGGTCACGGGTTCGTCGTGGGCGCGGGCAGCGCACCCACGCTGACCCGGTGCCGCACCGAACGGACCGCAGGTCACGGCCTGCTGGTGACCGAACGGGGGCGCGGCACCTTCGGCGACTGCGAGTTCACCGGGGCGAAGGACTCCGCGATCCGCGTCACCGGTTACGCGTCGCCGTCCTTCCACGGGACCCTCGTGCGCGACGGGCAGGGCATCGGCGTGCTCGTGGAGGAGGATTCCACGCCGGAGTTCGACCGGCTCCGGGTCCTCGACACCAAGGGCGACGGCGTCGTGGTGCGTGCGGGAGCCCGCCCCGTGGTGCGGCGGGCGACCGTGGCGCGCGCCGGGGAGCGCGGCGTGGTGGTCGCCAAGGACGCGCGCGGGCGTCTGGAGGACTGTGTCGTCGAGGAGTCCGGCGGTTCCGCGGTGCACGTGTCCGGGCACGGCACGCTGTTCGTGGGCGGCGGGCGGCTGCGTGCCTCCGGTGCCACGGCGGCCCACGTCGGCCCCCTGGGCACGCTCATGCTGCGTGACACCGAGGTGGAGAAGCCGGGTGGTGCGGGCGTCCACGTCGAAGGGGACGGCGAGCTGTCGGCCACGCGGACCCGGGTCACCGGGGCGGCCGAGCACGGCGTCCTCCTCGCTTCCGGGGCCAGGGCGGCGCTGAACGGCTGTGAGGTCACGGGCTCCGGTGGTGACGGCGTCCGCGTCGAGGGGGCCGACGGCGTCTCGCTGGCCGGATGTGCCGTCCGGGACAACCAGGGCAGTGGTCTGCGCCACACGGTGCCCGGTGAGGGACTGTCCGTCGACGGTCTGACGAGTACGGACAACGGCGCCGCGGACGCGTGGGGAAGCGCCGAGGCGGCCCAGGAGGCGGGCGGCCGGCGGCTGCCCGCGGGCGCCGTGCCGCAGCCCGACGAGAACACCGGTCCGGTCGACGAGCTGCGGTCCCTGATCGGCCTCGAGGACGTGAAGCAGCAGGTACTGACCCTGATCAACCTGAACCGGCTCGCCCAGCAGCGCGCCCGGCTCGGCATGCCCGCCCCGCCCACCAGCCGCCATCTGGTCTTCGCGGGCCCTCCGGGCACGGGCAAGACGACCGTGGCCCGTCTGTACGGCTCGATCCTGGCCCAGCTCGGGGTGCTGCGCTCGGGCCACCTGGTGGAGGTCTCGCGTGCCGATCTGGTGGCGCAGATCGTCGGCGGAACGGCCATCAAGACCACGGAGACGTTCACCAGGGCGCTGGGCGGCGTGCTGTTCGTCGACGAGGCGTACACGCTCCTGTCGGACGGTGGCGGTTCGGGCGCGGACTTCGGACGCGAGGCCATCGACACCCTGGTGAAGCTGATGGAGGACCACCGCGAGGACGTCGTGGTCATCGCGGCCGGCTATCCCGCCGAGATGGACGGCTTCCTCGCCTCCAACCCGGGCCTCGCCTCGCGCTTCACCCGCACCGTCCGGTTCACCGACTACACCTCCGAGGAACTGGTCACGATCGTCGAGCGGATGTGCGCCGGCCACCGCTACGAGCTCGACGCCGCCGCCCGCACCGCGCTGCGCGCGCGCTTCGAGGCCATTCCCCGCGACGCCGTGTTCGGCAACGGCCGGACCGCGCGCAAGGTCTTCGAGGAGATGGTCGACCGGCAGGCTTCCCGCCTCGCCACGCTCGCGGACGTGCGCGAGCAGGACCTGTCCCTGTTCGTCCCCGACGACGTCGGCGCCCCGGCCGCGGCCGCCGGCGAGGGCACCGAAGGAGACCCGCTCCAGCGGCTGGAGTCACTGGTGGGCCTGGCGAACGTCAAGCGCGAGGTGGGCGATCTGGTCAACCTGCTCGCCGCCGCCCGCCGCAGGGCCGCTGCGGGACTGCCCGCCCCGCGCCTGGGCAACCACCTCGTCTTCGCCGGCCCGCCCGGCACCGGCAAGACGACCGTGGCCCGCCTGTACGGGGAGTTGCTGGCCTCGCTCGGTGTGCTGCCCCGCGGTCAGCTGGTGGAGGTGTCGCGCGCGGATCTGGTGGGCCGGTACATCGGCCACACGGCGCGGCTCACCAAGGAGGTCTTCGAACGGGCCCTGGGTGGGGTGCTGTTCATCGACGAGGCGTACACCCTGACGCCTCCCGGCGGCGGTGCGTCGTCCGACTTCGGGCAGGAGGCGGTGGACACGCTGCTGAAGCTCATGGAGGATCACCGCGACGACGTGGTGGTGATCGCCGCCGGCTACACCGACGAGATGAACCGGTTCCTCGGGTCCAATCCCGGACTGGAGTCCCGCTTCGCCCGCCATGTGGAGTTTCCCGACTACTCCTCCGCCGAGCTGGTCACCATCGTCCGCCGGCATGCCGCCGACAACGGGTACGACTGTGCCGAGGGCACCGAGGAGGCGCTCCTGGCGCACTTCGACGCGCTGCCGCGCGGCCGGGCCTTCGGCAACGCCCGCCTGGCCCGCCAGACCCTGGAGCGGATGATGACCCGGCAGGCCGGCCGGCTGAGCACGGTGGCCGCGCCGAGTCTGGACGACCTGCGGCTGCTGCTGCCGCAGGACCTGTCCGTCTGATTTGGGACCCGCGACCGGCAGGTCGCGGCCGGTTCCCCGCCCCTTCCACGGAACGAGGTGCGCCGTCCATGCGCCGCCGTACACCCCTCTTCGTCTGCGCCCTGGCAGTGGCCGCGGCGACGGTCGTGCCCGCGCAGGCCGCCGGCGCCGCGGACCCGCCCGTCGCGCTGCCGGGCATGCCCGAGCGGCTGGCTCCCGACCAGAAGTGCACGTCGTTCGCCGGCCGTCCGCTCGCGGACGCGCCGTGGACACGGCGGGCCCTGGGGCTCGACCAGGTGTGGCAGCTGTCGCAGGGGCAGGGCGTGACGGTCGCCGTGGTCGCCACCGGCGTCAGCGAGACGGTCTCCGTGCTCAAGGGGCGCGTCCGCGCACTGGGCGACGCCCGCGGCGACTGCGTCGGCAGGGGCTCCTTCCTCGCGGGCATCGCCGCCGGGGCCACCGCACCGGGGCAGGGCTTCTCCGGTGTCGCGCCGCAGGCACGGATCCTGGCCGTACGCGGCACGGGAACCCGGGGCGAGGCGGATCCCGGCCGGATGGCCGACGGGGTCCGGGCGGCGGCGCAGGGCGGCGCGGACGTCATCGTCGCCGGCGCGCCCCTCGACGGGGCCGACCCGCGGGTACGGTCGGCGATGGCCGCCGCGGCGCGGGCGGACGCGCTCGTCGTCGTACCGGCGGCCGCGGACGGCGGCGGGGCGGCTCCGCCCGCTCCCGCACCGCCGCCGCAGGCCCTGGCCGTGGTGGCCACCGGTCCCGACGGTGCCCTCGCCGACCGTGCGCCCGGCTTCACCCGGGCCGATCTGAGCGCCCCGGGCGTCGCCCTGGTGGGCCCGGGTCCGCACGGCGACGGCAAGTGGACGGGCTCGGGTGCCTCGTTGGCCGCCTCCGTCACGGCGGGAACGGCGGCCCTGGTGCGCGCCTACCACCCGGAGCTCGACGCGCGGCAGGTACGGGAGCGCTTGCTGAGGACGGCGTATCCCGGCGACCTTCCCGCCCTGGACCCGTACGGGGCGGTCGCGGGCAGCGCACCGGAAGCCGGGCCGGCGCCCGCGGTGGAGACCCGAGCGGTACGCCTGCGCGGGGCCGACGCCACCGGCGCGGCAGCCCGGACCGCGGCGCTGCTCGTCGCGGTCGGATCGGCGGGGGCGGTTCTCGCGGTGGCCTTCCTGGCAGCGGTCGTCCCGCGCGGCCGGCGGCGGGGCTGGCGCGCGGGGCGGTTCGGGGACCAGGCGGCGGGCGGGTCCTGAGGACCGCTCCGGGGCGGACCGCTCCCGGGCGGACCACTCCGGCGCTGAGCACTCCGGGCGCGGGACCGCACCGGCCGCCGGGCACGGGACCGCACCGGACGCCTGGCGGGACGGGCCCGGCACGGTGGCCGGGACCCGGCCGGCGCCGGTTGCCCGGGCCGGCCGGTCGCGGCCTGTCGGGAGAACCGGCGCCGGCCACTGTCTAGAGGGTGTCGTCCGTCTCGGTCTCCCTCTCCGTCGGCAGCGCGAGCTGCATCAGCGAGGCCTTGCGCCGGGCGATGCGCAGGGCGCGGCCCGGCGGCAGGATGCGCGGGCGGACGCCGTCGAAGACGAAACCTTCGGAGCTCGGGCAGGACATGAGCAGGCCGGCCGCGTTGACCTCCTGGAGCTTGCGGGTCAGCGGATCCTGGCGGGAGGCGCCGGTCGCCGCCCGCGCCAGCACCAGGTGCAGACCGATCTCGTAGCCGAGCGGCAGGTGCGGGATCAGCGGGTCGAAGGGCCCGTCGAAGGGCGAGCCGACCATCTCGTAGTCGTCGACCAGGATGAACAGCCGCGGTCCCGTCCACCAGTCGGCGCGGCGCATCCGGGCCGGCGAGATGTCCTCGGAGGGTGTGCGGACGGCCATGGCGCGGGTGACGCCGTCGAGGAGTTCCCGCAGCGGGTCGGCCGCGACGGCGTGCCCGAGGCGGTACTCCTCGGGCACGGCCTCGATCAGTTCGCGCCGGTAGTCGACGACCAGGATGCGTGCCTCCTGAGGGGTGTGGTGGGCGACGATCTGCTCGGCGATCAGGCGCAGGGCGCTGGTCTTGCCGCTCTCGGTGTCGCCGACGATCAGCAGGTGCGGGCTCTGTGCGAAGTCGTGGACGACGGGCGCGAGTGCCGCTTCGTCGACACCCATGGGAAGCCGCAACGGGGCCTCGGCTGCCGGCAGTTCCCGGACGCCGAAGCGGGTGGGCAGCATCCGTACCGGCGGGGCGGGCGGCGCGTCCCAGTGCGCGGCGATCCGTTCGGCGAGCTCGGCGAGGGCTTCGCTGAGGTCCTCGGTGTCCTCGCACCCGTCGATCCGCGGCAGGGCCGTGAGGAAGTGCAGCTTGTCGGGGCTGAGGCCGCGCCCGGGCCGTACGGGCACGGTGGCCGCCTTCCGGGTGTCGATCGCCGAGTCCATCGAGTCGCCCATGCGCAGTTCGAGACGGTTGCCGATCTGGTCGCGCAGGGCGCTGGACAGGTCCAGCCACCGGGCGGTGCTGACCATCAGGTGGACGCCGTAGTTGAGGCCACGGGTGGCGAGGCCGCTGAAGACGGCCAGGTCGTCGAACATGTCGCTGCGGACCGTCGACCAGCCGTCCACGACCAGGAACACGTCCCCGAAGGGCTCGTCGGGGTACCGGCCGGCCGCGCGCCGCTTGCGGTAGGTGGCCATGGAGTCGATGCCCTCCTCCTGGAAGAACGCCTCGCGCCGGTCGAGCAGCGCGGTGACCTCGGCCAGGGTGCGGGAGATCTTCTCGGCGTCCAGCCGGCCGGCGACCCCGCCCACGTGCGGGATCCCCGCCAGGCCGAGGAGGGCGCCGCCGCCGAAGTCCAGGCAGTAGAACTGGACTTCGCGGGGGGTGTGGGTGAGGGCGAGCCCGGTGATGAGGGTGCGCAGCACGGTCGACTTGCCGCTCTGCGGGCCGCCGGCGACGGCGAAGTGCCCGCCCGCGCCGGAGAAGTCGACCATGAGCAGCTCGCGTACCTGCTCGAAGGGCTTGTCGACGATGCCGGCGGGCACCCGCAGCCGGCCCCGGTCGGGGGAGCCGGTGGTGGTCAGCCCGAGGTCCGGGTCGACGTCCAGCGGCGGCAGGAGGGTGTCCAGCGCGGGCGGCGTGTCCAGCGGCGGCAGCCATACCTGGTGGGCCGGCGGACCGCTGTCCTGGAGCCTGTCCAGGGCGAGGCCGAGGAGGGTCTCGTCGCCGTCGGGCTCGGGTGTGACCGGGTCGGGCACGGCGGGCAGGGCGCGTGGTACCACCCAGGCGGTGGACCAGGGCACCACCTGGCGGGCGATCCGGGCCTGCTGGACGCTGCGGCGCTTGACCTTGTAGGTGCCGGACACGTAGGCGGCGCGGAACCGGGTGAGCGCCTCGACCCCGCTCTTGAGGTAGCCGCTGCCCGGGGTGGGCGGGAGGTGGTAGGCGTCGGGTACGCCGAGGACGCCGCGTGACTCCATCGCGGAGAAGGTGCGCAGCCCGATGCGGTACGACAGATGGGACTCCAGCTGGTGCATGCGGCCCTCCTCCAGCCGCTGGGACGCGAGCAGCAGGTGGACGCCGAGGGAGCGTCCGAGGCGGCCGATCATCACGAAGAGATCCATGAAGTCGCGGTGCGCGGCCAGGAGTTCGGAGAACTCGTCGACGACGACGAACAGCGACGGCAGCGGGGCCAGCGGGGTCCCGGCGGCGCGGGCCTTCTCGTACTCGAGGACCGAGGAGTAGTTCCCTGCGCGGCGCAGCAGCTCCTGACGCCTGATCAGTTCGCCGTGCAGGGCGTCCTGCATGCGCGCGACGAGCGGGAGCTCGTCGGCGAGGTTGGTGATGACGGCCGAGGTGTGCGGCAGGCCGTCCATGCCGAGGAAGGTGGCGCCGCCCTTGAAGTCGACGAGGACGAAGTTGAGGGTCTCGGAGGAGTGGGTGAGGGCGAGGCCGAGGACGAGTGTGCGCAGGAGTTCGGACTTGCCCGAGCCGGTGGCGCCGATGAGCATGCCGTGCGGGCCCATGCCGCCCTGGGCGGACTCCTTGATGTCCAGTTCGACGGGCAGGCCGTCCTCGCCGACGGCGATGGGCACCCGGAGCCGCTCGCGGCCCTCCAGCGGGCGGTCGAAGAGGGTATGCGGGACGTGCCGGCGCAGGTCCGATATGCCCAGCAGGGAGGTCAGTTCGGTGTCGGAGGCGAAGGGTTCGGCGGCGACCGCTCCGCCGCCCAGACGGTACGGGGAGAGCCGTGCCGCCAGTGCGCGGGCGGCGAGCGGACCCAGGGTGTCGGGTCGGCCCAGGAGTCGGCTCTGTTCCTGACGGTCGCGGTCGGTGCGTACCAGATGGAGGCCGTCGTCGCTCAGGCGCAGGCGCAGTGTGCCGCGGGCGGGCTTCCAAGCGAAGTTCCCGGACAGGTCGACCACCACGGTGTTGCGGTAGCCGGGTCCGGAGAGCCGGTGTCCGCCGGGGACGGCGCCGCCGTCCACCACGATCACCGTGAACGGCTCCTCACGGCTGGGTGCGGTGTCCGGGTCGAACGGCGGGCGTTCGGTGAAGTCGGCGCCGAGCAGCTCCTCCAGCTCGACCAGTCCGGCGGCGACGGTGCGGGCGGCTCCCGCGCCGTCCCGCTGGTAGGCGTGCTGGGCGTGCGGCAGCCACTTGACCCACTCCCAGTCGGCGCGCCGCTCGTCGGACAGGCAGAGCGCCACGGTCAGTTCCTCCGGCGCGTGGAACGTGGTGAGCTGCGCCACGAGCGCGCGGACCATCGCCCGGCCGCGCTCCTCGTCTCCCTGGACGAGCACCTTCGACCAGGCACGCAGGTACAGCGCGATCGGCTGGTCGGGCAGGGTGCCGTACGCCCGGATGAAGCTGCGCAGAGCGTGCGCGGACAGCGGTTCGAGGTCCTCGACGGGCTTGGTCGACAGCGGGGCCAGCCGGGTGCCGAGCTTTTGATCGCCCCTCGCGACGCGCACCTCGGCGAAGTCCTCGTCGGAGCACCGGCGCTCCCACTGCCGGCTGGTGCCCACGAGCGCCCAGAGCGCGGCGGGGCCGGGGTGGCGCCAGGCGAGCGCCTTCTGCTGCTCGGCCACGGTGCTCCGGATCCTGCGCCGGGTCTGTGCCAGGTAGCGGAGGTAGTCGCGGCGTTCTCCCTTGAGCTTGCGCTTGCGCTCCCCCGCGCTGCGCAGGAACTGGCCGACGATCATCACCACCGACGACAGCAGCATCATGCCGATGGCGAAGTAGCTGAAGGCGGTGACCTGCCCGGGCCTGACGAACATCATCAGCATCGCGAGGGAGGTGAGTCCCATCGGCAGGTACATCCACACGGCGGAGGAGTTCGGTTCCGCCTCGGGCAGGGTGGGCGGCTCTTGGAGGCTCAGTTCGCCGTCCGGCATGTCGGGGCCGCGCCGGCGGGCAGGGCGGCGGAACAGGACAGTGCTCAACCGGATTCTCCTCGGTCGCTCGCGCGTGAGGTCCGCGCGCGGGGCGCGCTCGGGACGGCGCGCACGGGAAACAGGGGGGCGGGGTGACCGCTGCGCCAGAGGGCGCACCCGTCATGCGTACCAGGGGTCGCTAAAGAACGGGCGCCAGCCCGACGTTAGCCGTGCCTGCTCTACTGCGGCCTCCCGACCCCGGCGAAGAGGTGCTGGCCCCTGCCATGACTGACACATCGACCACCGGCCTGTGCCGGCTCACGGTCCACACCCCGCGAAGGCTCGTCGAGCTCGCCGTGCCCGCGGACGTACCGGTCGCCGACCTGCTCCCCATCCTCCTCGACCACGCCGGCGAAGGCCTCGCCGAGGAGGGCATCGAGCACGACGGCTGGGTCCTGCAGCGGCTCGGCGGCCAACCGCTGGACGACGAGTCCACCCTGGAGGCGCTCGCGCTGCGGGACGGCGAGACGCTGCACCTGCGGCCCCGCTCGCAGACGCTGCCACCGCTGCACTTCGACGACCTGGTCGACGCGGTCGCCACCACGATGCGGGAACGTCCCCACGGCTGGGCCGAGCGCACGAGCCGCCGGCTGCTGCGCACCGTCGCCGTCGTCCTGCCTGCCACCGGTCTGGTGGTGCTGGCCCTGCCCGGCGGCGCGGCGCCGCTCCGGGCGGCGGTGTCCGCGGTCGTCGCCCTGCTCGTCCTGTTCGCGGCCGGCTCGGCGAGCCGCGCCGTCGGGGACTCGGCCGCCGGTGCGGCGCTCGGTGTCCTCGCACCGCCCTACCTGGCCCTGGCGGGGGCTCTGATCCCGGTGGGCGAGCCGAGCCCGCAGGTGGTCGGCGCGCGTCTGCTGGCCGGGTCGGCCGCCGCCGCCGGAGGCGCCGTCCTCGCGGTGGCCGCGGTCGCCGCCTTCGTGCCCCTGCTGGTCGGCTCCGCCGTCGTCGCGCTCATGGGTGTCGTGTGGGGCAGTCTGATGCTGCTGCTCGACGTGCCGGCCGCGCACGCGGCGAGCATCGTCGCGGTGCCGGCGGTGGCGTTCGGCGGCCTGGTCCCCGGAATGTCGTTCCGTCTCTCCGGGCTCCGGCTCCCGGCCCTGCCGTCCAACGCCGAGCAGCTGCAGGAGGGCATCGAGCCGCATCCCCACCGGCACGTCGTGGACCGCACGGCACTCGCCGAGGAGTGGATGACCGCCCTGTACGCGGCGACCGGCCTGGTGTGCGCGGCGGTCGTGACCGGTCTCGTCGTCGACCGTCCGACCACGGCCTCGCTGATCACCACGGCCGTGCTCAGCGTGCTCCTGCTCCTGCACTCACGCGGCGTCGGCCACGCGTGGCAGCGCCCGGCGCTTCTCCTGCCGGGCCTCTACGGGCTGGTGCTGCTGTCCGTACGCCTGGCCGCGGGACTCGAGGTGGAGCAGCGTCCGGCCCTCGTCGCCGTCCTGCTCGCGTGCGCCGCGTCGGCCGCGATCGCCTCGTGGACGGTGCCGGGCCGGCGTGTGCTGCCGCACTGGGGCAGGGCGGCCGACATCCTGCACACGCTGTGCGCCGTCGCGCTGATCCCGCTGTCCCTGTGGGTCCTCGGCCTGTACGCGACGCTCCGCGGCGTCGGCGGATAGGGGCGCGGGCATGCAGTCGAAGCGAGACCAGGTCCAGGCCCACATGTTCCTGATGGGCCGGCTGACCAGTGGCATGCTGCGGGGTGATCCGGACGCGCCCGAGTCGCCCGTGGGGCGCACCAACCGCGGGCTGGTGTGGGGCATCGCCATGGGTGTCGTGCTGGTCGTGGGGTTCCTGCTGTTCGGGATGATCTCCCCGGCGGGTACGAAGACGTGGCGCCAGGACGGGGCTCTCATCGTCCAGAAGGACACCGGGACCCGCTATCTGTACCTGGGCGGCACCCTGCGCCCGATCCGCAACTACGCCTCGGCGAGGCTGCTGGCCGCGGGCCGGCTCACCCCGGTGCAGGTGTCCGCCGCCTCGCTCGCGGGCGAACGGCACGGCCCCCCGGTCGGCATACCCGGCGCGCCCGATGCCCTGCCCGCCCGCTCCGACCTGGAGCAGGGCGCCTGGCAGGTGTGCGCGGGCGAACCGGTGCGCACCGGCTCCGACGGCTCCGGACGGCGTCCGGTGACGTCACTGCGTCTGGGCGCCGACACACCCGGCCAGGCACCCGGGGCGAGCCACGGGATCCTGGTCCAGGCCCCGGACGGCACGCGGTCGTTGCTCTGGGACGACCGCCGGCTGCGCCTGGGCGGGCACGGCGCGGTGCAGGCGCTCGGGTACGGGGACAAGGCGCCGCTTCCGGTGTCGGCCGCGTTCCTGGACAGCGTCCCGGCGGGTCCCGACCTCACGCCCCCCGAGGTGCCCGGACGCGGCACGCCCGGCCCCGCGATCGGCGGCGGCCCGAGCCGTACGGGCCAGGTCTACGCCCTGACGTCGCCGGGCGCGGCACCTCAGCACTACCTGCTCGAACGCACCGGTCTGCGCCCGCTGAGCGAGCTCGGGGCGGCTCTGGTCCTGGGTGACGACCGCACGGCGAAGCTGGCCTATGCCGGGGCGACGCCGACCGTACTTCCCCTCGCCGCCGCGGAGTTGACGCGGAACCTGTCGCCACGGACGGGCGGCGATCCGGCGAACTGGCCGCGCCGGGTGCCGGCGGTACGCGTGCCCGGACCGGGCACGTCGGTGTGCGCGCGGATCCAGCCGGAGGGCACGGCTCCCCGGGTGGGCATCGTCCTCGTGCCGACGGGTACGCCCCTGCCGGCGCCCCCGCAGGGGCCGGACATCGCACCGGCGTGCCTGGCGGTGGACGGGCTGTCGGTGCGGCCGGGTGGCGGAGCGCTCGTCCAGGCGCTCGGAGCCGGCGGGTCGCCGATCGGCACCACGACGTATCTGGTGACGGACGTGGGCGTGAAGTACCGGCTGCCCGACGCCACTTCGCTGGAGCGACTGGGCCTGAAGGGCGGCCGCGCGCAGGCCGTGCCGTCGCGACTGCTCGACATGCTGGCGACGGGACCGTCGCTGGACGTACGGGTGGCGCGCGGCGAAGTGGCGGCGCGGCCCGCCGAGGCGGCGTGCCGCTGAGGGCTCGCCGACGGGCCCGTCGCGCGAGGTGTGACCCATGTCACGGAGCCGCACGGCGGACGTGCCCGCGGGCCGACAGCGCTTCGTTAGCCGGGTGTTAGGCCGAACCCGGAGACTCGGTGACCACGATGCCAGGCGGGCGCGGGCAGGTGAGCGCGCCCGCATCCCCTCTCCTCCGTCTCCGCAGGAAGGACCTCGTTCATGGCCACCCCGCCCGGGAACCTCCAGAGTTCGTCCCAGTCCGAGAACCAGAAGGGCAACACCGCCCTCACCCAGGCCAGGACGCAGATCCTGCAGTCGCAGGACCACGTGAAGACCACGATGGGTTCGCTGACGCGGACCTACGGCGGTGCGGACGGCACCGCCTACCGGCAGCTGCTCTCCGACTGGAGCGGTCAGGTGGACCTGATCGTCCGCAACATCGACCAGATGATCCAGAAGCTCCAGGAGACGAGCGCCCACCAGGCCAGCCTGCAGACGAACACCGGCGACCAGATCAGGACTGCGGGCGCCAAGAACAACGTGTTCGACCAGCTGATGGGCTGACCGGCACCGGCCCCCTCCGTACCCGTTCCCGTTCTCGTCCCGCTCCACCGAAGGAGGACCGATGTCCACTCCCGCCGGCTACGACCACGGCAACAAGACCGACGGCCAGATCTACGTCGAGTACAAGTCCGTCGACCAGGCCGCCGAGGACATGCGCCTGCAGACGGACCGCATCAAACAGTTGGTGACCGCGCTCAACGAGGAGCTGGCGGGCCTGTACGGCGCCTGGCAGGGCGCGGACGCCGCGGCGTACACCGCGATCCAGAACCAGTGGAACAGCGCGGCGAACGCACTGGGCACGATTCTGCAGAGCCACAGCGCGACCCTGAACGACATCACGGACCAGTACCGCCGGCACGAGGCCCGGACGAAGGAGAACTGGGAAGGCGTACGGATCGGCCGCTGAGCCGTCCCGCACCCCACCCCCCGACGCTCCGGACGATTGCGAGAGACCGTGGCCGACAAAGATCCCGGAACCACGCCCACGGGTGACACGAAGCTCACCCGACTGGACACGAAGACCCTGCGCCGCTTCATCGACCACGACGTCGAGACGTTCGTCCTGTGGCTGTGGACCCTCCAGGAAGCGGGCGGGCGATACCTCAAGACCGGCGACCACTACTACACCCTGGACTGGACGGGTGTCCCGTCCATGAGCGGTCTTTCCGCGCAGCTCGAGAATCCCACGCAGTACAACAGCAAGGTGACGCTGCTCCTCGGGAAGCTCACCGCTCCGGGCAAGGGCGACGGACCGATGTCGGCCCATGACTTCCTCACGTTCGTCAAGAGCGCAGCGTCGGAGCTCGCCGTCGTCGTGGACGACCAGAAGGACTTCTTCGACGACGTGAAGAGGAACCTCGAGAGCGTGATCACCACCATGACCGGCGCCCAGCAGAAGAACCTCGACCAGATCGACAGTCAGAAGTTCCTCGACCTCTTCCGGGACGTGGAGACGGACCTCACCCGGTCACGCAAGACCTGACGCCCGCCCGGACCGCGCACACCCACCCGGACCCGACCCCACCGACGAAGGAGACCGCTGCTCCATGGCCGATGCCCCCACGAACGGAAACGTCTCGGCCCAGCCTGTCTGGGAGGACATCATCAAGCAGTTCACGGGCTTCGACGGCGGAACGCGGGCCCAGGTCGCAGCCGTCGGAGGTGCCGACACCAAACAGGGAGACGGCAGCGAGTGGATGCGCATCAAGATCGAGAAGGGGACCACTTCCCGGGCCACCACGACGTGGATCCCGTACGGCGGCTTCGACGGGCGGGTGATCAAACTTTACGCGGGCGGGAAACTGAGCAAAAACGTCCTCGTGTACACGATCACGCTGACCGTGCCCTGGTCCGGGCCCGACGGTTCGCACTGGCACAACCACGGAGTCGCGAGCGCGTTCGACTGGGGCTACCGGGAGGCCATCGACCGGCTGCTCACGACGTACACGACCGCCGGCTTCGGGGGAAAATACGAACCGTCGCGGGTGGTGGCCTTCGCGGACGCACCCGACCTCACCACGCTCCCGCCCATAGCCATGGCCTTCGACCGCGTGAGCCGGTTCTTCCGGGAGCACAGTCCCAAACTGGAGCGATGGGTGAAGGACCTCGGCGGAGAGGACGCCGCCTACCGCGGCTCCGGTGCGGACGTCTTCCGTGACCTCATCAGCGGGACGAGTACGGGCTACAAGGACTTCCTGAACCTCATCGCGCTTCCCGCACCCCGGTCGGGAAGGTCCTCGCGGATCGACCCGGACTTCCGTGCCGACTCCCTGGTCGCGGACCGCATCATGGAGGCGGAGGATGCCTTCCTGTCCACCGCCCAGCGGTTGAAGGAGATCCACGAGGGGTGGATCGCCACGAATCAGTGGCTGGGAACGGCGCTCCTGGACAAGCACATCGACATCGCCGCGACCTGGCTGAACGAGAACAACATCGCGAAGATGCGGCAGACGGCCGCGGGAGTCTCCCAGGCCGGCGAAGGGTTCAGCACCCAGCATCCGCTCTACGGCGACCTCTCCGACGCGTCCGGGTGGAAGGGCGTGTCCAGGGAGGCGTGTGCGGAATGGCTCGCCGCGATCGGGACACACCTCGACGTACCCGCCAGAACCGCGGTCATCGAGTTCAACAGCAAGATGCGCGGGTTCCAGCGGCGCGCCCCCTTCGTCTTCACGGCGGGCATCACGAGTCTCACGGACGCCAACACCGCCGACAAGGCGAAGGCGGACGCGGACAAGGCGAAGGCGGACGCCGAGAAGGAGAAGGCGGCCGCGGAGAAGGAGCTGGACACGTACAAGAAGGAAGGCGGAGCCGGCGGCGGCGACATTCCGCCACTGGGCCCGAACCCCACCGGCGGTGGCATCGGCGACGGCAAGGGCGGACCGGGCGTCGGAGGCGGGAACGGCGGGCCGGGTCCCGGCGGCGGGAAGGGCGCTCCTCTCCCGCTCAAGGTCCCGCCGCTCGGCCCCAATCCCCTCGCCGGCAACGGCTCCGGCGGACTCACCGGCGCAGGCCCGGGCAGCGTCGTCCGCAACCCCGACGGCTCGACCACCGTCACGACCCCGGACGGCCGGCAGAACACGTACCCGGCCGGTGTGATCCCTCCGCCGCTCCCCCCGAACGGCATCGGCGGCAGCCTCACCCCCGGCGGCTCCCCGACGGTCGTCAAGTCCACCAAGGGACCGGACGGGTCCACCACCTCGTACAACAGCGACGGATCCCGCACGACCACCCACAAGGACGGGACCACCACCACGGTCCGTCCCGACGGGACGACGGAGACGCACAACCCGGACGGTTCCCGGACCGTCCTCAACAAGGACGGCAGCCAGACGACCACCTACCAGGACGGCACGAAGGCCACGGTCAAGCCCGACGGCACGACCACGACCCGCTACAACGACGGCACCGTCACCGTGCACAAGCCCGACGGCACGCTCACCACCACCGACGCCGAGGGCCGCAGCACCACCAGTCACCCGCAGCCCGGCCAGACCGTCCGCAATCCCGACGGCTCCAGCACGGTCTACGGCGCGGACGGCACCAGCACGACGACGTACCCCAACGGCACGAAGACCACGGTCACCGCGAACGGCACCGTCACCACCCTCGACCCGGACGGCACCAAGACCGTCTCGCACCTCGGCAAGGGCACGTCCACGGTCCAGTACGCGGACGGGGCCGTCGCCCGGGTGGAGCGTGACGGCACCGTCTCGACCACGTACAAGGACGGCAGCACCACCAAGCTGGGCCCGGACGGCACCTACACGAAGGTGGACACGAGCGGGCACCGGACGACCGAGCACCTGAACGTGACGGGCGGCGGGGGCGGGCCGCAGACCACGCACCACGCCGACGGCTCGTCGACGACGAAGTACCCGGACGGCACCGTCGACCGGCGGCTCAAGGACGGCGGCCACCAGATCACGTTCCCGGACGGCCGCACGGTGACCACCGACGCGTACGGGCGCACCACCGGAGGCAGCGGCGCGCTGCCGCCCAACAGGCCGGGCTCCACCGCCCCCGACCACACCTACGACGGCTTCCCTCATCGCGGGAAGGGCGGCGACTCGCTCCTCACGGACTACAAGGGAGGAGGTGCGGGCGCCGGCAGCCGGATTCCGCTCCTTCCGTTGAACCAGATCGGCGGGCCGGGTCTCACCTCCGGCGGGCCGGGGAACGCCGGCCTCTCCACGGGCAGCGAGCGTCGATCCCTGGCCGTGACCGAGGTCGCGGCGGCGCGCAGCAGGGCGGTGCCTCTCGCACAGGTCGAGACGGCGGTACCGATGCGTCAGCCCCACACCATGTCGAGCGGAGCGCCGATGATGCCGTACATGGGGGGCGGCATGGGCGGGGGCATGGGCGGCGCGGGCGGCAACACCCAGAGCGACGAGCGCGAGCGCTCGACCTGGGTGAGCGAGGACGAGGAGACCTGGGGCACGGACGGGGCGGGCGTGTCCGGCGCCATCGGCCGCTGAGCCCTCCGTCAGCCGGCACCACGCACGAACCACCACCCCACGAGCACCAGCACCAGCACCAGCACCAGCACCTCACACGACCACGACCACGACCACGACCACGACCACGATCCCGGCACGACCACGGACGAGGACGGCAGGACCACGGCATGAACATGGGCATGGAAGAACGACTCGCCGAGGCGCTGGCGGAGTTCGAGGAGACACGCGCCAGGCTGGCGGACGCGGCGGCGGCGGCCTCGCGCATCTCCGCCACGGTGACGGCGAAGGACCGGTCGGTGACGGTGACCATGGGCCCGCAGGGCGAGCTGACGCAGATCCGCTTCCCGACGAACGCCTACCGCGGCATGCCGCCGGCCCGGCTCTCCGCCGTCCTGATGTCCACCATCAGTCTGGCGCGCAAGCAGGCGGCGGAGCAACTTGCCGACATTTACCGTCCGTTCGGCCCGATTCCGGTCCTGTCACCGGACGCTCAGGACGGCGTCACGGAGCCGGACTGGGAGGCGATGTTCGCTCCGGCCCGCGAAGAGGGCATCCCCACGCCACCGGTCAAGCCTCCCCACCGGGGCTCGGGTGCGCTCCTCGACGAACTCGTGGAGGACGAGGAGACGGCCGCTGCCGTGCGAGAGGAGGACGACCGGCCGTGAGTGACGACGCCCTCGACGTCGACCCGGACGGCCTGGACAAGAGCGGCCGGAACATGGGCGACGTGGCCGACAAGATCAAACTCATTCGGGACGAGTACCTGGACAAGCTGACGTCGTACCACGGGTGCTGGGGCGACGGGGAGTTCGGGGAGGCGTTCGCGAAGAAGTACGTGCCCGCCGAGAAGGACCTCAAGGCGGGCGTGACCGGACTGGCCGACGGGCTGTCGGGGAGCGGCCGGAGTCAGCAGGACGCCGGCAAGAAGTTCCGGGGGCTGTCGGACGACATCGGCACCCATCTTCGGCACGGAAGGTAGAACCGCACGGTGTCCCTGGAGTTCCCGCCCGAGTGCGCCTGGCTGTTCGCGGCCCTCACCGGGGAGGTACCCCCGAACGGCGACGAGGACAAGCTGTTCGCGCTGGCCGAGGTGCACAAGGACCTCCACGGCAAGCTGACGAACGACCTGAAGCAGCAGATCTCGGAGGCGCTGGGCTACACCCATGACGCCTTCAAGGGCAACGCAGCCGAGATGTACCAGGCGGCGATGAAGAGCTTCATCGGCGAGGAGGGACTCAACTACTTCGACGCGGTCGCCGACCAGGCCAAGCTCCTCGCGGACTTCAGCCGCAAGGGCGGGACGCAGCTCCAGTACACCAAGTACATGATCATCGCCCAGCTGGTGGAACTGCTGGTGGAGGCGATCGTCGCGGCCGCCACCGCCTTCTTCTTCGGGGCCTCGCTCCAGGCGTACTTCGCCAAGGTGGCGTTCGTCAGGTGGCTGATCAAGTTCCGGCTCGGCCGGCTGGTCCTGATGCTGATCACCCATCAGATCATCAACGTCGGGATGGGCGTCGCGATGGACGTGCTCGTTCAGTGGGCCCAGCTCAACCAGGGCACCCGTGACGAGTTCGACACGAACCTCACCAAGCAGGCTGCGCTCTCCGGCATGGTCCAGGGCCTGCTCGCGGGCCCGTTCCAGTTCCTCGGCAACAAGTTCGGCCGTGGGCTGGCCAACCTGTTCGGCAAGAACAGCGGCAAGAACATCGGCAACCGGCTCGACGAGGTGTTCAAGCCCAGGAAGCCGGACCTCCCGGGTCCGAGGAAGCCGGATCTCGCCGGCCCGAAGAAGCCGTCGCCGCCCGATCCGGACGCACCCAGGACCTTCGGCGACGACATCGCGAAGAACTTCGGCGACCACCTCCCGAAGACCGCGGGTCCGAAGCGGGTCTCGGACAAGGCGGCCAAGGACTTCGTCACGTCCGTCGGCGACACGTTCGACAGGCACCTCAAGCGGGACGGCGCGCGCGAGGCCGGCGAGAACTGGGCCCGGACCCTGCTCAGGGACACCGGCAAGAAGGACCTGCCGCTCAACCTGGAGAAGAGCCTCGGACCGCTGGGCAAGGACCTGGGCCCGGACGTCACCAAGGTGCTCACCCGCGGCACCGCCGACGCCATGGGCCAGAGCATGCTCCGCCACTGGTCGCAGCTCGGCGTCCTCCACCTGGGCAAGGGCGTGTTCGACGGTGCCCACGCCGCCGTGTCCGAGGGCATGTACAACCTGATCTTCTCCGACGAGCACACCTTCAAGACCTCCGGCCTCACCTTCGGCTCCGGCATGGTCGAAGGCCGCCTCAGCCACGGCCTGGAGCTGGGCGGCGAGCGCCTGGGCAACACCATGCGCCACCAGCTCCTCAACGGCGGCATGGACACGTCGGGCGGACTGGTGTCCGGCGGTACGGACGGCTCCTCCGGGTCCGCCGCATCCGGCGGGTCCGCCGGGTCGGGCGATTCCGGCGCGTCCGCGGGGTCGGCACCGTCCGGCGCGTCCGACGGCACGCCGCGGCCCGAGACCGTCTCCGAAGACCGCTCGGACGTCGGGGATGCCGGAGACCTCGGGTCCGTCGGAGACTTCGGGGACGTCGACCTCGACGAAAGCACCACACCTGCGGGCGGCGACACGAAGGACGCGCCGACCCACGTCAACCTGCGCATGGAGTCGGACGACCTCGGCTCCGACAGCCGTACGGAGACTCCGGCCTCGGCCCCCATCGGCCCGGCGCCGATGGCGCCCGCCTCGCAGCCCGGCGGATCGCCCACCACCGCGCCGAACTCCTCGGCCTCGGCCTCGACGTCCCCGCCGGCGAGTTCCTCCGCTCCGAACCAGGCGAACTCGCCGAACGCGAGCCCGTCGAAGGCCGAGCAGCCCTCCGGCGCCCGCAAGGAAGCGTCCGCTCCCGACACCCAGGCCCCGGCCGGGCAGCCTTCCCAGAGCATCGCGACGACCAGCGGCGCGGACGGCGCTTCCTCCGGCTCCTCCTTCTCTTCCTCGCCGGTCCAGGACCTCGTCGAGCCGCCGGTCCAGCCACAGGAGAACTCCGGGCCGGAGTTCTCCACGGTGACCGAGGAGGAAGAGCTCGCCTCCCCGGCACCGGACCGGACAGCCCTCGCCACGGTCAGCGAGGGCGTCGGCGTCGACGGCAACGACTACGGCGACGACACCGACGAGGACGGTGATCTTCAGTACCTCGAGCCGTGGAACGGCGACGAGCCGCCTCTGTCGCCCCGGGAACAGGGCACGACATCCGGGGTCCACGATCCGGCGGGCGGTGAGGCCGCCTCACCGCGCACGGCCCAGGAGCACGCCCACGCGACCCCGGCCGACGAACCCGGCGCCGAGACGCGACTGGCCCCCGGCGGCCCCCTCGTCGGCCCGTCGAGCAAGGCGCCCCTCGTTACGGCCGGAACATCCGAGACGACCGAGACATCCGCAACGACCGAGACGACTGGGGTGCCCGAAACGACGGAGGTGCCCGAGAATTCCTCCCGAGTGAACCTTCTGTCGCTGCACCTGCTCCGGGACCAGTGGACGGCTCTGCTGTCCGATCCCGCGACCGCGGCGGACCTGCTCGCAGAAGTGGCCGACACCCGGCATTCCCCGGGTGGCACCTGGCACACCATGGACGTGCACACCTACCGGGAACTCCGGAGCCGACTGCCCGAGCAGGAGAGGAGCGACCTCCCGGCCGAGAGCGTCGAGGAAGCCTTCTCCGGCTACTCACGACAGAAGACCGACCAGCGTCATGACCGCGTGGAAGCCGTCGCGGCCCTTGTCCAGGACCTCCACACAGACGCGCAGAAGGGGCCGCTGAGGTCGGACGTCCAGATCCTGCTGCAGCGCCTGCTCCTGGACCACGGCCTCCCCCCGGCCCGGCTGCCCGACGCGGCCCGTACCACGACGTTCTGGACGGGCAACAAGTTGCACGTCCTGGCGGCCGAACTCGCCCTCGGCATGGCCGACGTCACGCACGTCGGAGACGCTCGCCTCACCGGCACGCTCACGGTCGCACCGGCGGCTACGCCGACCGACGCGACCCTGTCGGCACTGTTCCCGGACGCGCAGGAGAACCAGAGGACCCTGCTCCGCGAGCTTCTCGACGGCCCGCACCGCCCCGAGAGCCCCTGGCACGTCCTGGACGGCGACGCGTACCTCGCCCTGCGCACCCGCTTCGGCGGCGGCGAGTCCGGCGAGGACGATCCGAACGTGAGGACGTCCGTCAACGACGTCTTCGAGGCGCACCGGAAGGCCCTGGAGACCGCCACCACCCGGGTGGACCAGCTGAAGGCCGTCGCCGACACGGTGCTCAAGCTCCACGTGACCGGCGGCCTTCCCGGGTCTCCGGAGAGCGCGCTCACCGTCCACTCCCGGTTCGTGGTGCCCCGCATGCTCCTGGACCTCGGCATCGCTCCGGTACGCCTGCCGGACAAGCTGCACCGCGAGTCGTCCTGGCAGGCGGCGCGGAACGCCGCCATGAGGCAGAACCGCGTCCTGACCTTCGCGACCTCCGTCGCCGATGCCTTCCTGGGCACCCTTCCCCCCCAGCACAACCTGCTCGCCTCGGCCTCCTCCCAGGCCGATGCAGCAGAGGCCACCCCGACCGGCGTCCAGGGTGCCGACGACGGCGTCGGCACCCCCACGGCCGTCGCGACCGTCGACACGGCGACGCCCGCTCCGCAGGACGGGGGGCCTCGCGGCAGGGGCGGGGACGAGCCCCCCGCACCGAGGGACTGGCGCGCGGAACTGGACGCCCTCGGCACGCGCACGCACGAGGAGACCACCGCCTATCTGGTGCTCCCCGAATCACCCCCCGGACTGGTGGGCCGGGCCGACCGACTGCTGCGCACCGACGGCCGGCCGTACTCGACCCTCGTCAGGCGACTGCCGCCCGGCACGGAGCACTGGCTGGAGGTACGGGTCCCCGCCGGGCAGGCCGTCGACACCGGGACCGGCCAGCTGCTGGTCGGCAAGGACCGGCTGACGACGGTGATGCTCACCGGTCCGGCGGACGCGATCGACGCCGTCCAGCGTCTCGAACAAGGACTTCAGCCCCCGGGCTCGTCCCGGCGGCCCCTGCCGCTCGCCGTGCTGAGCCGCGTCGGGCAGGCGCTGTACGCCAATCCGGACCTCGACGAGGACCATTCCGTCGTCCGGACGGCCGTCCGCCTGGCGTACGCGGAGGCGTCGCGCGACGCCGAGCGCGCCCTCGGCGAATACCTCACCCGCCACCCGGACGTCCAGGAACAGGTGCGCACCCTGGTCCGGGCGGCCTGGGACCGGCTGCCGGCCGACAAGCGCGCCGAGCTCGGCACCGAGCGGAACACCGGCAGCGGGTCCGTCGGCGACGACCCGCGAACGCTGCAGGAGGTCGTCGAGCACGGGAACATCCGCGAGCGGATGCACCTCCTCGTCACCGGCGTCCACGGCCCTCTCATGAAGCGATTGGTGGGGCCGAAACCCACGCCGGCCATCCTCACGCGTGAGCGGAGCGGGCCGGGGGTACCGGCGAACCAGCGGATCCAGCAGGACGCCGATGTCGTCCAGAACATCCGGCGGGCACAGGAACGGTTGCGGAGGGAGCAGGCGGACAACCCCGGCCTGGAAGCGCTGCTGGCCGCCCAGGAGCACGACAGACGTACTCCGTTGCGGCCCGAGGACGCCGTTCCGCCTCTCAGCACGCGCGAGCGCGCCCACGTGGTGGAGAACGGCCGGCTGACCTGGGAACCCGGTGAGCGGCACCGGCAGATCTTGCTGATGAGCGTGAGCCAGGTGACGGCCGAGGCGACCGGTGGACTGATGAGCGCGGGCACGTCCAACACCGCGTACTTCACGCTGAAGGTCGTCCACAAGATGGCCACGACGTGGAACGTGCCCGTGGACTTCCAGCTCGTACGGCTCGCTCTGATGGCGGACATGCTGCCGGTCGGACACCACACCTTCCACGAGATCATGACGGCGTCCGAGGCGTTCGAGCAGGACGTGCTGGTCCCACCGAAACCGCCCCGTGGCGCCCCGTCGTACGTCCCCGTCCTGTCGTACACCGACAACTGGGGCAGGTTCCGTTCGCTGCCGCCGCTCACGGAGAGCCAGCTGCGAGAGGCCATGCCCGACGGAAGGTTCCCGGACGAGGTCGCCCTGGGCCTCGAAGCCCACGAACGGACGCCGGACACGGACCGCTTCCCGCTGGTCGAGCCGCCGGCCCGGCGCTCCCCCCGGCCGGACGAGCCCGCCCGGCGTGAAGAAGCCGACCGACCCGTCCGGCCGGACGAGCCCGCCCAGCCGGACGAGCCGGATGAGTCCGCCCAACCTGACCGCAGGACAGACCAGCCTGCCCAGTCCCACGGTCCTGAGCGGGACTGGGAGCACGGCGTGTGGGACGACATCGACCTCGTCATGCAACGCCTGCTCGACCGTCCCGAGGCCGTCGCCGGCACCGACCCCTCCCCCAAAGCCGACGCCTCCTCCGATCCGGCACCGGCGGCTTCCTCCCGCGCCCCCGGCACGCCGCTCCCCGGCCGCTCCGCCGGGCCCATGCGTACCCCGGGCGAGCGGGTGCCGAGGCCGGTGCGCACCGAGGAGCTGCGGGTGTTCCGTGGCACGCGCACGGCCGGGGTGAACACCGAACGCTTCGACCCGAAGGCGGGACAGAAGGGGCGCGACGGACGGTTGGTGGGCGCCGACGGAAAACTGAACGGTTCGTGGACTCAGATCCGTCACCATGTGCGCCGGGGCCGGCTTCCCGATGGCCGCACGGTGCGGCAGTTCTTCGTGACACTGCCGTTCAGGCTGATGGACGGCCTGTCGGAGGCCGACCTCGCCCAGCTGCAAGCGCGAGTCCAGACGGCTCTGGACAGCCATGTCAACGTCGGCTACCGACTCCCCGACTCGGGTGACCAGTTGCACGTCACCGTCGAGTTCCTGGAACGTCCCGACCACGGCGAGAAGGTCACGCTCACGCGTACGGCGCCCGCGGACGGCACCGACCAGGACCACTGGGGCGTCCACGACGACGACGGCGTCCTGGTCCACGAGGTCCTGCACTACCTGGGGCTTCCGGACGAGTATTCCGACGTCGGCAAGCCGATGGAGGACCGGCACCTGTTCCGCCGCCACGACGACGCGAGCGGAGTCCGCACCGACGGTCTGATGGTGGACGCGCGCCTGAGCGAACCGGCGAACCTGCCGAAGGACCATCTGTCCGTGATCGAGCGGGTGAGCGAGAACGCGGTCGTCCCCCTGCACCACGCTCCGCAGTCCACGGCGACTCCGGTCGTGGGCGAGCGCCGCGCCTCCGTGGCCGACCGGCTTCCGTCGGGCGAAGGCCGGGACCGCCAGGTCCCCACGAGCGCCGTCGGGGAGTCCAAGCCCAAGTGGGCCAAGCCACTGCCGGCCGGGGCGAAGCTGCTCAAGCACCCGAGCCACGCTTCCGGTGACATGTTCTCGGTCGCCGCGTTCCTGATCGGCGATCCGGACCTGACCGTCTTCATCACCCACGACGACGAGGGCAGGAGCCTGTCGCTCGCGAAGAACATCCAGCGATTCTACGTGACCGCCGGAATAGCCGAAGACCGCGTACCGATCGTCCGTTCCGACGAATTCAAGAGCCGGCAGAAGGAGTTCTTCGATGCCAAGAAAATCTCCGGTAAGGGACTTCTGGGGCTGAACGACGCCACCTACTTCGTGGCTCGGGATTTCACATCGGACATCCGCCGGAAGATACGCGACCACTGGCAGGTGAACTGGGACGAGTCCACCGACGAGACTCCTTCCGGCCAGGATGGATCGGGTTTCAAGACCTGGAGCCCCCGTCAAATAGAAGAGTGGCTCTCCTCCCGGAATCTGGAGCTGTCCCCCGACGACAAGGTCGCGGTTCTCTGGACACGTTTCAGCGGAAAGAACGGCGAAGTCCATATCGAGCACGACACCAGCTACTTCGGAATAGCCCAGATCGTCGAAAGGCTCGGCGACTTCAAGGCCGTGCTGATCGTCGGCGACGCCGGGTACCGCAGGGAAGGGCCGGACCGCCCGAACGACAAACTCGATTCGATCGCCGAATTCTTCGACAAGGGTACGGGTGACCTGTCCCGGTACGGCATGCAGCAGAGGCCTGACGGGTTCGCGGCGCGCGTGGTGAACCTCACCGAGTTCTGGCGGGACGAACAAGTCGTACGTCTCGGAGGCAGCGACCGTCTCGCCCAGTTCCGCCTGTTCGAGTATCTGCATCGCGCTTCCACCGTCCGCCACATCGGATTCCGCAGCGGAAATCTGGAAGCGATGGCTCTGATGGGGTACGAGGTCAGGTACCTCGAGGAGCCCGGGAGCGGGACCGCCGACCGCATGGCGTCCTGGCACGACACCGCCCACACCAGGGATTCACGACCGAAGGACTGGCTTGCTCCCGGATACGAACGGATCATCGCCAGTCGCCCGCCGACACGGTCGGGTCAGTACCAGACGTCCCTCCCGGTCGACCAGAGGAGGAAAGAAGAGAAGCACGCGGCCTGGCACAGGGGCGCCGACAAGAACGATCTCAAGAAGGCGCACGTCAAGGGTTTCGAAGAGGAGGATCTCACCTCGATCACGGAGTTCCTGAGGACCGGCTCCCCGGGGTCCTCTCTCCCTCCGCCTCTGGTGGAGAAGATGACCGACCTCGACGACAAGACGCGCCGGCATCTGCACACGGTGAATCCAGGTGATAAAGAGTCAAGTGTCCTACCCCTCAAGGACGCCCTGAGCAAGTTCCGCAAACTGTTCCGGCCGAATCAGGGGTACACGTACGAACAGATCATGCGCGCCCGGAATCTGTACGCCCAGCCCGCCGCACATTTCCTCACCCCGCCGTCACCCATGGGCGTCGAAGCGCCGACGGAAGGCCAGCTTTCCGGCAGCAGCTCCTTCACGGGTCCGAGCAGCGGATCGCCCTCGACCCGCTCCGTCGCCGACGATGTCATGCAGCAGCTCCTCGGCGGCCCTGAAGCCACGGAACTGGCGGGGCGCCTCATGGAGACCGTCGAATCGAGCACCGTCCCCGGCCAGGTGAAACAGTCCGGGCGCGGCACCGAGGAAGTGAACCTCGGCTTCAGCAGGTCTCACGCCGGCGAGCGCACCCAGCAGTCGCTCCGGCATCTCTCGATCCGCATCATGAACTGCATCGAACATCTGCAAGGGCGACTCGCCGAGCAGAGCGAACCGACGCCCGCGCTCCCGGACGACGCGGCGCAGGAGAACGCGAACGAGAACGCCCAGGGATACGAAAAGGGCAACGAGAACGAGAAGCAGGACGAACTCACCGACTCGTCGTCGCGGAAGAAGCCACAGAAGCGCGAGCAGGAGGTGCAGGGGGCGGTGCTGAACAACCGGCTGGTCTTCGCCACGAACCACAACCGGTCGGTCGAACTGCTCATGCAGTTCATCGAAGGCGCCGACCGGCAAGGAGTGCGTCGCGATCTCGGCGACGTACTGAACCTGCAGACCATCGACAGGATCCCGTACGAGAATCTCCACGACGGCCTGGGGTCGGACAGAGAGCGCCTGTACCGCAGCGAGAACGCCCGGCTCAAAACCAATGCCAGGCTGGCCGAGCCGGACCCGGACAACCGCACCGTTCTCGCACTGGCCGACCACCTCGGCCGGAACACGCCCGTCGTCAAGGTCGATCTAAGAACCACGTCCCCCGACGACCTCAAGGCCCTGCTCACCTCGACGGACGGGCGGGGATCAGTGATCCTCCTGCAGAACACGGAGGGCGACAACCCTTCACTGGACCGTCCCATCCATGCCGAGCAGAAGATTCTCCAGCTGCTCCACAAGGCGGACCTGCGGCCCTCCGACGTCGTCGACGGACCGGTCACCATCCGCGGGAAGAAGCGACCGTGCTTCTCGTGCTGGATGGCCCTCCACACCTTCGGCGCCGTCCCGCTGTCGTACAACGATCACCCCGGACGCTTCTGGAAGGAACCGACCGAGACCATCGCCAAGCACCTGCCCCATCTCTTCCGGGAGATCTACCCCGTCAACGCGGGCACGCCGGTGCTCCGTGACAGCATCGCGCGGAAGCTCGCCGACAACATGTACGCCACCGTGCCCTCCACGGTGCGGGACTCCGGCGGGACGCCGTCCGACGCGAGCACGCCCCGGCCGCCGACCACGTCCGGCTGGGAAACCGGTTCGGACAGCGATTCCGGCAGCGGGGACGAACTCACCTCGCCCATGGCTAAGATCACTCTCAGGGATCCGAGGCGGCCGGAAGCCGTTCCTTCGGATGCCTCGGTCCACGACGCGGCCGACGGTGGACGGCCTGCCCTGCCCAGGGATCTCACACCCGACCAGCAGAACGCCTTCCTGCGGATGATGCCGGAGGGAGACCGGGAAATCAGGGCCGTGCGCGTCGAGAACAGGAAGGGCAACGCGGGCTACGGCCACGTCACGGTGAGCCACGCCTTGGGACTCGTCAACTCCGGCCAGGCGAGTCAGGCAGCGGTCGCCCGTTTCCTGGGAGTCAGCGAGGTCGCCGTCGGGAAGTACAGAAAGCGCGTCGGCGACGACGAGGAGACACCCGTCCCGGCCCCGCCCACCGACGGACGGAGCGTGAGAACCGTACTCGTCGAGGCGAAGGACGCGTTCCTGCGCCACCTCGAGGACCATCCCGCGCCGAAGAAACGCAGGACGGGCGCGCCCCCCTCGGCGAGCGAACAGGGCCCCCGGCTTCCCGGGCCGAACTCGAGCGCCGGCGACGCGTTCTGGACCCCGGACGTCAGGGCTGCCTTCCTGCGCGCCCCGGAACAGGGCTGGAAGCTCAAGGACCTTGCCGCATGGCTCGGCGTGCCGGAGAAGACCGTCAGCAACTGGAAGAAGAACCTGACCGAGACTGCCCGGCCATGACGACCGCCGCCCACGAGCCGGGCCCGGCGCCGGGGCCGCCCCGTCCCCCGCCCCACCCACCCCGTAGCCACGGCCGTTCGCGCATCGGCCCTCCTCGCCTCGCTTTTCCCACCCTCGCTCTCCCCACCCTCGGAAGGTCACCCATGGCAACCAACAAGGCGAACCGCACGGCATCCGGCACCCCTTCGGGCGCGACGTCGGAGCCCACGGTCGCACGGGCGGTCGCGGCCACGGCCCTCGTCGAGGAAGCCACGTCCAAGGCGCTTCCCGAGCCCGAGGAGGAGGCTCGGGTGACAGGGAAGCCGGGCGGGCCGGAGGAGGCCGAGGAAAACCGGACGAAGCCTGCGGCCGTGCCCGTCACCGCCCCCGCCACCAGCGCCGACGGCGAGGCGCCGGCTTCGGCGGCACGGCCCGGGACGGGATGCGGGGCCGCGTCGGGGACGGAATCCACGACCGGGACCGCCCGGGCCGAGACCTCGACCGCGGCGCTCCCCCTGGCGGCAGTGCGGGCCGGGACGGCGACCGCGACCGCGGCTACGGCTACGGCTACGGCTACGGAGTCCACAGCACCGGACACCTCGACGGGCACGGGCGGCCGGGCCGGGAACGTCCTGGCCCGGCCCCTCGGCCGTCCCACCAGGCCGATGATGGCCGCCGCCGTCGTCGGCGGGCTCCTCCTCGTCGGCATCCCCTTCCTCGTCTCCGGCCCGTCCGGGCCGGACGACACGTCGCCGTCGGCCTCCGGTCAGGGACCGGTGGGCAGCCTGATCGGACCGGACGGGACCGGGCCGGGCGTGGTGCCCGGGCAGCAGAACGCGCCCGACAGCGGCCGTGTCGGCGCGCCCACCACCGGAACGCCCGGCAAGCCGGGCGTGGCCGGCGCAGGGGGTCCGGCGGTTCCGAAGGGCGGTCCGGCCGGCGGGCTGCACGAAAGCGGCACGGCTCCGCACGAAGCGTCCGGCGACAACCGGGCCGTGCCGAGCCGTTCGGGAGCCCCGGCCAAGGGCGGCACGCCGGCGGGTACCGGGACCACCGTCCCCACGAAGCGTCCGTCCGGCAGCGGCGGAACCTCGGGCGGCACCGGGGACACCGGGAACCACGCCGTCCGGCCGGCCGCCCCCGTCACGTACCAGCACTTCATAGGTCCCGGCTGCGACACCCCCGGCTTCGCCACCTCCGACCGGTACACGGACGGCTCCAAGGGCTGGCGCGGCAGCTGGAACAGCCAGAAGGGCTACGGCTGCAACGGCCTCTTCTACAGCCTCCCGCTGTCCGGCAGCACGTCCAAGCCCAGCGGAGCCTACGCCCATTGGCGCTTCCCCACCGGCAAGGTCACGAAGGGAACCTGCGCGGTCGAGGTCTTCATCCCGAACGTGAAGGACGTCTCGTACGTCGGCGGCAGTCCCGCGCACTACACCGTGTACCGCTCGTTCCAGCCCCAGTCGAGCACGAAGGTCGGCACCTTCGCGATCAACCAGACGGCACACCTGGGGCAGTGGGTGGCCGCCGGCAGCTTCCGCGTGGACCAGGGCCGGTTGTCCGTCGTCCTCGACAACCGCGGCAAGGCCTCCGGCAACCGGCACGCCGCGGCGGCGCCGGTACGGATCACCTGTTCCGCGTAGGATCCGGCACCGTTCACCACACCCCCTCTTCCCCTCCCACTCGTCCGGCACCGGTCATCCGGACGTGCACCCCGGCGGACAGGCAAGGCGCCGGCCCGGACGCCGGGGTGCGGCCAGGCGCCGTGTGCGGCCGCACGCTGGGGTGCGGCGGGACGTAGGATGCGCCCGCACCCCGGGGCGGCCCGGCGCCGGTCACGTCATCGCGCGACCCGCCCAGCGGGCCCGCTGCTCCTTCCCCCGCCTGATGCCGTCCTTGTAGCCGAGGCGCTCCGCGTCCGCCAGTGCCGCCCCGGCGCAGACCGCGGCCGCGGCCCGGTCGCCGCGGACGTGCAGCGCCTCGCCCCGGGTCAGGCGGACCATGACGTGGCGCATCGCCGGGAGTCCCGGACGGCCGGCCAGGACCGTGAGCGCGTGCTCCGTGCACCGCAGCACGTCGTCCACGTCGCCGTTGGCGAGGTACAGGCGCGCCTCGAGTTCGAGTGCGAGGAGTTCGGTCAGCGGGTCGTCCGCCTTGCGTGTCAGCTCGACGGCGCGGGTGGCGTGGGCGAGGGCCGTCCCCACGTCGCCGTCGCGTTCCAGCGCGAGCGCCAGGTTGACGAGGGCCGTCGCCTCGCTGGACGCGTCCCCGGTCCGCGCCGCGAGCGCGGGAGCCGGCTCCAGTTGCCGGAGGGCCTCCGGCAGGCGTCCCTCCTCCAGGAGCACCCAGCCCAGGAGGGCCCGTACGCGGGTCTCGGCGTCCGGGTCGTCGAGCTGCACGGCCGCGTCCAGGGCCTGTTCGAGCAGGGGCACCCAGCCGTCGCGGACGTTCCAGGTGATGTACGGCCACTGCAGGACGACCAGGCGCCATGCCCGGTCGTCGTGACCGGCGGCGCGGGCCGCCGTGACGGCGGCGGCGAGGTTCTCCCGCTCCGCCACGTACCACCGCAGGGCGTCCTGGCGGTCGCCGAACTCGCGCCCGGGGGGTGGTGCGTAGGCGCCGTCGGGCAGCGTGCAGCACGGCTGGTCCTCCGGCGCCGAGGCGGCCGTGGCCCTGAGCGCCGTCGCGATGTGGTGGTCGAGCACCCGCACCAGGGCGTTCCGGTCGCCCGGCAGGCCGCGTGCGTAGAGGCGGACCAGCTCGTGCAACGCGTAGCGGCCGGGGACGTACTCGGTGACCAGGTGCGCACCGGCCAGCCGGTCGAGTGCCCGGCCCGCCGTCACCGGGTCGCCGTCGGACAGCGCGGCCGCCGTGTAGCGGTCCAGGTCGGTGCCGGGCAGGCTGCCGAGGAGGGCGAAGAGCCGTGCCGTCCCGGGCGGCAGGCCCTGCACGGTGAGTCCCAGTGCCGCCGCCACGCCCGCGTCGCCGCTGTCGTCGAGGGAGAGCAGGGACAGCCTCCGCTGCTCGTCGGCGAGTTCGGCCGCCAGGTCGGCGAGGCGCCAGTTCGGCTGGGTGACGAGCTGGGCGGCGGTGATGCGCAGCGCGAGCGGCAGTCCGTCGCAGAGCCTGACGAGCCTGGCGGCGGCGTCGGGCTCCGCCGCGACGCGTTCCGCGCCGACCGCCGAGGCCAGGAGTCCGACGGCGTCGTCCGGGCCGAGGAGGCCGAGCGGCACGGGCCGGGCGAGTCCTTCGACGATCAGCCCGCTGAGCCGCAGCCGCGAGGTCACCAGGACGGCCGACCGGGGCCCGGAGGGCAGCAGTCGCCGGACCTGATCGGCGTTGCGGACGTCGTCGAGGACGACCAGCAGCTCGCGGTCCGCCGTCAGTTCCCGGTACAGCGCGGCAGCACGGGCGGCGGACTCGGGCAGGGCGCGCGGCCTGACACCCAGGGCCATGAGGAACTCCCTTAGCACCTCGTCCGGTTGGACGGGGTCCTCGCCGAAGCCACGCAGGTCCGCGAAGAGCGTTCCGTCCGGGAAGCGGTGCTGGTGCCGGTGCGCCCAGTGCAGTGCAAGGGCGGACTTGCCGACGCCGGCGGCGCCGGTGACCAGCGCGACGGCTCCTTCGCCGGTGGCCGCGTCGATTCCGGCGAGTTCCCCGGCCCGTCCGTGGAAGCCGCGGGCGCCACGGGGCAGCAGGCGCGGGATGGGGTGGCCGTCGCGTTCGGCATCGGGTGCGGGGCGGGGCGGGGCGGACCGCCCGGCGGGCCCGCCCGTCGACGCCTCCTCCGGCCGCGCCGGCTCATCGTGCGCGTCCGCCCGCCGGGTCGGTTCCTCGTACGCCTCCACCAGGCGGGGTGACTCGTCGTGCGCGCTCGCCCGCCCGCTCGGTCCGTGGTGCGCCTCCGTCCGCCGGCCCGGTTCGTCGTGCGGCACCGGCCGCCGCGCCGGCTCGTCGTGCGGCATCGTCGGGCGGGTGCGACGGGAGGCGTCCGGGCGGACGGGGCCCGGCGACCGGACGGCCTCCGCCGTACGTGTCGCTCGTATGACCGGGGCCTCGGTTCCGGTACCGCCCGTGCTCCGGAGTCCGTGCCCGCTCGTCCGCACGTGGGTGGACCGGCCTCGGTGCGGCTCCTCCCGCGAGGACTCGACGACGAGGCCGCGGGGCATCGCGGCCGGCGGCCGGTCGCCGAGGAGATCGCCTCGGAGGATGCCCTCGTACGCCGCTCGCATGGCGGGACCGGGGCTGACGCCGAGTTCCTCGGCGAGCAGGCACCGGGTGCGGTCGTACCGTTCGAGGGCGTCCGACTGCCGGCCCGCCCGGTACAGCATGACCATCAGGGCCGTCGTCAGGGACTCGCGGAGCGGATACGCCGCCACCTCGGCCTTCAGCAGCGCGACGCCCTGCGAGAGGTCGCCGAGCAGGCCGTACGACTCGGCGAGCTGTTCCACGGTGGCCAGCCGGGTCTCCTCGAGGGCCTGTGCGGCGGCGGTCAGCGACGTGCTCGGCACGGTCCCCGTCAGGGCGGGCCCCCGCCACAGACCGAGGGCGTCGCGTAACCGGGCCGCCCGTTGCCCGGGCGTCTCCTCCTGCTGTCCGCGCCGGACCAGTTCCTCGAAGCGATGGGCGTCGAGGAGCCCGTTCGGCATCTCCATCACGTAGGCGGAGCCTCGCGTGGTCAGGCGTACGTCGTGCTCCTCCGCGCAGGCCTCGGCGAACAGCACGCGCAGCCGCGAGACGTGTCCCTGGACGACGGTGCGGGCGTGGGCCGGGGGCTCCTCCTCCCAGACCGCGTCGATCAGTTGCGCCATCGGCACGGCCGTGTTGGAGCGCAGCAGCAGTGTGGCCAGCACACTGCGCCTCTTGGCGGGTCCGAGTGCCAGCTCCCCCAAGCCGGTCGCCACTCCGACCCCACCGAGCAGCCGAAATTCCACGAGGCCTCCCCATCTCGCGTCAACGGTCCCCGTCGGGTTCCGCGGTCCGGCCCGGGCATGACGTGCGCTTCCCCCTCGCCTCGGGCCTTGCGTGCGGCTCGCCCCGGGGGCGACGGCCGGGCCGTCCGCCTCCGGGCCGGGCCCGCGACGTGAAGGATGCCGACATCGCGGATCCCGTTCCACTTGTGAGGGAGAAATGCGGATCCGTGAGGACCGACCGCGTGCACGGCCGCTCGGCGGAGATCGCCGCTCCGGGCCCGCTGCGCGACAGGGATCACCGCAGCGCTCCGGCGGGCGTCGCCGCGTTCCGGCCCTCCGCACGCTTCCGGCATCAAGAGCGCGTGAAGACTGCCGGGGTCCGGCAGTGAACGCACGTACGGTTCACTGCCACCATCGGCGGGCGACGGAGGAGGCTCTCGACGGCTGGTCGAGATCGCCGGCCGGGACATCACGGCGGACGGGCGGAGTGCGGCGGTGCGGAAGAGCTTCACGGTGCACGCGAGACTGCAACTGGCCCTCGCTGCGGCGGCTTTGTGCGCGTCCGCCTACACCGCCGTCCCGCTGCTTCCTCCCTTCGCTCACGAGGGGATCCTGCTCGGGATCGGGTTCGCGTCGCTCCTCCCGCTCCACGCCGCGACCATCTTCCGCGGCATCGCCCTGGAGTACCGGGTCAGGGGCCACGCGAGCGACCGGAAGAACCAGTGGCGTGCGCTGAAGGCCCTGCCGCACCGGGTGCGCGTCCTGCTCGTCGCGCTGGGCCTGGCCGGAGGCGTGCTGCTCTCCGGCGTGTTCTCGGAGGACTCGGGACTCCAGGCCACGGACGCCTACCGGGGACGGTACTACGCCGTCGACACCACCGATCCGCAGCGCCCGAACATCCAGGTCACGAGGACCGAGTACGAGGCGCTGAGCAAGCAGGGCCAGCGCACGATGTTCGCGATCTACGGCCTCATCGCGACCGCCGGCGGCGCCGTGACGCTCGTCTACGGGAAGCTGGACACCTGGGCTGTCCGGTCGTGAGCGACCGTCTCACGCCGCAGGCCCGGTCGGCAGGAGCTGGCTCGCCAGGGCGTGCTCGGCCCACGCCAGCCACTCCTCGTGGGGCCAGTGGCGTTCGGTCACCAGCAGCGTGTACGTCTCCGGTGACAGCGTCGCCAGGGCGAGGTCCGCGGCTGTGCTCGGGGTGAGTCCGCCCCTGAGGGCGGTCTTGCGGACCAGCGCCTCGGTGAAGGTGCGCTGAACCGTCAGCCGCTGCTCCAGGTTGGTGTGCCACAGCCGCTTCAGGTCGGGATCGGTGGGGGCGGCGCTGCGTACGACGTCCAGCAGGGGCGCCGCGCGGCCGAGGATGTCGCCGGCTCCCGCGGCCTGGAGGGCCAGTTGCCGGCGCGGGTCGGGCTCGTCGATCACCGCCTTCGCCCAGGAGCGCTCCAGGGTGGGAACGGGCTGGTCGTCGCCCGCGACGGCCTGATCGAGCGCGACGGCCAGAACGGCCTTCTTGGTCTTGAAGGCGTAGTAGACGGTCTGTTCGCCGACTCCGGCCGCGGCGGCGATCGCACCGATGCTGGTGGCCGTGTAGCCGTGGTCGGTGAACAGGCCGGTGGCGGCGGCCACGATGCGGGCCCGGGTTGCCCGCGACCGAGCGGCACGGCCGTCGGTCGCGCCCTCGTTGCCGACCGCGGGCTTCCTCTTCTGTGACTCAGCTCTCACGCCCTTGATTATAGCGGCACTACACATATCTTCTTGTAGCGTGACTACGAAAACTTCGGGATCGGGCAGCCTGCCCGTCCTGCTCCTGCTCACCTCCGTCGAACTGCTGGTGTTCCTGGAGGTGTCGATCGTCAATGTCGCCCTGCCCGCACTGGGCGCCGCGCTGACACTTGGCCCCGCCGGTCTGGCCTGGGTGGTCAACGCTTATCAACTCACCTTCGGCGGGTTTCAGTTGATCGCCGGCCGAGTCGTCGACGTACTGGGCCGCCGCCGGATGTTCCGGGCCGGGGTCGCCCTGTTCACCGGCGCCTCCCTGCTCGCCGGGCTGGCTCCGGACGCCGGGACGCTCCTGACCGCCCGCGCCCTCCAGGGGATCGCCGCGGCCGTCGTCGTGCCGGCCGAACTGGCCCTGTTGACCGCGCTGTTCACGGATCCTGCCGCCCACCGCCGGGCCTTCGCGGTATGGAGCTCGATGGCCGCCGCGGGCGCGGGCGCCGGAGTCGCACTGGGAGGGGTGCTCACCCAGGCGGTCGGCTGGCCGTGGATCTTCCTGATCAACGTGCCGATCGGTGTCGCCGCCCTGATCGCCGCGCCGCGGATCCTGCCCGCCGACCCGGCGGTCGACCGCGCGTCCGTGCTCCCTCGACTGAACGTCACCGGCGCCCTGACCGGTACCGGTTTCCTGCTGGCGTCGGTCCTGCTCGCCGCCGAACTGCCGGGCCGCGGGATGGACGCGATCACCGCGACCGCCGGCGTCGCGGCCGTGCTCCTGGGAGCCGCGTTCGCGGCCGATCAGCGCCGGCACCGTGCGCCGATCCTGCCGCCACAGCTGCTCGCCCTGCCCGGGATGCGCGCAGGAGCGGTGGCCAACGCCCTGGTCGGAGCGTCCCACGTGCCCGCGTTCGTGCTGGTGTCGATGCTGCTCCAGGAAGGCATGGGCTACTCGGCCATGGCCGCCGGATTCGCCGTCCTGCCGATCGCCGCGATCAACATGACCGTCGCGCGCACCGCACTGCCGCACGCGGTACGCCGGTTCGGGCACCGTGCGGTCCTCGCCGCCGGCATGGCGCTGGTGGCCGCGGGCACGGCGGGACTCGCCCTCGGACTCCACCCCGGTGCTTCCTACGCCTCCGCCGTCCTGCCCGCGAGCATCCTGTTCGCCGCCGGACTGCCCGCCGTCTTCGTCAGCGCGACCGCCCCCGCGCTCACGGCCGTGCCCGGTGAACACACCGGCTCCGCCTCCGGCGTCCTCAACACCGCCCAGCGCCTCGGTGCGGCCTTGGGGCTGACCGCCCTGACCCTCCTCGCGACCCACTGGACCGCACGGCACGGCGGACCCGCCGACCCGCGCGCACTCTCCGACGGCCTGCGCCTCGGACTCGCCGGAGCCGCGGCCTTGGCAGCGGTGGGCGTGATCGCCGCTTTGATCATGTTGCCGCGCGCGGGGGCCGGCGCGGCCGGCGCCGGCCCGGACCGGCGGACCACCGCACCGGCGACCGGACGGCAGCACACGAGCGCCGGCCCCGCCGCCGGCACCGAGACCACCGACGGAGAGACCCGATGACCACCGTCCTCGTCATCGGAGGCCACGGAGCCGTGGGCCGGCACACGGCCACGGCGCTCACCGGCCTCCTGCCCGACGCCACCGTCCTGACCGCCGGGCGCCACCCCGAACACGCAGCCCCCGTCACCGGCACCATCGCCCTGCGCCTGGACACGACCGACCCCTCCGCCATGGACGCCGTGCCTCCGGAGGTCGACACCGTCGTGATGTGCGCGGCCCGAGGCAACGTCCGGATCGCCCGGGCCTGCCTGGAGCGCGGCATCCACTACCTGGACGTCTCGGCCTCCCACCCCGTACTCGCCGCGATCGAACCGCTGGATCCGACCGCCCGCCGCACCGGCGCCACCGCCGTGCTCAGCGTCGGGCTCCTGCCCGGAGTCAGCAACCTGCTGGCCCGCCACCTCGCCGACCGGCGTCCCGGCGCCGGCCTGCGCATCAGCGCGCTCCTCGGATCCGGTGACCGGCACGGTCCGGCCGCACTGGAGTGGACCCTCGACGGCCTGGGAAGCCTGCACGGCTCCTGGACCGCCGGCTTCCCGGCCCCCTACGGCCCGCGGACGGTCCACCGCTTCCCCTTCTCCGACCAGTACACCCTGCCCGCCACGACCGGCGCCGCCTCCGCGTCCACCGGCCTCTGCCTGGACTCGCGCCTGGTCACCGGACTCCTCCGTGCCGCCGGACGACCCGCCGTGGCCCGGATCCTGCGCCGCCCCGGCGTCCGGCGCCTGCTGCTCGCGGCCCTCGACGCGACCCACGTCGGGGGAGACGGGTTCGCCGTCACCGTTCACACCGAGGACGCGGCCGTCGCCTTCAGCGGCCGCGACCAGAGCCGCGCCACCGGACTGGCCACCGCCCTGGCCGTCACGCGCCTCCCGAGCCTGCGCCCGGGCGTGTTCCACCTCGACCAGGCGGTGGAGCCCCTGGCCTTCCTCGGCGAACTGGCCGCGCACGGCTCGTTCACCCTCCACCCCCTCCACCCCCTCCGCCCGGTGCGTCCGTCCGCCAAGCAACCACCCATGTACTAAGCGTAAGCATTCAACCCGCGCTTGCAAACATCACGCGTCTGCAATTATTGTTTGAGCACGTAAGCAGCTCACTCAAGCAAGCTCGGAAGGAATCGGGTCATGCCGCTCGCACTCCTCGCTCTGGCAGTCGGGGCCTTCGGAATCGGGACGACCGAATTCGTGATCATGGGACTGCTGCCCGGGATCGCCGCCGACTACGGCGTCTCCATTCCCACCGCCGGTCTGCTGGTCACCGGCTACGCGCTCGGCGTCGTCGTGGGTGCGCCGCTGCTGACCGTCCTCGGCAACAAGGTCAGCCGCAAGCGGATGCTCATGGTCCTGATGGGCCTGTTCGTGGCCGGGAACCTGCTCTCCGCCCTCGCCCCGAGCTTCGGGATGATGCTGACCGGGCGGATCATCGCCTCGCTCGCCCACGGCTCGTTCTTCGGCATCGGGTCCGTCGTCGCCGCCGACCTGGTCGCGCCGGACAAGAAGGCCGGCGCCATCGCCACCATGTTCACCGGCCTGACCGTCGCCAACATCGTCGGCGTGCCGCTCGGCACCTTCATCGGGCAGGCCGTCGGCTGGCGCACCACCTTCGCGGTCGTCGCCGCGCTCGGCGTCGTCGGACTGCTCGGCATCGCCCGCCTCGTGCCCGCCATGCCCCGCCCCGAGGGCGCCCGCCTGGGCCGGGAACTGAAGGCCTTCCGCAACCCGCAGGTCCTGCTCGCGATGGCGATGACCGTGCTCGGCTTCGGCGGCGTCTTCGCCGCGATCACCTACATCGCCCCGATGATGACCGAGGTCGCCGGCTACTCCGAAGGCGCCGTCACCTGGCTCCTCGTCCTCTTCGGCATCGGCATGTTCCTCGGCAACCTCCTCGGCGGCCGGTTCGCCGACCGCGCGCTGATGCCCCTCCTGTACGTCACCCTCAGCGGGCTCGCGATCGTCCTCGCGCTGCTCACCGTGGCCGCGCACAGCAAGATCCTCGCCGCGGTCGCCATCCTCCTCGTCGGGGCGCTCGGCTTCGCCACCGTGCCCCCGCTGCAGAAGCGCGTCCTCGACCAGGCACACGGCGCGCCGACCCTGGCCTCCGCCGTCAACATCGGCGCCTTCAACCTCGGCAACGCGCTCGCCGCCTGGCTCGGCGGCGTCGTCATCGCCGCCGGCTTCGGCTACACCGCCCCGAACTGGGTCGGTGCCGTCCTCGCCGCCGCCGCGCTCGGCCTCGCCTTCTGGTCCGCCGCGCTGGAGCGCCGGGCCCCGGCACCCGCACCGGCCGAGGCAGCCGTCACGCCGGCCGCTGCCCCCGCCCGTACCCCCGTCCACCACTGACCGACCGCACCACGTCCCCACCCGTCAAGGAGAAGCGCCATGAGCACCACCCTCAGCACCACCGTCACCCCGCTGACCACCGCCGATGCCGAGATCCTCGTCGACACCGCCCGCCGCGCCGCCGAGGCCGCCGGAGTCACCGTCAGCGTCACCGTGCTCGACGCCGGCGGGCACCTGCTCGCCTTCCGCCGGGACGACCGGGCCGTACTGATCTCCGGCGAGACCAGCACCCGCAAGGCGTACACCGCACTCCAGCTCGACTCCGCCACGGCCGACCTGGTCGACCTCGTCAAGCCCGAGGGCCCGTTCCACTCGCTGCCCACCGCCCTCGACCGCCCGCTGCTCTTCATCGCCGGCGGCGTGCCGGTCCACCGCGACGGCCGTCTCATCGGTGCCGTCGGCGTGGGCGGAGGCGCCCCCGAGCAGGACCACGGCTTCGCCACCGCCGCGGTCGAGGCACTCTCCCGCTGACCCCGCGCCCCGATGCGGGGCGCGCCGAAGGGGCGGCACCGGAAGCCCAGAGGCTCCGGTGCCGCCCTTCGGCGCGTGCGGATCGGCGCTCCGCGTACGTCGGTTCACCGGCGCGGTGAGCAACGCCGGTGTCACCGGCGTCAGTTCACGAACACCACCGGGCTGCCGGCCTGGCTGGTGTCGAGGACCGGCCCGTACTTCGCGCTGAACCAGCCACTGGCCGGACAGGTGCCGGGACCGCTGTACTTGGTGAACCGCTGGTCGGTGAAGGTGAGCGAGTTGTCCGTGTTGGACGGGGTCGCCGTGAGGCTGCTCGCCCGGTAGACGCAGGTCGTGGTGCCGAGGATGGTGCTGATCTTCAGGGTCGTCTGGATCGGGCCCGCGGCGCCCGCGGTGACCGTGAGGGACCCGCCGGAGGTGACGGCCGCGGCGAACGGCAGGTTGTTGACGGTGATGCTCTGCACGCCGGTGGCGCCGAGGATGTTGGTGGTGCAGCTGCCGAGGGTGTGCGCCGTGACCGTCTCCGTCGCGGTGCCGGGGGCGGCCGGGTTGCCGTCCACGGTGGCGGTGAAGGCGGAGTTGCCGCAGGTGATGCCGGTGCTGCCGCCCTGGGTGGTGGCGATCCTCGCCTTCGTACCGGAGACGAGGGAGGCGGACAGGACGTCGCCGGCCGCGACGGCGGGGCCGCCGGAGCTGCCGGTGGTCAGCACCTCGCCGGCGGAGGCGGTCGCGGAGGCGGAGGCGGTCACCGCGAGCACCGCGGCGACGGCGGCGCCGAAGGCCGCGGAGAGAGCACGCTTGTCCATGGGGGTTCCTTTCGCACGAAGGCGGAGGGTGGAAGAACTCTGTGGTCGGCGTGGGTGGTTGCGCGGGAACTGCGCACGGGGGACGTGCGCACGGAGGAGGTGCGGAGGCGCGCACCGCGCGGGGATCACGTCTCGCACCCGCGGGCCCGGCACGCGTCCGGGCACGGCGTACGGGCACCGGGTGCGGCGTACGGAGTGCGGGGACACGGGTGCCTGGGCACGGTGAGGCGGTGCGTGGTGACGCGGCGGCGCCATGACGGCGACGGCCGCCACCGGAAGGTTCCGGCGCCACGGATCTCCGGCAGCGGTGTCGCGATACGGGGTGGAGCGTAATACTCGGTGTGCGGTGCGCGGCGGCGGCGCAACCCGTCCCACTGGGGTGCGGCCCGCCGGTGCTCGCCCGGAACACCGAGAGGAAAACCCACGAGGGTTGTAATCCTGTCGAGTATGTGACGTCAACAACCGCAGAAGGATGTGGCCGATGACGAGCGTTCGCGGCGCCGAGGAGGATCTGGTCCTGCCGGGGGCCCGCACGGGCCGCGAGCCCGAGCGCTCGCTGCGCCCCGGACCGCGCCGGCTGAGCCCCGAACAGGTGGCCTCGCGGCAGCGGGAGAGGCTGCTCGACGGGGTGGCCCGCACGGTCGCGGCGAACGGCTACACGGGAGCCCGGATCAGCGACATCTGCCGGGCCGCCGGAGTGACCCGCCCGGTCTTCTACGAGCTGTTCTCCGGTAAGGAGGACGCGGTGCTCGCGGCCTTCCGGGGCGGCACGGAGACGGTGGTACGGGCTATGCAGCGGGCCTACGAGCAGCGGGGCGGGGCCGTGGCCTGGCCGGCCGCGGTGAGGTCGGGCCTGGAGGCGCTGCTGACCCTGCTCGCACAGAATCCGGTCTTCGCCACCATGGTGGCGGAAATCGAGTCGGTGGGTCCCGCCGGGCGCCGCGCGCGCTCCGAACTTCTGGCCAGTTTTCGCCGGTTCTTCGCGGACGCGCCGCCCGGCCCGCCGGACGTGGCGCGGGCCGAGCTGGTGGACGCGGTGGTGGGCGCCGTCCACGCGGCGGTGCTCCGGGCGGTGGACGAGGGCCGGTTCACGGGGGCGGCGGGGGTGGCGGGGACGCCTGGTGCGGCAGGGACCGTGGAGGTCGCCGCGGCGGCCGAGGCGGGCGAGGAGGGCGAGGAGGGCGACTGGCTGCGTGGTCTCCTGGACGTGCTGGTGCACGTCGTGGTCTCGCCCTTCGGCTGTCCGGGCGAAGCCGCGAGGCCGGCGGGCTGACCGACCACGGAACCGGCGCGACGGGCCGGACGGGCCTGCGGGCCTGCGGGCCGGACGGGCCTGCGGGCCGCAGGGCCCCGAGGCCTGCGGCAGTGCCGTGCTCGACTCCTGACGGAGCCTCGATCGCCATTTGTTACTGACCGGTTGACGCGCTCTGTTACCGCGCGTACGGTCCGTTTTGGTTCCCTGCGGCACCGCTGCCTCCGCACGAGTCCGGGAAGACCCAGGTGGATGGGGAACCGTCCGCGCCAGGACGTCGTCGCCGCGCTCCGTTACCCCCGTCATGTCAGGAGCGACGCATGACCCTGCCCGAAGGCACCACGGAACCCGAGTCGACGCCCGGCCGGGCCGACTCCGCACGACGCGGCGGTGTCCGCTACCGCCGCGCCGCCCTGATGGGCGTCCCCGCACTCCTCGCCGCCTCGACCCTGGTGGTGCTCACCGCCCAGGGCGCCATCGCCGCCCAGTTCGCCATCTCCGGCATGCCGTTCACCGTGACCGCCGACTCCCTCGAGGGCAGCGGCTTCGGTCAGTTCGGCGCGCTGGACCAGATGGCCGAGGGCAGCCCGAACGAAGGCGACACCGGCGGCCAGGTGCTCGTCATCGTGACCGCGTTCCGCGAGGCGAAGCTGACCAACCTCTGCCAGAGCGTGGAGCTCGGCGGCACGCACCTGCTGATCACCGCCGGCAACAAGGGCACCCCGGTCAAGGCCGCCGGTCTGACCACCGACTCGACCGAAATGGCCGCGAAACTGGCCGAGTTCGACAACATCGAGATCGGCGGGGACGCCAGCACCTTCGACAAGCCTCCGGTCAAGGGCCCGCTGGGCTCGTTCGGCCAGCAGGCCGACACCGTCACCATCAAGAACGTGCGGCAGCACAACTACGCCACCACCGCGACCCGGTTCACCCTGCCCGATCTCCACATGGGCTTCAGCTCGAAGGGCTGCTGAGGATGACGTCGGGCACGGACGAGACCGCGCCGCCGGCCGGGCAGGACTCCCGGCCGGCGGCGGAGCCGGACGGCCGCCGCCACCCCTGGCGGGCGTTCCGGCGCTGGCGCCACCGGCGGCCCTTCGGCGCGGGCATCGCCCTCGCGCTCGGCGGCGCGGAGATCCTGCTGACCCAGCGGGCCAGCGTCTCCGTGATCCTCACGGCCGGCGCCGACAGCCTCGCGGGCTACGTGCTGCCGATCATCATGCTGGTCTGCGGGCTGCTCATCGTGTTCAACCCCCGCCAGCGGCTGTTCTATTCGGTGATCGGCGTGCTCGCCTCGCTCGCCAGCTGGGTCACGTCCAACCTCGGCGGCTTCTTCGTCGGCATGCTCCTGGGTCTCGCCGGCAGCTCCCTGGCCTTCGGCTGGATCCCGGACCGGCCCCGCCGGCGCCGTCGTTGGCGCCGGGGCCACCGTCCCGCGGAGAACGCCTAGGAGACGTGCGGCACTTCCGCGGTCCGCCGCCGGCACACCCACTTTTTTGTGGGTACTTGTCGCGCGGCGGGCCACGGGAGAGCCTTGTGGTGGCCGGGGGAACGGGACAGGACGGGACCGGAAGGAGGATGACGAGGCGTCAGTCGCCTCAGGAGGCGGCCTGCTCCGCGGCCAGCCGGTCGAGCCGGCGATGGCCCCACTCCGAGACCGCAGCCAGCGCCACGGAGAGCTCGCGGCCCTCGTCGGTCAGCGAGTAGACGGTCTTCGGCGGCACGACGTCGAACGCCTCGCGGTGCACCAGACCGTCCGACTCCATCTCCCGCAGGGCCTGGGTCAGCACCTTCTCGCTGATCGCCGGGACCTTCCGGCGCAGTTCGCCGGGTCGGTGCGGGCCGGACTCCAGCAGCCAGAGCAGCAGGGTCTTCCACTTGCCGTCGATCACCGCGACGGCCGCGGTGACCCCGCACACGTCCGTGTCCCTGGCTCGCACTCGCCCCATCGTCCTCGTCCTTTCCCTCCTCCGGCATGCCCGTCGTCCCGGCGTGCCGGTGTTCCCCGCGCCATCTCGATCACTTACGTACGTCATTACAAGGGAGTTCCCCCATGTCTTCTTCCCCGCAGTCCCCCGCCGCCGTCACCGTGATCGGTCTCGGTCCCATGGGACGGGCGCTGGCCGGGGCGTTCGTGGCCGCCGGGGTGCGCACCACCGTGTGGAACCGCACGCCCGGGCGGGACCGCGAGCTGGTGGAGCGCGGCGCGACCGGAGCCGCGAGCGCCGCGGAGGCGGTCGCCGCGAGTCCGCTGACCGTGGTCAGCCTGGTCAACTACGACGCCTCGGACGCCGTGTTGCGGCAGGACGCGGTCACGGCCGCGCTCAAGGGTCGCACACTGGTGAACCTGTCGGCCGACACCCCGGAGCGGTCCCGGGACACCGGGCGCTGGGCCGCCGAGCACGGCATCGCCTACCTGGACGGGGCGGTCATGACGCCGACGCCGACCATCGGCACGCCGCAGGCGGTGTTCCTCCACAGCGGCCCGGAGGAGCTGTACCGGGAGCACCGGCCGGTGCTCGACGCGCTCGGCGGCACGCACACCCACCTCGGCGAGGACGTCGGCCGGGCCGCCGCCTACGACATCGCGCTCCTCGACATCTTCTGGACGTCCATGACGGGGTACGTGCACGCGCTGGCCGTGGCGGGCGCGGAGGGCGTCTCGCCGCGTGAACTGGCGCCGTTCGCCCAGGGCATCGGTGCGATCCTGCCGCCGCTGTTCCAGGAGCTGGCCGAGGACGTGGAGGGCGGCGGGTTCTCGGGCGAGGGCAACCCGCTGACGTCCGCGGTGTCGTCGATGGCCCACATCGTGCACGCGTCCGAGGCCCACGGCATCGACGCGGGCGTGATGCGCGCCGCGGAGGGGCTGGCCCGCAGGACGGTGGGGCTGGGCCACGGAGCGGACGGCTTCTCGCGCATCGCCGAGGTCCTCGCCCGGCGCTGACCCCGCCCCGCTGCCGCGCCCGCTGCCGCCGCCCCGCCGGCCCCGACCCGCCTGCCCCGCCCGGCTCGTCCCGTCCGCCGTTCGCCGTTCGCGGCGCCGCGCTCAGAGTCGGCGCAGCGCGCCCTCCGCGCGCAGGTCGGCGAGGGTCGGGTAGCCGTCGACGGCCATGATCAGGTCGGCTTCGGCGAGCAGCGAGCGCAGCACGTGGACGATGCCGTCGGTGCCGTCGAGGGCCAGGCCGTAGGCGTAGGGCCGGCCGACGGCGACGGCGGTGGCGCCGAGCGCCAGCGCCTTGACGAGGTCGGCACCGCCGCGGACGCCCGAGTCGAAGAGCACGGGCAGTCCGTCGGCGGCGGCGACCACCTCCGGCAGTGCGTCGAGGGCGGGCAGGCCGCCGTTGGCCTGCCGGCCTCCGTGGTTGGAGCAGTAGATCGCGTCGACGCCGCCGTCCCTGGCCCGGCGGACGTCCTCAGGGTGGCAGATGCCCTTGAGGATCAGGGGCAGTTCGGTGAGCGAGCGCAGCCACGGCAGGTCGGCCCAGGTCAGCGGATTGCCGAAGATGCCGGTCCACTCCAGGACGGCGGCCTGGGGGTCCTCCTCGGGCGCCTTGGCGAGCCGGGCCCTGAAGACCGGATCGGAGGTGTAGTTGGCCAGGCAGTGACCGCGCAGCTGGGGGAAGTTGCCGGTGGCGAGGTCGCGGGGGCGCCAGCCGGTGACCCAGGTGTCGAGGGTGACGACGATGCCGCGGTAGCCGGCCGTCTCGGCGCGGCGCACCAGGCTCTCGGCGAGGGCGCGGTCGGTCGGCGTGTAGAGCTGGAAGAGTCCCGGGGTGTCGCCGAGCCCCGCGGCGACGTCCTCCAGCGGGTCGACGCTCAGGGTGGAGGCGATCATCGGGACGCCGGTGCGGGCGGCGGCGCGCGCGGTGGCGAGGTCGCCGTGCCCGTCCTGGCCGCACAGGCCGATGACGCCGATGGGCGCCATGAGCAGCGGGGTGGGCAGGTGGAGTCCGCACAGCTCGACGGAGAGGTCGCGCCGGTCGGCGCCGGCCATCATCCGGGGGATCAGGCCCCAGCGCCGGAAGGCCTCGACGTTGGCCCGCTGGGTGCTCTCGTCGCCCGCGCCGCCGGCGACGTACGACCATATGGAGGGCGGCAGAGCGGCCCCGGCGCGTCGTTCGAGCTCGGCGAAGTCCATCGGGAGCCGGGGCAGGGTGCCGAAGAGTCCGTTGAGGTAGATCTCGTTCTGGTAGTCGCCGAACCGCTGGTTCACCGTGCTCCCGCCTTCGCCCTCGCGCTCGCCCGTGCACTCGCCCGGCGCGCGCGTCGCGCGCCCTCGCCGGGCCCGGCGGGCCCGCGGCACGGACGCTACCTCCCGGTGGGGCTGTTGACCACGGCCCGGGACGGCGGGCCTGGCGGTCGCGGAAGGTCAGGCGGTGGCGAGGGCGAGGTCCTGGCGGACCACGATCGCGTTGAGCCGGATCGCGAACGGCACCGTGTCGGTCATCCCCAGCGTGCCGACGCGGGCCTTGTCGGCGTGGATGGTGACGTCGATGCAGAAGGCGACGGCGTAGAGGTACGCGCCCGTCTCCTCGTCCTGGAGCGCGAAGAACACGTCACGGTAGTAGCGCGTACGGTCGGGGCCGTCGTCGTAGTACGAGAGACCCGGCATGCCCTCCTGGTCGGCGAGGCCCGTGAACGCGCCGACGAGCTCACGCTCGATCGTCTCCCAGAACGCGGCCTCCGCCGCCTCGGGCGGCAGCGCCTGGCGCACGGCCTCCTTGAGGGAGAGGACCATCACCAGGACGGGGGCCTCGTCCTGGAGGCCCCAGCCGCGGACCATCCTGACGATGTCGCAGTCGGGGATCGCGGCGGCGGCGTCGCGGATGTGGTCGAAGTCGAAGTTGACGGTGGCGGGGGCGATCGCCTCCTGGAAGGCACGGGCCAGGGCCTCCGCCTGGCCGAGGTGGGCCGGACCCACCTCGACGACCGTCTTGAAACTGGCAGCCAAGACTCCTCCTTAAACATTTTGTTGATCGAGGGGGCGTCAGTATGCCGCAGCGCCGCCGGGCGGGTGCGGCCGGGTCGTACGAGGAACCGACGGACGGGTCAGCCGAACGGTCGATACGGGCGGGCGGAAACGGGCCGAGCATGGAAGACGGGAGGCGGAGCCCCGGCCCACCCCAGGCCGCCGGCACCCCGGCCCCACCACCGGCCGCCCGCGGTCCGCCGCCGGCCACCCACCCCCAGACGCCGGCCGCCGGCCACCCGCACCACCCGGCACCCGCCGCCCGCCGCCCGCCGCCCGCCGCCCGACCGCTCATGCCCCTGGGAGCCCGCCGATGAACCGATTCCGTGCCCTCGCCGTGCCGGCCGTCGCCGTCGCCCTGCTCGCGGGCTGCGCGCGGGGCGACGGCGGTACGGCCGGGCCCGCCGAACCCCGCCCGGCCACCGGCACGGCCAGGGCCTCGGTGACCGCCGTGCCCTCACCCGTCGGCCCGGAAGCCGGCGCCGTGACGACGAGCGGCAGCACTCCCCCGGGCACCCTCCTCGTCGCCGACTTCGGCTCCGACACCGTCACCTTCGTGGACCCGGCCCGCGGCGCGTTCGCGTCCGTCGAGGTGGGCACCGCCCCGTACGGACTCGTGGTCGGTGCCGACGGCCGCGCCTGGGTCGCCACCGCCGAGGGCGTCGCCGTCGTGGACACCAGGACCCGCACGCGCCTCGCCCTCGTGCCGTACCTGACCGCGACCGGTCCCGCGACGACGGGCGAGTACCGGGGCGGCGGCATGGGCATCGCGCTCTCCCCCGACGGACGACGGGTGTACGTCGGCGTCAACGTGCCGGGCGGGAACGGCACCCTGGAGGTGATCGACACCGCGGCCCTGAAGGTCACCGGCCGGGTCCCGGTCGGCCGGCGCCCCTTCGACGTGGACGTCTCACGCGACGGCTCCGAGGTGTACGCGACGAACCACGACTCCTTCGACGTCACCGTCGTACGGGCCGACAGCCTGCGCACCCGCCGGATCGAGGTGGCCCCGTACGACACCGAGGGCGGTCTCAGCTCCTGGCTGAAGCCGCACTACACGGCCGTACGCCCCGCCGACGGCCGACTGCTGCTGCCGTTCGAGGGCGAGCGGCTCGTGGTGGTCGACCCGGCCACCGGCCGCTCGGAAGTGCGGCGGATGACGGCGAACACCCACCAGCACGGCGCCGCGGTCACACCCGACGGCACCCTGCTCGTCGTCGGCACGGGCCCGATCGACCCGTCCTCCGACCGCGGCCCCTCGCTCACCGTCCGGGCGCCGGACGGGACCGAGCGGGTCTTCCCGCTGGACGGCCCGCACGAGGACGTCGCCGTCTCCGACGACGGCCGCACCGCCTACGTGACGGGCGGCTTCACCCGCGACGGGTACGCGGACGGCCTGACCGTCGTCGACCTGACCGACGGATCCGCGCGGCGCCTGCCGGCCGGAGTGCGCCCGCTGGGCATCGCGGTGCTGTAGTCCGTCCCTTCCGGATCTTTCCCCCGGGGACCGGTCGGGTCGTCGGTGCCATGGTGTTGGGCGGGAGGCGCACCGGCCCCGTACGAGGAGACACCATGACCGACCCCGCCCACCACTACGTCCGGCCGCCCGCCGATCAGGCCTCCCTGGGCGCGGGTGTCGTGGTGACGGACGCGGCCGGCCGCGTCCTGCTCGGGCTGCACCGCTCCGGAGTCTGGGAGCCTGCCTCGACGACTGCCGAACCACCGTGGGTTCCGAACTCCACGTTGGCCTCCGAGAACAGTCGTGGCGAGCCGCGCTCACACTGCCCGAGCCCCCCGGACCTCACGTGTGGCGCCACGGCGACCTCAAGCCGACCAACCTCTTGGCACGGGAAGGCAGACTCCACGCAGTCATCGACTCCGGAGGACTCTCCATCGGCTTCCCGACGCCGAGCACTCCACGATGGGGGACCTGCCGCCACAAGCCCGGCAAGGCTACTGGGACACCTTGACCCTCGACGATGCGACCTGAGCTCGCGCCCGCGCCTGGGCCATCGCGGTGGGCGTCAGCGGGATCTCCTCCTACGGGCACACCTTCCCCGCCTTCGTCGACGAGTGTCGGGCACGACTTCACGCGATCGTCATCGACGCCGCTGCGCGTCGAGTCGCCACCCCGGTCCTAGCTGTATTGCCCTGTGAGGTTGGGGACGCGGCTGGCGGGTGGTTTGCCCTTCAGCGCGGTGTGTCCGCGGTGGTGATTGTAGGTGTGCAGCCAGCCGGGGAACGTGTCGCGTCGTTCCTGCTCTGAGTGGTAGGGGCGGGCGTAGGCCCACTCGTCGAGCAGGGTGCGATTGAAGCGTTCGACCTTGCCGTTGGTCTGCGGCCGGTAGGGCCGGGTGCGTTTGTGGGTGATCCCGGCCGCGGTGAGCAGGTCGCGCCAGTCGCGGGAGCGGTAGCAGGAGCCGTTGTCGGTCAGGACGCGTTCGACCGTGATCCCGGCCTGGGCGAAGAACGCCTGGGCCCGGGTCCAGAAGGCGGTGGCGGTCTCCTTCTTCTCGTCGGTGTGGATCTCGCTGTAGGCGAGGCGGGAGTGGTCGTCGACGGCGGTGTGCAGGTAGCTGTAGCCGGCGCCTGCGCGGGTCTTGCGGCCGGCTTGGCGGCCCAGGGTCTTGTGTCCGCCGTCGTCGGGGATGTTGCCGAGTTTCTTGATGTCCACGTGGACCAGTTCGCCGGGGCGTTCACGTTCGTAGCGGCGGATGATGTGGCCGGTGGCCCGGTCCAGGTGGGCCAGGCGCGCCCAGGCCGAAGCGGGTCAGCACCCGGTGCACGGTCGAGGGCAGCAGGTGCAGCAGGTGCGCGATGCGGGCCGGTCCCCAGCGGCGCAGGGGACGGACCTTGATGATCCGGCGCTCGGTGCGGGTCGGGGTGCGCCGCGGGCTGGTGTGCGGGCGGGATGAGCGGTCGCGCATGCCGGCTTCGCCGAGCTGCCGGTAGCGGTCGGCCCATCGCCGGGCGGTGGTGGGCGAGACCTGGAAGCGTTCCGCGGCACGCCGAAGGGGCCAGTTGTCCTCGACCACGCAGCGGGCCAGGCGCAGCCGTCCGGTTTCGGTCAGGGGTGCATTACGGTGGGGCACGAGGGCCTTTCGGTCAGGTGTAGACGTCGCAATCCACACCGAGCCGGAAGGCCCTCACCCGTTCAAGATCCCTCAGCCGAGACCTGGCTCACCCGTCCACAACCTCCCGGGACAGAACACCTAGCGGACGGCCGTCGGGTGCCACTCGCGGCGGAGGAGGCCGAAGACCCAGGAGTCGGAGACGTCGCCGTTGACGACGCAGTCCTCGCGGAGGGTGCCTTCCCGGACGAAGCCGAGCTTCTCCAAGACCCGGGCGGACGCCACGTTGCGGGTGTCGGCCTCGGCCTGGACGCGGTTCAGGTCCAGGGTGTCGAACGCCCACCGCAGAACGGCGTGCGCGGTCTCCGTGGCGTAGCCCTGGCCCCATGCGGCGGCGTCGAAGACGTAGCCCAGCGACGCGCTGCGGAAGTCCGGGTTCCAGCTGGTCAGGCCGCACCAGCCGATGAACGCGCCGTCGGAGACGCGGTCGACGGCCACCCGCGCTCCCGTGCCTTCCTCCGCGATCGTCCGGCAGGTCGCGATGAAGCGCTGGGCGCGGGTTGGTTCCGTCCACGGCGGGGAGTCCCAGTAACGCAGCACGTCGGCGCTGCTGTGCAGCGCGTAGAGCGGCGCCGCGTCGGCGTCGGTGAACGGCCGCAGTCGCAGGCGGTCGGTGTGCAGCTCGGGGGTAGGCAAGATCATGCGGCGCATTCTGCCGCGTGACGCTCGCCCCCGACCATCCGTTTATCCGGACGGCCGGGGCGCTGGGCACCAGACCCCGACGGCGCCGACCATCGCACCCAGCAGCAGCCTCTCCGTGCCAGTGCTGCTGTCGAAACCCGGGTTCTGGCTCAGCTTCTGTGGTGCGGCCACGTTGAGTGAGCGGATCACCTCGCGGTTGGCGGATCCTGATGGCGAGAACGAGCCCCGGGTTAGGCCGTTTCCTTCGGATCATCTGATCGTTGGTTGATGTGTGTCGTTGACTGATGCCCAGGGGGCACGCATTGAGCCGTTGCTGCCGGATCGGACGCCGAAGCGGGGTGGGCGGTGGCGTGATCACCGGCAGGTGATCGACGCGATCGCGTTCAAGTACCGCACCGGGACCCCGTGGATGGACCTGCCCGAGCACTTCGGGTCGTGGAAGGGGGCCCACAACCGGCTGCGGAAGTGGGCGGCCGACGGGACCTGGGAGAAGGTCTTTACCGCTCTGCTCGCCCAGGCCGACGCCGAAGGCGACCTCGACTGGGTCGTTTCGGTCGACTCTACGATCGTCCGGGCTCATCAGCACGCCGCCGGGGCTCGTCAAAAGGGGCCCCGGCCGGCGAGCCGGACCATCATGCCCTCGGGCGGTCCCGCGGCGGACTGACCACCAAGATCCACCTCGCCGCCGACAGCCGCTGCCGCCCGCTCGCGTTCGTCCTCACGCCCGGCCAGGCCGGCGACGCACCGGCATTCCCCGAGGTCATGGCCCGCTTACGGGTGCCGCGGCCGATCGGCCGGCCCAGGACCAAACCGGAGGCGGTCCTGGCCGACAAGGCCTACTCGTCCCGCGCGATCCGGACCCATCTCCGACGGCGCGGAATCCGGGCGGTGATCCCGCAGCCCGCCGACCAGGCCACGAACCGCAAGCGACTTGGCAGGCTCGGTGGCCGTCCGCCGGCCTTCGACCGCGAGGCCTACAAGCAGCGCAACACGGTCGAGCGGTGCATCAACAAGCTCAAGCAGTGGCGCGGCCTGGCCACCCGATACGACAAGACCGCCACCGTCTACCTCGCCGGACTCCACGTCGCCTCCATCTTCATCTGGTCGGCGAGGTGATCCGTAAGAAGCGGCCCTACTGAGGTTGAACTCGTGGTGTCGTGCTGCTGATCAGGCGGGCCTGATGACCAGACCGGTCTCGGCGAGGCAGCCGTCTATGAGGTGGCTGCGGTACTGGATGTGCCGTAGGCCGCGTCGGATGCGTTGGACGAGGTGTTCGGGGGTACTGAAGGCGACGTTGGAGAGCCAGCCGCGCCGTAGCAGTGACCAGATCCCTTCGACGGGGTTGAGGTCGGGTGCGTAAGGCGGCAGGTAGTGGATGGTCAGCCAGTCCTGGGCTGCCGCCCATTCCCGCAGGTCGGCGGCTTTGTGGACGTTGAGGTTGTCCCAGACGAGCACGATCGGGCCGCCGAGCTGCTGGTGGGCGGCGATCAGCAGGTCTCGGTAGTCGCGCCAGGAGAAGCTCTTGCGTCCGTCGCGTCGGCCGTCGTCCCGGCGGGGCCGGTAGATCAGCCGGGACCGGTGCCCGGGTTTGTAGCAGGTCAGCGCGGCGATCGATACTCGTCTACGGGACCGGCCGCGGACCCGCACCACCGGGGTCCGGCCGCGCTGGGACCAGGTCTTCGCATGCGGCGGCGTCATGGAGAATCCGGCTTCGTCCTCGAAGACGAGCCAGGCTCCGCGCGCCGCCGCGAGTCTTCCGCGCAGGGCCACACCTCCTTGACCCATCCGGCCACCGCCGCGTCGTCCCGCTCCATCGCGCGTCGGGCCGGCACCTGACAGGACCAGCCGTTACGCACCAGCAGCTTGCGCACACCCTGAATCGTGTAGGTCAGGTGGAAACGCCTGCCGATCACCGTCTTGACCCGCGCCAGCGTCCACCGCTGGTCCTCCCAGCCATGCGAGGCTGGCCCCTTGGCAAGCTCCGCCTCCAGCTGAGCGAACTGCTTCTCGCTTAGCCTCGGCAGCGACGCCGGCCCCTGCGACCGCAGAGCCCGCGGACCGCCCTCATCCCACGTCCGCCGCCACCGCTGCACAGAGCGGACGCTGACCCGCAGGTCCTTGGCGATCACCGCACTCGCCTCGCCCTGGGCGAACCGCTCTGCGGCCTTGAGCCGTAACCCCTCGCGGAACTGCTGCCGTTCGGCGGTCAGCCCGCCCCCTTGTGGATACCGCATGCCTCCGGTGATACCGCAGCAGACGACCAGCCGTCAGCCCCTGCGACACCACGAGTTCAGCCTCAGTA
>NZ_SDOY01000171.1 GCF_004117935.1 Streptomyces roseicoloratus | reverse complement strand
GCGCTGGGGGCGGCGATCGACAGCTCGACGCCCTGGAGCGGGGCCACGCTCCGGATCAGGGCCTCGACGCCTTTCTCGGCGGTCAGCCGGCCCGCGTACAGCAGGCGGAGGTGGCTCTTGGATGTGTGGGTGGTTCGGGCGGGCGGGTCGGTGAGGAGGCGGTCGGGGATGCCCCAAGGGATGTGGGTGATTTTGCGGCGGTCGGTCTGCGGGGCGAGCTTGAGGAGGTGGTCGGCCATGGCACCGGTGGGGACGACGATGGCATCGGCCGCCCGGGCGGTGGCCCGCAGGATCTGGAGCTGGTCGCGGTGGGCTTCGGCGAAGAGCAGGTCGGTGCCGTGGACCAGGGCGATGCGGGGGTGCGCGGGCAGGGCCCGGATCAGGGCGGGGGTGGCGCCGAAGGCGAGGTGCTGCAGGTGCAGGACGTCGATCTGGGACGGGTTGATCGCGGCCGTCAGGGCTTGGCGCAGGTGGGAGACGTACCGGTGGAAGGCGGGGCCCTCCAGGCACTTACCGCTCGCGCTGAGCAGGTCGAGGCCGGCCGGTGTCCGCGGGCGGGGTCCGGTCGGGGCGAGCATGAAGGCCCTTGCGGGAATGAGGGGTTTCTCGCCGGTGTAGAGGTCGAGGAAGAGTTCGACGCTGCCGCCGGGGCTGCCGACGGGCAGGTCCAGGAAGGTGGCGACCAGCGGATTCCGGTCAGGACTCACCGGCGGCCTCCGTCGATCTCCTCGTAGAGGCGGGAGATGTCGATCCCGTCGGTGGAGGCGTACTTCGCGAGCTGCCGCTGGTAGCTGGCCGGGGTGCCCTGGGAGGCCAGGAAGACCAGCTTGCCGAACGTCATGCCCGGGTAGACGCGGACGGGCCGGGCCGCGCGGATCTCCAGGGTCCAGCGGATGGCGTGGCCCTGGTGTCCGAGCGGGGCGGAGACGTGGACCCAGATGCCGAGGGCTCCGATGGTGCGGTCGCCGTTGAGCATCTGCGCGTACGCCTCCGAGCCGGTGCGCTCGTGGGTGACGCCGAGGTAGAGCAGGCCGGGCTGGAGTACCAGGCCGGTGGTGGGGATCGCCTGCTCGGTGTAGGTGGTGGGGATGGCGGCGTCGAGGTCGCCGGCGCAGACGCGGAGGGTGTCGCCGAGGCGCCAGTCGTAGGCGTTCGGGGAGACGCGGGCGGGGTCGTACGGGTCGATGGTGATCTCGCCGGCGTGGACGGCGGCGATGATCGCGGGGCCGGTGAGGATCACGGGGCGACCGCCCCGACGCGGGCGGCGTCCCGCCAGTAGCGGGAGGGCTGGGGGCCGTCGGCGGCCTGGTACTTGCCCGCGTACAGGTCGACGTCGCCGGTGGAGACGAAGAACATGATCTGCCCGATCTTCATGCCCGCGTACACGCGCAGGGGCCGGATCGGGGAGAGCATCAGGGTCCACTGGCCGTGGAAGCCGATGTCGCCGATGGGGGCGGTGATCTCGACGAACAGTCCGAGTCGGCCGACGGAGGAGCGGCCGAATAGCAGCGGGACGAAGGTGTCGGAGCCGACCTGTTCGAGGGTGTGGCCGAGGTAGAGCTCGCCGGGCTGGAGGACGTACCCGTCCTCGCCGATCTCGACCGTGGCGGTCGGGTTGGGCTGGTGGGCGTCGATGACGGCGGTCGTGTAGGTCAGCAGGGTGGGGCCGAGGCGGACGTTGTAGCTGTTGGGGTTGACCTGCCCGGGTTCGAACGGGCTGATGGCCAGGCGGCCGTCACGGGCGGCGGCGGTGATCTCGGGGCCGGTGAGGATCATCGGGCACCGTCCTTGTTCGAGGGCGCGGGAAGCGGCGTGGCGATGGTTCCGCGGACGGCCTCGCCGAGGCGGAGGCCGGCTTGGTGGGTGCGTCCGCTGAGGTAGGTGTCGGCGAGGTAGTGGGTGGTCAGGATGGACCGGATGCCCCGAGGAAGCGGTCGGGGGGTGAAGGCCAGCGGGCCGACGTGCTCGGTCAGGTGTGTCAGCAGGCCGTCTAGGTCCTTCGTGTACCGGTCGGGGAGGAAGGCGTGGACGAGCTGGTTGTCGAACGGCTCGATGGCCAGCAGGTCTCCGAGTGTTAGGACGTCGCCCAGGCGGGTGGAGCGCAGGGCGGTTTCGTTGAGGAGGACAGCGTCGGCGCCGAGGCCGGTGTGCAGCCGGGTGGTGATGTCCTGGAGGAACCGGTGGCGGTCGAGGACGGTGTCGCGGTAGGGCTCGTGGAGGGTGCCGAGGGGAGTGGCGAGCATCCGGCAGGTGGAGGCGATCTTCTCGTCCAGGGCGGCGAGGCTGTCCGGGACCGTTGTCGGGGCGGGGAAGGCGGTGGTACGGGCGGCCCAACCGGAGCCGACGGGTTCGGCGGCGGCGTATCCGGTGGCCAGCTCACGGCCCTTGACCACGAGGGTGTCGCCGATGTGCACCGGTCCGTAGGTGTCGCTGTGGCAGTGGCCGGCGAAGATGACGTCCACGAACGGGCAGGCGCCAGCGAGCTTGAGGTCCTCGTCGAAGCCAGAGTGGGACAGCACGATCCACGAGTCCACGTGGTGGTGGTGTTCCAGCATCAGCTCGCGTAGCGCGGTCACGGGGTCGGTGACGTGGTGTCCGGTCCGCTGGTCGGCGGGGATGGTGTGGAACGCGTTCACGCCGATGACCGCGGTGACGGCGACCCGGCGGCCGTGTACCTCGACGACACGGAGACGGTCGAACAGCGGTTGTCCGGTGGCGTCGTCGACGACGTTGGCGCAGACCGTCATCTCGCGCAGGCCAGGCTCGAAGTAGTGGGGCCACCCGTGGTTTCCGGGTGCGAGCACGTCGTACAGCGTCGTGAGGATCTCCCACTCGATGGCTCCCTTGCCCAGCCGGTAGTAGCCGGTGCCCTCGAAGAAGTCCCCACAGTCGACGACGAGGCCGTCGTGCCTCATGGCGTGCAGGTGCGCGAGCATCGGCAGGGGGGCGGCGAAGGCCGAGTGGACGTCGGTGGTGGCGATGATCCGTTGGAAGCGCCTGGTCGCGGTCACGGGGTGACCTCGCAGATGTCGGCTCCGAGGGCGAGGAGCTTTCCGGGCAGGTCGGCGTGGCCGCGGCGGATCTGGTCGACCCCGCCGAGGGTCGTGACGCCACGGGCATTGAGGCCGGCGACCATCAGTGCCGAGCCCGTGCGGATGTCGGTCGCCTCCACTCCGGCACCCGTCAGCCTCTGGGGGCCGGTGAACCGGCACTCGGTGGAGGACAGTTCGGTGATCTCGCCGCCCATGCGAACGAGCTGGGGGATGAGGTTGCTGTGGCGCCCGGGGTTGATCGGATCCGAGAACGCGTGGGTGCCGGGGAAGCCCAGGGCCAGGCCGAGGAGCGGTGGCTCGAAGTCGGCGTCGAGGCCACCGGGAGTCAGCGTGGCCATGGCCCGCAGGGGGCGGCCGGTCGGCTGGGTGTCCCGTCCGTGGACGATCAGGGTCTCCGGTTCGTCGGTCGTGGGGATGCCCATCCGGTTCAGCGCCGTGATCAGCGGTGCGACATCGGGTCCGTGGACGCCCTCGATCCGCGCGGTGCCGCCGGTTGCGGCCACGGCGCAGGCCAAGGTCCCGGCCTCGATCTTGTCTCCCGGCACCTTCCAGACGGGTACGTCCCCTTCCGGGACGGAAGACGGCGGCACGAGGGTGAGGACGCGCTCGCCGGGGTGGCACTGGTACCCCACGGCCGTCAGCGCGTTCAGGACGCCGAGGACCTCCGGGGAGAGGTTCGGCTGCCCGAGCCGCAGCGGCGTACCAGCGACCACGGCGCGCAGGACCGCGGCGATCGTCGCTCCGCGCGACCGGAACGGCAGGACCAGCGACACCGTGCCACGAACCGCCTTGCCGGCTTCGACGGCGTACCCGTTGTCGTCTACGCGGACGCGGTCGCCGAAGGCTTCGTACACCTTGAAGTGCTGCTCCATCCCGCGGTCGCCGATCCGGCAACCGCCCGGCCAGGGAAGCCGGGCCCGGCCGCACAGGGCGATCAGGGCGGGGACGAGGTAGTACGAGGCACGGATGCTGGACGCCGCCTCGCCCAGGCCGTCGGGCGTCGGGGCGGTCTCGCGGGGAAGGACGAGGACGGTGTGGTCGTGGCCGACGGGATGGGCGGTGTTCCAGCCCGCCTGCCGCAGCAGATCCAGCAGGGTCTGGACGTCGGAGCTGGCGGGCACGTTGTCGAGATGGACGGGGCGAAGGAGGGCCGCCGCAGCGGCTACGAGCGGGAGCGCGGCGTTCTTTGAACCGTCGACCGTCACGGCACCGGTGAGGGGCCGGCCGGGCCGGATCGCGATGACCTGGGACATGACGGCGGGGACGAGAGTACTCACGTACAACTCCTCTGCGTGGGAAGGGACAAGGCGGCGGCAGTCCCGGCCGGGGGCGGGGCAGCCAAGTCGATCTCGGCCCAGCAGCACTTGCCGGAGTCGGTCGGCGTCGTGCCGAAGCGGTCTGCGAGGACACCGACGAGGAAGAGACCGCGTCCGCCCTCGCTGTCCTCGTTCGGGAGCGCCGGTTTCGGCAGAGTGCGGCTCACGTCGCTGACCTCCACCCGCAGAACCGCGTCGGAGAGCTGAGCCACGACGCTGATCGGCTGATGACCGGCGTAACGGACCGCGTTCGTGACGAGCTCGCTGACGACCAGCTCGGCCGTGTGGACGGCTTCCGACGCCGTGGGCACCGCCGGCCAGGCGGTTATGGCCTCCCGCATCCGGCGTCGTGCCGTGGGCACGGCGACCGGTGTGGGCGGGAGAGTCAAGGTGAGCTGGTGCGCTTCCACGAGCGGCCTCCAGGAGTCGGATCGACCGCCCCAAGGAACCGCGCGGTCAGCCTCGTTCGCGACGCCGTGTGCCCGTCCGGCATCTTCTATGCAGAAGCTGCATGAAGCCTCTGCATCACTCGCCTACGCTCGACCGCAGGGGCATGCTCGACGCGGACGGAAGGGCATGGATGGCAGACGTGAAGACCGAGGCCGAGAAGATCGGCGAGGCGATCAAACACGCCCGACAGCGCGCCGGCCGCTCGCAGACGGACGTTGCCACCGCGCTGGGCTACCACCAGTCGAAGCTCAGCCGCCTGGAGAACGGACGGGGCACGGAGGACACCCGGGTCTTACGCGCCGTCGCCGCCGAACTCGGCATCCCGCTCCACATCCTCGGCCTGAGCGACCCCGCCCCGTCAGCAGCACCAACCGACGATCCCGAGACAGAAGACATGCGCCGCCGCACCTTCCTCGCCGCGAGCATCGCCTCCCTCACGGCCCCGCCGACGCCCGCCACCGCCGCCCATGACGACCTTGTACGCGCACTTCTCCCTGGTCCCAGAGCAGGATCCGCCTCTTCGTGGAACGGAGAGATGCAGCCCCTGCGGGACAGACTCACCACCGCCCGCCGCCTCTTCTGCACATGCGACTACGCGGAGCTGGAGGCGATGCTGCCCGGTCTCATCGCCGATCTGCGGGAGGCGACAGGTGATCACCGCAACGCCGAGGAGACGGCCGGGCTTCTGGCCACCGCGTACCGGACCTCGACGAGCCTGCTGCTCAAGCAGGGCGACCAGGGCAACGCCTGGTTGGCGGTGGGACGAGCCATGGCAGAGGCCGAGCGCTCCGGTGATCCCGTCGTCCTCGCCTCCAGCGTCCGCCTTCACGCCCACGTCCTGACGCGCGAGAAACACACCGCCCAGGCCGTCACCCTCGTCCGCCACACTGCGGGCCAGCTCGCCGGCTCCTACGATCGACACCCGCCCCGATACCTCGCCGCCGTCGGTCTGCTGCTTCTGCGGGGAGCGACCGCGGCCAGCCGTGGCGGTGACCGCGCAGCCACCCGGGAGTTCCTCGACGAGGCACGGGAGGTCGCCCGGTACGTCGCGCTCGACCAGCCCGACGCCTGGGCCAACTTCAGCCCGACCAACGTCGCGATCCATGCCGTCAGCGCCTCGGTGTCCTTCGGCGACGCCGGTATCGCCCTGAACGCCGCGGCACCCCTCATGCGCCGGCACATTCCCGCGCCCGAACGACGAGCAGCGCTCTGGGTCGAAGCCGCGCGTGCCTACAACCAGCAGGGCCGTCTCGCCGAGGGCTACCAGGCCCTACGCATCGCCGAGACCTGCGCCGCCCAGGACGTACGCCGCCCCGCCGTCCGCGACCTGGTCGCCGACATGGCCGCCCGCGACCGGCGACGTACGCTGCCCGAACTCCACCACTTCAGCCGCCGACTGGGAGTCCCCGCGTGACCGCACAGCCGTTCCTGTACGTCGTCGTCTGCGCCGCCGGCATCGCGGGCGACGCCCACAAGCTGATCACCGCCGCGCAGGAGCAGGGCTGGGGCGTCGGCGTCATAGCCACGCCCCAAGGGCTCGGCTTCCTCGACACCGAAGCGATCGAGAACCAGACCGGCTACCCAATCCGCTCGGCCTGGCGCAGCCCGGGCGACCCACGCCCGCTCCCACCCGCCGACGCCATTGCCGTTGTCCCGGCCACGTTCAACACGGTCAACAAGTGGGCGGCAGGCATCGCCGACACCCTCGCCCTCGGCATCCTGTGCGAGGCGTACGGGATGGGCATCCCGACAGTTGTCCTGCCGTACGTGAACGCAGCCATGGCCGCACACCCGGCCTACGGCCGGAGCCTCGACCAGCTGCGCGGCATGGGCGTGCTGGTCGGGTCGTACGAGCCTCACCGCCCCAAGGCAGGCGGTGGAGCGGACCGCTTCCGGTGGGAGGAGGCGCTGGAGCTGCTGGACGGCAAGATCGCAGGCTCTTCCGGAAGGTGATCGCCGTCCCCTTGGGGAACGCGACGGCTGTTCCCCAAGGGAACGCATTCGACGTTCCTTCGGGGAACACATCGGCCGGTCAACGTCGCCGCACGTGTGGCTGCTGCGGTGCAGCGGCTGGTGTGGCCGTCGGCGGGTGGATCTGGGCGCTGGGACGGCGTGTGGTGCTGCGGGCCATGGCTGCCTGGGCGAGGGGGCTGGGTGCGTGGCGTTGCCCGAGGCGGTGGATGCGCCAGGTCAGGGCGCGGGCGGGGTTGCGGGCGTCGTCGAGGGTGCGTTGGCCGAGGGCCTGGTCGAGGAGGGTGGCCGGGTTGTGGCCGGCTGTCTCTGCGTCGGCGAGGACAGTGGCAAGGGAGTCCCAGGCGGGATCCTTCAGGATGCGGTCGGCGTGATCGGGGGCGGCCTGCTGGAGATGGCGGGCGTAGCGGTGCTTGGTCTGGATGCCGGGGGCGCGACGGGCGAGGTCGTCCAGGACCGGGACGGCGACCTGGGCGTACGCGGTCTGGAGGTGGACGAGGGCCTGCTGGGCTGCTGCCTCCTGCTGGGCGTGCTGGTGGGTGCGGTGCCAGTGCTTCGCGAAGGCCACGGCGATGAGGGCGGCGTCCAGCAGCATCGCCAGCCCGGTGCCGTCGCGAGTCGCGGCGGGGGTGCGCAGGATCGTCTGGACGCTGCGGCGCAGGACGCGGGCGCTGTCGAGGTCGGCGGTGATGCGGGAGCGGGTGGCGCGCTCGAAGAGGGCGGCGACACGTTCGAGCTCGCTCCTCGCGGCGGCTGGTGCGGTAAGGGGGAGCAGGTCGAGGGCTCCGCCGAGGGCGACGAGCTGGCCCTGGGCGACGTGGTCGTCTCCGTGGGTGAGGCGGTGGGGGATGCGTTCGGTGGCGGCGGTGGCCTGGTGCCAAGGGTCGGCCGCACGGGCGGTGGCCGGTTCGGGGCGGGTGGCGGTGAGGCGGTGGCGGATCTTGGGCAGGGAGAGGTCGCCGGCGAGGGTGGAGCCGGAGAACCACACCGGCTCGTCGTGCTTGTTGAGGTCGCCGGGCAGGGCGACGCTGTAGCCGAGGACGTCGCCGGACGGTCCGGTCTTGGGGCGCACTGCGACGCCGGTCGCCTCCAGCAGGGCGAAGAATTCGGTCTCGGTGGAGGCGGCTGCCACCGCTTGCCGTACGCGCGTGCGCAGGATCTCGCGGGTGGTGGTGTCCTGGCCCTGGCGCTTGGCCTTGAAGTGCTCCTTGCTGGTGGGGCGTTTGGCGGCGGTGCCGTCGCCGGGGTTGAGGCGGCGCAGGCCGAGGTCGGCTTCGATCTTGCGGGCTTCGCGCTGGACGGCGCGGATGTCGTGGTCGCGGCGGGGGCGGCGGCCGTCCTGGCGTACGAGGGTGGCGGCGATGTGGATGTGGTCGTCGGCGTGGCGGACGGCGACCCAGCGGCAGGCTTCCTCGTCGCCTTCGGGGGCGATGCCGGCGGCGGCCACGATCCGGTGGGCGATGTCCGCCCACTGGGCGTCGGTCAGGATCGGATCCTCGGGCGCGGCCCGAACCGGGCAGTGCCACACCGTGGTCTCCGGTGCCTTGTCGCCGAGCATCTTCACGGGCTGGTCGAGCTGCGCGGCGAGCTGGTCCTCGACCTGCTTTGGGTTGCGGTGGGGGCTGCGGCCGGGGTCGGGGGCGAAGCCGTTCCAGGACGCGACCAGGTGCGGGTCGGTGTGCTCGTTGGCGCTGCCCGGACCGTAGAGGTAACCGACGAGGCGACGGGTGGCGCGAGCACCTTTGCCAAGGATGATCTTCGGTATCACGTGGTCACCGCCCTGAGGTCACCTGAGCGACGGCCACGTCCACATCGGCGATCGACGCTTCGACCCGGTCCAGCAGCTTTTGCACGAGGTCCAGCGCGGGCCACGCGCCATCCTTGTTGAGGTGCCAGGCGAGCTGATTGAGGTTGCCGCCAATCTTGCCGAGCTGCCCGTTGGCGGCCATCAGCGCCTTGACCATGGCCCGGTAGTCGGCGACTGCGGCGGCGGGGTCGTCGGAGCGGGCGGCGGCCAGCGAGGTCTCGGCGACATAGCCGCCGACGGGCATGCGGCTGAGAGCGGCGGCGTTCGCGAGGAGGGCGAACTCGTCGTCGCTGTAGCGCGGGTGGACGCGCTTCTCGCGCAGCGTGGATTCGCGAAGGCGGCGGCGCGGCGTGGGCGGCTGTGGGGCTTTTCCCCGAGTCGGCTCCCCCGGGCCGGCCGACCCCGGTGCCCCCTCGGCGCCGGATGCCTCCGCCTCCCCTGGGGCGGAGGGCGGGCAAGGACTCCTTACCCGACAACTTGCTGCGCTGTTGAGGCTGGTGGGCATCTCCTGCTGGGAGGAGGCAAGTTCACTGTTCGGGTCGTACATGGATCGGTTCTCCTGGGGTGCTGGTGCTGGTGCTGGTGCTGGTGCTGGTGCTGGTGCTGGTGCTGGTGCCGAGTGCTCGACTGTGCGCGGGCCCGTGTCCCCGTGCGTGGCAGCGCGGGGACACGGGGATGCCGCGTCCTGAGCTCTGGCGAGGGTCAGAGGGCGTCTGCGGGGGAGGCGGCTGTGTCGGTTCCGCTGAGCAGCCCGGCTTGGGGGATGCCATCCGTGACGGGCTGGGTCTGGCCGGTGCGCTCGGCCTGGAGCTGGTCGCGCAGGACGCGGGCGCGTCCCTGGCCGATCCGTAGCTCGGTGCGCAGACGGTCGGCGGTGAGCTGGCCATCGCTCCAGTCGGCGGTCAGGAGTCGGGCCTGGTCGAGGAGGTCGGCGGGGGTGCGGGTACGGGCGGCGGTCGACTTGGCAGCGGTGGGGACCCGACCGGTGGCCCGACGAGGGGCGGCTCCGGTCGACTCCGCCACTGTGGCCGACCGGGGCGGTCGGGTGGCGGGGGCCGGTTCGGCTTCCTTGACCGGCTGCGCCGCGGGTGCCTCGGTGGCCTTCGTGGGGGCCGACTCGGTCAGCTGCCCGGGGACCGATTCGGGCCGGTCAGGCGCCGACTGCGGGGCCTTCTCGTCGGCCGACTGGTCGGCTTGCCGGCTACCCGACTTACCGGAGGCCGTTTCGGGGGAGTCGGCCGACTCGGAGTGGTGGTGCAGGACCTTGGCCACGAGGTCCGATCCGAAGTAGATCGACCCGACCGGGAGGGAGGTCGCCAGTAGAACGAGGGCCCAGTCCACGTACTTCGAGTCGGTCAGTCGGCCCCACTGGATCGAGTCGGTGTGCAGGGCGGGGATGAGGCCGTGCACGTAGTTCAGCATGAGGCTGGCGATCGTGTAGCCCGCCAGGACCGTCAGGGCGAAGGTCCGGTCGGTGCCGGTCAGCACGAGCGTGGCGATCAGTGCGAGGGCGATCAGTCCGTCGACGACGATCGGGTAGAGCACGGCGGCGGTGGGGTCGGCGCCGATGGCGCGGGCGACGTCTGACAGTGCGTTCCATGAGACCCGGAAGGCCATGAGGACGACGACCACCAGGCCGACGACGAGAGCGAAGCGTCCCGGGCGGTTCAAGCGACGGCCCCCAGCGGGTGTGGGTGATCGGCGAGCGTCGTCAGGAGCGTCGTTCTGTTTAAGGGCTTCGTTCTTGGCGGCCGAGGTGAGCCGCGCTTTGCGGGCGCGGAGGCTGCGTATGGCTGCCGGGGCGTTTGTGGCAGGGGAGTGCAAGGGGGCGTTCTCCAGGGTGGGGAAGCGGGGCTTGTGCATGCCGTATGGGGTCGCCGGGCGTGGGCGGCTGTGGGCGCCGGGGACTCGTCCCACCCGTCCCGCCGCTGGTCAGGGCAGGTACGGGTGGGGCGTTGATGTCGAGTCGACTCGTTGCGGGTGGGTGACTCGTCCCCGCGCTGACCTGCGCGGGGACGAGTGGGACGAGTCGGGGAGGGTCAGGCGTCGGGCTCGAAGGGGAGGGCGGCGGCTGCCTCGGGAGGGCAGTAGCGGGTCCAGGCGTCGGTGAACTGGACGCGGGTGAAGCCCTTGGCCTGCTGGCCGCCGGGGAAGCGGCGGTTGGCCGACTTGATGCCGTAGTCCTGGAGCAGGATCTGCAGGCCGCGCGGTGTGAGCCCGTTGGGGCTGTGTTCGGCCCAGGGCGCTTCGAGGTCGGCGTTGAGGATCTCCAGGAGGCGGCCGGTGCGGATCGTCGGCTGGTCGCCTTCGGAGGCGAAGGCGCGGCGGATGTCGGCGAGGATGCGGATCTTCAGTCCGCCATCCTCGTCGCGCCCGGCCTCGTAGTCGGTCATGGCCGTGCACGCGGTGCGGGCCAGGACGGGCCAGTGTCCGCCCGCGAGGTCGGCGACGCTGACCAGCGGGGCCCAGGTGTCGGCGGCGCGGTCCTCGACCGGCATCTTCGGCTCCAGGGCGAGTGCCTTCTCGCGTACGGAGGCCAGCCAGGCCGCCAGCCGTGTGCGGAGCTCGCGTACGGCCAGGTCGTCGCGGCCGTAGCGCCAGAAGCTGACCTTCTCGGTCTCGGCCCGGCGGCGCATGCGGATGACGACCGACCGGTCCATGATCGTGTCGGGGAGGTCGCCGATTCCGGCGAGGGCGGCCATGGCGAAGGTGTCGAACTTGACCACCTCGTGGTTGGGGCCGGTGACGCGCAGGGTGGGTCGGTTGCGCTGGTGGCCGGCGTTGAGCAGGCCGCGCATCTCCTCGTTCTTCTCCGCGACCTTCGGGCTGCCGAAGATGGTGTCGACCTCGTCCACGAGGAGCGTGGGCGGGTCGCCCTCGCCGATCGAGCGGAAGATCGCGGCGGCGGAGGCGTTGACCGTGATCAGCGGCTCGTGGACCGCTTCGATCAGGACTTCGAGCAGCCGCGACTTGCCGCAGCGCTTGGCCGGTCCGACCACGGCCAGGCGCGGCGCATGCTGCCACACGGTCTGCAGGTGGGTCGCAGCCGCCCACAGCGTGGTCGCGGTCAGGGCTTCGTCGCTCGGCATGACGACGTAGCGTCGGATGGCGTCCCGGAGCAGGTTCAGGACGTCTACGCCCTCGGGGTCCGGGGCAGGGGTGGGCGTGGGGGCGGTCGGCTGGCCGGGGACGGCGACCGGCGGCCAGGCGGCGGGAAGCGATGGCGTGTTCGGGGTGGCTTCGTCCATACTGGACATCGAGCTCCTCAATCTGCGGGCCATACGGGACGGCAATCCCGGCCATGCAGCTAGTCGTTCAGGGATGGGCGGCGTGAGGTTTGCGCTTTGAGCCCCTCGGTGTCGCAAGCAC
>NZ_SDOY01000170.1 GCF_004117935.1 Streptomyces roseicoloratus | reverse complement strand
TATTGAGCCGGAACTGATGGGTTTCCTACTGGATCGTGTAGCGGACGTGGCGGGCGGCGAAGTAGCCGCAGACGATGTGGGGTTGCTTCTGGCGTCGCCGCAGGAAGCGGCGGGTCTCGTGGGCGAGGTCGTCGGCTGAGGTGGCTCGGGCCGCGTGGACGTGGTGCTTCAGATCGGCGTTCAACAGCTCGTCGGGATTCAGCTCGGGGCTGTATCCGGGCATCAGATGCAGTTCGACGCGCTCGGCGTTCTCGGCGAGCCAGGCCCGGACGGCTCTGCTGCGGTGGACCGGATGCCGGTCGGCGATCACGTGGACCTTGCGCCCGGCGTGCCGGGCGAGGCGGTCGAGGAACGCGCAGAACACCTGTGAGGTGAACTTGCCGGGAAAGACGGTGAACCACAGCGCCCCGCGGGAGGCGACGGCCGACATGACGTTGACCCTGAAACGGCGCCCGTTCACCCGCACCAGCGGGGTCTGCCCAGCCGGAGCCCACGAGCGTCCCGGCGGGGCAGTGTCCGAGCGCAGACCGCACTGATCAGCCCAGACCAGCTCGGCCTTCTCCCCGCTCGCCCGGGCCCGGATCGCCGGATACTCCTCCTGAAGCCACCGGCTGACCTCGTCGCCCTTCTGCCGGTAGGAGCGGCGGGCGGGCCGCTGCGGGGTGAAGCCGTGCCGGCGCAGCCACTTGCCCACACCCCGATCGGTCATCGACACCCCGCACACCAACCGGATGAGAGTCCGCACCGAGGCCCGGGTCCACATCACCCCGCTCTGCCCGAGGTCGGCCGGCGTGTAATCACGCATCGCCTGCAAGACCGCCCCACGGCCGGACTCGTCGATCAACTCACCCTTGCCTGCCCGAGGTTCACGCGCCGCCGCGAGCAGTGCCCGCCTCCCACCGGCGCGGCTGGCCCGCCACCACGTGCCCACCGACCGCTCGGAGACCCCGAACATCTCCGCCGCCTGGCCGTACGTCCGGACCCGCCCCGACTCCAGCGCGCTCACCACCCGCAACCGCAGATCCTCCTGCGCAGCGGGCGGCAGACGCCGCATATCCCCACCCTCGATCACACCCGATCAACGAGCAGGCAACCCATCAGTTCCGGCTCAATAGCAGCGGCAGCAGGTTGAGGGGGCGGCACGAGGCCTCAGTTACCGATGACGACGGCGGCGACTCCAAGAGCCAGCGCCACCAGTAGCACAATATCGGCGATCGGTGAAACCGTGACGCGTTTAGACAATACCTTGCCTTGAGATCCCTTCTTCCCCTTATTCCTCGACCGGATGCGCCCATCAACCTTCTCGACAGAGAGCGCCGCCGAACCGATGAGACCATCGAGCACCGACCCGGCGAAACCGATCGAGCGAATCCCATCTCCCTCTTGAAGGAAAATTGTCAACGTTCCATCCCGACCAGTCGCCGCATAGCGAGCGAAGCTCACAGGAATCGTGTAAGTCACCAGCGGATTCACGACAGTGATGGTGCTCCCTTCCATCACGATGCGCGAACCCAGGATGCGCCGCACGATAGGGATGAACACGAGAACCACTGCAAGCACGCCAAGGCCGTCGCCATCGACTCCAACGGTTCGCATTCTCTGAATCACCGCCAGGGCTCCAACCAGGGCCAAAAGCGAGAGCATAGGAGAGAATATTCGGTATGACTTTCGCCAGAGCACCTCTCTGTCACGCCGATTCATTTCTCCCCTTTACTCATCGAGTACAATTCGGCTCGGCAAGCGGCGGCACGGAAACTGCCCCCATCGCGACCATCTCACGGACCCAGACATTAGCAGACCGTGCGACCATTACTAAAGACGTAAGCCGATCCGACACTCCCACCGGCAGCGCCACAGAACCCTCCGGCGAGGTGGGCATTGAGAGTGACGTTACCGATCGTCGCCTTCCAGTTCACAGCCCCCTTGACGCCACTATCAGCCCAGAACTTGGGACTCCCTCCCACTCCCCGAACGCCAGGGACCTTGGTTTTTACCATCTGTGGAATTCGCTCAACCGCGTTCCCCCAATACGCCCCCTTCCATGACAACCCGGCCGCCCTGCCGATTGAAGCAGCCACAGCGCCCCCGACAGCCGTCCAGGCCCTGGTCCGGGCCCACCACGCCTCGTGGGACACCAGCCAGGAGCTGGCGGGCCTGACCCCTCCGGCCCGCGAACTGCCGTCGCAGCTGCGCCCCGTGCTCGACGCCCTCCTCGCGGGGCTCACCGACGAGACGGCCGCGGCCCGCCTGGGCATGTCGCCGCGGACGTACAGCCGGAGGGTGGGTGAGCTGATGGCGGCCCTGGGCACGACGAGCCGCTTCCGCGCGGGGGCGGAAGCGGCTCGAAGGGGGTGGGTGTGACGGCGGCGTTCTACGACCCCGTAGCGATGTAGACGCAGAGGAACACCAGACCACCGATGCCGATGGCGATGCGCATCGCGTTCAAGGCCGGCTTTGCCCTGCGCTCACGCACTTCGACAATGCCAGCGGCGCAGATAAGGCCGACCAGCACACCGAAGGCCACGGTTGCAGTGCTAGACATGTGACCACCAACTCCTTTACGTGTGTTCTCCGGACCCTAGAGGTCCGGAAAGCCAACAGGCGCCTGCTAATCACATGTAGTTCTCGTAGAACTTGTCTTCCTTCTCCTTCGCCTCGCGCTCGACTATTCGGGCGATCCGCTCCGTTTCCTGCGCCTCACGCTGGGCAGCCCTCTTGGCCATGAGCCCTTGGATACCTCCGCGGATCAACTGCCCCTGCGCAAGTCCTGCAGCCGCCCCGGCAGACCCCTGACCGATGTAGCCGAGTGCCTCGTCCGTGTCTGTTGAACCCGGGTGCTTGTACTGCCACGCGCCGACGCCTACTACCGCGCCCGCTATGACCGCACAGGCCGCCGATGCGACTACCGTCGCGAGGGCAACAGCGCACCCGACGCCTGCAGCGACACCGATCAGGAATGTCTCGTGGTCTTTGACCCACTTCTTTCCCGAATCCCAGGCGTTACCGGCCATCTCCTTCATCCATCCGAAGAAACCGCCCTCCTTCTCACGCTTTTGGGCCTGCTCCGCGGCGCGCCGATCAGCCGCCCGCTTGTCCGCGTCCGCCCTCTGCTTCTCCACCACCTTCGCGTCGTAGTGGTAGACCTTGTAGTGCCTCGGGTTGGCTCGGTAGGCGCGGTACTTGGCCTGGGACTCGGGGTCCTTGCGGGCGGTCTGGTGCCAGTCCCACTCACCGTTCTTCTGGGTGTAGTACCCCGTGGTCATACCCCGGTCCTTGGCCCAGTAGTAGTCGGTGACCGGGCTGTCCGTCGGCCCCATGGGGCGCAGGCCCGTCGGGTCGGACTTGGTTATCGGGGAGTTGTGGGCGTAGCTGTAGGCGTTCATCTGGGCCGGGTCCTGGGGGTCCATGACCGGGTCGACCGACAGGAACTTGCCGAGTGAGGGGTCGTACTCACGGGCGCCGACATGGGTCAGGCCCGACTGGGCGTCGAGCGTGCCGCCGACGAAGCCCTTCTCACCCGGCCAGGCCGTCGGCGCCGCACCGCGGGAGTTGCCGTAGGGGTCCTGACGGCGTCGGGTGACGAGGCCGGTGGCAGCGGCCACGGCGACGAGGCCCGTGCTCTGGTGATCGGCGCCGAGGAAGGACAGGTCGCCGTTGTCCTGGCGGACGGCGACGGTCTGGCCTGCGAAGGAGTAGTAGCGGGTGGCCTGTACCTCGGTACCGGTGCCCGCCGGGAGCTTCAGCTCCATGCCGGGCAGGTAGAGCGTGGTGCCCGATGCGTCCGTACGCACGGCACGATTGCCGTCCGCGTCGTAGACGAACGAGGAGACCTTGCCGTCCGGCTCGGTGATCTTCGTCGGCTTGCCTTCGGCGTCCCACTCGATGGCCTGCTCGGCCTCGCCCGTCTTCCGCGACGTCGTGTTGCCGCTCGCGTCGTAGGCGTAGGTGGACGTGGTGCTGCCGGCTGGTGCGGTACGGGTGACCGTCGTGACGGCGTGCGGGCCGGAGGAGTTCTCGCCGTAAGTGAAGGTACGAGTCACGTCCTTCGACGCGTCGAGCCCGGTGTCGTGGGTGACGTCCTTCTGGCGGTTGCCGATGGAGTCGGTGACGTAGGACGTCCAGTATGCGGACGGACCGCCCAGCGGGCTGGCGCCAGGGGCGGCGTCACAGGCCGTGGGCCTCTTGCCGCTCTGGGTGCTGCCGACGGTGCCGGAGCCCGTCGCAGCGTCGCCGGTAGCGGCCGGGGTCCACGCCTCGGTGAGCCGCTGTCCCGCGTCGTACGCGAAGCACTGCACGTCCGCGAGCGGCTCGGCGGTGTCCGTGGCGGACAGGACGTTGCCCGACTGGTCGTACGCGTAGGCCGTCGCCTTCACCGGATCGGCGGCGCCTTCGACGTCGACGGTCGATCCGATCAGCCGGTCGGTGCCCTTCTCGTAGGCGAAGGACTGCTGGACCTGACGCCCGCTGCCGGCTGCCATGACCAGGCCCTTGAGCTGCCCCGTGCCGGTGTACAGGGTGTCCTTGACGTACGTGGACTGCGAGCCGGTCATGGTGTCGGGGCGACCCAGCTCGTCGTAGGTGTAGGCGAAGGTCTCGACGGGCAGCTTGCCGGCCGCCGGCATCCCCGTGCTCTTGACGGTGCCGTCGAGGGCGTAGGAGGTGGTGAAGGAGTACGTGCCCTTGAGTTGGTCGCTCACTCCTGCGGCGACGTAGTAGTCGGTGCGCTGCGGCCTGTAGAGAGCGTCACGGACCTGTACGTAGCTGGAGTACGCCTCGACGCCGTCGATGTAGCGGACGGATGCCCAGGGCTGGCCGAGATAGCCGGTGTTGTCGTACAGGCTTTCGGTGAGCCGCTTCGCCGTGGTCTTCTTCTCTCCCTCCCACGTGCCGGTCTCACGGCCGAGCGCATCGTAGGTGGTCCACAGCGTCTTCCCGCGGGCACTCCGGGTCCATTCCAGACGGTCGAGTTTGTCGTACCCGAACGTCGTGGTGCCCGCGTCCGGGTCCTCGGCCGAGATCTTGCGACCCAGCTGGTCGTAGCCGTAGCGCCAGACGTTGTCCTGGGAGTCGGTGACCGTCTCCAGCAGACCGCGCTCGGTGTACGTGTACGTGATGGTGTCGTACTGGATACCGGGGCCCGTCGGCTGCGGGGACGCGGTGCGGTAGTGCCGCAGCTCGGTCGTCCGGCCGTGGACGTCGCTGATCGTCGTCGTGGGGACGCCTCCGACCGGCGGGTCCACGTGGACGGCGTTGCCGTCGTACGTGGTGGTCGTGCGCCACTGCTCGACGCCGGCAATGAGCGTGATGTCGGCGGTGGTCCGGCCGAGTCCGTCGTACTCGTAGACGTTCTGGGCGCCGATCTGACCGTCGAGGACCGTGATCAGCTTGCCGGACGGCTGTTCCGCGGCGTTGTAGGTGGCGTTGGACTTCTTCTTCTTGCCCGTGCCGTCGTACCAGACATCAGATACGAGGCTCGTGCCCCCGGCGCCCGGGTTCTGCGTCTGCCGCAGCCGCAACAAGCTGTCGTAGAGCTGGTAGGACGCCTCGTAGGAGCCGTCGTTCCGCAGCGTCTCCGTCTTCACCACGACGGGCTTGTCTCTGCTGACGTCGTAGCTGTACTTGATGCTCGGCGTCGACGACTTGGCGCGGTCGGCCAGCCAGACCTTGGTGAGTCGGCCAAGCGCGTCGTACTGCATGTCGGTGCGCTTCTTGTTGGGGTCGGTGACACCCGTGGAGACGCCCCAGGCGGGGGCGTGATCGGTGACGGTGACGTGGTTCAGCGCGTTGGTCACCGTGGTCCTGGTCAGCAGGCCATTGGTGTCGGTGTAGGCGGTCTTGGTCGGATTGAGGTCCGCGTCCTTGACCAGGGTGGGACGGCCGTACTCGTCGTACTCGGTGGTACTGGTGGGCTGGTAGTTCGGCGTCGTACCGTCGTAGCCGGTCAGGCGCTCGCTCGTGATGGCGTCACCGGCGGCGTTGTACGTCGTCTTCTGATCGCTGATGACCTGCTTCGTACGGTCCGGAGTGGTGCCGCACGAGACGGACACCGTCTCGGTACGGGCGACCTGCGCGTACACGTTCTGGGCGGGAACGTCGGCGTACGAGGTGCGGGTGCACTTCTCGTCGTTCGACTTCGCCGTGTCACCGAGGTCTTCGGTCGTCTTCAGCCGCGTGCCGGGCACCGTCGTGTCGTACGTCGAGACCGACTTGGTCTGTGTCCACGTGTTGTCGCTCTGCCGGTGAAGGACCCGGGTCGACTGCGGACGGACGACGGTGGCCTTGGTCGTGCCCCAGCTCGCGGTCTGCGTGGCGGTTTCCGCCTTCCAGGGCTGGGTGATGGTCTTGGAGACGACCTTGCCGCCGACGGCCAGGTCGTAGGCCTGCTCCTCGATCTTGAAGCCGGTGAACTCCTTGTGGCCGGTGTACTCGACGCCGGTGGAGTCGGTCACCTTCTCCGTACGCGTGCTCGTGCTCCCCGGGAGCTTGTCACCGTCGAGGCCCTGCAGGTACGTGTAGTCGACGCGGCTCTTCATGGTCTGGCCGTTGCCGCCGGTGACACTGACCTTGCCGTAGCCCTGCCACTGGCTCCACGTCAGGTACTTCGGGTCCGTGATCCCGTTGGGCTCGGCGCGCCGCCAGCCGGCGTCGCCGTGGTAGGCGTAGCGGGTGACCAGATCGTCGCTCTTGCCGGTGCGGTCGGTGTCGGTGATCTGCTCGACGACGTACTTGTGGAACCAGTCCGTCTCCGGATCCGACTTGCCCGGCGGGGTCCATACGACCGGGTAGCAGCGCTTGGTCGAGGCGCCGGGCTTCGGCAGCGTGCCGGGGGTGCACTCCCGCGGAGCGTACGTGATGTCCAGCTGGGAGCCGGTCTCGCTCAGGACAGTGGTCAGGCGGAAGCGGTAGAACGGGTCGGTGTTGTCAGTGTCGCTGTCGACCCGGTTCATCATCGCCGTGCCCTGGAACTCGACCGAGGGCACCGCGGCGGTGCTGCCGCCGGCCCGACCCTCGTGGTCGATCTTGGAGAGCCACAGGGACTTGGTGGAGTCGCCGTTGTCCGTGAAGAAGTGGGTGAACTTCCAGGCGTCGACGTCCGCGTACTCGCCGGCGACCGCGCTGGTGCTCATCTGGGTCGTGATGCCGGTGAGCCGCTTGGTCGTCCAGAAGGTCTGCGAGCTCTGTGCCAGCGTGCACTTGGTGTTGGCGGCGCAGTGCCGGTCCACCGGTGTGTCGGGCCAGCGTGCGGCGTTGGCCGTCGTGAACTTGGCGGGGTTGCAGTCGAAGCTTGCGTCGTCGAGGCAGCGCTCCGCGACCGAGAACACGACGCGAGCCGGCGCCTTGGTGCTGTAGACCTTGGTGTCGCGCTGCCCGTAGTCGATCCGCTTGACGTAGCCGGCGCGGTGGTAGGCGATGCCGTTGACGTCGGTCTTGGCGTTCAGCGCGTAGTAGTTGGTCTCGGGCGTGTAGAAGTACGACCTGACGTTGCCGTGCCGGTCCTTGACGTAGTCGAGGTTCCAGCGCCATGCCTGCTTGCAGTGAGCACTGGAGAACGTGGCGTTGTAGCACGGCTCGTTGACGTCGTCACCGAAGACGGGCGCGGTCCAGACCGACTTGGTCTCCTCCTTGCCGGAAGTCCAGCCGGGCAGACGATTCAGACCGAAGTAGTACTCCGTGCCGTCCGTCGTGGTGATCTTCCAGTACTCACCGTCGTTGTCGTCGCTGCCGGTGACGTATGTGCGGCCGTCGAGCTTCTCGATCTTGGCGCCGTTGTCATCGGCGAAATGCCAAAGGCCGTCCTTGTCGTTCTTGACCAGGGTGGAGGACTGTCCGTTCAGCATCACGGTGGCGTTGTCGAACGCCCAGCACTGCTCGGTCGATCCCGCGTGGCCGTCCTCGGAACAGGACTTGTACGACCGCTCGACGTAGTCGGGCTCGTAGCCGAATCCCTCACCGATCCAGGAACCCTGGTTGTTCGTGGCACCCGTACGGCCGTCGGCCGACTGGGACGAGTAGCCGATCGTGACGTCCGGCGCAATGTCACCGGGCGTGGGGACCATCCGCAACGGGTACGACCACGAGAAGCCGCCTGAGGAATTGCTCACCGACCAGCTCGCCGAGGGAGAGAGCGGCGTCGCTTTGTAATCGCCCTTCGCCGACGAGGCGGTGGCGGTGAGCGCGTAGACGGCCGCCTGGGTGCCGGCCGGGGCGGCGGTCACGTCGGAACGGACGGTGCGCCGCGCGGTGTCGTTGGTGGCTGTGATCTTGTTGGGGATGGACGCACAACCCTTCTCACCAGGCGCTGCCGTCGCGGCACAGGCCGGGAGCTGGACCAGGGTGAGCCGGGAGCCGTAGGCGCCTCCGGCACCTTCGGCGAAGGCCGAGTAGTCGAGGGCCAGCTGCACCGGCGCGGCCGTCGTTCCGGCGTCCGCCCGTTCGACGGTGAACATCGCGGCGCCGCCCCAGCGAGCCGCTTCCTCGCGTCCGAGCGTGTGGATCCGCACCTTCCCCGGCGCGGCCGACCGGCCCTTCGCGGTCGCCACGGGTGCCACGGCGACGGGCAGTCCGCCGACCCGCGTTTTCGCGGCGGCCGTCGGCCTGGTCGCCTTCCCCGGCGCGAGCCTGGGGCCCTCGGAGGCTTTACCTGTCCGTTCGGGGGTGGTCGCGGAGGCAGGCAGGGCCACCTCGGCGGTGCCCTCGGTGGGCCAGGAGACCTTGCCCAGGGTCTTGACCGCAGCCTTCTTGGCCGGGTCGGCGGGTAGCGGCTTGGCCTTGCCTGCCTTTCCGGTACGGATGGGGTCGGGATTCTCGGCGAAGCCGGGAATCCCGTGGGCCTCCGGCGGGGGCGGAGCTGCTTGAGCGATGTTGCCCGAGAGGGCGAACGCCAGGACGAGGACCGCTCCGGACAACACGCTTCTTGGCATGCGTGCGCCCAGCGGTCGACCGCGTAGGGACATGACGGAACTCCGATGGTGAAGTCGAGGGAAACCGGACGGCGGAGGGGCGAGCATCGGCCGGGTGGCGCTGCGCAGCGCCACCCGGCCGTACCGAGCTCTAGAGCCCCGTGTCCGGAGTGAGATCGTTGATCATGGCGATGGTCGTCGGTGAGAGAACGCCGGAGTAGGCACGAACCTCGTCGACGGCCCCGGAGAGGTACTGGCCGGTCTTCGCCGAACGCCCCACCTGCAGGCCCCCGGTGGAGGCCCAGGCGGTCCCGCTCTCGAGACGCGTCGTCACGGCGTCACCGCCGTCGGTGTAGAGAGAGATCTGACCTGCCACGGCGTCGTAGACCACCGTCAGGTGGCTACCGCTGCCTTCGGCCGACGGGAGCGCGTCGTGATCGACCACCTCGGTCGCCTTGGCTGTGGCGCTGTCGCTCTCGGTGATTGCGAGCTGCCACCGTTGGGTCTTGCCGTCGTAGCGGACGGCGAGCCGGTCGGCGTTCTGCCCCGGCAGTGACAGCACCGTCTGGGAGGCAGTCGATGTAGCGGAGGTCAGCCTCACCCGCGCCGACAGCGTGAAGCTCTTGTCGCCGCCCACCACGGGAGCGTCGGTGGAGGCCCAGTCATCTGTTCCGTCGAGCTCGAGGTGACCGTTGCCGGACAGGGCGGCGGGATCTCTGACGTCAGCCCTGAGGTAGGGCGTGCCGCCGGTGAGGCCGAGCGAGACGCCGGTGCCTTCGATATTGGGAACCGTGCCGGTGCCGAAGGATTCGAATGGCCAGTACGCCTTGCGGGCCGGCTTGACCGTCTGGAACTCGACGATCTCGTCCGTCGCCACCGGCCGGTTGTAGACCCGGATGTGGGACAGGTCGCCGGTGAAGCCGGAGCCGTAGTCTCCCGCGGCCTTTGCCCGGCCGATCTGGAAGGCGCCCTTCGCCTCCCACGAGGTGCTCCGTGCCGTCTCCGCAGTGCCTGTCGCGGTAGCCGGGTCGCCGTCGTCGACGTACAGCCGGAGCCGCGGTCCACCTGCGGCCTTGGCGTCGAACACACCTGTCAGGTGCGCCCACGTGCCGACGGCCGATTCGCCCACGGGAACCTTCGCCGCGTACCGGGAGGTGACCACCTCGTCGCCGTCGGGTGTGGTGAACGTCCAGGAGTGCGAGGCGGCGTCGTAGCCGAGGACGAAGCCGGCCTCGTTGGCCCCGTCCTGACTGACGACCGCCATGTCACGGTCGAGTGCTGCGGGCTTGACCCAGGCGCTCACCGAGAAGCTCGCCAGGGTGTCGACGACGGAGGCTTCCTCTGCGGGGGCCTCCTGATCAGCCGTGGTCAGGTACGCCTCGGCCGAGCCGTCGAAGTGCGCCACAGGGTCGGCCTTGCCGCCCTGCCCGGGCATCTCCAACGCCACTCCGGTGCCGAAGCGGGCGGTGTAGTTCCCGGTCTCGTCGCGTGCTTCAGAGCTGCCGGCCGGATCCCCGAGGTTCCACTGGGCGACCCGCCCAGTGGCGACCAGGAAGGTGTAGCTCGTCACCGCGCTCGTCTTCCCCGCGGCGTCGTACGCCTCGACGTTCACAGTGTGGCGCCCCGGCCAACTGGGGGTCCACGAGACCTGGACCGGCTTGCCACCGGTGGTGGCGACCGTCTTGGTCGTCTCGTTGTCGAAGGTGTAGCGGTAACCGGTGACGTCGCCGTCAGCGGCGTCGAAGGTGAAGGTGCCCTGCGTACCGATACCGTCGTGCCACTCGTTGTCGGATGTGTACGGGCTGCCCGTCACGGCTGGCGGAGCGGGAACCGTCGCGTCCCACCGGACGTAGCAGCGCCCCGCGCCGTTCGCCGAGCTCCACGGGCCCCAGGCGTCGCCGTCGAAGGCGCGCGCCTGCCAGGAGATCACGCTGTTCGCCGGGATGCCCGGCTTCCAGGTGCCGCTGAGAGCGGTCATGCCGTCGGCCCCGTAAGCGAAGGCGAGGTCCGCGGTGTTGTTCGCGTGCTCGTTGTTCAGGTAGTACACGTGGGTGCTGGGACGCCAAACGCCGATGCTGTCGGTGCTGTCGCCGTTCCAGTCACCCACGACGGGCTGGTCACCGACGCTGCCATAGCGGATCTCGTAGCTGTTGCCGCCTCCGCTGTTGGAGTTGCGGATGTAGAACATGATGTCGGCGCCGCTGTACATGCCGATGGTGTCGACACCATCGCCGTTCCAGTCTCCCACCAGCGGCACCATGCCGTCGGCGCCGTACACGAACTGGATGTCCGTGATGTTGTTGGTGTGCTCGTTGTTCAGGTAGAAGACGTGGCTGCTCGGGCGCCACACTCCGATGGTGTCGCGGCCGTCGCCGTTCCAGTCGCCGACGACGGGCATGTCCCCCGTGTTGCCGAACTTCATGGTGATGTTCGCCGGCTCGTCGTTCTTGTCCCGCAGGGCGAAGGTGCGGGTCGCCGGGTCGTAGCTGCCGAGCGTGTCGACGCCGTCCCCGTTCCAGTCTCCGACCAGGGGCTTCTTGCCCTCCAGGTCGAACGAGACCTCACCGGTGTTGCCACCCGCAGTCGGAGTGTCCCGCTGGAAGACCGTCTTCCTCACCGGGTCGTACATTCCGACACCGGTGACTGCCCGCGGCGCCACGGTGTGAGAGTAGAGGACGCCGGGGTTGGGCGACTTGTAGCCGGTCTCGGCGTAGTAGCTCTTCTCGACGTTGGCGGCGTCGCGGTAGAAGACCTGGTACTGCATCCTCACCGGGTCACTGGAGGTCGCCGTGTGGTCGGGATCCTTTGCCTGGCCGCGCAGAGTCGGCAGGGTGCCCACGTACGGAGCCTTGGCCTGGTCCGTCACGCACTTGCCGCCGGGGTCGGATGCCATGTCGGCGTTCGCGACCTGGAGCGGCGGGGTGTTGTAGGTGATCGCCAGGTAGGTGTTGCCGCAGATGCGCTTCCATCCGCTGTATGCCGACTCGTCCTTGGCTCTCAGGCCGAGAGACATGGTCGACCAGCCGCCGCTGGCGGCCGTCCGCGTCTCGGTGAGAAGCTTGCCGTTGCTGAAATGCAGGTTGGCCTGCCCCGAACACTCGGTCCGCGTGATCGACTTGTCTACGGTCATCAGGTAACTGGACCAACTACTCGACGTATTGGACCAGTTGCTGTCTTCCGTGACCGTGTAGTTCGCACCGCCGATCCGGTAGAGGTCGAGCGGCTCGGCCGCGTTGTTGTCCCAGTAGTTCTTCCTCAGGCGCGCGGAGAACGTGCTGCTGAGGATCTGCTTGCCCTTGTAGAAGCCCATCGGGAAGCTGAACAGCAGCCGTCGCACGCCGATCCCCGAACAGGACGCGGGCGTCTGGTCGGACGGGCAGCGGCCCACGCCCGCGTCATCGGCGTACTTCCAGTCCTGCTCGCTCGGCATGCCCGACATCACCGACGTCCAGGCGGCCGTACCGGTGGTGCGCGGGGTCGGGTCGATGACGACCGGATAGCTCGTGGACTTACCACGAAGCAGCGCGAGGTCGGGCTTGAGGGTCAGCTTGCCCTTGGCCACGTCGAGGCCCACTGGCGCCCGGCGCCCTCCGTCGAAGGGGTCGAGCGTAGGCTTGACACCAGCGGAACCCCCTGCCGATCGCGCCGCCAGGGCGTCCTGCCCCGAGGGGCCTGCAGGCGAGTCCCACATGGACGCGCCGCCCGACTCGAACACGGCGCCCCCGACTGCGGAGTCGACAGCCTTGATGGCGCCGCCAGGGGTTTCGCTGACCGTCAGGCCCTTCGTCGTGAGGCCCAGCTCGAGCGCGTTCAACTCGGGGTTGGCCGCGGCCTCGGCCGACTTGACGACGAAGAAGTGAGAGAAGCCCTCGTGCTCGGCCCGGACGGCGAGGTCGACGCCGGGCAGCACCTCCGCGTACGTGGCGGTGTCGCCTTCGACCGCCGGTTTGGGCAGTTTCCCACCCAGCCAGGTCAGTGCGTACTCGCGTCCGACACGGCTCATCCGGGCGAAGGGCCCGTTGCCGCCGTCGGAAAACTCCAGGTCCACGGTCGCGGCTGCGGGCGACCAGGTCCCCTCGCCGTCGGATACGAGCGTGGCGTCGACCGGCACCCAGCTGTCGCCGCGGCGGGCTCGAACAGGCTGGGTGTACTCGCGTGCGGTGAACGACCCGTCCGCGTTGGCAAAGACGTCACGCCGCTCTCGCCGGAGGCCCGTAACCTCCACCGAGTGTCCGCTCTGCTTGGCAGCGATCCTGGCCAGCTCCTCACTGGGCGCTTCGCCCATGGCCGCCGCAGTGGCGACCGCGGCCGCCGACAGCGCAGCATCGGCATGCTGCGCAGCTGCCGGCAGGCTCACGCCGCCTGCGATCACCGCAGACACCGTCACGATGACGGCTCCGTACGTCGCTCTACGGCGACGTCTTGTCCACCCCATGGGCCCCCAGCCTGCTCGCGTGTGCTCAAGATGTGCGCAAGGTGTGCGCATTCGAACGGGAACGCTAGCGGCGCCGGGGAGGCGCGGCAGGGGAATCAATCGCCCAGATGTGTCAGTCCCGAACAAATCGAGAATCAGACTGCTCGGTACCTCACGGAGGCACAGCCGCGCCACTTGGAGGCACGCACTGACAAATGCCCAGCTCAGGAAGGCGGCTGCGCCAGAACGGACGTCATCTGACGACGCCGACGTGAAGACGCTGCGTACACGAGCAGAAACGGAAAGGTGAGCGACTTTGTCAGGTCATCTGCGTTGCAGCTGCGACCTGAACCATTCGACACGCCCTCCGTGCGGGCCCTCAGACGGCGCGCGGACGACGCGCCGACAGCAGGCGCCTGAGGCGTCGTTCGGCCGGCTTCTCCACGGTCTCGTGCAGCAGTGCCGCGACCACCAGGGCCGCTACGGCCGCCACGGCGAGCGCCATGGTGTTCGCGGCGAGGCCCGTCGTGGGGCCGTAGCCCAGCTTGGCGACGACCTTGAGGACCACGACGTGGCACAGGTAGTAGGCGAAGGACCATTCGCCCAGCTTCACGAGCAGCCGGGAGCGCAGGATCGAACGCCACCCCTGGACGTCGCGCAGTGCGGCCGTCGCGATCAGGAGGGCGAAGGCCGGCATGAGGACCGCGTCGAAGAAGCCGAACGTGCCCGTGTACGGGTGCAGCGCCTGGGGATGACGTATCCACAGCCAGCACAGCAGGATCGTTCCGGCAGTGAGAGCGGTCGCCACCCCGACGCCGAACGGCGGCCGCCAGCCGCGGCGCACGAGGAGCCCCACGCACACGCCGAGGAGGAACATCGGGGTCAGGGCTATCGGCGAGGCGACGACGAGACGCTCCACCTCGGGCGACTTGTCCAGCCCGACCATGATCAGGCGCGTGCTCGCCGTGGCGGCCACACACAGGACGGCGAGGACGGCCAGCAGGGCGGACGAGCGGCGCAGCAGCACCCGGAGGATCAGCGGAAAGGCCAGGTAGAAGAACGCCTCGACCGCCAGCGTCCAGGTGACGATGTTCATCGTCATGAAGTGCTCGGTGCTCCACGCCTGGGCGAAGGTGAGCGTCCAGACGATGTCCGCCTTGGAGACCGGGGTGTGCCACCACCAGGCCATCAGCGCGACCGTCGCGGCCGTGGTCACGGCGAGCAGGGGCCAGATGCGCGCGAAGCGCCGCCAGTAGTACTGGAGGGGCGTGTCCGAGGGACGGGCCACCCAGGTCATGACGAATCCGGACAGAACAAAAAAGAAGGGCACGCCTTCGTAGCCGATGGCCGTGATCTCGAAGGCGCTCGTCGATTCCTTGAGGTACCCGCGGGCGTGAAAGAGGAAGACGCCGAAGGCGGCGAACCACCGCAGTCCGGTGAGCGAGTCGACGCGGGTGCCGCCCAGGGGCATGGCCCACGGCGTCTCACGCGACCATCGAACCGGCTTCGCGGTCTCCTCGTGCCGTACACCCTGTGCGGGTATGACGGAATGCCTCGTGATCGCGGAAATTGCCCCCACCCCTTGAAGATCCTGACGGCCGGTAAAAACAAGCAAGCGGCCACTCAGACAGGAAGAGTGCCGCGCGAGCCATTCATACGATCTGAAGATCTCATTGCTTGATCCGGCTTGGACGGTAGCACGCCCCTGGAACACCCCCGCGCTGTCGATTCACGCCTCGACCGGAATCGAGCGGCGGGCTCGTGGACGGACCACCGGGCCCGGACCAGGCCTTTTCCGTCCCGGATTCCCCTGGCTTCCGCTTGCCCCCGCGAGATCCGGAACCGAGGGCTCAGCGGCGGTATCGGCAATCTCACCTCGGGGCGCGTTCTCGTATGCGCCCTCACCGCGCCCGGACCCGACCGGCGGGCTGAGCAGGAGGAACGGGCGGCACCGTGATCACGGTGCCGCCCGTTCCCCGCCCGTTTCCCGTATCGCGAAAGCAGGTTCGCCGGGTGTGCCTCAGACCGTCTCGACGGTCTTCGGCTCAGCGCCCGCGCCGGGCGCCTCGTCCTTCTTCGGGAGGCCAGTGCCGCGCAGGGCGACCTCCTTGACGAAGAAGGCGAGGACGAAACCGAGGACGGACACGGACGCGCCGACCAGGAAGGCCGAGTGGGTGCCCGCGGCGACCGCGTGCTGGTAGGCCTCGCGGAGTGCCTCCGGCAGCTTCGCCAGGCTCGCGGCGTCCAGCTGGGCCGACCGCGCGGTCGCGGCGCCGCTGCCGCGGGCGGCCATCTCGTTCTGGACCTGGTGGTTGAACAGGGCGCCCATGATCGCGACGCCGAAGGACGAGCCGAGGGTCCGGAACAGGGTGGTCGAGGACGAGGCGACGCCCATGTCCTTCATCTCGACGCTGTTCTGCGCGACGAGCATCGTGATCTGCATCAGGAAGCCCATGCCGGCGCCGAGCACGGCCATGTAGACGCCCGACGCGAACCGCGTGGTGTCGGTGTCCATCGTGGACAGCAGGTACAGGCCGGCCGTCATGAACGCGCCGCCGACGATCGGGAAGATCTTGTACTTGCCGCTGCTGGTGGTGACCCGGCCGGCGATCATCGACACGACCATCATCGACAGCAGCATCGGCAGGAGCAGCAGGCCGGAGTTGGTGGCGGAGGCGCCCTGCACGGACTGCTGGAACAGCGGCAGGAAGAGCACCGCGCCGAACATCACGAAGCCGGTGAGGAAGCCGATCACGGACATCAGCGTGAAGTTGCGGCTGCGGAAGATGTGCAGCGGCATGATCGGGTCGCTCGCGCGGGTCTCGACGAAGAGGAAGGCCGCGAGGGCCGCGACGCCGGCGACCGAGAGGCCGATGATGTTGAGCGAACCCCAGGCGTACTCGGTGCCGCCCCAGGTGGTGACGAGGACGATCGCGGTGATGCCGACGGTCAGGAGGACCGCACCGGCGAAGTCGATCCGGGTGCCGGCCGCGCGCTCCTTCCTCGGCAGGTGGAGCACGGTGGCGAGCATCGCGAGCGCGACGGCGCCGAGCGGCAGGTTGATGTAGAAGGACCAGCGCCAGCCCCAGTGGTCGGTGATGGTGCCGCCGACCAGCGGTCCGCCGATCATGGCGAGCGCCATGATGCCGGCCATCATGCCCTGGTACTTGCCGCGGTCCCGCGGCGGGATGAGGTCGCCGATGATCGCCATGACGCCGACCATCAGACCGCCGGCGCCCAGGCCCTGGACGGCGCGGAAGCCGATGAGCTGGCCCATGTCCTGGGCCATGCCGCTGAGCGCCGAGCCGATCAGGAAGATCACGATCGACGTCAGGAAGACGCCCTTGCGTCCGAACATGTCGCCGAGCTTGCCCCAGATGGGGGTGGAGGCGGCGGTGGCCAGGGTGTAGGCGGTGACGACCCAGGAGAGGTGCTCCAGACCTCCGAGCTCGCCGACGATCGTCGGCATCGCGGTACCGATGATCATGTTGTCCAGCATCGCGAGCAGCATCGCGATCATGAGGGCGAGCAGGACGACGCGGACGCTGCGCGGCTGGTCGGCCCTCTCCTCTGCTGGTGCGCTGTGTTTCTCGGTCGTCGCCATGCCGTCCCCGTCGCTTCCTTACTTGCCGCCCGGCTAGTTACTACACTGGGGAAAGTAGACCGGTAACTAGCCGGGCGTCAAGTAAGTTTCGGTGGAAGCGAGAGACCATGGCCCAGGCCCGAGGCAACACCCGTCAGCGCATCCAGGACGTGGCCCTCGAACTCTTCGCCGAGCAGGGCTACGAGCAGACCTCGCTGCGCGAGATCGCGGAACGCCTCGACGTCACCAAGGCCGCGCTCTACTACCACTTCAAGACCAAGGAAGACATCCTCATCAGCATCTTCGAGGACCTCGCCCGGCCCATGGACGAGCTGATCGTCTGGGCCGGCCGGCAGCCGCCCACCCTGGAGACCCGGCAGGAGATCCTCCGCCGCTACCAGAAGGCACTGCTGGCGGCGGCCCCGCTGTTCCGCTTCATGCAGGACAACCAGGCGGCGGTGAGCAAGCTGAGCGTCGGCCTGACCTTCAAGGAGCGCATGATCGCGCTGACCCGACTGCTCCAGGACCCGGACTTCTCGATGGCGGACAAGGTCCGCTCGATCAGCGCGGTCTTCACGATGCACGCCGGCACTTTCTTCCTGCACGACGTCGAGGGCGACCCCGAGGAGAAGCGGGAAGCCGTCCTCGAGGTCGCCCTCGATCTGATCAGGCAGGCGCATCACGCCTGAGGCGTCGCGCCCGAGCCGTTACGTCTGACCTGTCGCACGGCGGGCATCGCCCGTCGTCACGGGTCGTGCGTCGCGCGCCGCGCGTTTCGTGGGTCGCGCGTCGCCGGTGGCCCGTCGTGCGCCGTGCGTCGTGCGTCGTGCGTCAGATGGAGACGCCGTGGGACCGCAGGAAGGCGGCCGGGTTGACGGCGGAGCCGTAGTTCGGGGTGGTGCGGATCTCGAAGTGGAGGTGCGGGCCGGAGGAGTTGCCGGTGTTGCCCGAGAGGGCGATCTGCTGGCCGGCGGAGACCTTCTGGCCGATGTGCACCTTGATCTTCGACAGGTGGGCGTACTGCGAGTAGCGGCCGTTGGCGTGCTTGACGACGATCGCGTTGCCGTACGCGGGGCCGTCGCCGCCGCCGTTCGGTCCGGCCTTCACGACGGTGCCGGCGCCGGCGGCCTTGACCGGGGTGCCGACCGGGACGGCGAAGTCCTGGCCGGAGTGCTTGTGGGCCCACATGGCGCCGCCCTGGTTGTAGCTGGCGGTCAGGGTGTAGGCGCTGACCGGCTTGACCCAGGAGGGGGCCTTCTTGGCGGCGGCGACCTTGACGGCCTGCGCCTTCGCGGTGGCGGCCTTCAGCTGAGCGGCCTTGATCTGAGCGGCCTTGGCCTGGGCGGCCTGCGCCTGGGCGGCGACCTGGGCCTGGACGTTGGCCTGCTTGGCCAGGGCGGCGGACGCGGCGACCGCGGTCTGCGGGTTGGCGACGGCGGCCTTGCCCTCGGCGGCGAACGCGGAGCCGGCACCGGCCACCAGCGACGCTCCCAGACCCGCGGCGGCGAGGGCGACGGCGGTGGTACGGATGCTGGGCTTCATGACGCGCTTCGACATACGGGGGAGAACCTCCGGACAGAACGGGACCCGGCACCAGAGCGGTGGGCGCCGGGCTTGCTCATCCTTGGTAACCCGGACTCCCAGCCCGGCCAAAACACCCCATCTACGACATTGCGTCGTAGCGATCTCCGGCCCGGTTCGCCTCTTGACGGCCTCGACCGAGACCGACGAATTTGGACAAAGCGACCCGCATGGACCTGTTTAACCGCATGTCGCGAAGGCCCGAAGCACCCGAAAGGCAGCCGCTCGCCCGCTTCCGCCCACTCCGGGACCAAGGTCCCGGGGGTTCCCAGCGGAACGTCCCGATTCCTCCCCAAAACCCACGACTATTCCGCCTAGTACCCCTCGAAACCCCTGTGCGCCTTGTCACCACGGCCCGCCCGCGAAGGGCCCCTGAATGGGACCTGGGTCACGCCGCCGAACCCCTCGGAACGCCCTCCGGGACCGCCCGGAGCGGGTTAGTTTCCGGGGATGACCGACACCACGCCCAAGATCGAACTGGCCGACGCCATCGCCTCCGTACGCGACCAGCTGCTCATCGCGGCCGGTCGTGCCACCGGTCAGGCCGTCGCCTTCGAGGTCGGCGACATCGAGATGGAGTTCTCCGTCGAGCTGCGGAAGGAGGGGAAGGCGGGCGGCAAGATCAAGGCCTGGGTCGTCGAGGCCGGCGCCGACGCGAGCCGCTCGCGCGGAGACACCCACCGGGTCTCCTTCACCCTCAAGCCCCGCAACGCCGCGACGGGCGGCGCGTGGCTGGTGGGCAACGAGGAGGAAGCGGACCTGTCGGGGTTCGGGCACGGCGCCGCAGCCGAGGACCCGGCCGCAGGAACCGTCGGCGCCAGGGGAGCCGAAAGGACCGCGAGGGCCGCACGAGCCGACAACGCCACGGGACCCGAAAGGATCGCGAGGGCCGCACGAGCCGACAACGCCACGGAGGCCACAGAGGCCGCGGGGGCCGAGGCCCGGTGAGGACGAGCCGGTTCGTCTTCGCCGTCCTGGGCAAGCACCAGGGCACCGGCGTGCTCCTCCCCGGGAACCTGGTCCTGACCGCCGCCCATGTCCTCGGCGGCGCCCACAGCGCCATCGTGGCCGGCGTGCACAGCGAGCCGCGGCGGTTACGGGTGGTCTGGTCCGACGAGCGGCTCGACGCCGCGCTGCTGCTCAGCGACCGGAGCCTCGGCCCGACCCCTCAGCTGAGCACCGTCGCCACCGACCGCCCGATACCCGGCTGCGTGATCCTCGGCTTCCCGCACATCCAGCGGGACGAGGAGCGCAGACCCGACCTCGACCAGTTCACCGGCACCGTCCTGCCCATGGCCGGACTGCTCCGCCACACCCTCACCGTCGAGCTCGACCGGCCGCCCGCCGCCGAGCCCGCCCACGGCCCGTCCCCCCTCGCCGGCCTGTCGGGCGCGCCCGTGTACGCCGACGACGGACTCCTCGGCATCGTCCGGACCGTCCCGCGCGGCCGGGGGCACCGTCGGCTGGAGTGCCTGCCGCTCACCGCCCTCCTCGCCGACGACGAGGCGTACCGCTGGCTCCCCGACGACTTCGCCCCACCGCGCCCCGTCATCGCCACCCACCCCGCCGACCAGCCCTACGAGGAGGAGTACGCCGAGGCCGTCGGCGCCGCCTACCGCCGCACCCGGATCTTCGGCCTGGACGAGCTCGGCAAGAAGGCCTCCTCCTGGGACCTCGACACCGCCTACCTCTCCTTGGAGGCCGCCTCCCGCGACCGGGACACCGTTCCCGTGCCCCGCAGGATCGACGACCTGCTCGGCGACCGGCCCCGCGTCCTGCTGCGCGGTGACGCCGGCGCCGGGAAGACCACCCTCGTGTGGTGGCTGGCCTCCCACGCCGCCGCCGGCAGCCTCGGGCCCGAGCTCGCCGAGCTCAACGGCCTCGTGCCCTTCGTCGTACCGCTGCGCTCCCTGCGCACCCAGGGCGGCGGCTTCCCCTCCCCCGCCGAGCTGCCCGCCGTCGCCGGGCTGATGATCGACAAGGCGCCCGACGGCTGGGCGGGCCGGGTCCTCGCCGACGGACGCGGGCTGCTGCTCGTCGACGGCCTGGACGAGGTCACCCAGGACGACCGCGAGGACGCCCACACCTGGCTGAGCGGGCTCCTGGCCCGCTACCCGGGCACCCGCTGCGTGGCGACCGTCCGCCCGCACGCCGTCGCCCCCGACTGGCTGGCCGCCGAGCGCTTCGAGGAGCTGACCCTGCTGCCGCTGCGCGGCGAGGACATCCAGGCCTTCGTCACCGCCTGGCACGACGCGGCCCGGCTGGACGCCGACGAACGGGACCGGGCCGTGCTCGACGACCTGGAACGGGACCTGGCCCAGCAGTTCCGCCTCAACCCGAACCTCGCCGAACTGGCCCGTACGCCGCTCCTGTGCGCCGTGATCTGCGCCCTGCACCGGCTACGGGAGGGCTTCCTGCCCGAGACCCGCTGGGAGCTGTACGACTCCGCGCTCGCGATGCTGCTCGGCACGCGGGACGAGCGGCGCAGGGTGGATGCGCCCGACGGCATCCGCATGTCCGTCGAGGAGCACCAGCAGCTCCTGCAACGGCTCGCCGCCTGGCTCGTACGGGTCGGCCAGACCGAGTTCACCCGCGAGCAGGCCCTCCAGCGCGTGGAACGCACCCTTCCCGGGATGCCCCGCGTCCAGGCGCAGGGCACGCCCGCGGAGGTCCTCACGCATCTGATCAACCGCAGCGGCCTCCTCCAGGAGCGCACCGACGACGTCTTCCACTTCGCTCACCGCACCTTCCAGGACTTCCTGGCCGCGAAGGAGTGCGTCGAGGACGACTGTCTCCCCGAGCTCCTGCGTCACGCCTACGACCAGCAGTGGCACGACGTTCTCCTCCTCGCCGCGGGCCACTGCAAGCGACGGGACCTGCCGGTCCTGGTGGAGGGCCTCCTGAAGGCGGGTTCCGGGACCCGGAGGCGGGACCTGAAGACGACGCTGTACGTCATGGCGGCGCTGTGCGCGCAGCACGCGGCCTGGCTGGACGAGGGCCTGCGGCGGCGGGTGGAGAACGCGGTGCGGTCGGTCATCCCCCCGCGGAACCCGCCGCAGGCCGCGCAGCTGGCGCGCCTGGGCGGGTCGGTGCTTCCGCTGCTGCCGTCGCCGGAGGACGTACCGAAGGACGGCGTGGGCCACGTGGTCGAGCTGATCGCCGCCGTCGGCGGTGCGGAGGCCCTGCCGTACGCCCGGAGCTTCAGCGAAGCGGGCCTGGGACAGCACTTCGGCGCGAGCTGGGCCGCCTTCCCCGCCGAGGCGTTCGCCCATCAGGTCCTGGCGCACCTGTCGGGGCCGGAGGTCGTGGTCGTGCCGACGTCCCGGCACCTGGAGCTGCTGGGCGATCTGCCCGGCCTCACGTCCGTCATCCTCGCCGGGGGCTTCACCGTCGAGGAGATCACGCGGCATCTCGGCAGCCGGCCCCTGTCGTATCTGGCCTGGATTCCCGATCACACGGGGTTCGCGGTCCTGGAGTCCCTGGACACCTCCCGGCTCACCGTCATCATGCTGGTGCGTGCCCACTCCGGGACGGACCTCGGCCCACTGGCCGGGCTGCCGGCGCTCAGGCACCTCAGCCTCGTGAACCTGGAGCCGGACGGCCGCCCTCTCGACCTGACGCCCCTCCATGGGCTGGCCGACCTCACCGTCACCGTCAACGGCGTCCTGCGCGAGGACGTCCTCGGCGCGGACGTCCTCGGCGACCGCCTCACCCTCACGTAGACGGCACACCCAGACGACGCGCGCAAACGGCACGCGCAAACGGCAAAGGGGCGGCCCCGGAACCTTCCGGTTCCGGGGCCGTCCCTGCTGCCTGTGGCCTCTGCCGACGGCCTCGGCCGAGCGTCAGTCCTTCGAGAGGTTCGGGCCCGGGCCGCCCGCCGCCTCCACCGGGGGGACGTCCGGGAGGGCCGACTTCTCCTCGCCGCGGAAGGTGAACTTCTTCTCCTCACCCTCGCCCTCGGTGTCCACGACCACGATGTGACCGGGGCGCAGCTCGCCGAAGAGGATCTTCTCGGAGAGCGAGTCCTCGATCTCGCGCTGGATCGTCCGGCGCAGCGGCCGGGCACCCAGGACGGGGTCGTAGCCCTTCTTGGCGAGGAGCTCCTTGGCGGACTGGGAGAGCTCGATGCCCATGTCCCGGTCCTTCAGGCGCTCGTCGACGCGGCCGATCATCAGGTCGACGATCTGGAGGATGTCGTCCTGGGTCAGCTGCGGGAAGACGATGATGTCGTCCACACGGTTGAGGAACTCCGGGCGGAAGTGCTGCTTCAGCTCGTCGCTGACCTTCGCCTTCATCCGCTCGTAGTTGGACTTCGTGTCGCCCTGGGCCGCGAAGCCGAGGTTGAAGCCCTTCGAGATGTCCCTGGTCCCGAGGTTGGTCGTCATGATGATGACCGTGTTCTTGAAGTCCACGACCCGGCCCTGGGAGTCGGTCAGGCGACCGTCCTCCAGGATCTGGAGAAGGGAATTGAAGATATCGGGGTGGGCCTTCTCGACCTCGTCGAAGAGGACCACGGAGAACGGCTTGCGGCGCACCTTCTCGGTGAGCTGGCCGCCCTCTTCGTAGCCCACGTATCCGGGCGGGGAACCGAAGAGACGCGAGACGGTGTGCTTCTCGCTGAACTCCGACATGTCGAGGGAGATCATCGCGTCCTCGTCGCCGAAGAGGAATTCGGCGAGCGCCTTGGACAGCTCGGTCTTACCGACACCGGACGGGCCGGCGAAGATGAACGAACCGCCGGGACGCTTCGGGTCCTTCAGGCCCGCACGCGTACGCCGGATGGCGCGCGAGAGGCCGATGACGGCGTCCTTCTGGCCGATGACGCGCTTGTGGAGCTCGTCCTCCATGCGGAGCAGTCGCGAGGACTCCTCCTCGGTCAGCTTGAAGACCGGGATGCCGGTGGCGGTCGCGAGGACCTCGGCGATCAGCTCGCCGTCGACCTCGGCGACGACGTCCATGTCGCCGGCCTTCCACTCCTTCTCCCGCTTGGTCTTCGCGGCGAGGAGCTGCTTCTCCTTGTCGCGCAGGGAGGCGGCCTTCTCGAAGTCCTGCGAGTCGATCGCGGACTCCTTGTCCCGGCGGACGGAGGCGATCTTCTCGTCGAACTCGCGGAGGTCCGGCGGCGCGGTCATCCGGCGGATGCGCATCCGGGAGCCGGCCTCGTCGATCAGGTCGATCGCCTTGTCCGGCAGGAAGCGGTCCGAGATGTACCGGTCGGCCAGGGTCGCGGCCTGGACGAGGGCCTCGTCCGTGATGGAGACCCGGTGGTGGGCCTCGTAGCGGTCGCGCAGACCCTTGAGGATCTCGATGGTGTGCGGCAGCGACGGCTCGGCGACCTGGATGGGCTGGAAGCGGCGCTCGAGGGCCGCGTCCTTCTCCAGGTACTTCCGGTACTCGTCGAGCGTGGTGGCACCGATGGTCTGGAGCTCGCCGCGGGCCAGCATCGGCTTGAGGATGCTGGCGGCGTCGATCGCGCCCTCGGCGGCACCCGCACCCACCAGGGTGTGGAGCTCGTCGATGAACAGGATGATGTCGCCGCGGGTGCGGATCTCCTTGAGGACCTTCTTCAGGCGCTCCTCGAAGTCACCGCGGTAGCGGGAGCCGGCGACCAGGGCGCCGAGGTCCAGCGTGTAGAGGTGCTTGTCCTTGAGCGTCTCGGGCACCTCGCCCTTGACGATGGCCTGGGCCAGGCCCTCGACGACCGCCGTCTTGCCGACGCCGGGCTCGCCGATGAGGACCGGGTTGTTCTTGGTCCGGCGGGACAGCACCTGCATGACCCGCTCGATCTCCTTCTCGCGCCCGATGACCGGGTCGAGCTTGGACTCGCGGGCCGCCTGGGTGAGGTTGCGGCCGAACTGGTCGAGGACCAGGGACGTCGAGGGGGTGCCCTCGGCAGGACCGCCGGCGGTGGCGGCTTCCTTGCCCTGGTAGCCGGAGAGCAGCTGGATGACCTGCTGCCGGACCCGGTTGAGATCGGCGCCCAGCTTCACGAGGACCTGGGCGGCGACGCCCTCGCCCTCGCGGATCAGGCCGAGCAGGATGTGCTCGGTGCCGATGTAGTTGTGGCCGAGCTGGAGGGCCTCCCGGAGCGACAGCTCCAGGACCTTCTTGGCACGAGGGGTGAAGGGGATGTGCCCGGACGGGGCCTGCTGGCCCTGGCCGATGATCTCCTCCACCTGCTGGCGGACCGCCTCGAGCGAAATCCCGAGGCTCTCCAGGGCCTTAGCGGCGACACCCTCACCCTCGTGGATAAGGCCCAGGAGGATGTGCTCGGTGCCGATGTAGTTGTGGTTGAGCATCCGGGCTTCTTCCTGAGCCAGGACGACAACCCGCCGCGCGCGGTCGGTGAACCTCTCGAACATCGTTAATCGCTCCTCAGAGCGGTCAGTCAGTTAGGGGTCGATCCCCTCCCTGTCCTTCCGCAGCTTAGTCCCGCAAGCGGGGACCGCTCATTCCAACTGCCGACATCCGTCCGGATCACCCCCTTACTTCTTGGGGAGACCTGCTGCCGAACAGCCGACAAATGCTCCAACTCGATGGTGCGAGACGATGTTCCCGCAGGCCAAGCTGTTACCCGCGCCTCCAGTACGCCGTTGGCGAACGTGAGACGCTCCGGCCCGACTTCTGCCCGCGAGACGCCCCTCCTCACATGGAATGTCTTACCCGTAAGCACGGACACTCCATGCGGCACACCCCGGTTCCCTCCGCTACGGGCGAACAACCTTGCGCGCTCGAATGCACCCGTACGCCCCCATCCCGGACACTCTGCGCACCGGATCGAGGACCCTGGGTGACCGCGCGCGGGAAGGGTCGGGTTCCGGGGCGTAACCCGCGGCCCTCCGGAGGCGTTCCCCCGGCATGGCCCTCACCGTCCCGCCTCCCCGTTCACCGCTCGACGGCGGCCCGGCGCTGGCGCGGTGGTACGAGCACGAGCTCGGCTGGGCGACGTCGGCCGGGCCTCCGGTGCAGCTGGTCACCGGGCTGCGCTTCGACGTCCTGGAGCTGCCGGCGACGGCCGGCCGCCGGGTGCTGCGCCGGCTGGGCACCGAGGTGGGTCCGGTGGCCCTGATGGGGCGCCGGATGCGGCTGCTCGTCGCGGCGGGAGCCGCGGAGGAGCTTCCCGGGCTGCTCGACTGGCTGGAATGGGGCGGGATCTCGCTGGATCTGGCGATGCTGGGCGCCGACGGCCGGATGACCGCTCCGGTGCCTCCCGGCTGGCGGCCGACCGGACGGAGCCCGTCCGGCACGCCGGGTGCCTCGGTGTGGCTGAGGGCCCCGGAGCCGGGGCGCGAGGTCGAGTCCCGGCTACCGGCCCTGCGGCCCTCGCGGGGCGGTGCGGACGCCCCCTGTCTGGCGCGGCTGGTGGCCGCGGCCGCGGCCGAGTGCCATCGGGCGCGGCTGCTGAGTGCTGCCCGGGTCCACCGGCCGGAGCCGGCGGCGGGGGCGGCCGCTCAGCAGCGGCCGACGGCTCAGCGGTTCGCGTCCTCGTAGGCGGCCTTGATGTCGGCGGGCACGCGGCCGCGGTCGTTCACGTTGTAACCGTTCTCCTTGGCCCACGCGCGGATCTTCGCGGTGTCCGGGCTGCCGGCGGACGCGGCGACGCGGCCCTTGCCACGAGTGCCGGTGCCGCGGCCACCGGTGCGGCGGCCGCTCTTGGTGTACGGCTCGAGCAGGCCGCGGAGCTTGTCCGCGTTGGCGGTGGTGAGGTCGATCTCGTAGGACTTGCCGTCCAGCGCGAACGTCACGGTCTCGTCCGCCTCGCCGCCGTCGAGGTCGTCGACAAGAAGGACCTGAACCTTCTGTGCCACCGGATTTCCTTTCATCGAAAATGCAGTACGCGGAAAGGAAACCGCTTTTCCCGGAAAAACACAAACCCCCGGCAGAGGTTCAGAAGCCCGGCAACGCGGGAAACGTGCGCGATTCGGACATAGGCACTCCGATCCGCACCTCCCTCACAGGTGCAGAAGCATGCGGCTGTTGCCCAGGGTGTTCGGCTTCACTCGTTCGAGACCGAGGAACTCCGCGACACCCTCGTCATAGGAACGCAGGAGCTCGCTGTAGACATCTCCGTCGACCGGAGTCTCGCCGATCTCGACGAAGCCGTGCTTCGCGAAGAAGTCCACTTCGAAGGTGAGGCAGAAAACCCGGCGGATGCCGAGCCAGCGTGCGGTGTGCAACAACTTGTCGAGCACCTGATGTCCCACTCCGGCGCCCTTGAAGTCGGGATCGACGGCGAGAGTGCGTACTTCGGCGAGGTCTTCCCACATCACGTGCAGGGCGCCGCAGCCGACCACCGTGGCGTCCTCGTCGCGTTCGGCGACCCAGAACTCCTGGATGTCCTCGTAAAGGGTCACGGTCGCCTTGTCGAGGAGGATGCCGCGGCGCACGAAGGGATCGACGAGCCGGCGGACCGCCGCGACATCGGACGTGCGGGCCCGGCGCACGGTGACGGCATGGGCGGAAGCGGAACTCGCCGACGACGCTGACGACGCTGACGACGTGGATGACGCGGATGACATGGGGGGACGTTATCGCCCCGGGACCCCGGGCCCCCCGGTGCCCTCGGAAGATTCTCCGGATTCGGCGGATTCCGCGGTTTCGGCGGCAGGAGGCGGCGTGGGGGCCGGGGCGGGCTCGGGGGCGTCCCGCTGAGCGATGCGGATGGCGTCGTTCAGCGCCTCGCGCTGTTCGGGCGACATCATGCCGAAGAAGGCGATGAGGGCCGCGGCGGGGTTGTCGCTCTGCGCCCAGGCCTCGTTCATCAGGGCCGCGGAGTAGGCGGCGCGGGTGGAGACCGCCGTATATCGATAGGCGCGGCCTTCGACTTCCCGGCGCACCCAACCCTTCTGATGGAGATTGTCCAATACGGTCATGACGGTGGTGTAGGCGATGGACCGTTCCTGCTGGAGATCCTCCAGGACTTCCCGGACGGTCACCGGCCGGTTCCATTGCCAGACGCGCGTCATGACGGCGTCTTCCAGGTCTCCCAATTGACGGGGCACGGCGCCACCTTAGTGCGAGATCTCCTCGTATACCTCCTTTTGCGGTGAAAACGCCTCGGGAGGTGACAAAAAGGACGTACGGCCTGGTGTGGTCGTACGTCCTCGGTGTGCCGGCACCGCCGCCGGGAACCGCTTACGGGGCGGAGGTGCCGCCCTGCTGCTGGGCGGACTCGGCGCGGGCGAGGGCGGCGTCCACGGCGGCGTCCTCCTTGGCCTTGTTCGGCCCGCCCTGGGTCTTGACGATCGTGACGACGAGAGCGATGAAGAACGCGGCCATCGTGATGGGGGGAACGAGCGCGGATACGTAGTCCATGGCGTCCAGGGTAGCCAGGCCCCGTCCCGGATCTCGGCCGGGTCCGCCCGACCGGAGGACGCGGCCTATCCCACCGCCCGTTCCTCGGGCGGGGGCGGCGGCACCGGGCGCCGGCGCGGCGGGAAGACCTCGGACGGCTTGGGCACCGGACGCTCGCCGGGCGCGGGCGGTTTGGGGCCCGGTCCGGTCGGACCGCTGGGCGCGGGCGGCTTGGGGCCTTCCTCGGAGGCCCGGCCGCCGGGCAGGGCGAGCAGCAGCGCGCGGGGCCGGCCGATCTGCCGGGGCTGCGGCGCCCTGGCCTGGGCGACCTTGGCGAGGCGGGTCCTGACGGATCGTTCCGCCAGGACCTGGCAGCGGGCGAGCAGGGCGGCGGCCGCGGGGTTGCCGCGCAGCGCCCGCAGCGCGGCGAGGTCGTCGGCGCCGGGGTCGTAACCGGCGGCGAGGGCGTCCTCGAGGAGCTCCAGGTAGCCGGCGAGGGAGCCGGGCAGGGCCTGGCGGTAGCGGACCAGGTCGGCGAGGAGGAAGGCGCGCAGCCGCCCGGCCTCGCGCACGGCCTCGTCCACGGAGTCGGCCAGGCGCAGGCAGTCCTGGACGTCGTCGTCCTGAAGGGGGGCAGGGTTGAGCGCGGTGGCGAGGGCGCGTCGGAGCACACGCAGCTCGTCCGCGCTGAACGCCATGCCGCCGCGGGATCCGTAGGGCGTGGGCATGGATCGACGATACGCGCTAATCGGACAATTCCGCCTCTTGTCGATCTTCGCGCCGCCCGGATCCCCACCGTACGGCCCAACCCCGCTCCACCGGACGGCGCACGGCACCACCCGCCGTCACGGCGACGGCCGCTCCCTCGACGACGGCGCGGGCTCCCGCACGGCGGCGCCCGACGTCCGGCGGCCCGAGGTGACAGCAGCGCACGGCGGCGGCCGACGTCACACAGCGCACGGCGGCGGCCGACGTCACACAGCGCACGGCGGCGCCCATCGTCACCCAGCGTACGGCGGCGTCCGTCGTCACAGCAGCACACGGCGGCGCCCTACGTCACAGCAGCGCCCGCTCCCGCACGGCCGCGCACGCGCTACATGCGGGCCACGTTGCGCTCGTAGACCATGCGGAGGCCGATCAGGGTCAGCCAGGGTTCGTGGGCGTCGATCTCCTTCGAGTCGGCGAGGACCATCGGCGCCAGGCCGCCGGTCGCTATCACCGTCACGTCCGACGGGTCGCCGCCCGCGCCGACCAGCTCGCGCTTCATCCGCGCGACCACGCCGTCCACCTGGCCCGCGTAACCGAACACGATGCCCGACTGCATCGCCTCGACCGTGTTCTTGCCGATCACGCTGCGCGGGCGGGCCAGCTCGATCTTGCGGAGCATCGCGCCCTTCACGCCCAGCGCCTCGACCGAGATCTCGATGCCCGGCGCGATCGCGCCGCCCGCGTACTCGCCGCGCGCCGTGACCGCGTCGTACGTCGTCGCCGTGCCGAAGTCGACCACGATCGCCGGGCCGCCGTACAGCTCGACCGCCGCCACCGCGTTGATGATGCGGTCGGCGCCGACCTCCTTCGGGTTGTCCGTGAGGATCGGGACGCCCGTCTTCACGCCCGGCTCCACCAGGACCGCGGGGACGTCGCCGTAGTAGCGGCGGGTCACCTCGCGCAGCTCGTGCAGCACCGAGGGGACCGTCGCGCAGATCGCGATCCCCCCGATGCCGTCGCTCAGCTCGACACCGAGCAGCGGATGCATGCCCATCAGCCCCTGCAGCAGGACCGCCCACTCGTCGGCGGTGCGCCGCGGGTCGGTGGAGATGCGCCAGTGCTCCACGATCTCGTCGCCGTCGAAGAGACCGAGGACCGTCTGGGTGTTGCCGACGTCGATCGTGAGCAGCATCAGACGGCCGCCTCGCGCAGGTCGAGTCCGATGTCGAGGATCGGGGAGGAGTGGGTGAGGCCGCCCACCGCCAGGTAGTCCACGCCGGTCGCCGCGTACGCCGCCGCGTTGTCCAGGGTGAGCCGGCCGGAGGACTCCAGGAACGCCCGGCCGTCGACCAGGGCGACCGCCTCCTCGGTCTCGATCGGCGTGAAGTTGTCCAGCAGGATCAGGTCGGCGCCCGCGTCCAGGACCTCTCGGACCTGGTGCATGGTGTCGACCTCGACCTCGATCGGCACGTCCGGGAACTGCTCGCGGACCGCCTCGAAGGCCTCCTTCACGCCGCCGGCGGCGACCACGTGGTTGTCCTTCACCAGGGCCGCGTCCGACAGCGACATGCGGTGGTTGACGCCGCCGCCGCAGCGCACCGCGTACTTCTCCAGGGCGCGCAGGCCCGGCGTCGTCTTTCGGGTGTCGCGGACCTTCGCCTTGGTGCCCTCCAGGGCGTCGGCCCAGCGGCGGGTGGCGGTCGCGATGCCGGACAGCCGGCACAGGATGTTCAGGGCGCTGCGCTCGCCGGTCAGCAGGTCACGGGTGCGGGCGGTGACGCTGAGCAGCTTGTCGCCGGCCTCGACCCGCGCACCGTCCTCGACGTGCCGCTCGACCTCGAACTCCTCGGTGCAGACGATCGACAGGACCGCCTCGGCGACCCGCAGACCGGCCACCACACCGGCCTCGCGGGCGGTGAAGTCGGCGGTCGCGACGGCGTCCTCGGGGACGGTCGCGACGGTCGTCACGTCCACGCCGCCGTCGAGGTCCTCGGCGATGGCGAGGTGCGCGATGTCCTCGACCTGCACCGGGTCCAGGCCGGCGTCGGCGAGGAGCTGGGCGAGCGCGGGGTCGAGCCCGCACTCGAACTCGTCGGCCCCGCCGCAGCCGCAGCCGTCGCCGCAGCCGCCGGCGGACTCGGCCGGGGCGGCGTTGATGTGGATCAGGGGGACGTCCACGGGCTGCGGACGTGCTTCCTCGGGCGTGCTCACGACAGCGGCTCCAGGGGTGCGTCGGGGGTTACGGGCGGAAAGTCTGCGCCGTCGGTACGGCGGACCACCGGTCGGCGGTCGGGCGTCAGGCGGACGACCAGGTGGCGGCCCCAGTCACGGTCGTCGCGGTCGGGGAAGTCCTCGCGCCAGTGGCAGCCGCGGGTCTCCTCGCGCTCCCCCGCGGCGGCGACGAGGACCCGGGCCACGCACAGCAGGTTGGTGGTCTCCCAGGCGTCGACGCCCGGCTCGGCGGCCTTGCGCTCCTCCTCGGCGTCGAGCCGCAGCCCCTCCAGGGCGTCGGCCGCGGCCGAGAGGCTCGCGGCGGAACGCAGCACGCCCGCGCCGCCGGTCATGATCCGCTGGATCTCCCGGCGGGCCTCGGGCCCGATCAGCGGGAGCACGGTCGGCTCGGCCGCCAGGACCGGCGGGCCGGAGCGGCGCGGGCCGTGGGCGGTGATGTCCGCGGCGATCCGCTCGGCGAAGACCAGACCCTCCAGGAGCGAGTTCGAGGCGAGCCGGTTCGCGCCGTGCACGCCGGTGCAGGCGACCTCGCCGCACGCGTACAGACCGGGCACCGTGGTGCGGCCGTGCAGGTCGGTGCGGACGCCGCCGGAGGCGTAGTGGGCGGCCGGGGCGACCGGGACCGGCTCGGTGACCGGGTCGATGCCGTGGGCCCGGCACGCCGCCAGGATCGTCGGGAAGCGCTGCTCCCACATCGCGGCGCCGAAGTGCCGCGCGTCGAGGTACATGCTCTCGGCGCCCTGCTCCAGCATCCGGCGCGTGATCGCCTTGGCGACGATGTCCCGGGGCGCGAGCTCGGCCAGCTCGTGCTGCCCGAGCATGAAGCGGACCCCGTCGGCGTCGACGAGATGGGCGCCCTCGCCCCGTACCGCCTCGGAGACCAGCGGCTGCTGGCCCTCGGCGCCGGCGCCGAGGAACAGCACCGTCGGGTGGAACTGGACGAACTCCAGGTCGGAGACCTCGGCGCCGGCGCGCAGCGCGAGCGCGACGCCGTCGCCGGTGGAGACGGGCGGGTTGGTGGTGGCGGAGAACACCTGGCCCATGCCGCCGGTGGCGAGCACCACGGCGGGCGCGTGGACGGCTCCGACGCCGTCGTGCTGGCCCTCGCCCATCACGTGCAGGGTGACGCCCGCGGTGCGGCCCTCGGCGTCCTTGAGGAGGTCGAGGACGAGGGCGTGCTCGATGAAGCGGACGCCCCGGTCCCTGATCGCCTCGACGAGGGCGCGGGAGATCTCGGCGCCGGTCGCGTCGCCGCCGGCGTGCGCGATCCGGCGGCGGTGGTGGCCGCCCTCGCGGGTCAGGGCGATCTCGCCGTCGTCGGCGCGGTCGAAGTCGGCGCCGGTGGCGATGAGCCGGCGGACGGCGTCGGGACCCTCGGTGACGAGGGCGCGCACCGCGTGCTCGTCGCAGAGTCCGGCGCCCGCGACGAGCGTGTCGTCGAGGTGCTGCTCGGGCGTGTCGCCCTCGCCGAGCGCTGCGGCGATGCCGCCCTGCGCCCAGCGGGTGGAGCCGTCGTCCAGGTTGGCCTTGGTGACGACGACCGTGCGCAGCCCGGCGGAGGTGCAGCGCAGGGCCGCGGTCAGGCCCGCGACGCCCGAGCCGACCACGACGACGTCGGCGTCGACGGTCCAGCCGGGGGCGGGCGCGTGCAGCCGTATTCCGGTCACTTCGTGGCTCCGATTCCGGTCACTTCGTGGCTCCGAAGGTGAGGGGGATGTTGTCGATGAGCCGCGTGGTCCCCACCCGCGCGGCGACGGCGAGGATCGCCTCGCCGTCGTGGTCGTCGGCGACCTCGGTGAAGTCGGCCGGGTCGACCAGGGCCAGATAGTCCAGGTCGAGCGGCGGCTCGGCCTTCCCCGCGTCGTCCAGTACGGCGCGGGCGGCGGCCCGTACGGCCTCGGCGCCCCCGCCCTCGGCGGCCTGGGCGACCGCGTGGGCGTCGGCGGCGGCACGGGCCTCGCCGAGCCGGGACAGGGCCTCGGCGCGGGTCTCGGCGCGGCCCTGGGCGCCGGGCAGCGCGTCGGCGCGGGCGCGCAGCGCCGCCTGGGCGGCGAGCCGGTCGCGGGCGGCGAACAGCGCCCGGGACAGCGCGAGGGCCGTGCGGCGCTCCTCGGCCGACAGATAGCGGTTGCGGCTGGACAGGGCCAGGCCGTCGTCCTCGCGGACGGTGGGCACGCCGACGATCTCGACCGGGAAGTTCAGGTCGCGGACCATGCGGCGGATCAGGGCCAGCTGCTGGGCGTCCTTCTGGCCGAAGAAGGCCAGGTCGGGCGAGGTGAGGTGGAGGAGCTTGGCGACGACGGTGAGCATGCCGTCGAAGTGGCCGGGCCGGGAGGCGCCTTCCAGGCGCTCGCCCATGGGGCCCGCGGTGATCCGCACCTGCGGCTCGCCGCCGGGGTAGACCTCGTCGGCGCCGGGGGCGAAGACCACGCTCGCGCCCGCGTCGAAGGCGAGCCGCAGGTCGGCGTCGAGGGTGCGCGGGTAGCGGTCGAGGTCCTCGCCCGCGCCGAACTGGAGCGGGTTCACGAAGACGGTGACGACGACGAAGCCCTCGTCGCCGACGCGCTCGCGGGCGGCGCGGATCAGGGTGGCGTGGCCTTCGTGGAGGGCGCCCATGGTCATGACGACGGCGTTGCGGCCGGGGGCGGCGCCGAAACGGGCCCGCGCGTCGGCGAGGTCCGCGACCGTGGGCACCAGCTCGGCCGGCTGGTGGCGGGCGTCCCCGGCGGTCTTGCGGGCGAGCAGGCTCATCGGTCGTCTCCTTGCGGCCCGTCGGCGGGGCCGGTGCCGCCGGTTCCGCCGTGGGGGCCGGGGTTGCCCGGGTCGCCGGGCGTGCCGGGGTGGCCGGGGTGGCCGGGGGTGCCGGGGTGGCCGGGGGTACCAGGGGTGCCGGGGGTCTGCGCCGTTCCGGCGAGGACGCCCAGCAGGTCCTCGGCCAGCTCGGGCTTGAGCAGGCCGTGCGCGAGCGCCCGGTCGGCGGTGGCGCGGGCCATCGCGAGATAGCCGGCGACGGTGCCGGGCGCGTGCTTGTGGAGCTCCGCCACGTGGGCGGCGACGGTGCCCGCGTCGCCGCGGGCGACGGGTCCGGTCAGGGCCGCGTCGCCCGATCGCAGCGCGTTGTCCAGCGCGGCGCCGAGCAGCGGCCCGAGCATCCGGTCGGGCGCGGCGACGCCGGCCGCACGCAGCAGCTCCATGGCCTGGGCGACCAGGGTGACCAGGTGGTTCGCGCCGAGGGCGAGAGCCGCGTGGTACAGCGGGCGGTTCTCCTCGGCGATCCACTCGGGCTCGCCGCCCATCTCGATGACCAGGGCCTCGGCGGCGAGCCGCAGCTCCTCGGGCGCGGTGACGCCGAACGAGCAGCCGGCGAGCCGCTGGACGTCCACGGAGGTGCCGGTGAAGGTCATGGCCGGGTGCAGCGCGAGCGGCAGCGCGCCGGCGCGGCGGGCCGGGTCGAGGACCCGTACCCCGTAGCGCCCGGAGGTGTGCACCAGGAGCTGCCCTGGCCGTACGGCGCCGGTGTCGGCCAGGCCCTCGACGAGGCCGGGCAGGGCGTCGTCGGGCACGGTGAGGAGGACCAGGTCGGCGAGGGCGAGCACCCGGGCGGGCTCCACGACCGGCACGTCCGGCAGCAGCGCGGCGGCGCGGCGGCGGGAGGCGTCGGACACGGCGGAGACGGCGACGGGACGGTGTCCGGCGAGCTGGAGGGCGGCGGCGAGGGCGGGTCCCACCCGGCCGGCGCCGACGACTCCGACGGTGAGCCTGGCGGGTCGGTCCTCGGCCCGGTCCACCTGGGGGTGCCGGGGTTCTGGTGGTGCGTTCACGGTTTCGGGTCGGCCTTCCGTTCCAGTCCTCGCTGGGTACCGGACGATTCCCGGCCATGCTACGCCAGCGTTTCGTGCCTGCTCGTGGCTGTCCACAGGGTGTGGGCGGCGGTGTGATGATCTCCTCATGGAGCATCAGAGCGACGATCGCGGCGGGGACGGGCTCGGGGGACGGGACGGCGGGGCGGCCGGCGGCCCGGACGGTGGCCGCCCGGACGGTGGCCGCCCGGACGGCGGCGGCCCGGACGGCGAGCCGGAGCGGGTGCGCCGGGCGCGGGTGTGGGGCGGTGCGCCGCGCAAGCTGTGGGAAGCGTCGATGGACGGCGGCGTGGGCACGCGGCTGCGCGAGCTGGCGGACTGGGCGTCCGGCTCCCCGTACGGCGACGGACCCGTCGACATGTACGGCGACGCGGTGGTGGAGGAGCTGGAGCGGCGAGTGGCCGAGGAGCTGGGCTTCCCGGCAGCGGCGTTCTTCCCGACCGGGACCATGGCCCAGCAGGTCGCGATGCGCTGCTGGGCCGGACGGACCGGCGACCCGGTGGTCGCCCTGCACCCGCTGGCGCACCCGGAGGTGCACGAGAACGGCGCCTTCGGCACCGTCAGCGGTCTGCGCACGGTCCACCCGACCGACGAGCCGCGGCTGCCGACGGCGGACGAGGTGCGCGAGCACCCGGAGCCGTTCGGGGCCCTGATGCTGGAGCTGCCGCTGCGCGACGCCGGCTTCGTGCTGCCCGCCTGGGACGAGCTCGTCGACGTCGTGGACGCGGCCCGGGAGCGGGACGCCGTGGTCCACTTCGACGGCGCGCGGCTGTGGGACTGCCCGACGCACTTCGGCCGTCCGCTGGCGGAGATCGCGGGGCTCGCGGACAGCGTGTACGTGTCGTTCTACAAGTCCCTCGGCGGCATGTCGGGCGCGGCGCTGGCCGGCCCGGAGGACCTGGTGGAGGAGGCGCGGCTGTGGCGCCACCGGTACGGCGGCCAGGTCTTCCAGCAGTACCCGGCGGCCCTGTCGGCGCTGCGCGGCCTGGAGACGGAGCTGCCCCGGCTGCCCTCCTACGTGGCGCACGCGCGCGTGGTGGCCGGGGCGCTGCGGGAGGCCTTCGCGGAGGAGGGCGTCGGGTGGTTCCGGGTCCACCCGGAGGTCCCGCACACCCACCAGTTCCAGGTCTGGCTGCCGTACGACCCCGAGGTCCTGACCTCGGCGTCCCTCGCCCAGGCGGAGGAGACCGGCACCGCCCTGACCCGCCGCTGGTTCCCCGCCCCGGCGGGCGGCCCGCCGGGGGTGGCGGCGACGGAGCTGACGGTGAACGGGCCGGGGCTGGAGTGGACGCCGGCGGATGTGAAGGGGGCGGTACGGGACTTCTTGGGGCGGGTGCGGGGGGCGTAGGGGGGCGCGGTGGGTTTCGCGGCGCGGTCGGTTCCGCGGCGCGGTCGGTTCCGCGGCGCGGTCGGTTCCGCGGCGCCCCGGGTGGCGGCGCCCCCCGTTGGTGCGGCGCCCGGGTGTACGGCGCCCGCCGCTCGGGCGCGGGTGCGCCGGGCTCGGGCTGGTGCGGCGTCCGGGTGGTGCGGGCAGGTGCAGGGGCGGAAGCGCCCGCCAAGGGCGCCGTCCCGTGTGCCCACCCGTCCCGCCCTGCGGGACGAATGCCCACACGGAGGTGCGACGACGGCACCGCCCCACCGGGCGCGGGCCCACACGGACACCCCACGGCGCACCGCCCTGCCGGGCACGGACCCCACACGGACACCCCACGGCGCGCCCTCCCGCCGAGCGGGGGTCCTGGCCCCCACGGCGGCCCCACAGCGCACCCTCCCGCCAAGCGGAGGTCCAGGCCCCCACAGCGGCCCCACAGCGCGCCCTCCCGCCAAGCGGGAGTCCTGGCCCCCACGGCGGCCCCACAGCGCACCCTCCCGCCAAGCGGAGGTCCAGGCCCCCACAGCGGCCCCACAGCGCGCCCTCCCGCCAAGCGGAGGTCCAGGCCCCCACAGCGGCCCCACAGCGCGCCCTCCCGCCGAGCGGGAGTCCTGGCCCCCACGGCGGCCCCACAGCGCGCCCTCCCGTCAAGCGGGGCCTGGTTCGGCTAGTGCGTGTTCTGGTGGAGCCATTTGTGGAGGGTCCGGCGGAGGCGGGTGGTGGCCGGGCGGGCGGCCGGTACGGAGGTGATGCGGTGGGCGTCGCGGGCCGTGCGGAGGGCGGTGACGTCGTGGGCGCCGGGCACCGGTGGGGCGGGTTCTCCGTGCCGGGCGGCGCGGTAGCTGTCCAGAAGGTGCTGGTGGAGCGCGTTCATGGGCCCACCGTGCGCCCCGCGCCCGCCGGCCCGCCCGCCGATTGACGGGCCTCGTCAAACGGCGCGACGCCTCCCCCGCCCCACCCCGCACCATAGGGACGTGAGCGTGACGATCGACATCACCGGACTGCCGCCCGAGCGGATCACCTTCTGCCCCTCGCCCCTCGCCGAGCTCGGCAACGCCCTGCACGCCCTCGCCGAGCCCGCGCACCACGCCCGGCTGCACGCCTGGACGACCGCGACGGCCGCCGCGCTCAAGCCCGAGCTCGCCGACCGGCTCCACGAGGCCGACTTCATGTGGCGGTCCACCCGCTCCGACTTCCTGCTCCCGGCGCAGCCCCGCGAGACCCTGGCCGAGGAGCTGGACGACCTCGACCGCATGGACGACGAGAAGTTCGTCGGCGCGGCCCTGGAGATCTCCTGCAGCAGCCGCTACTCCGACGGCATCCCCTCCCCGCTCGTCGACGAGCGGTCGCGGCGCCGCGCCCTCGACCTCGCCGCCGCCCGCGGCCCCCGCCAGTCCGCGTTCGTGGAGCGGATGCTGGCCGAACCCACCGCCACGCGCGCGTGGATCCGCCGCCTCCTGGAGGACTGCGACCAGGCGTTCTTCGCCGACACCTGGCGCCGGGTCCGCGTCCAGCTCACCGCCGACGCACGGCACAAGACCGAGCTGCTGCGCCGCAAGGGCCTGGCCGAGGCCCTGACGGCCGCGTCGCCCGCGCTCTCCCTGGAGGAGGACGCGCGCGGCTCCCGGATCGTCGTCGACAAGCTGGTGCACGCCCGCACCGAGGCCCACGGCGGGGCCGTGACGATGATGCCGACGGCCTTCGGCTGGCCGCACCTGATGGCGGTGTGCGCGCCCGGCTGGCAGCCGGTGATCCTGTATCCGGCTGCCGCCCGCGAGATCGGCGGCGCCGAGCCGGTCGAGACGGTCAAGCTGCGCCTGGAGGCCATCGCCCACCCGATGCGGATGCGGCTGTGCCGCAGTCTGGCCCGCGGCCCGTACTCGACGAGCGAGCTGGCCGACGCGCACGGGATCACCGCCCCGGAGGTCTCCCGGCACCTCTCCGTCCTGAAGAAGGCGGGCATGCTCACCACCCAGCGCCGCGGCCGGTACGTGCTGCACCAGCTGGACTTCTCGGTGGTGGCCCGCGTCGGCAGCGACTTCCTGGAGTCCGTGCTGCGTTAGGGCGTGGGTCCCGCGGGAACCGTCCAGGGCGCCGACCCGGATCCGAAGGAAGCGACCGACCTAGTCGAAGCGGATGTGGGAGAGGCCCACCCTCATCCGGCGCAGCCGGTGTCGCAGCCGCCCGTCCGTGTTCGGTGCCGGCCGCAGGCCCGCCAGTTCCGCGACCCGGTCGGCGACCTGCGGGACGGTGAGCTCGTCCGTACGGATGTGGTGCGCGAACTCGGGGGCCGCGAGGCGTTCCAGGCAGCCGTCCAGCTTCCGTACGGCGAAGCTCTCGCGCTTCAGGCCGCGGCCGAGGCCGCGTTCCGTGAGCCGCTTCAGGACGGTGTCGCGCTCGGCCAGCAGCGCGACGTGCCGCACGCGCTCGTCGCCGTGCGTCTCCCGCAGCCGCCCGACGGTCTCGGCGAAGTACGCCGGTTCGACGACCGTCATCGGGACGATCACGGGCCCGTCGTGGCGCCGCAGCGCCAGGTCGAGGACCTCGTACACGCCCTGCCGCCACGCCGGCAGGTCCTGGAAGTCGCCCCGCAGTCCCGGCGGCAGCGCGCGGTGCAGGCCGAAGCCCACGTGCTCGGGGTCGCAGACGACACCGCCCGGCAGGCGCCGCCGCAGCTCGTGCGCCGTCTGCGTCTTGCCTCCGCCGAACGGCCCGTTGATCCAGAGGAGCACGCCGGTTCCGTCCTCAGCGTCCGGCCGGGCCGCCGCCGGCCGGGCCGCCGCCCGCGCGGACCAGGCCCGTCTCGTACGCGAGGACGACGACCTGGACGCGGTCGCGCAGGCCCAGCTTGGTGAGGATGCGGCCCACGTGGGTCTTCACGGTCGCCTCGGACAGCACGAGCCTGGCCGCGATCTCGCCGTTCGACAGGCCCTGTGCCACCAGCATCATGACCTCCCGCTCCCGCTCGGTGAGCTTCTCCAGCTCCTTGTGGCCGGGCTCCCTGCCGGTGGTCGACGGCAGCATCGGCGAGAAGCGGTCCAGGAGGCGGCGGGTGGTGGACGGGGCGACCACCGCGTCACCGCTGTGCACCGAGCGGATCGCGCCCAGCAGCTCGCCCGGCGGCACGTCCTTCAGCATGAAGCCGCTCGCCCCCGCCTTCAGCCCGGAGAAGGCGTACTCGTCGAGGTCGAAGGTGGTGAGGATCAGCACCTTCGGCGCGTCCGGCTCCGAGCAGATCCGCCGGGTCGTCTCGACGCCGTCCAGCTTGGGCATGCGCACGTCCATCAGGACGACGTCGACCCGGGTGTTCCGCAGGGCCTCCAGGGCCTCCACGCCGTCGCCCGCCTCGGCGACGACCTCCATGTCCGGCTGGGCGGCGAGCACCATGCGGAAACCGGTACGCAGCAGCACCTGGTCGTCGACGAGCATCACGCGGATGGACATGGGGATGATCCTTAGGGGTCGTCGGGGGCCGACCGTCGGCGGGCGGTCCCGAGGGGACGTCAGTGGGGGCTCGGGGGGACGTCAGTGGACGGGCTTGAGGGGGAGCAGGGCGCTGATGCGGAAGCCTCCCCCGGGGCGCGGGCCGGCGTCCAGGGTGCCTCCGACCATGCCGACGCGCTCGCGCATGCCGATCAGGCCGTGGCCGCGCCCGTCGGCGCCGCCGTCCTCGTACATCTCCTGCGGCGCCCCGCGCCCGTCGTCCTCGACGAGCAGTCCGAGACCGTCGTCGAAGTAGACGAGGCGGACGCTGGCGCCGACGTCGGGGCCGCCGTGCTTGCGGGTGTTGGTGAGGGCTTCCTGGACGATCCGGTACGCGGTGAGCTCGACGCCGCTGGGCAGCGGCCGCGGCGTGCCCTCGATCTTGAAGTCGACGGCGAGCCCGGCGCCCCGCACCTGCTCGACCAGGTCCTCGATCTGCTCCACATCGGGCTGGGGCACGTACTCCCCGGCCTCCTGGTGTTCGCCGGTGCGCAGGATGCCGAGCAGCCGGCGCATCTCGGCGAGCGCCTGGCGGCCGGTGGAGGAGATGGTCTCCAGCGCCTGCCGGGCCGTCTCGGGCGAGGAGTCCATGACGTACGCGGCGCCGTCGGCCTGCACCACCATCACGGAGACGTTGTGGGCGACGACGTCGTGCAGTTCGCGGGCGATCCGGGCGCGCTCGGCGGCGACCGCGACCTTGGCCTGTGCCTCGCGCTCCTTCTCCAGCCGGGAGGCGCGCTCCTCCAGCTGGGCGAAGTAGGCGCGGCGGGTGCGCAGGGAGTCGCCGAGGACCCAGGCGAGGGCGAAGGGCACGGTCATGATCACCGTGAAGAAGACCTTGGCCGCGGAGGACTCGTTGCCGCCCTCGAGCGGCCAGCGCAGCTGGGAGAGGGTGGCGGCGCTCAGACCGCCGGCGAGCGCGAGCCGCGAGGCCCAGCGGGGGCCGTCGTGCGCGGCGACGGTGTAGATGATCACCAGCATGGCGAAGTCGGCCATGAACGGCAGCAGCCCGAACGCGAGCTGGGCGACGCCCAGGGCCACCGAGAGCAGCAGCATCTTCTCCGGCATGCGCCGGCGCAGCGCCACGACCAGCGAGAACAGGACGGCGACCGCGGTGTACGCGAGGGGCGAGCCCTCGCCCTCCTCGCTCCCCGCGGGGGCCGACGCCACCCACAGCAGGGAGAGACCCAGCAGGACGAACGCCCAGAAGGTGTCGACGCCCGTCGGGTGTCTGCGGATGAAGTCGTAGAGGCGCTGCACGTGACCCAGCGTAGGGAAAGGGGATAGGTGCAGGGGTCAACCGTGGGGTCGATCCTTCCCGCGAGGCCCGTACTCCCCAAGGTGGAGACTGGGGCTCGTGACGGATGAGACGTGTCAGTGGGACGGGTGGCTGGGGTGGCGGGCGGCCATGGAACGGGCGCTGTACGGCCCCGGGGGCTTCTTCCTGCGCCCCGAGGGGCCGGCCGGGCACTTCCGCACCTCGGTGCACGCCTCTCCGCTGTTCGCGGGCGCCGTGGCCCGGCTCCTGGCGGAGGTCGCGGAGGAGCTGGGCACGGACGAGCTCGCGTTCGTGGACGTCGGCGCGGGACGGGGCGAGCTCCTCACCGGTGTGCTCGCGGCGGTCCCCGAGGGTCTGCGGGTCCGCCCGTACGGGGTGGAGCGCGCGGCCCGGCCGGAGGGCCTGGACCCGTCGATCACCTGGACGGGGCAGGTCCCGCGGGGCGAGCGGGGCCTGCTCTTCGCGAACGAGTGGCTGGACAACGTGCCGGTGGACGTGGCGCAGACCGACGACGACGGGACCGTCCGCTACGTCGAGGTGCGCGTCGACGGCACCGAGCGGCTGGGCGGCGAGGTGACCGGTCCGGACGCGGAGTGGCTGGAGCGCTGGTGGCCGCTGCGGGAGCCGGGCGACCGCGCGGAGATCGGCCGGCCGCGCGACGAGGCCTGGGCGGCGGCCGTGTCCGCCCTGGTGGCGGGCACGGCGGTCGCCGTCGACTACGCCCACCTGGGGACCGGCCGCCCGCCGTTCGGCACCCTGACCGCCTTCCGCCACGGCCGGGAGACCACGCCGGTCCCGGACGGGAGCCGCGACCTGACGGCCCACGTGGCACTGGACGCGTGCGCGGCGGCGGGCGAGGCGGCCGCCGCCCGGCCGGCCGTCATCCGTGGCCAGCGGGAGGTTCTCCGCGGCCTCGGGGTGGCGGGCCCGCGGCCTCCGCTCGCCCTCGCCTCCGCCGACCCCGCCGGCTACGTCCGTGCCCTCGCGAGCGCCGGCGAGGCGGCGGAACTGACCGCCCGGGGAGGTCTCGGCGACTTCCTGTGGCTGCTGCAGCGCGTCCGGGACGACAGGGGATACTGACGGGCATGACGGAGACGACGGTCGGAATCGGCGGGGCGGCGGAGAGCACCGACATGGTGCTGAACATCGGGCCGCAGCATCCCTCCACGCACGGCGTGCTCCGGCTGCGGCTGGTGCTGGACGGCGAGGTGGTGCGGGAGGCCGAGCCGGTCATCGGGTACATGCACCGCGGGGCGGAGAAGCTGTTCGAGGCCCGCGACTACCGGCAGATCATCATGCTGGCCAACCGGCACGACTGGCTCTCCGCGTTCTCCAACGAGCTCGGTGTCGTCATGGCGGTCGAGCGGATGCTCGGCATGGAGGTGCCGGAGCGGGCCGTGTGGACGCGGACGCTGCTCGCCGAGCTGAACCGGGTGCTCAACCACCTGATGTTCCTCGGCTCGTACCCCCTGGAGCTGGGCGGCATCACCCCGGTCTTCCACGCCTTCCGCGAGCGCGAGGAGCTCCAGGCCGTCATGGAGGAGGTCTCCGGCGGCCGGATGCACTACATGTTCAACCGGGTCGGCGGCCTCAAGGAGGACCTGCCCGCCGGCTGGCTCGCCCGGGCCCGGCAGGCGGTCGCGGACGTGCGGTCGCGGATGGACGTGTACGACCGGCTGGTGCTCGGCAACGAGATCTTCCGCGGCCGGACGCGCGGGGTGGGGGTGCTGCGGGCCGAGACCGTGCACGCGTACGGGGTGTCCGGGCCGATCGCCCGTGCCTCGGGCGTCGACTTCGACCTGCGCCGGGACGAGCCGTACCTCGCGTACGGGGAGCTGCGGGACACGTTGCGGGTGGTGACCCGGACCGAGGGCGACTGCCTGGCCCGCTTCGAGTGCCTGCTGGAGCAGACCCACAACTCGCTGGAGCTGGCCGACGCCTGTCTGGACCGGCTGGAGCGGCTGCCGCAGGGGCCGATCAACCAGCGGCTGCCGAAGGTCCTCAAGGCGCCGGAGGGCCACACCTACGCGTGGACCGAGAACCCGCTCGGCATCAACGGCTACTACCTGGTTTCCAAGGGCGAGAAGACGCCGTACCGGCTCAAGCTGCGCTCGGCGTCGTACAACAACATCCAGGCGCTGACGGAGCTGCTGCCGGGGACGCTGGTGGCCGACATGGTGGCGATCCTGGGCTCGCTGTTCTTCGTCGTCGGCGACATCGACAAGTAGCGGCGGACCGCGGCCGACGGCGGCGGACCGCGGCTTACGGCGGCGGACCGCGGCCGGGGTGCGGACCGCGGCCGGGTACGGGCCGGCCCCGGCCTCGTTACGAGCTGACCGCGCCGCGCAGCTCCGCCACGTCGAGCTGCTCGGTCTCGTCGTGCGCGGTGAGGTCGATGACCTGGCCGACCGCCTGACGGTCCGCCGGGCGCGCGGCGGACGCCAGGACCTCCTCGCCGACGACGTCGGCGAGGTCGGTGTTCTGCACGGCCTCGATGGCCGCGGCCGCCTTCTTCGCGCCCAGCGTGCCGAAGTAGTCGAACCCGCCCGTCGGGCGCGGGGCCGGGCGGCGCGCGGCGTACGGGACGATCGCGGCCGCGGCCGGGACGTGGCGCATCGCGGGCGCCTTGGTGTGGGCGTCGTGGGCGTCGCCCGCGTCGTGGGCGCCCTGGGCGCCGGCCGCGTCCTGGGCGTGCCGGCCGTCCGGCGCGCCGGACGTGGCCGCGTCCGGCGCGGGTGCCGCCTCCGGCGCGGAAGCCGTCGTCGGCTCCGGCGCCGGGGCCGTCTCCGGGGCCGCCTGCGGGTCCGGGTCCGGCTCGGAGCAGGACGCCAGCTTCCGCAGGGCCTCGGCGGCGCGGCGGTAGGCCTCCGGCGTCGGCGTGGACCCGGCGGCGGGCAGGGCCTTGGCCTGTGTGGTGGCGGAGCTCTCCAGGGCGAGCACCCGGCGGCCCTCCAGCGCGCTCGCCCGCTCGGTCTCGGCCGTGGCGTACCGGCGCAGCAGGTCGGCGTGCTCGGTGCGCAGACCGGCCAGCTCGACGCGCTTGGCGCGCAGCTTGGCGTCGAGGCGGGTGCGCAGCTCGCGCGACTCCTCCAGGTCGGACTCCAGTTCGGCGATCCGCTCCTCGTGCTTCCACTGGTCCGCGGTGCGGGCCCGGGTCAGCTCGGCGACCTGGCGCCCGGCGCCGCGGTCCCAACTGCGCATGAGGACGGCGCCGGTGACCGTGGCCGCCGCCGCGGCCGCGACGAGCAGCCGCAGCACCACGGGGTCACCGAAGAGCCAGGCGACCGCGGCACAGACGACCGAAGCCCCGGCGACCGCGGAGGGCGGCAGGAGCTTGTGCAGAGGCGGGGAATGGCGGTGGCGTCCACGTGGCATGGCCTGAAATTTACCGTGCGTAGGCGCCGTGTGGGGTGTCGGCCCGGCAATCTCTTGGCGAGTTCTCGCCGTAGCCGGTCCGGCCCCTCGCCATTCCCGCCCGGGACCGGCCGACTCCCCTTACCCGGTGCCTACTTCTTGAGCAGCCCCTTCGACTCCAGATAGGCCTGGGCGACGTCCTCGGGCTTCGCCCGCTCCGCGTCCACCTTGCGGTTGAGTTCGGCGAGATCCGCGGTGGTCAGCACCTTGGTGATCTTGTCGAGGGCGGCGGCGATCTCCGGCGAACCGGCGTCCCTGGCATTGACGACGGGCAGCACGTTGTCGGCGTTCTGCAGCTTCTTGTCGTCCTGGAGGAAGACCAGTCCGAAGGACTCGACGGTGGCGTCCGTCGTGGTGGTGAGCACCAGCTGGTCGATGCCGTCCTTCACGGCCTGCTTTGCCTGCGGGGTGCCGACTCCCTTGGGGTCGACGCCCGTCACGTCGATGCCGTAGGTCGTCTTCAGGCCGGGTGCGCAGAAGGGCCGGACCTCGCATTCGTCACCGGCCGCGATCTTCACCTTCAGCTTGGCCGCGCCGAGATCGGAAAGCGTGCTCAGCTTGTTCTTCTCCGCGAATTCCCTGCTCACGGCGAAGGCGTTCTGGTCGACGGCCGTGCCGAACGCGAGCACCTTCAGTCCGCGCGGTTCGGCGAGCTTCCTGAGGGCTTCCGTGGTGGCCGCCGGGTCGCCGGAGGCGACCGGCTTCTCTTCGGGCGCCTTCGGCCCGTTCACCTTGGCGTTGAGGAATTCCGCGAGCGTCGCCGCGTATTCCGGTACGACGTCGATCTCGCCCTTCTCCAGGGAGGGTTCGTACAGCTCGCGATTGTTCACGGTGGTGACGCTCGCGGAGTAACCGGCGTCGTCGAGCACCTGGGCGTACAGCTCGGCGAGGATCTTCGACTCGGTGAACGCGGCGGCGCCGACGACGAGCGTCCCCTTGCCACCGCCGCTTCCGCTCCCGCCGTCCCCGGCGCCCGGCCGGGACTTCTCCAGGCTGTCCCCGCCGCCGCACGCGGCGAGCGACACGGCCAGCACCGCCGCGCCGGTCACGGCCCCCGTCCTGCGCAACGCCCTGGTCACAAAGATCATCCCTTCGGTCGTGCGGCGCGGCGGCCGAGAAGCCGGTCCGCTGCCACGAGCAGCGCCTCCACGAGGAGGGCGAGCAGGGCCACGAGCACGGCGCCCGCGACCACCTGCGGTGTGTCGTACGTGTGGAACCCGGCGGTGATGATCCGGCCGAGGCCGCCCTGGCCGACCATGGCGGCGACGGTCGCCGTCGCGACCACCTGCACGGCCGCGGAGCGCAGTCCGGTCATCAGCATCGGGCGGGCGAGGGGCAGTTCGACGCCGCGGAACAACTGGCCGCCGGACATGCCCATGCCGCGCGCGGCCTCCACGACCGCGCGGTCGACCTCCCGCACGCCCACGTAGGCGTGGGTGAGCAGCGGAGGTATCGCGAACAGGACGAGCGCGACGACCGTCGGCACGTAGCCGGCGTTGCGCAGCGGCGAGACCATGAACAGCGCGAGCACCGCGAACACGGGCACGGCCCGGCCCGCGTTGGAGACGTTCACCGCGACCGTGCCGCCCCTGCCGAGGTGGCCGAGCCACAGGCCGAGCGGCAGGGCGAGGGCGCAGGCGAGCAGCAGCGCGGTCCCGCTCACGTACAGGTGCTCGGCGAGCCGGTGCCCCGCCCCGCTCTCGCCCGACCAGTTGGCGCCGGTGGTGAGCCAGGTCCAGGTGTCCGCGAGGATCCCCATCTCACGCACCCCCCGCCCGGCCGGCCCGCATCCGCGTCCAGGGCGTGAGGAGCCGCTGGAGCCCGAGGAGCAGCAGGTCGGCGGCGACCGCGAGCAGCACGCACAGCACGGAGGCGGCGAGCACCTGGGCCTTGAAGAAGGTCGGCAGCGCCTCCTCGATGAGGTTGCCGAGGCCACCGCGGCCGACGAGGGAACCGACCGTGGTGAGCGCGATCGTGGAGACCGTCGCCATCCGTATCCCGGCCATCAGCGCGGGCAGCGCGAGCGGGAGTTCGACCTCCCAGAGCAGCCGCCCCGACCCGTAGCCCATGCCCCGGGCGGCCTCGCGGGTCTCGGCGGGCACGGCCGCGAGCCCGGCCAGGACGCCGCGCACCAGGATGGTCAGCGAGTACAGCACGAGGCCGGTCACGACGAGCGCGGAGGACAGCCCGAGGAACGGCAGCAGCAGCGAGAACATCGCGAGCGAAGGGATCGTGTAGAGCAGGGTGGTGAGCCCGAGGACCGGGCCCGCGAACCTCGGCCGCGCCCGCACGAGCAGCGCGAGCGGGAAGGCGACGAGCAGCCCGAGCAGCACCGACGCCACGGTGATCCCCACATGCTGGAGGGTGGCGTCGGTCAGCTCCTGGGAGCGCGTGCGCAGGTACGCGCCGCAGATCCAGTCGTTCGTCACCAGACAGTTCGCCGCGGCCATGCGTCCACCTCCCCGTCGCCGAGCACGTCCCGACGTCCGCACACCCGCACGCCCGTGCGGCGTACACCCGTATGCCCGCACACCCGTGTGCCATACGCTCGTGCGTCCTCCGGCGACCCTAACCCCCGCCACCGACAATCTCCGGGGATCACGGCGGACCGCCACGATGAGGAAATACTTCCTTCACACCATGCGGGCCGCGACGGGTCAGAATGGGGAACCATGATCCGGTTCGAGCAGGTCACCAAGCGCTACGCGGACGGCACGACCGCCGTCGACGGACTGTCCTTCGACGTCGCCGAGGGCGAACTCGTCACGCTCGTCGGCCCGTCCGGCTGCGGCAAGACCACCACCATGAAGATGGTGAACCGGCTCGTCGAGCCGACCTCGGGCCGCATCCTGCTCGGCGGCGAGGACATCGCGACCGTCGACCCGGTCCGCCTCCGCCGCACCATCGGCTACGTCATCCAGCAGGTCGGCCTCTTCCCGCACCGCACCGTCCTCGACAACACGGCCACCGTCCCCGCCCTGCTCGGCTGGAAGAAGGCCAGGGCCCGCGAGCGCGCCGCCGAACTCCTCGACCTGGTGGGCCTCGACCCCGGCACGTACGGCCACCGCTATCCCGAGCAGCTCTCCGGCGGCCAGCGCCAGCGCGTCGGCGTGGCCCGCGCGCTCGCCGCCGACCCGCCGGTGCTGCTCATGGACGAGCCGTTCGGCGCGGTCGACCCGGTGGTGCGCGAGCGGCTGCAGACCGAGTTCCTGAAACTCCAGGCCACCGTCCGCAAGACGGTGCTGCTCGTCACTCACGACCTGGAGGAGGCGATCCGGCTCGGCGACCGCATCGCCGTCTACGGACAGGGCCGCATCGAGCAGTTCGACACCCCGGCCACCGTCCTCGCGGCCCCCGCCACCCCGTACGTCGCCGACTTCGTCGGCGCGGACCGCGGCCTCAAGCGCCTCGCGGTCACCCCGCTCACCGAGGCCGACCTGGAACAGCCGGCCGGAATCCCTGCCGCGGGCACGACGGGCGACCCGGCGGCCGGCACCACCCCGGACGCGGCCGGCCGCGCGGTGACCGGCGGCACCCCGGACGCGAGCCCCGCCCCCGCCCCCGGCTCCGACGCCGGCGCGACCACCGGCTCCGATTCCGGCGCGACCACCGGTTCCGACTCCGCCCCCGCCGTCCCCCTCGGCGCCTCCCTCAAGGACGCGCTCGCCGCGCTCCTCCAGCACGACGCCGGGCGGGTCGCCGTGCACGCCCCCGGCGAGCCCGGCCGGGTGCTCGGCTCGCTCACCGCGGCCGGCGTCCACCGCGCCCTGCGCCGTACCGCCGCGACCACGGAGGTCAGCTCGCGCTGAGCCGCCCGCTCATCCACACCAGACCCGGCGGGATCTCCCGGTTCCAGGTGTTGAAGTTGTGGCCGCCGCTGTCCAGCGTGATGGAGGAGACCCGCGCCGGGGCCTTCACCTTCCGGATGAACTCCCGCGTCCCCTTCAGGTTGCCCTCGCCCCGCCTCGACGTCGTCACCAGGAACGACGAATCGCCCTGCGGCCGGTGCTCCAGGCTCCACAGCAGGTCGGCCCGGTTGCGCGCCGCCTCGTCACCGTGGAACAGGTCGCCGGTCGTCACGTCCTCGGCCGCCTTGTAGTACGCGGAGAAGCCCGCGCCCGCAGCGAACCGGTCCGGGTGGTGCAGCGCGATCTTCAGGGCGCAGTAGCCGCCGGTCGAGTTCCCCATGAAACCCCAGTTCCGGGCCTTCGTCCCGACCCGGTAGGTCTCGGAGATCGCCTTCGGCAGGTCCTCCGCGAAGAAGGTCTCGGTCTGCGGACCGCCCGGCACGTCCACGCACTCGGTGTCACGCGGCGGCGCCACCGTCGGCCGCAGCATCACCAGGATCATCGGCCGCATCTTCCCGTCCTTGGCCTGCTGGTAGGCCGTCTTCGGGTACTTCAGGCCCTTCAGCAGGTTCTCGGCCGTGCCCGGGTAGCCGGTCAGCACCACCGAGGCCGGAAACGTCGCCTTCGCGTACCGGTCCTGGAAGTACTCCGGCGGCAGGTACACGTACGCCGACGAGTCGATCTTCGACTTCTCGCCCGCTATGACGATCTTCTGTATCTGTCCCCCGACCGCGGGACGCCCGCCGCCCGGCACGTCCATCGCCTGGGTCGACACGACCTTCACGTCCTTCGAACCGGCCGAGTGGTCCACGACCACGCCCATGTCCTGCTCCTGACCGAACAGGTCCGCCCACGAGCCGTAGAAGAGGAAGGAGTTGTTCGCCGCGAGACCCACCGAGGCGAACAGCGCCAGCTGGGTGGCGAGCAGCAGTCCGACCCGCCCCAGGACGGACTTCCAGCCACCGCGCGCAAGCCGCGGCCAGAACCAGACCGTGGCGACGAACAGCACCACGGCCAGCGCGACCGCCAGCGCGAGAACTTTGTTGCTGGTGAGACCCATGAGACGTCCGAGCTTCCTTCCTGAATTTTCCCTGAGATTTCCCCGGCGGCGAGTGAACCCGCCCCACCGCCGCCCCGTCCTAGAAGGCGCAAACCTCCAGAACGGCCCGCCCGACCAACGCGGCCGCGGAGGGACCAAGGATCTCTCGCGAAACCACGGGAAAGCACGGGAAGCGATGTCTGTCACGGTAGATGGGGACAAATCCGGATCGGTTCCGGATCGGGTACGCCGGATTCTGCGCGGCCCCCGGCCGGAGAAGGTCCCGGCACTCGTCGGCACGGCCTGCACCCTGATCGGCCTGATCGACATCGCCGCGGGCGTCTTCCCACGGTTCCGCACCAGCCGCATGCACGCCGTCGCCGAGGTCCTCCCCGGCACCCTCGGCCCGCTCTCCGCGGCCCTCTCCCTCAGCGCCGGCGTCCTGCTCCTGCTCCTCGCCCACGGCCTCAAGCGCCACAAGCGCCGCGCCTGGCGAGCCGCCGTCGTCCTGCTGCCCCTCGGCGCCGCCGCCCAGTTCGTCTGGCGCCACTCCGTCACCGGCGCCCTGCTCTCCCTGGCACTCCTCGCGCTCCTGGTCCGCCACCGCGACCAGTTCGCCGCCCTGCCCGACCCCCGCAGCCGCTGGCGCGCCCTCACCAACTTCGTCCTCATGGGCGCCGGATCCCTCGCCCTCGGCCTCGTCATCGTCAGCGCCCACCCCCGCCGCGTCATCGGCAACCCCAGCCTCACCGACCGCCTCGAACACGTCCTCTACGGACTCTTCGGCGTCGAAGGCCCCATCGCCTACACCGGCGGCAGCGACTGGACCGTCGGCTACTCCCTCGGCGCCCTCGGCATGCTCACCGCCCTCACCACCATCTACCTCGCCTTCCGGCCCGAACACCCCGCAGCCCGGCTCACCGACGACGACGAGACCCGCCTCCGCGCCCTCCTCGACAAGCACGGCGCCCGCGACTCCCTCGGCCACTTCGCCCTCCGCCGCGACAAGGGCGTCGTCTTCTCCCCCAGCGGCAAGGCCGCCGTCTGCTACCGCGTCGTCTCCGGCGTCATGCTCGCCAGCGGCGACCCCATCGGCGACGTCGAAGCCTGGCCCGGCGCCATCGAACGCTTCATGGACGAAGCCAAAGCCCACTCCTGGACCCCCGCCGTCATGGGCTGCTCCGAGACCGGCGGCCAGGTCTGGACCCGCGAGACCGGACTCGACGCCCTCGAACTCGGCGACGAGGCCATCGTCGACGTCGCCGACTTCTCCCTCTCCGGCCGCGCCATGCGCAACGTCCGCCAGATGGTCAAGCGCATCGAACGCAACGGCTACACCACCAAGGTCCGCCGCGTCGCCGACCTCACCGACGGCGAACTCGCCCGCGTCCGCCGCGCCGCCGAAGACTGGCGCGGCACCGACAACGAACGCGGCTTCTCCATGGCCCTCGGCCGCATCGGCGACCCCGGCGACGGCGACGCGGTCATAGCCACCGCCCACAAAGAAGACCCCGAAGGCACCGAGACCCCCTACGGCGACCTGAAAGCCATCATCCACTTCGTGCCCTGGGGCCCCGACGGCATGTCCCTCGAACTCATGCGCCGCGACCGCAGCGCCGACCCCGGCATGAACGAGCTCCTCATCGTCGCCGCCCTCCAGAACTCCCCCCGCCTCGGCATCCAGCGCGTCTCCCTCAACTTCGCCATGTTCCGCGCCGCCCTCGCCCGCGGCGAGAAGATCGGCGCCGGCCCCGTCCTCCGCCTCTGGCGCGGACTCCTCGTCTTCCTCTCCCGCTGGTTCCAGATCGAGTCCCTCTACAAGTTCAACGCCAAGTTCCAGCCCCGCTGGGAACCCCGCTTCGTCGTCTACCGCAAAAGCCGCGACCTCCCCCGCATCGGCTTCGCCGCCATGCAGGCCGAAGGCTTCGTGGACGTCACCCTCCCCCGGCCGTTCCGCCGCCGCTCCCACACCCCCGCACCCCGCCCCTGCGCCCACATCGTCCCCACCCAGACCGAGCACGACGTCCGCGCCGCCTGAACCCACCCCCGGGCCCGCACCGGCCCAGGGCAACCCACCCCCGTACCGAGCCCGGCACAACCCACCCCCGTACCGGGCCCAGGGCAACCCACCCCCGTACCGGGCCCAGGGCAACCCACCCCCGGCCCCCCGGGCGAAACGCCCGACACCCCCTACGCTGGACGCATGAGTACGACGATCGACCGAGGCACGGCACTCGGCCTGCCGGAGTGGGACCGCTGCGCGGTCATGGGCGTGGTCAACGTGACCCCCGACTCCTTCTCCGACGGCGGCCGCTGGTTCGACACCACGGCCGCCGTCAAACACGGCCTCGACCTCGTCGCCGAAGGCGCCGACCTCGTCGACGTCGGCGGCGAATCCACCCGCCCCGGCGCCAGCCGCGTCGACGAGGAAGAAGAACTCCGCCGCGTCATCCCCGTCGTCCGCGGCCTCGCCGCCGAAGGCGTCACCGTCTCCGTCGACACCATGCGCGCCACCGTCGCCGCCCGCGCCGTCACCGCCGGCGCCGTACTCGTCAACGACGTCAGCGGCGGCCTCGCCGACCCCGGCATGGTCCCCGCCGTCGCCGCCGCCGAAGTCCCCTTCGTCGTCATGCACTGGCGCGGCTTCAGCGACAACATGAACAGCCTCGCCGTCTACGACGACGTCGTCACCGAAGTCGTCACCGAACTCCGCACCCGCATGGAAGCCGTCATCGACGGCGGCATCGCCCCCGAACGCATCGTCGTCGACCCCGGCCTCGGCTTCGCCAAACACGCCCCCCACGACCTCGCCCTCGTCGCCCACCTCGCCGAGCTCCGCACCTTCGGCCGCCCCCTCCTCGTCGCCGCCTCCCGCAAACGCTTCCTCGGCCACGTCCTCGCCCACGAAGGCGCCGCCCCACCCCCCGCCCGCGAACGCGACGCCGCCACCGCCGCCGTCTCCGCCATCGCCGCCCACGAAGGCGCCTGGGCCGTCCGCGTCCACGAGGTCCGCGCCACCGCCGACGCCGTACGCGTCGCCAGAGCCGTCGAAGGAGCCAGGTGACCCGCACCCGCGAAGCCGACCGGGCCGCCGTCGAAGCCGCCAACACCGCCTTCTACGAAGCGATGGAACAAGGCGACTTCGACACCGTCACCGACCTCTGGCTCGACGACGGCGCCACCGAGATCTCCTGCGTCCACCCCGGCTGGCCCGTCCTCACCGGCCGCGGCGACGTCCTCCGCTCGTACGCGCTGATCATGGCCAACACCGACTACATCCAGTTCTTCCTCACCGACGTCGAGATCTCCCTCACCACCGACGTGGCGGTCGTCACGTGCACCGAGAACATCCTCAGCGGCGGACCCCCCGAGGACGGCGCCGAGCTCGGCCCCCTCGTCGGCCAGCTCGTCGTCGCCACCAACGTCTTCCGCCGCACGTCGGAGGGGTGGAAGGTGTGGTCGCACCACGGCTCACCCGTCATCCCCGAGACCGACCCCGACGACCCCGGCGACACCCCCGGCCGACCCACCGACTGAGCCGCCGTTCAGGAGCCCCTGACACCACCGTCGGCCCCCGCGGGTAGATTCGATGGTGGACACCCGGCCGTCCGCACCCGGCTGCGTGGCCACCGGAACTACGACAGCAGGAGTGATTCGCGTGGATCGTGTCGCGCTGCGCGGCCTCAAGGCCCGAGGACACCACGGCGTCTTCCCCAAGGAGCGCGAAGAGGGCCAGACCTTCATCGTCGACCTCACCCTCGGCATCGACACCCGCGCCGCGGCCGCCGACGACGACCTGACGAAGACCGTCCACTACGGCATCGTCGCCGAAGAAGTCGTCGACGTCGTCCAGGGCGAACCCGTGGACCTCATCGAGACGCTCGCCGAACGCATCGCCCAGCAGTGCCTCAAGCACGCCGGCGTCCAGGAAGTCGAGGTCGTCGTCCACAAGCCGGACGCACCGATCACCGTCCCCTTCGACGACGTCACCATCACCATCACCCGGAGCCGCGCATGAAGCCCCAGCACAGCGATCCCACCGTGCAGCCCGTCCCCGCGGCCGTCACCGCCGCCGTCGACGCCGCCGACCACACCCTCTCCAACCCCAAATGGGCCGTCCTCGCCCTCGGCGCCAACCTCGGCAACCGCCTGGAAACCCTCCAAGGCGCCGTCGACGCCCTCGAAGACACCCCCGGCCTCCGGGTCAAGGCCGTCTCCCCCGTCTACGAGACCGAGCCCTGGGGCGTCGAGCCCGGCACCCAGCCCGCCTACTTCAACGCCGTCGTCCTCGTGAAGACCACCCTGCCGCCCAGCTCCCTCCTGGAACGCGCCCACGCCGTCGAAGAGGCCTTCCACCGCGTCCGCGAAGAGCGCTGGGGCTCCCGCACCATCGACGTCGACATCATCACCTACGCCGACGTGATCTCCGACGACCCGGTCCTCACCCTCCCGCACCCCCGCGCCCACCAGCGCGCCTTCGTCCTCGCCCCCTGGCACGACGTCGACCCCGACGCCCAGCTCCCCGGCCACGGCCCCGTCGCCGACCTCCTCACCACCCTGGGCCACGAGGGCGTCGCGGCACGGACCGATCTGGAACTCCGACTCCCGGAGTAGTCGTTAGGCTCCTCGGAGACACAGGACGCGGCGCAAGCCACCCGGCACACACGAAGGACGACACCCGGTGAAACAACTGCGGCTCAAGGTGCTCGCCGGACTGTTCCTCGCCGCCGGAATCGTCTCCTGGGGCGCCGCCCGCCTGTGGAACTCGGTCGGCACGCTCCCCAGCGTGCCGCTCGCCGCCCCCATCGTCCTCGCCGCCATCGCGGCCGTCCTCTTCGCCACGGCCCTCTCGCTGCGCGCCCGCCTCAAGGCCCAGCGCGAGCGCCGTCCCGACGCCAAGGGCGTCGAACCCCTGATGGCCGCCCGCGCCGTCGTCTTCGGCCAGGCCAGCGCCCTCGTCGCCGCCCTCGTCGCCGGCATGTACGCCGGCACGGGCATCGTCCTCCTCGAGTCCCTGGACGTCCCCGCCCGCCGCGACCAGGCCATCTACGCCGCCTGCGCGGTCCTGGCCGGCCTCGCGGTCATCGCCGCGGCCCTCTTCCTGGAACGCGTCTGCAAGCTCCCGGAAGACGACAACCACAACGACCCGGGCAAGGCCCGAGCCTGAGCCCGGCGGGGCGCCCTCACCAGGGCTCCCGCACGAGGTGCCCGTTCACCAGGAAGGTGGGGTGCGGGGAGAGCCGGTAGCTGTAGAAGGTGAAGGGCTTGGTGCCGGAGGCGGGGCGGGGGCGGACCTCGTGGACCTGGACCCAGGTGGATTCGGGCGGGTCGAGGCGGTGGTGCTCGGGGGCGAAGGTGCCGCGGCTCTGCCAGCGGTCGGAGATGCAGAGCTGTGAGGCGCCTTTCGTAGCCGGGGTGAACCGCGCGCCGATGATGGGAGCGATCGCGGCCAGGAACGGCACATTGGCGCTCGCGATGATGCGCGCATCCCAGTGCTTGGCGCGATGGCCATCGCCGTCGACATATCCGTCGAGGAACCCGTTGAAGGTATCGATGTCACGAAGCACCACTCGCGGGAAGCGCTGCCGCATGTGGTGAGGATCCCCGCCCACGTAGTGCCTGAGTGCGTCGGAGAGGTACGAGGAGACCACCCGGACCCGGAAGCCGGCCACGTCCCGCTTCAGGTACCCCGATGGCCGTGTGACCGCCTCCAGCCGCGCGGGAAGGCCTGTGCAGGCTGTCAGGGCGGCCGCGTACTGTGCCGCGAAGCCCTGGTCGTTGACGATCAAGGACACGTAGTTCTTGTAGACGGTCCCGTCGGCGCAGGTGGCTCCGACGAAGTACCCGAACTCGTGCCCCGGCCTGATGGCGAACCGCTCCCGCCGCAGCTTCCGCGCCGGCGTCCAAGCGACCGTGGCCCCCGCCGCGTCCCGGGCGTGCGTCCACCCGTCCGGCGTGGCCAGCAGCAAGTCCGGGCTCGCCGTGAAGGTCGTGTGGTCAGTGACCACGTCGACAGCGTCCCGCCCCTTGACCGCAATCACCCCAGTGACCGTGGTCTGCAACGTCCGGTCACCGTCCAGCGTCCACAGCACGTCGCCGGGAACCACGTTCTTCGCCTGAGCCCAGCCACTCACCAGGTTCACCAGCATCTTGCTGGAAAGCCCGTACCCCATACCGATCCCCCTTGATCAGCGATCAACTCCACTGATCGGGACGGTATGGAGCAAGGCGGGCAGCTCGCTACTAACGTGCCAATATCAGGGACATAGCCTCGGCCCGTGTAGTAGCGTCACGAAGTTGACCACGAACCGCCGAGGTCGTCGTCTTCGCACCCGGCTTACGGACTCCTCGCAGCGCCATACACATGTGCTCGGCCTCGATCACGACGATGACGCCGCGCGCCTCCAGGATCTCCATCAGCGAGTCGGCGATCTGCGTCGTCAGGCGCTCCTGCACCTGGGGACGGCGAGCAAAGACATCCACCAATCGCGCCAGCTTCGACAGGCCGGTAATCTTGCCCGTTTCAGCCGGAATGTAACCAATGTGAGCTACGCCATGAAATGGGAGGAGATGGTGTTCACAGGTGGCTGTCATTTCGATGTCCTTCACGAGGACCATCTCGTCGTGCCCCAGGTCGAAAGTGGTCGTGAGTACTTCCTCGGGCGTCTGCCACAGCCCAGAAAAGAGCTCCTTGTACGCCCGCGCCACGCGTCCGGGCGTATCCCTCAGGCCCTCGCGGTCCGGGTCCTCGCCGACCGCGATCAGCAGCTCCCGTACGGCGTTCTCGGCGCGCTTCTCGTCGAACTCGCCGATCGTGCCCTCGCCGTCCAGCGTCACCGGGTCGGTCATCTGTGCCTCGTTCCGTCTGTCTGACTTGGCGCGAAAAGAGCCGCGCCCCCACAGGCTAGAACCTGCGGGGGCGCGGCTTCCATTCCGGGCCCGTGGAGCCTACGGCTCCGGGGTGTCCTCCGGGGCGATGTCGATCGACTTGGTGGTGTCGACCGGGGTGGTCGCCGCCGAGGAGCCGTTGGCGCTGTTGGTCAGGGCCAGCTCCTTCGGGGAGAGGACGGGCGGGCGGGTGGACGGCGTGCGGCGGGCCGAGCCGGTCCAGGCCGGGCGGGCCGGGCGCTTGACGATGGGGGCGAAGATCTCGGCGATCTCCTCCTTGCCCAGCGTCTCCTTCTCGAGCAGCGCGAGGACCAGGTTGTCGAGGACGTCGCGGTTCTCGACGAGGATCTCCCAGGCCTCGTTGTGCGCGGTCTCGATGAGCTTCTTGACCTCTTCGTCGACCAGCGCGGCGACCTCTTCCGAGTAGTCGCGCTGGTGCGCCATCTCGCGGCCGAGGAAGGGCTCGGTGTTGTCGCCGCCGAACTTGATGGCGCCGAGCCGCTCGGTCATGCCGTACTGGGTGACCATCGCGCGGGCCGTGGCGGTGGCCTTCTCGATGTCGTTCGCGGCGCCGGTGGTCGGGTCGTGGAAGACCAGTTCCTCGGCGGCGCGTCCGCCCAGCATGTAGGCGAGCTGGTCGAGCATCTCGTTGCGGGTGGTCGAGTACTTGTCCTCGTCCGGGAGGACCATGGTGTAGCCCAGGGCCCGGCCGCGGGACAGGATGGTGATCTTGTGGACGGGGTCGGAGTTGGGTGAGGCCGCCGCGACGAGGGCGTGGCCGCCCTCGTGGTACGCGGTGATCTTCTTCTCCTTGTCCGACATGATGCGGGTCCGCTTCTGCGGGCCCGCGACCACGCGGTCGATCGCCTCGTCGAGTGCCTTGTTGTCGATGAGCTTCTTGTCCGAGCGGGCGGTCAGGAGCGCCGCCTCGTTCAGGACGTTGGAGAGGTCCGCGCCGGTGAAGCCGGGGGTGCGGCGGGCGACGGCGCCGAGGTCGACGTCCGGGGCGACCGGCTTGCCCTTCTGGTGGACCTTGAGGATCTCCAGGCGGCCCTGCATGTCCGGGCGGTCGACGGCGATCTGCCGGTCGAAGCGGCCGGGGCGCAGGAGGGCGGGGTCGAGGATGTCGGGGCGGTTGGTGGCGGCGATCAGGATGACGCCGCCCTTGACGTCGAAGCCGTCCATCTCGACGAGCAGCTGGTTGAGGGTCTGCTCGCGTTCGTCGTGGCCGCCGCCGAGGCCGGCGCCGCGGTGGCGTCCGACGGCGTCGATCTCGTCGACGAAGACGATGGCGGGGGCGTTGGCCTTGGCCTGTTCGAAGAGGTCGCGGACGCGGCTGGCGCCGACGCCGACGAACATCTCGACGAAGTCGGAGCCGGAGATCGAGTAGAACGGCACGCCGGCCTCGCCCGCGACGGCGCGTGCGAGGAGGGTCTTGCCGGTTCCGGGCGGGCCGTAGAGCAGTACGCCCTTGGGGATCTTGGCGCCGACGGCCTGGAACTTGGCGGGTTCCTGGAGGAATTCCTTGATCTCGTGGAGTTCCTCGACCGCCTCGTCGGAGCCCGCGACGTCCGCGAAGGTCGTCTTGGGCGTGTCCTTGGTGATGAGCTTGGCCTTGGACTTCCCGAAGTTCATGACGCGGGAGCCGCCGCCCTGCATCTGGTTCATCAGGAAGAGGAAGACGACCACGATGAGGACGAAGGGCAGCAGGGAGAAGAGGACCGAGAGGAAGGGCGACTGCTTCTCGGGGGAGACGGTGTAGCCGTCCTTGATCTGCCCGGCCTCGAACTTCTCCTGGAGCTTTTCGGCGAGGTCGGCGCCCTGGGTGCCGATGTAGGGGGCCTGGACCTTGCTGCTCTTGTCGATCTTCTGGCCGTCGACGAGCGTGATCTTGATGTTCTGCTCGTCACCGGTGGTGAGCCTTGCGGATTTGACCTGGTTCTTGTCGATCGCCTGGACGACCTTGCCGGTGTCCACCGTCTTGTAGCCCTCGGACGAGCCGACGACCTGCATCAGCACGACCACGGCGAGGACGGCCAGCACGATCCACATGACCGGCCCGCGGAAGTATCGCTTCACGTCCATCCATACGGGGCGCGCTCGGCGCCCCGTCCCTCCTGCCCGTAGGTGAATGCTGCTGAGTAGCTGCGGTTGTTTGGAGCTGCGGTATGAAAAAGCTGTTCTTCGGACGGTACCCCAGCATTGTCACCCGCGACCGTCTTCCCTTGCTTCAACGGAGGGAAGACGGTGCGGGTTCCCGTGGGGCGGGTTTCCTCAGCCGCCGTAGACGTGCGGGGCGAGGGTGCCGACGAACGGGAGATTGCGGTACTTCTCGGCGTAGTCGAGGCCGTATCCGACGACGAACTCGTTGGGGATGTCGAAGCCGATCCACTTGACGTCGATCGCGACCTTGGCGGCGTCCGGCTTGCGCAGGAGGGTGCAGACCTCCAGGGAGGCCGGCTCGCGGGAGCCGAGGTTGGACAGGAGCCAGGACAGGGTCAGGCCCGAGTCGATGATGTCCTCGACGATCAGGACGTGCTTGCCCTTGATGTCGGTGTCGAGGTCCTTGAGGATGCGGACGACGCCGGAGGACTGGGTGCCGGCTCCGTAGGAGGAGACGGCCATCCAGTCCATGGTGACGGGGGTGGACAGGGCGCGTGCCAGGTCCGCCATCACCATGACGGCGCCCTTGAGGACGCCGACGATGAGCAGGTCCTTGCCCGCGTACTCCGTGTCGATCTTCGCGGCCAGCTCGGCCAGCTTCGCGTCGATCTCTTCCTTGGTGATGAGGACCGACTTGAGGTCGGCACCCATGTCCTTCTCGTTCACCCGGGTCACTTTCGTTGCAGCGTTGCGTCAGCCTTGCCGAATGACCAGTCTGCCACCCTGGCGGCGTGCCTCGACGCGGCCGGGCAGGTTGATGGCTCCCTGGCCGCGCCATCCGGTGATGAGCCGGTCGATTTCCTCGATGTGGCGGGCGAAGAGGGATCCGGCGGGTGCGCCTTCGGCGATCACGGCGCGGCGGAGGACGCGGCGGCGGACGGCGGGCGGCAGGCCGAAGAGTTTGGCGCATTCGAGGCGGCCGGCTTCGTCGCGTACGGAGGCTTCGGCGTCGGCGGCCCAGGAGTCGAGGGCGTCGGCGTCGTCGCGGGAGAGCTGGGCCGTTCGGGCGAGTGCTTCGACGACTCCCTTGCCGAGGGCCTTTTCGAGGGCGGGGAGGCCTTCGTGGCGGAGGCGGGAGCGGGTGTAGGCGGGGTCGCTGTTGTGGGGGTCGTCCCATACGGCGAGTTCCTGGGCGATGCAGGCCTTGCGTACGGTCTGTCGGTCGAGCTCCAGGAAGGGGCGGCGGTAGCGGCGGGCGGTGCCGGAGACGGCGGCCATGCCGGAGAGGGAGCGGATGCCGGAGCCGCGGGCGAGGCCGAGGAGGACGGTTTCGGCCTGGTCGTCGCGGGTGTGTCCGAGCAGGACGGCGGTGGCGTGGTGGCGTTGTGCGGCGGCGTCGAGGGCGGCGTAGCGGGCGTCGCGGGCGGCGGCTTCGGGTCCGCCGTCGCGGCCGACGGTGACGGTGATGGCTTCGACGGGGTCGAGGCCGAGGGCGGTCATGCGGTCGGCGACTTCGCGGGCGCGTTGGTCGGAGCCGTCCTGGAGGCCGTGGTCGACGGTGATGCCGCCGGCGCGGATGTCGAGTTTGCGGGCTTCGAAGGCGAGTGCGGAGGCGAGTGCCATGGAGTCGGCGCCTCCGGAGCAGGCCACCAGGACGAGTGGTGCGGGCTGTTCCTGGGTGGGGTGCTCGGTGGGGTGCTGTGTGGGGTGTGGGGTGGTGTGTTCGGTGAGGACGTCGTGGAGTACGCGGCGGACCGCCAGGCGTATCGCCGCGACCGCAGGATGGGGACCCATGTCCGGTGCCCTTCGTGGTGGGTGTGCAGTGCCTCGGTCGGAGTCTTAACGGTCGGAAGTGGGGGTTCGGTCACTCAGAGTGCGTCGATGGTGACAGAACCTGGCCGTCAGCCGAGCATTGCACGCCTTACCCGCCGTCTAGGGTCCCTCGGACGGGTGATGGGTGTGGTGGTGTTCCGCCATCCGACGCACCTGTCTCACGAGTCTGCCTTACGGTGCACCCTCGCCACCCAGTCGGCGGGTCGGGCGATCTCGGTTTTGGTGGGGAGCGTGTTGGGTGAGGTCCAGACGCGGTTGAAGCCGTCCATGCCGACCTGGTCGACGACGGCGCGGACGAAGCGTTCGCCGTCGCGGTACTGGCGGAGTTTGGCGTCGAGGCCGAGGAGCTTGCGCAGGGCGAGGTCGAGGCGGGAGGCGCCGCGGGCGCGGCGTTGCTGGAACTTCTCGCGGATCTCGGCGACGGAGGGCACGACGTCGGGTCCGACGCCGTCCATGACGTAGTCGGCGTGGCCTTCGAGGAGGGACATGACGGCGGTGAGGCGGCCGAGGATCTCGCGTTGTTCGGGGGTCTGGACGAGTTCGACGAGGGAGGGTGAGGGTTCGCCGTTCTCGCCTTCGGGGCGGCCTCCGGCGAGGGCCTGGGCGGCTTCGCGGAGGCGTTCGACGACGGTGCCGGGGTCGACGTCGGTGGCGGCGAGGAATGACTGGATCTCGCCTTGGAGGTGGTCGCGGAGCCAGGGGACGCCGGTGAACTGGGTGCGGTGGGTCTCTTCGTGGAGGCAGACCCAGAGCCGGAAGTCGTGGGGGTCGGCGTCGAGTTCGCGTTCGACGTGGACGATGTTGGGGGCGACGAGCAGGAGGCGGCCGCCGCCGTCGGTGCCGGCGGGCAGTTCGCGGGTGGCGGGGGCGAAGGTCTCGTACTGGCCGAGGATGCGGGAGGCGAGGAAGGACAGCAGCATGCCGAGTTCGACGCCGGTGACCTTGCCGCCGACGGCGTTGAGGACGGTGCCGCCGGGGCCGGTGGAGCGGCGTTCCTTCATCTTGTCGAGGAGGGGGGAGAGCAGTTCCCGGAAGCCGGCGACGTTGGCCTTGATCCAGCCGGTCCGGTCGACGACGAGGACGGGTGTGTCCTCGGGTGTGTGGCCTTCGGGGATCATGCGGGTGTAGCCGCGGACGTGTTCCTCGGCGGCCCGGGCGTGGCGGCGGAGTTCGGCGACGACGTCGCGGGCCTCCTCGCGGCTCACTTCCGGGCCGGGACGCACCAGTCGGGTCGCCGTCGCGACGGCGAGGTTCCAGTCGACCATCCCCGATGTGCCTGCACCACCGATGCTCGTCATGCGTCAACCGTACGTTCTCGTCGCCGGTCTGGTGAGGGTTCGGGCGGGAGTGGGCGGTGCGGGTCGGGGGTGGGTGCGCGGTGTGGGGGTGCGGGGGCGTGTGGGTGTGGGGGTGGGGGGTCAGCGGGGTGTGGCGAGGGCGGCGGAGAGGCGGTCGAGGGCGGGCTGGGCGGTGTACGGGGAGTTGGTGCGGCCGGCGAGGAAGGCGAAGGCGAGGAGGCGTCCGTCGGGGGTGACGACGGTGCCGGCGAGGGTGTTGACGCCGGTGAGGGTGCCGGTCTTGGCGCGGACGAGGCCGGCGCCGGAGGCGGCGGGGCCGGTGTCGTAGCGTCCGGCGAGGGTGCCGCTGAAGCCGCCGACGGGCAGTCCGGTGAGGACGGGTCGGAGGGCGGGGCGGTGGGGGTCGGCGGCGCGGGTGAGGATGCCGGTGAGCAGGGCGGCGGTGACGCGGTCGTTGCGGTCGAGTCCGCTGCCGTCGGCGAAGTGGGTGCCGGTGAGCGGGAGGCCGAGTCGGGCGAGTTCGTCGTGGACGGCCCGGCCGGCGCCGGTGAAGCTCGCGGGTTGTCGGTGGGCGAGGGCGGTCTGCCGGGCGAGGGCTTCGGCGAGGTCGTTGTCGCTGGTGGTGAGGGTGCGTTCGACGAGGTCGGCGAGGGGTGCGGATTCGGTGCGGGCGAGGAGCGCGGCGCCGTTGCGGTTGCTGTTGCGGTTGCGGGGGGTGGTGGCCGTGGGGGCCTTGCCGTCGGTGTGGGGGGCGGTGGCGGCGGGGGCTCCGGCGGGCTTGGGGGCCTTGTCGTCGGCGGTGCCGTCGGGTGCGGTGGGCTTGGGGGCTTTGCCGGGTGTGGGGGTGCCGTGGACGGTGATGCCGGCCGTGCGGAGGAGGTCGGCGAAGGCGGTGGCGGTGTCGCCCGCCGGGTCGGCGGTGCGGGGTGCGGGGCCGCTGCGGCTGTCGTCGAGGCGGCCTTCGTCGGTCATGAGGGCGGTGACGGGGGCGAGGTTCTCGTTGGGGCCGATCGGGTGGTGGGTGGGGCCCTTGTAGAGGCTCGTGTCGTAGGTGAGGCGGATGGGTGCGGTGGTGCCGCGGGCCTTGAGGGCGCGGGCGGTGGCGTCGGCGAGGGCCTTGAGCCGGTTGCGGTCGAGGGTGGGGTCGCCGCCGCCGACGAGGGTGACGGTGCGGCCGTCGGCCGTGGCGACGGTGGTGGTGGCGATCCGGTGGTCGGGGCCGAGGGCGGAGAGCGCGGCGGCGGTGGTGGCGATCTTGATGGTGGACGCCGGGGTCATCGGGGTGGTGGCGCCTTCGCCGTACAGCCGGCGGCCGGTGGCGGTGTCGACGACGGAGGCGGTGCGCAGCGGTCCGAGGCCGGGGTCGGCGAGGAGGGGGACGAGGACGGCGGCGAGGTCGCCCGTCCGGGTGGCCTTGGTGCCGCCGGGTGCGGCGGGCCGGGCGCCGGCGTCGAGGGCGCGCAGGACGCCGGGGGCGCTGGGCGCGGGGGCGGGGTGGTGCGGGGCGGCGGCGGGCAGCGGGCCGGCGTGATGTGCGCCACCTCGGGCGTCGGCGAGGGCCGCCCGGGCGCGCTCGGCCTTACGCTGACCGGAGTCCCACGGGCCGGCCGCGCCGGCGGCGGCGGCGGCCAGGGCGAGACCGAGCACGGCGGAGCCCGCCGCGAGCTGCCAGGTTCTCGGCTCCGGCATGTGATGACCAGCCCCTTTCGCGATCAAGAGCGTGCGTGAGGGACACTTAACCACCGCGCGTCGTCGCGAGCATTGACATGTGTTGATTCAGGAGGAGATCCACCCGTGGAGTTCGACGTCACCATCGAGATCCCCAAGGGGTCGCGGAACAAGTACGAGGTCGACCACGAGACCGGTCGGATCCGCCTGGACCGCCGCCTCTTCACCTCGACCGCCTACCCGACGGACTACGGCTTCGTCGAGAACACCCTCGGTGAGGACGGCGACCCGCTGGACGCGCTCGTCATCCTCGACGAGCCGACGTTCCCGGGCTGCCTGATCAAGTGCCGTGCCATCGGCATGTTCCGCATGACGGACGAGGCCGGCGGCGACGACAAGCTGCTGTGCGTCCCGGCGACGGACCCGCGCATGGAGCACCTGCGCGACATCCACCACGTGGCGGAGTTCGACCGTCTCGAGATCCAGCACTTCTTCGAGGTCTACAAGGACCTGGAGCCGGGCAAGTCGGTCGAGGGCGCCGACTGGGTCGGTCGCGCCGAGGCCGAGGCCGAGATCGAGAAGTCGTACAAGCGCTTCAAGGAGTCGGGCGGCCACTGAGCCGGTCTGACTCGGGGACCGGCTTGATCCGGTCTTGTGCGAGGGCGGTGCACCTGCTGAGGTGCGCCGCCCTTCGCGCGTTCATACTGGGCTTCAGCCGGCCCGTATGAGGGCTGGTGATGCGGGTACCAGGCCGGGATGAGGGTGAGGAGAGCGGTGGCGAAGCCGGACGGGCCGGAGGAGGTTCCGGAGGACCGGAAGCCGCCTTCCGACGAGGCGCGCAGTGCGTTCGTGCCGCCTGCCGGGGTGGAGCCGCCGGAGCCGCCCGAGGAGGAGCACCCGACTTCCGAGTTCGCCCTTCCGGAGGGTCTGGCGCCGGAGCCGCAGGTCGAGCAGGAAGGTTCCGCCTTCGCTCCGCCGGCGGCGTACTCGCCGCAGGACGCGCCGCCGGCGTTCACCCCGGCGTACGGGATACCGCTGGCGAAGCTGCCGCAGGACGCGCCGTGGCAGGACCGGATGCGGACGATGCTGCGGCTGCCGGTCGGTGAGCGGCCGGTGCCGGAGGCGTTGCGGAAGGCGGACGAGGCCGGGCCGCCGGTGCCGCGTGTGCTGGACCTGGCGCTGCGCATCGGCGAGCTGCTGCTGGCGGGTGGTGAGGGTGCGGAGGACGTCGAGGCGGCGATGTTCGCGATCTGCCGCTCGTACGGTCTGGACCGCTGCGAGCCGACGGTGACGTTCACGCTGTTGTCGGTCACGTACCAGCCGTCGCTGGTGGACGACCCGGTGACGGCGAACCGTACGGTGCGGCGGCGGGGCACCGACTACACGCGGCTGGCCGCGGTCTATCTGCTGCTGGCCGACATCAACGACCCGGACCACGACGTGTCGCCGGAGGAGGCGTACCGGCGGCTCGCGGAGATCCGGCGCAACCGGCATCCGTATCCGGGCTGGGTGCTGACGGCGGCGGCGGGCGTCCTGGCGGGCGCGGCGTCGGTGCTGCTGGGCGGTGGGCCGACGGTGTTCTTCGTGGCGGCGCTGGGCGCGATGCTGGGTGACCGGCTGGCGTGGCTGTTCGCGGGGCGCGGGCTGCCGGAGTTCTACCAGTTCCTGGTGGCGGCGATGCCGCCGGCGGCGCTGGGGGTGGCGCTGACGCTGCTGCACGCGGATCTGCGGCCCTCGGCGGTGATCACGGGTGGCCTGTTCGCGCTGATTCCGGGGCGGGCGCTGGTGGCGGCCGTGCAGGACGGTCTCACGGGCTTCTACATCACGGCGTCGGCCCGGCTGCTGGAGGTCGGGTACTTCTTCGTGGCGATCGTGGTGGGCGTGCTGTCGGTGCTGTACCTGGCGGTGCAGTTCGGTGCGGAGCTGAACCCGGAGGGCGTGCTGAGCCCGGTGGAGCGGCCGTGGGTGCAGATCGCGGCGTCGATGGTGCTGTGTGCGACCTTCGCGATCCTGCTGCAGCAGTCGCGGTCGACGGTGCTGTTCGCGACGCTGAACGGCGGCGTGGCGTGGGTGGTCTTCGCGTCGATCGCGGTCACGGCGGACGGTTCCGCGGTGATGGCGACGGCGGTGGCGGCGGGTCTGGTGGGTCTTTTCGGCCAGTTGGCGGCGCGCTACCACCACACGTCGTCGCTGCCGTACGTGACGGCGGCGATCGGCCCGCTGCTGCCGGGTTCCGCGACGTACTTCGGTGTGCTGGCGATCGCGCAGCACAACCTCGAGGACGGTTTCGGCTCGCTGGCGAAGGCGGCGGCGCTGGCCCTGGCGATCGCGATCGGCGTGAACCTGGGTGGTGAGCTGGCGCGGCTGTTCATGCAGGCCCCGGGCGCGGCGGCGGCGCGGCGCGCGGCGAAGCGCACGAGGGGCTTCTGAGCCTGGGGGCCGGGCCGGGGCTTCGGGGCCGGGGCCGGTCCCGGGGGCTTCGGGGCATGGGGGCTTCTCGGCCTGGGGGCTTCTCGGCCTGGGGCGGTCCCGAGGGCGGTCCCGGGGGCTTCTCGGCCTGGGGGCTTCTCGGCCTGGGGCGGTCCCGAGGGCTTCTCGGCCTGGGGCGGTCCCGGGGGCTTCTCGCCCCGACGGCATCGGGCCCCGGGGTCCCGGCCGTCCTTGCGGCAGACATCAGGCCCCGGCCCTCGTGACGAGGGCCGGGGCCTGTGCGGTGGGGTCGGCCGGGGCGGCCGAAGCCGTCCTGGAGGGCCGGGATGCGGTCAGCGCTTGGCGTGGCGGCCGCGCTCGGCCGGCGGGTTCGGGGTGCCGGGGCCGTCGTGGCCCTCGTGGCCGTCGTCGTGGCCCTGGCCGCCGGTGGGGCCGGGGTTCTTCCTGGACTGGGCGCGGGCCCGCAGGTACTCGATCACGATCGGGACGACCGAGATGAGCACGATGCCGACGAGGATCATCTCGATGTGCCGGTGCACGAAGTCGATCTTGCCGAGGGAGGCGCCGAGCAGCGTCACGCCCGCGCCCCACAGCACGCCGCCGATGATGTTGAACGTGATGAAGGAGCGGTAGTTCATCCGGCTGACACCGGCGATGATCGGCGTGAAGGTGCGCACGATCGGCACGAAGCGGGCCAGGACCAGCGACTTCGGGCCGTGCTTCTCGAAGAACTCGTGGGCCTTCTCGACGTTCTCCTGCTTGAAGAGCCGGGAGTCCGGGCGCTTGAAGAGCGCCGGGCCGACCTTGCGGCCGAAGAGGTAGCCCACCTGGTCGCCGAGGATCGCCGCGGCGACCACCAGGGTGCACACCGCCCACAGGGGGGTGTCGAGCTTCCCGGTGGTGACGAGGAGGCCGGTCGTGAAGAGCAGGGAGTCGCCGGGCAGGAAGAAGCCGATGAGGAGTCCGGACTCGGCGAAGACGATGACGAGGACGCCGATCAGACCGAAGGTTCCGATCAGATTGTCCGGGTCCAGCCAGCTCGGTCCGAGGGCAAGCGTGTTCACGGGTTCCGGGCTCCTGCGGTCTGGGGGTGGGAGGGGCGTGAAGGGGGATTGTCGTACAGGACTGCCGCCCCAAGCTATCAACGCGAAGTGAACCCTCCGGGTTCCACCCGCGTCCACCCGGCGCCCGCCGCGTCCACCCGGCGCCCGCTGCCCGCAGCGCCCGCCCGCCCCGGCGTGCGCCCGGCGCCCTTCCCGCGTGCGCCCGCCCGGCCCCGTACCGGATGCGGCCGGTCGGGGGCGCCGCCAGGCTGGGGGCCAGGAGGTGGATGCGCATGGGCATCGACGAGTACGGCGGCGGGCAGCCGGCGCAGGGTGATGTGCTGGTCGTCACGACGAACGACGTGCCCGGCTACCAGGTACGGCAGGTGATCGGCGAGGTCTTCGGCCTCACCGTGCGGTCGCGCCACCTGGGCAGCCAGATCGGCGCCGGTCTGAAGTCGATGATCGGCGGGGAGCTGAAGGGGCTGACGAAGACGCTGGTAGAGACCCGCAACCAGGCCATGGAGCGCCTGGTGGAGCAGGCCAGGGCGCGCGGCGCGAACGCGGTCCTGATGTTCCGCTTCGACGTCACGGAGGCCGCCGACGTGGGCACGGAGGTGTGCGCGTACGGCACGGCCGTGGTGATCGAGCCGCTCGGCTGACCCGGTCGCGGGCCGGCCGGGCCGGGTCCCGGTGCTGACGGTTCGTGAGCTGAAGGGCCGAATGTCGGGATGTTGTGCGGCATTTGCTCACTTATGGTGAGCCGGTGGCCACCGAGAGACCCCCGACGCCGGAGACACCCCCGACGCCGTCCGCGACACCCGCGCCCGAAACGCCCCTGAGGGTCCTGCTGCCCCAGATCCTTCCCGCACTCGTGGTCGGAGTGGGCTCGGGTCTGCTGTTCCTGGGGATCAGCGAGCTGGCGGACCAGCTGCAGGAGCTGATGTGGAACGACCTGCCGGACGCGCTCGGCGTCGGCCACTACTCGTCGCTCTGGATGATCGCCGTGCTCACCGCGACCGGCATCGCGGTGGGCCTGATCGTCTGGAAGGCGCCCGGGCACGCCGGCCCGGACCCGGCCACCGAGGGGCTCGGCGGCCCGCCGCTGCCGCCCGTCGTGGTGCCCGGTCTGCTCGCCGCCAGCGCCCTGGCCCTCGCCGGCGGCGTCAGCCTCGGCCCGGAGAGCCCGACGATCGGCAGCGCCGTCGCCCTCGCCTTCTGGCTTGGCCACCGGGCCTTCCCGGCCGTGCCCGGCGCGTTCTGGGTGGCCCTGGGCGTCGCCGGGACGCTCGGCGCCCTGTTCGGCACCCCGATCGCCGCCGCCCTCGTCATCTCGGAGGCGCTGGCGTCCAAGCCGAGCCGGGGCTCGCTGTGGGACCAGATCTTCGCCCCGCTGGTCGCCGCAGGCGCCGGCGCCATGACCACCCAGCTGGCGTCGAGCCCCAGCTTCGACATGGGCCTGCCGCCGCTGAACAACCCCGGATACGAGGACGTGCTCGCCGCCCTCGTCCTCGCCACCCTGGCCGCCGTGTTCGGCCTGCTCGCCTGCTACGTCTACCCCCATCTGCACCGGGCCTTCACCCGTCTGGGCCATCCGATGCTGGTCCTTCCGCTCGGCGGCCTCGTCCTCGGACTCCTCGGCGCGCTCGGCGGGCACCTCACGCTGTTCAAGGGCCTCCACGAGACCCAGGAGATCGTCGCCGGGATCGGCACGCTCGGCTCCGGTGAGCTCGCCAAGCTCGCCGTGGTGAAGCTGGCCGCCCTGCTCGTCGCCGGCTCCTGCGGCTTCCGCGGCGGCCGGGTCTTCCCCGCCGTCTTCGTCGGCGCCGCGTTCGGACTCTGCGCCCAGGCTCTCGTCACCGAGATCAACCCGACCGTCGCCGTCTCCGCCGCCGTCCTCGGCGTGCTCCTCGCCACCACCCGGCAGGGCTGGGTGAGCCTCTTCGTCGCCGCCGTGGTCGCCGCCTCGCCCGCGATGATCGCCGTGCTCTGCCTCGCGTCCCTGCCCGCCTGGCTGGTCGTCACCGGCCGCCCGTTCCTGCAACTCGACGAGGACGGCCGCGCCCTGCGCTGAGCCGCCGGCCCCGCCGTCCCGCCGTCCCGCCGTCCACCGTACGTACGGAAGGAAACCCCGTGGCACTGCACAAAGGTCCCCACGAGCAGGAGTCCGCGCCCGCCCGGCGCCTCGCCTTCAACCCCTTCTACGGCGAGGCCAACCCGGTCGGCGGCATGACCGAGGCGCCGCCGCGGCACCGCCTGCCGGACGGGCCGCTGCCGCCGATGAGCGCCTACCAGATCGTCCACGACGAGCTGATGCTCGACGGCAACTCCCGCCTCAACCTGGCCACCTTCGTCACCACCTGGATGGAGCCGCAGGCCGGGGTGCTCATGGCCGAGTGCCGCGACAAGAACATGATCGACAAGGACGAGTACCCGCGCACCGCCGAACTCGAACGCCGCTGCGTCGCCATGCTCGCCGACCTCTGGCACGCCCCCGACCCCACCGCCGCCGTCGGCTGCTCCACCACCGGCTCCAGCGAGGCCTGCATGCTCGCCGGCATGGCCCTCAAGCGCCGCTGGGCCGCGCGCAACGCCGACCGCTACCCCGGCGCCCGCCCCAACCTGGTGATGGGCGTCAACGTGCAGGTCTGCTGGGAGAAGTTCTGCAACTTCTGGGAGGTCGAGGCCCGCCTCGTCCCCATGCAGGGCGACCGCTTCCACCTCGACGCGGCCTCCGCCGCCGCGCTCTGCGACGAGAACACCATCGGCGTCGTCGCCGTCCTCGGCTCCACCTTCGACGGCTCCTACGAGCCCGTCGCCGACATCTGCGCCGCCCTCGACGACCTGCAGGAACGCACCAGCCTCGACATCCCCGTCCACGTGGACGGCGCCTCCGGCGCGATGATCGCCCCGTTCCTCGACGAGGACCTGGAGTGGGACTTCCGGCTCCCCCGCGTCTCCTCGATCAACACCTCGGGCCACAAGTACGGCCTCGTCTACCCGGGCGTCGGCTGGGCACTGTGGCGCTCGCCCGCCGAACTGCCCGAGGAGCTCGTCTTCCGGGTGAACTACCTCGGCGGCGACATGCCCACCTTCGCCCTCAACTTCTCCCGGCCCGGCGCCCAGGTCGTCGCCCAGTACTACACGTTCCTCCGGCTGGGCCGGGAGGGCTACCGGACCGTCCAGCAGACCAGCCGGGACGTCGCGCGCGGCCTCGCCGAACGCATCGAGGCCATGGGCGACTTCCGCCTGCTCACCCGGGGCGACCAGCTGCCCGTCTTCGCCTTCACCACCGCGCCCGACGTCACCGCCTTCGACGTCTTCGACGTCTCGCGCCGACTGCGCGAACGCGGCTGGCTCGTCCCCGCCTACACCTTCCCCGCCGACCGGGAGGACCTGTCGGTGCTGCGCGTGGTCTGCCGCAACGGCTTCTCCGCCGACCTGGCCGACCTCCTCATCGAGGACCTGAACCTGCTGCTCCCCGAACTCCGCCGCCAGCCCGGCCCGTTCACCCACGACAAGGCGGCGGCGACCTCCTTCCACCACTGACCCCCTTCCACCACTGCCCTCGTTCCACCACGGGGACGGCGCCGGGGAGGCGGCGCCGCGGAGGCGGGCCGGCAGAGGGCCGCACCCACCCGGCGCCTCCGTACGGCGCCGAGGGGTCAGCCGGCGTCGCCGACCGGGTCCACGCAGGCGAGCCGGAACTCCGACCAGCGCACCCCGTCCCGCGTCGACCGGAACAGACAGCGGTCGTCCTCCCGCAGCAGCCCGATCCCCGTGCGCCGCACCCAGGCGGTGCCGTGGGCGGAGGAGCGGAAGGTACGGCCGCCGTCCGTGCTCTCGTACGCCCGGAGGTCGCCCGGCACCCACACCCGGCCGCCCGGGCCCGGCACCGGCAGGCCCGACAGGCTGCGCGGCTCCCGCGCGGGGCCGGTGGTCCACGTCCGGGTCCAGGTGCGGCCGCCGTCGAGCGAGCGGTGCAGGGCCCGCAAGGGGTTCCTCACCGGCTCGCCGCCGCCCGGTTCGGCCGGGTCGCCCGGCTCGGCCGCGTAGACCGCGTCCGGGCCGACCACGACCGTCACGTGCCGCGCGGCGTTCCGGCCGCCGGGGCTCGGCAGCGGACCGGCGGTCCAGCTCCGGCCCGCGTCCCGGGACACGGCGACCGCGACCCGCCCCGAGGCCGGGTCGACGCCGGACACCCACCAGGAGCCGTCGGGCTCCGCCACGGGCGCCGGTGCCGGGTGCGCGCCGAGCTCCGGCGCCCCGGCCAGTGCCCGGCGCCGCCCGTCCTCCGGCGAGATCACCACCAGCCGCTCACGGGCGCACGCGTCGGGCCCGGCGCCCTCGGGCGCCGCGCACGCGGTGGTCAGGACCCCGCCGTCGGGAATCGCCGGCGTCCTGCCGGCCGTCCGCCGGTCGACCGCGCGCCAGGTCCGGCCGCCGTCCCGGGTGAACCAGGTCCGCTCCGGCTCGTCCCCGCCTCCGTCCTCGATGAGCGCCCGCCCGGAACCGAGGACCGTGAGCCCCGCCGTGACGCCGCGCGTCGCCGGTATCTCGGGCAGCGGGGTCGACCGCGGCATCCAGGACCGCGCGCCCCGGTCCAGCACGGCGACCTGCTGACGGCAGAAGCCGTTCGCCGGCCGGGCCTCGTCCGTCACGCACTGCACCAGCAGCACGAACCCGCTGCCGTCGGCGGCGAAGCCCACGCCGTGCGCCCAGCCGGGCAGCCCCGGCGCGGACGGTATCCGCGCCGGAGCCCCGAACGGGCCGTCCCCGGCCGGCGACGTGGACGGGGGCCGCTTCGGCGGCGGAGTCCGCGGGGCCGGCGAGTCCGTGCAGGCGGCGAGCAGCGGCGGAAGGAGCAGGGCGGCGCAGGCCGCCAAGGAGGCCGTTCGGGTACTCCGCATCGCAACTCCCCCTGCCTTGCGCCTGCTTCCGCGCGCCACCGCTCCGGTCCCGGGGCCGGGGCCTGGGCCTGTCACGGGGCCTTTCTCGGAGCTTGTCTCGGTCCCGGGTCCGGTCCCGGTCCCGGTCCCGGTCCCGGCTTCATGGTGGACCTGCGGCGGCGCAGGAGGCCATGCCCTTGCCGGCACCCGGTCGCGGGTGACGGCGTGTACGGATCACGAGCCCTGGCTCGTCCGCGCGTCGTCCGGGCGCGGGCCCGTCGCGTACGGGTTCTCCCGGCCCTCCGTGAGCACGCCCACGAAGGGCTCGCCCTCGCCCGCGAACACGTACGCCCCGCCCTCGATCCGCTCGATCAGACCCAGCGTCCACTCCCGGCCGGCGTCGGCCGAGTGCACCCAGAAGTGCATGATCTCGCCGATGTGGCCGAGCTGCCCCGGCCCGCCCTCCGGCGTGTAGTACTCGGTGACCGACGCCCGCCACTCGTCCAGGCCGCGTACCCGGGCCCGCAGCAGCTCCACGGCCTCCGCCCGCGGCAGGTCCACCATGAAGCCGAGGGCCGAGGACAGCACGTCCGTCTGCTGGTCGTACGTGGAGAGCGCCTCGCGCAGCAGCCGGAGGTACTCTTCGCGGCCCGCCTCCGTGATCTCGTACTCGACCCGCGGCGGACCGCCCGCCGTGCTCGGCGCGATCTCGTCCGCGGCCAGCAGTCCCTGCTTCGCCATCTGCTTGAGCGCGTGGTAGATCGAGCCGGGCTTGGCGTTGGACCACTCGTGCGCGCCCCAGTACTCCAGGTCGTTGCGCACCTGATAGCCGTGGGCGCGGCCGTGCATCTTGACGGCGCCCAGGACCAGAAGACGGATCGCTGACATGCCCCGAGTCTAGTGAGGCACTCGTCAAACTTGACCAGGCTCGACCCGGGGCACGGCGGGGTGCGGCAGGCACGGCTTTCCGACTAGGCCTGTGCGCGCTGCTCCAGCGCGATCAGCTCGAAGGAGCCCTTGCCGTCGAGCGACTCGCGGATGATGTCCGCGTGGCCCGCGTGCCGGCCCATCTCCTGGACGAGGTGCAGCAGCATCCAGCGCACCGACACGCGGCCGTCCTTCGGGAACCAGGGCGCCGGCGGCAGCGGGAAGGTGTCGTCCAGGCTGGGCACGTTCCGGACGAACTCCTCCGTCTCCTTCGCGACGCCCTGCCAGAAGGCCACGATCTCCGGGACGGACTCCCCGTCCAGGAGCCGGAAGGCCTCGGACCAGGTCTCCTGGGTCCGCTGCCGCTCGTTCGGCTGCTGCTGGGCCAGCCGCAGCCAGTTGAGCTCGACCTCGGCGACGTGCTTGACCAGGCCGGAGAGACTGAGCTCACTGGCGCTCGGGCGGCTCGCCGCCTGCTCCTCGGTGAGTCCGAAGGACGCCCGGACGACCGCGGCGCGCTGGGCCTCGATGAAGTTGAGGAACGCTCCGCGCTCGTCGCCGGGGTTCTCCGCGGGAACAAGAGCAACCATGACTGCCGCCTTCCGTAGCGTGCGTGCCCGCGCATCCGCGCGGGCACGGTGAGCATGTGCGTGTGCACGTGCGTCCCTTGTCAGGGACGGGCTTCCTTCTCGACCCGGATCACGCTACGGCCCCTTGCGGACAACCACGGTCCGCAATGCCGAGGCGATGCCGGGCGACGGCGGGCCGGCGGCGGGCCGACACCGGGGCGACGGCGGGCCGGCGGCTGGGCAACAGCCGGCCGGCGGCCGGCCGACACCGGGAGGACGGCGGAAGGCCCGCCCCGGCTCTAGAACGGGAAGCGGCTGCGGCCGTGCTGGATCGAGATCCACTTCCGCGTCGTGAACGCCTCGATCATCGCCTCGCCGTTCAGCCGGCCGATGCCCGAGTGCTTCTCGCCGCCGAACGGCACGATCGGCTCGTCGTGCACGGTGCCGTCGTTGATGTGGATCATGCCGGTGTGGATGCGCTTGGCGATCCTGACGCCCCGCTCGGTGTCTCCGGTGTGGACGGCGCCGCTCAGGCCGTACGGGGTGTCGTTGGCGATCCGTACGGCCTCGTCCTCGCCGTCGAACGGCACGATGAGGGCGACCGGGCCGAAGATCTCCTGGGAGAGGACCGGGGCGTCGGCCGCGATGCCGGTCAGGACGGTCGGGGAGACCAGGCTGCCCTCGACCGGGCCGCGCAGCAGGGCGGTCGCGCCGCCCGCCACCGTCTGCTCGACGACCGCCGAGACGGCCTCCGCCTGCTGGGAGTTGATGAGCGGGCCGATGTGGGTGGCCGGGTCGGCCGGGTCGCCGACCCGCAGCGTCTTCACCTTGGCGACGAACTTCTCGGTGAACTCCGCCTCCAGGGTGCGGTCCACCAGGATCCGGTTGGCGGCCATGCAGACCTGCCCCTGGTGCACGAAACGGCTGAAGACGGCGGCGTCCACCGCGTAGTCGACGTCGGCGTCGTCGAGGACGATCAGGGCGCTGTTGCCGCCGAGTTCGAGCACGGCGTGCTTGAAGTTCTGGGCACAGACGGTGGCGACGTGACGGCCGGTCCGGTCGGAGCCGGTGAAGGAGATCACCTTGGGGACCGGGTGGGTGAGGAGCGTGTCGCCGATCTCGGCGATGTCGGTGACGACGACGTTGAGCAGGCCGGCCGGGAGCCCGGCGTCCTCCAGGACCTTGGCGACCAGGGTGCCGCCGCAGACCGGGGTGTTCTGGTGGGGCTTGAGCACGACGGCGTTGCCGAGGGCGAGCGCCGGGGCCACCGACTTGATCGAGAGGAGGAAGGGGAAGTTGAACGGCGAGATGACGCCGACGACGCCGACCGGGACGCGGTAGACGCGGTTCTCCTTGCCGTCCACCGGCGAGGGCAGGATGCTGCCCTCGGGGCGCAGCGCCAGCTGGATCGCCTCGCGCAGGAACTCCTTGGCCAGGTGCAGCTCGAAGGCCGCCTTGAGGCGGGTGCCGCCGAGCTCGGCGACGATCGCCTCGGCGATCTCCTCCTCGCGCTCCTCGACGATCCGCAGCGCGCGCTCGAACACGAGCCGGCGGGTGTACGGGTTGGTCTCGGCCCAGGCCGCCTGGGCGCGCTCGGCGGCCCGGTAGGCGCGGTCCACCTCGGCGGCGGTGGCGACCGTGATGGCCGCCAGCTTCTCCCCGGTGTACGGGTTGAAGTCGATGATGTCCCACGAGCCGCTGCCGGGCTTCCACTCGCCGTCGATGTACTGGTGCGCCAGTTCGGTGAAGTAGTCCGAGGACGGCGAAGCCGAGGACGACGATGACGAGGAAGCCATGAACGAGACCCCTTACCCGCGGTGGCGGACGTCGGCACGGACGGCTGCCGCGTCACAGCCGTCACACTGATGTCCCGTCATCGTACTGACGTATCAGGAGAGTTGAAGGAGACCTCGGAGAAGATCACGGCTTTCCGCGGGATCGGGGCTGTCCTGCTGGAGCCTTTCCATCACCCGGACGTACTGCGCGACCTCCTCGCGCTTGTCGAGGTAGAGGGCGCCGGTCAGCTGCTCCAGGTACACGACGTCGGAGAGGTCGTCGTCGGGGAAGCTGAGCATCGAGAAGGCACCGCTCTCGCCGGCGTGGCCGCCGAAGCTGAACGGCATCACCTGGAGCGTGACGTTGGGGTGCTCGGACACCTCGATGAGATGCCTCAACTGGCCCCGCATGACGGCCCGGTCTCCGTACGGGCGGCGCAGCGCGGCCTCGTCGAGGACGGCGTGGAGATGCGGGGCGTTCTCCGAGACGAGGACCTTCTGGCGTTCCAGGCGGAGCGCGACGCGCCGCTCGATCTCGGCGTGCGAGGCGCCGGGCATGCCCCGGGTGACGACGGCGTGGGCGTAGGCCTCGGTCTGCAACAGGCCGTGGACGAACTGCACTTCGTAGATGCGGATGAGCGAGGCGGCGCCTTCCAGACCGATGTACGTCTGGAACCAGCCCGGCAGCACGTCGCCGTAACTGTGCCACCAGCCCGCGACGTTGGCCTCCCGGACCAGACGGAGCAGGGCACCGCGTTCGGCCTCGTCGTGCACGCCGTAGAGCGTCAGCAGGTCCTCGACGTCCCTGGCCTTGAAGCTCACCCTTCCCAACTCCATACGGCTGATCTTGGATTCGGACGCACGGATCGAATAGCCGGCGGCTTCCCGGGTGATGCCACGCGATTCGCGCAGTCGCCTCAACTGGGAGCCCAGCAGGATGCGGCGCACCACGCTCCCGCTCGCCCCGCTCGATTCGCCTGCCGTCACGGCTCCAGCCTCCCCTTCACGGTGCTGCTCTCACTGCTGGCCCCCGCCGAGCCCCGGATTCTGCCACCAAACGCTTCAGCGCGTACACATCCGATTACGGATAGAGGGCTGGTTCCGGCAACCTTCCACACGACCGGTGGACGACTTATGCACAGAATCGGGTCGCGGGCGGACAGGTCCGGCGCGTGCACGTGCATCTGCCCTTGCATCCCTCCGTTGCATTCGGAACCATGGTGCTCGCACAGCCGCGTACACACGCGTCTGCCGCGCCGTTGTCGCACCGCCTTTGTCGCACCACCGCCGCGATTCCCGGGAGTGCCTCGCATGGGACCGAATGGATCGACCATGCTCGAGCCGTTACGGCAGGGGCTTCCGCCGATCGACCCCGCGTCGGTGTCCAGCTCGGCCTCCTGCGCCCTCCCGCCCCGCTACGAAGCGGTGCGCGGCGCACGGAAGTTCACCAGTCAGACACTGGACAGCTGGGACCTCGCGGACCGCTTCGACGACGTCGCGCTCGTCGTCTCCGAACTCGTGACGAACGCCCTGCGGCACGCCGTGCCGGCGGGCGCGGATCCGGCCACGGCGACGGAGCACGAGGAAGGCCTGAATCCGCCCGTCCGCCTGCACCTCATGCGCTGGGCGTCGCGCCTGGTGTGCGCCGTGCGCGACCCCAGCCGGGAGAGCCCGGAGGTCCGCAAGGACGACGAGGACTTCGCCGCCGAGTCGGGCCGGGGCCTGTTCCTGGTGGAGTCGTTCAGCGACGGCTGGGGCTGGCACCCGCTCGCGGGCAGGCTCCAGGGCAAGGTGGTGTGGGCGCTGTTCCGGCTGGGTCCGGAGTAGCACGCGGTGCCGCGGTGACGCGCCGGCCGGTGATGCGGCGATGCGGTGATGCGCCGCCTGGTGACGCGGTGATGCGGTGATGCGGTGAGACAGGAGAAGGGCCCCGGTGGCGACGGCCGCCGGGGCCCTTCCGTTCGCGATCGCGGTTCACACCAGGTGGTCGAACTCCCCGTCCTTGATCCCCAGGAGCATGGCCTCGATCTCGGCGGGCGTGTAGACGAGCGCGGGCCCGTCGGGGTGGCGCGAGTTGCGCACGGCGACGTTCCCTCCCGGCAGCTTGGCGAACTCCACGCAGGCGCCCTGGGAGTTGCTGTGCCGGCTCTTCTGCCACACGACACCACGAAGCTCCGTGGCCGCCATGCCGTTGTACGCGTGATGCGCGTGATGCACTGGTAGCTCCCCGAGATGATTGGTGCAGGTGTCAACTTCCTCGGATCATAGCTGTGTTCACATGCGCCTGCATGAGCAGATGCACGTGCACGAGGGGTGGCGTAGCGGCTACGCGACTCAGCGTCTACTCGCGGGTAGGGGCCGGAGGGAACGCTCCCACCGTCGCCCTGCCGCGACCCTCCCCTGAACTCTGACGGTCGGTGAGGGGTCATCGGTTGCCACGGATGCCGGGGAGTTCGGCGATCCGTCCGCCCGCACGGTCGTAGAGGTTCAGGTCCGCGGTCCCCCGATCGGGGGATCCGGCGCCCGGGGCGGCCGGCGTGTACACGTACCAGACGCCCCAGCCGGGGCGGCCCGGAAGCTCCAGGAGCTCCGCGGGGACCGTCCGGCCGTCCTCCTCGCGCAGCTCCACCCGGCCCACGGAACGCGTGCCGTAGTACAGCCCCGAGTGGAAGGTGCCCGTGCCGTCGCCCTCGCTCTGGTACGAGATGCCCGGCACGGCGGTGTCGATGTTGCCGTCCGTCACGCTGCGGGAGTTCTCGTAACCGTCCGCGCCGGTCCAGTGCTTGCCCTCGGCGGTCAGCCACACCGTCCAGCCCCGTCCCGCGTCCACCCGCTGCCCCGGCCGCACCACCCGGACCTCGGTCACCGGAGGGGCGCCGGCCCGGCCGGTCACCGCGGTGGCGGGTGTGGCGGGCGTGGCCGGGAGCGACGTGGACGGTCCGGGCGGCGCGGGCGCGGCCCGGTCGTCCGTACGGGGCGCCGACAGCGACAGCTCCGCCACCGTCGCCGCCCCGGACACCGACAGCACGGCCAGGGCCGCGAGGGTCACGGCCCGCCGGCGCCGGTGCGCCCGGCCCCGCCGGCGTACGGCCGCGAGTGGCAGCGGGTTCGGCGTGATGTCGTGCGCGGCCTCGGCGAAGACGGCCCGGAGGCGGCCGTCGACGTCGGAGACGGCGGCGGAGCTCGGTTCGCTGGTGGGTTCGGAGTCTGATGCGGGGGTCATCGTCGGGCTCCGGCGGAGGTCGGGGAGTGCGAGGAAGTCGGGGAGGTCGGGGAGGTGGGGGAGGTGGGAGAAGTCGGGGAGGTCGAGGAAGTCGGAGAAGTCGGGAGGTGCCGGGAAGTCGGGAGGTGCCGGGAAGTCGGGAGGTGCCGGGAGGTCGGGAGGTGCCGGGAGGTCGGGAGGTGCCGGGAGGTCGGGAGGTTCGGGGAGGTCGGAGGGTTCGGGGAGGTCGGGGGCGCCGGGGAGGTCGTGGGCGCCGGGGAAGGCGCCGCGGTCGCGGCGGCGGCGGCGGTCTTCCGTCCGGTGGGACGGGACGGGTCCGGCGACGGCGCGGAATCGGGCAGGGCGAGGCCCGGATGGGAGCGCAGGGCGATGAGGCCGCGCCGGGCGTGCGTCTTGACCGTACCGATCGAGCAGTCCAGCACCGCGGCGATCTCCGTCTCGCTCAGGTCCTCCCAGTACCGCAGCACCATCACGGCGCGCTGCCGGGCGGGCAGGTCGGCGAGGGCCGCGAGGAGCGCGGTGCGCTGCTCCACCGCCTCCGCGTGGCACGCGGAGGCGTGCCGTAACGACTCCGGGAGCACCGGTGTCAGGAGATGGACCACGCGCTTGCGGCGCAGTCGGCTGAGGTTGTTGTTGATCAGCGCGCGGCGCACGTACAGGTCGATCTCCCCGCGCGGCACGCGGTGCCAGCGGCCGTACACCTTGGCCAGGGTCGTCTGCACCAGGTCCTCGGCCTCGTGGAAGTCGCCGGTGAGGAGCTGGGCCGTGCGCACCAGACGCGGCCAGGCGCCGACGGCGAACGCGGCGAATCCGTCGTCCTCGCCGGCGGACTCCTGCGCCCCGGCGGACTCGGAGGGCTCGTACGACGACACGGTGACCGACCTCGGGCTCACGGAGGGGGAGGTGCAGGGCCCGCCCCGTGCCGGGCCCTGCAAAGGAACACGCACGACGGGGATTAGGCGTTCCAGCCCGGAAGCCCGGCCAGCAGCCTCCCCTTCCGGTCGTAGAGCGCGACGGCGGCGCCGCCGTCGTTCTCCGGCCCGGTGTGCGCGTACCAGACGCCCCAGCCGGGACGGCCGGGCAGTTCGAGCAGGACCGCCGTGGTCTTCGTGCCGTCGGTGCCGGTCAGGACGACCTTCCCGGCCTTCTTCGTGCCGTAGTAGAGGCCGGAGTGGAACACGCCGGCCCCGGCGGAGCCCTCCGACTGGTGGCTGACGCCCGGGCGGGACGGGTCGACGTTGCCGTCGACGACGCTGCGGAAGTTCTCGTAACCGTCCGGGCCCGTCCAGTACTTGCCCTCCTCGGTCAGCCACACGGTGAAGCCGCCGCCGGCGTCCACGCGCTCGCCGGAGGCGACGACGCGGGCGGAGGGCCGGGGCGCGGAGGGGGACGGGGCGACCGCGGAGGAGTCGGTGGGCGCGGATGCGGCGGAGGCGGACGAGGGTGCGGCGGAGGCGGACGAGGGTGCGGCGGCGGGTGCCGCGAGGGTCGCGGGCGCGGCCGCGAGTACGGCCACGACGGCGGCTGCGGCGGTCGCGGCGGGCAGGTACTTCTTCATGCGCGTGCTCCTGGCGTTCGGTGAGCGGTCCTCACTCCTCTCAACTCCGCCCGGGCGGCGGCCGGATGACACGCGGCACGGAGAAGTCTCAGCGCTCGATCCCGCCCTTCGGGCGGGGGCCGAGGCCCGCGCGGTTCGCCGCGGTGGTGCCGTGGTCCCAGCCCGCCTCGTCCCAGGCGGCGCGGACGCGGGTGGTGCGGGTCTCCGGGAAGAGTTCGTCGGTGCGGGCCGTGACCGCCACCTCGCGGGAGGCGAGCGCCGGGAGCAGGGTCGGCGTCTCGGCGGCGACGCGCCGGGTGGTCGCCGCGAGCCGGGCCCCGAGGCGGTTCGCGTAGGCGAGCAGGAAGGACTGCCGGAAGGACTTGGTGCGGTTGCGGCCGGCCGCCCGCTGCTCGGCCTCCGCGCGGGTCATCGCGGCCGTGCCCTGCACGAGCAGCGAGGTGTAGAGGAGTTCGACCGGGTCGAGGTCCGCCTCGAAGCCGACGACCGTGGAGAAGCCGTAGGCGTCGTTCCACACCGCCCGGCAGTGGTTCGCGGTCGCCACCGCGTCCAGCAGGATCGCCTTCGCCTGCTCGTACGGCGGATCCACGCCGATCCGGATCGCGCCAGGCGTCTCCGGCGCCGGGGCTCCCGAGGCGAGGCTCGCCTCGTCGAGGCTGTGCCGGGCCATCAGCTCCTGCGCCTTCGCGGTCAGGGCCTCGGCCTCCTCCGCGTACGTCGTCGCCTCGGCCTTCGCGAGCAGCGCCCTGATCCTGGTGAGCAGTTTCGGCTCGCCGGCGGTGGCCGGCGGCAGCGCCTCGCCGGGTACGGCGCCGACGGCGTCGAGGCGCGGCAGCCGTACGAGCAGCCGGTACAGCTCCAGGACGGCGGTCGCGTACGTGAAGCGGTCGGGCGCCGTCCACCCCTCGGTGTCCAGCGCGTCGAGCTGCGCCTGCCAGCGGTGCGGGAGGCGTTCGTACCGCGCGGTCTCCGACCGGACGAGCGAGGTCAGCAACCGTACGTGCTCGTCGGCGAGTTCGCGCCGGGCCATGCGGACGAGGTCGGCGGGCTGCCAGCCCCGGGCCCACAGGGTGCGGACGAACTCCTCGCCGCTACGGGTGAGTTCGGCGTCGGCGGAGGGGTCCGCGGCGAGGCGGGAGGCAGCGGCATCGAGGCGGTGGTCGGCGGCGTCGAGGCGGTGGACGGCGGCGGCCGGACGGGGCCTGCGACGCCCTGACCTACCGGCCTTGCCGGCCTTGCTGCTCTTACCCTGCCTGCCGCTGCCGGGTTCCGGGCGGGTGGCGCCGGCGTCGTCGTACAGCGCCTTCAGCGCCTCCGCGACCGTGCCCGCCGGGTCGGTGGCGCTCATGCCGGGTGCCTCGCGTCCCACTCCTCGCGGGAGCGGGTGATGGCGGCGCGGTGGTCGAGGGACCAGTCGACCAGCTGCTTGATCAGGTGCGTCATGCTGTGCCCGGTCGCGGTGAGCGAGTACTCGACCTGCGGCGGCGTGGTCGGGAACACCTCACGCCTGACGAGCCCGTCGCGCTCCAGGCGGCGCAGCGTGAAGGTCAGCATGCGCTGCGACACGCCGTCGACGAGCCGCTGGAGCTCCTTGAACCGCCGTGGCCCCGCCGCCAGTTCGACGACCACGTGGACCGTCCAGCGGTCACCGAGGCGGTCCTGGACGTCCCGTACGCCGCATTCCTCGGCGCAGCTGACGATCGGCTCCGCCGGGGTGGCGGCGGTTACACCGGTGTGACCCTCCGACATCAATGTGCCTCCTTCCAAGATCGCGCCCGTGTCGACACGATGGTCCCAGGCACCTTGCCCGCACTTGCCGGCACCCGCTCGTGGGCGCCGGCTCGTGGGCGCCGCTCGTGGGCGCCCGACGCCGTCCATTCTCGTTCCTCAGGGGGAAACCATGCTGCTCGTCACCGGAGTCTCCGGCGCTCTCGGCTCGCTCGTCGCGGAGCGGGTCGCCGGACGCGACGACGTCGTCCTCGGCACCCGGGCCGGCCTGCCGGGCACCCGGCACGTCGACTTCGACGACCCGTCGACGCTGCCCGGGGCCTTCGCCGGCATCGACACGCTGCTGCTGATCTCGGCCGGCTACGGGGAGGACGACGTGGTCGTCGCCCGCCACGAGGCGGCGATATCCGCCGCCGAGGCGGCCGGCGTGCGCCACGTCGTCTACACCAGCCTCTCCGGCGACGGCGACCACGTCACGTACGCGCTGGCGCACCGCTGGACCGAGCGGCGGCTCCGGCGGTCCTCGCTGGACTGGACGATCCTGCGCAACGGCCTCTACGCCGAGCTCCTGACCTGGATCGCCGCTCCCGACGCCGACAACCGGATCACCGGCCCGCTCGGCGAGGGCGCGCTCGCCGTCGTCGCCCGCGCCGACCTCGCCGACGTCGCCGTCTCCGTCGCCACGGACCCGGCGCCGCACGCGGGCCGCGTGTACGAGCTGGTCGGCGACCGCGCGCTGAGCGGCGCCGAACTGGCGGAGGCGCTGGGCACCACGTACGAGCCGGTGACGCTCGCGGAGGCCCGTGCCGCCGTCGCGGCGTCGGGAGCGGAGCCCTTCCAGGTGCCGATGCTGGCGAGCACGTATTCGGCGATCGCGTTCGGCTTCATGGACGGCAGCGGCGTGAAGAGCGACCTGCGCGCCCTGCTCGGGCGCGAGCCGCAGGACGCGCTGGAGGTGTTCGTGGCGGCGGTGCGGGCGTCTTAGGGCGGGCGCCTTGGGGCGGGCGTCTTGGGGTCGGCGCCTTGGGGCCAGCGCCTTGGGGCCGGCGCCTTGGGGCAGGCGCCTTGGGGCCAGCGCCTTGGGGCAGGCGTCTTAGGTCGTCTCCTCTCGTCTCGTCTCGTCTCGTCTCCTCTCGTCTCCTCTGGATCTTGCCGGGCTCGGGTACGGGCCCGTGGTCTCCGGCGGCGCCGACTCGCGGGGCGCCGCTCGACCGTCCACAGCCTGTGGACACCGGACCGCCGCCCGAGGGGCGGAGGCCGGGGCCGTGGGAGCGCCGCGTCTCCCGCGTGGCGGTCGGGGCGCGCAGGGGTGAGGCTGGGAAGTCGGGACGGGACGGGGACTGGGGTCGGAGCCGGGTCCCCGTCCCGTCCCGTCCTGTCCCGCCTGCCGTCTTCGCGCCGCGTCTCCTGCCCCTCTCTCCGCTCCCCCTCTGCTGCCCCGCGACCGTGTCCCCCTCTCCTGTCCCCGGCCGCGGCGCACGGTCCGGAGGACCGTCGGTGGCGGGAGATACCGCGATGAGGGAGGCATGGGCGATCTACGCGCGGGCCGCGGCAGCGGGCCACGCCGTCGTCAAGGCGGGCTGGTTCCGAGCTCGGGCACTCTCGGACGGGCACCCCTGGGCGGGGCGGCCCTTGGCCGAGCGTTCCTGGGTCGGGCGCTCACGCCGCGTTCCACGTGTCCGTCGCGCAGCCCGTCTCCCAGTGCCACCAGCCGTCCTCCGTGCCCGTACGAGGAGCGCCTTGATCTCCGCCATCGGAGCGTCGGCCGGCACCGTCAGGGCCACCAGGGGCAGCGTCGCGCCGAAGGACTCGCCGCCGAGGCCGAAGCGGGCGAACCACTCGTGCACCGCGCGGGCGTCCGGACCGGACGGGCCGTGGCGGACGGGCAGGACGCGGATGGTGACGTTGCCGGAGGCCTCCGCACGGCCCGTGGCCCAGTGCGTGCCCTCGGCGTCCGTCGTGTACCGCACGACGTCGCCCTCGGCGACGCCGTCCTGGAGGAAGGGCACGTTCACCACCCGGGCGGTGTCCGCGCCCACCGGGACGGCCCACAGCCCCTCGGTGTCCTGCGAAAGCCGGCCCATGTGAGGGACGGAGCGGAACCAGATCTTGATGCGGCCGGAGCTGCCGGCCTCGGCGTCGACGCTGACGTCGGAGTCCGAGTCGAAGTCGGAGTCCGAGTCGAAGTCGAAGTCGAAGTCGGAGTCGGAGTTGGAGTCGGAGTCGAAGTGCGCGCTGACGTCGGTGTCGGTGTCGGTGTTGACGTCGGAGTCGGCAGGACGTCGGAGTCGGCGTCGGTACCGGCCACCGCACCGGCACGGGTCGGTGTGTCGCTCACTCCGCGAGGTTGGCCCTCGTCCCGGCGCACCACCTCTGGACAGCGTCCGACGGCACCCGCCGTCGCCCCACGGAGCCCGCCCGGAGACCCCCGTACTCCGGGCGCGGCGCCGTGCGAGGACGCGGGTCCGCCCGCTCGGCCCCGCGCGTCACGGGACCAGGATCAGCTTCCCCCGCACGTGGCCCGCCTCGCTCAGTTCCTGGGCACGGGCGGCCTCCTTCAGGGGCAGCACCTCCGCGATGTCCAGGCGCAGCCGGCCCTCGGCGGCCAGGCCGGCCAGTCCGGCGAGCCGGCGGCGGGCGAGGGGGGCCTCCACGGCGACGCCCGAGAAGACGATGCCGTGGTCGGCCGCGTCCGGGGCGGCGATCGTGACGATCCTGGACTTCTCCCCGCCGAGCAGTTCGATCGAGAGCGGCAGGGTGTCACGGCCCGCCGCGTCGAAGACCGCGTCGACGCCCTGCGGGGCCGCCGCGCGGACCCGGTCGCCGAGCCCCTCCCCGTACGTCACCGGGTGCACGCCGAGCTCGCGCAGGAAGCCGTGGTTGCGCTCCGACGCCGTACCCACCACCGTCACGCCGGCCGCGACGGCCAGCTGCGCGGCGAGCGCGCCCACGGCACCCGCGGCACCGTGCAGGAGCAGGGTCTCGCCCTCGCGGACGCCCAGCAGGTCGAGCACCCGGTGCGCGGCCTCGCCCGCGACGACCAGGCTCGCGGCGTGCTCCCAGGAGAGGGCGGCGGGCTTGGCGACGACGGCGGAGGCGTCGGAGAGGGCGTACTGGGCGTAGGCTCCGGTCTTCGTCCAGCCGAACACCTCGTCGCCGACGGCGAGTTCGGTGACGCCCTCGCCGAGCGCCTCGACCGTTCCCGCGAACTCCATGCCCGGGACGGCAGGGAAGGTCGTCGGATAGAAGTCCTCGAGCCAGCCGTTACGGCGCTTCCAGTCCACCGGGTTGACGCCGGCCACCGCCACCTTCACCCGCACCTCGCCCGGGCCGGGCTCCGGCGCCTCGACACCGGCCTCGTGACGCAGCACCTCGACGCCGCCGAACTCCTCGTACACAACTGCTTCCATGATTCCGCTCCCCCTGGGATGACGTAACTGGTGCTCCGCTCGGTGACCAGTGCCCCGATCCGTGACCGGTGCTCCGATCCGTGACCGGTGCTCCGCTCGGTGACCAGTGCTCGGGTCGGTGACCGGTGCTCCGCTCGGTGACCCGTGCTCGGGTCGGTGACCAGTGCCCCGATCCGTGACCAGTGCTCCGATCCGTGACCGACGCTCGGGTCGGTAATCGGTGCTCCTGTCGGTGATCAGCGCTCCGATCGGTCACCGGCGCTCCGATCCATGACCGATGCTCAAGTCGGCGACCGGTACTCCGATCCGTGACCAGTGCTCCGATTTCGTGACCGGCCGTTCCGGTCGATCACCAGCCTGCAGCCGGCGCCCCCCTCGCCCCGCCCGCAGAACGGCCAGTCGTACCCGGCCGAAAGGACAGGCGCCCGGGCGCCCGCGTCCGTACGCTCGACGACCATGGAACTCACCGCGACCGGCGCCCTGTTGGCCGCCCACGACATCATCCGGCAGCCGCTGGGCGCGATCCTCCCGCGCCTGTCCGAGGTACTCGACGAGCTGATCCCGCACCGGGTCGCCGTCGAGCTGTCCACGCACTGCGCCCACTCGCCCTTCAAGCGGACCGACGTCGACGCGCCCGTGCTGCCGATCACCTCCGCCGAGCTGGCCCCGCTGCTCGCCGAGGGCGTGCCCGGGCGGCCCTGGCAGGGCCGGGCCGTCGTCGGCGGGGCGGCGCGTGAGGTGGTCGCGGTACGCAGTGACGCCACCGCCCGCGGCTCGGTCCTCGTCCTCGTACGGGAGGACGACGCCGTACCGGCGGACGCGCCGGAGCTGGGCATCGCGCAGCTCCTGTGGGACCTGGTCACCAGCCATTTCGACCGGTTCGCGCGCGAGGCGCTGCCGGGCGCGCTCGCGCGTTCGCGGGCCGCGGCCGACACCCGGGCGCGGGTCACGGCCGAGCTGGGCACCGCGCACGCGGCGGCCCTCTCCGGGCTGCTCGGCGTGCTGCGCAGCCGTTCCCTGGACGACTCCGCCGCGCGGGCGACGGCGACCGAGCTCGCGGTGTCGGCGCTGATCGAACTGCGGGCCGCGTCGGACCGGGACAGGACGATCGCCGAGGAACCGGCCTTCGAGGCCTTCAACCGGCTCTCGGACGTCCTGCGCCCGATGCTGCGGCACAGTCCCGTACGGCTCGAACTCGGCCCGCCGGAAGGTCCGGACGCCACCCGCGGCCTGCCCGGGGACGTGGCGCACGGCACCCGGGCGATCGTCCGGGAGCTGCTCCTGGTGGTGCTGGAGCAGAAGTCGGTCAGCCGGGTGCACGTCGGCTGGCGGCTGACCGAGCACGAGCTGCGCGCCACGGTGCGCGACGACGGCCCGGGCCGGCTCGACGCCTGCCCGATGGGCGCCGGCAGCGTCCCCGACCGCCTGGAGGTGCTGGGCGGCCGCATGGAGATGGACGCGGTGCCGGGCTGGGGGACGACGATGACGGCTGTCGTCCCGCTCGCCACGCCGGAGGCTCCGGTCGGCGCGCTCGACCCGCTGAGCGGGCTCGGGGAGCGCGAGGTGGAGGTCCTGACGCACCTGGCGCTCGGCCACCGCAACCGGCAGATCGCGCAGGAGCTGCACATCAGCGAGTCCACGGTGAAGTTCCACGTCGCCAACATCCTGAACAAGCTGGGCGTCGGGTCACGGGGCGAGGCGGCGGCACTGTTCCACAAGGCGGCGTAGGCGGACCGCACGCGGCCCGGGCGGACGCACGCGGCCGTGGACGTTCCCGCCCCGGACGGGACGTACCCGGCCGTGGACGTACACGGTTCGGGCGGACGTTCCCGCCCCGGACGGACGCACCCGGCCCGCACGGACGCACCCGGCCCGGACGGACGCACCGGCCCGGGCGGACGCATGCGCAGCCGTGGACGAACGCGCAGCCGTGGACGCACCCGGCTCGGGCAGCCGCCGAAAGGCGGACACAATCGGCCAATCGCCCGATTGTCAGTGGCGGGTGCCAGACTCGCACCCGTGAACGAATGCCGTGGCCGGTGGGCGCTCGCGCCCGAGCCGGGCGGGGACGGGGCGCTGCTCGTCGCGCTCGGTCCCGACGGGCTGCCCGCCGGCGAGGTGCTGCGCGAGCCGGACCTGGTGGCGGCGGTCCGCTCGCGTCCGGACGTCGAGCGCTGGGTGTGGCGGTCGACCGCCGAGGTGTACCCGCGGCTGCTCGCCGCCGGCGTGCGCGTCGAGCGGTGCTACGACGTGGAGGACGCCGAGCAGCTCCTCCTCGGCCACGAGGGCCGGCTCGGCGAGCCCCGGTCCGCCGCGGCCGCCTGGGCCCGGATGCGGAACGCGCCGGTGCCGCCCGACCCGCCGCTCCGGGCGGCGGAGCCGACCGCGCAGGATTCCCTCTTCGAACCGGCGGCGACCACGACCGCCGCCGCGCCGCCCTTCGACGCCCTGCTCCGGGTGTACGCGGAGCAGCAGCGCCGGCACGAGCGGGCCGAGCACCCGGGCCGGATGCGGCTGCTCACCGCGGCCGAGTCGGCGGGCATGCTGGTCGCTGCCGAGATGCACCGGGCCGGGCTGCCCTGGCGGGCGGACGTCCACCGCGAGCTGCTGCGGGAACTCCTCGGCGAGCGGTACGCGGGCGGCGGCGAGCCGCGCCGGCTCGCGGAGCTGGCCGACGAGGTGTCGGCGGCGTTCGGCCGCCGGGTGCGCCCCGACCTGCCCGCCGACGTGCTGAAGGCCTTCGCGCAGGCCGGGATCCGGGTGCGGTCGACCCGCCGCTGGGAGCTGGAGGATATCGACCACCCGGCGGTCGCGCCGCTCGTCGAGTACAAGAGGCTGTACCGGATCTGGACCGCGCACGGCTGGTCCTGGCTGGCCGACTGGGTGCGCGACGGCCGCTTCCGCCCGGAGTACCTGCCGGGCGGAACGGTCAGCGGCCGCTGGACCACCAACGGCGGCGGGGCGCTGCAGATCCCGAAGGTCATCCGGAAGGCCGTGGTCGCCGACGAGGGCTGGCGCCTCGTCGTGGCCGACGCCGACCAGATGGAGCCGCGGGTGCTCGCCGCGATCTCCCGCGATCCGGGTCTGATGGAGGTTGCCGGGCACCCCGACGACCTCTACACCCGCCTGTCCGACCGGGCCTTCTCCGGCGACCGCGCCCACGCCAAGCTGGCGCTGCTCGGCGCGATCTACGGGCAGACCAGCGGCGACGGCCTGAAGAACCTGGCCGCCCTGCGCCGCCGCTTCCCGCGCGCGGTGGCGTACGTGGACGAGGCGGCGAAGGCCGGTGAGGAGGGCCGGCTGGTCCGCACCTGGCTCGGCCGGACCAGCCCGCGCGCGGCGGGCGCGGACGAGGACGGCGAGGCGGGCATCCCGCAGGACGGCCCGCCCGGGGCGGGAGGCCCGGGAGACGCCGGAGGCCCGGGAGGACCGCAGGGCTCCGAGGGTTACGTCCCCGGGTACGCGTCGAGCGACGCCCGCGCCCGCGGCCGGTTCACCCGCAACTTCGTCGTCCAGGGCAGCGCCGCCGACTGGGCCCTGCTGATGCTGGCGGCACTGCGACGGGCCACCGCCGGGATGCGGGCCGAGCTGGTGTTCTTCCAGCACGACGAGGTGATCGTGCACTGCCCGGCGGAGGAGGCCGGGGCGGTGACGGAGGCGATCGGGGCGGCGGCCGACGAGGCGGGCAGGATCGCCTTCGGGGACACGCCGGTACGGTTCCCGTTCACGACGGCGACGGTGGAGCGGTACGCCGACGCGAAGTAGAGGCGCGGAGGCGGGGCACGGCCCGGGGCCGAGGCCCGGAGGCGCTCCGCGCGGGCGCGGTCCACGGCACGGGCCGAGGTGCGGTGCGGTGCGCGGTCCGGCGCATGGTCCGAGGGGTGCGCGCGGCCCGAGGCGCGGGCCCGAGGCACCGTGCCCGTCCGAGGCACGGCCCGAGGCTCGAGCGGTGCGGTGCGGTGCGAGGCCGCGGCCCGCGTCTCGCGGGCGCGAGCGGTGCGGTCCGGGCCTCCCCGCGGTCCGGGCCTCCCCGGGGTCCGGGCCTCCCCCGGGGTACGAACCCCGTACCTGGTGCTCGTCGCGTGGTGCGCCTCGCGCTACCGCGTCGCCCGCTCCCGCCACTTCGGGCTGAGCGCGATCGTCTTCAGCTCCTCCGTCGTCAGCGCCGGCTCGGCGCGGGTGGCGCTCTCGTGCTGGGCACCGGAGTTGAAGGCGGAGACGACGACCCGGAAGCCGTCCTGGCTCATGGTGTCGGCGCTCCACCAGACGACGCCCGCGCCGCCCTTCTCGCCCGGGCGCTTCTCCAGCTTCACGACGGTGCCGTCGGGCAGGGTGGTGACCTCACCGCTGCCGAAGAGATCGTCGCGGACCCGGTTCATGTCCGGCTGGACGTTGATGCCGATGAGGCTCTTGCCCGTGCCGTCGTCGACGACGACGTAGCCGCCCGTGGAGTCGCCGCTCTTCTCGACGACCTTCAGGCCCTTGCCGGAGGGCAGCAGCGAGCGCAGGGTCTCCCCGACGTCGGGGCCGTGCTGCGGCGCCGACGTGCCGTGCGAGGCGCCCGGCCTGGTCTTGACGGGCTCGAGCACCGGGATCTGCCGCAGCAGCGGACGCCAGCCCTCGGCCGTGACCAGGGCCTTCAGCTGCGCCGGGTCGAACGGCGGGTCCTCGCGGGTGATCGCGGAGCCCTTCTCGCTCGGCGCGTTGTACTCGCTCGCATCGACGAGGAAGCCGTCCTTGGTGAGCAGCACCGCCCGCCAGTTCTTGGTCTCCTCGCGCTTGTCCGGGTACTCGTAGCCCTGGAGGACCATGAGCCGGTCGCCGCCCGGCAGCCGCTCGCTGGTGCAGGCGTCGTACGGGACGGCCGTCCTGTCCGGGCAGGTGACCTGGCCGATGCCGGACTCCCGCGTGGTGCCGGCGCGGTAGAGGCCGACGGAGACGGCCGCCTTGCCCTTGCCGTCGTCGTAGACGCCGAGCACGCTCTGGCCGACGCCGCCGAGGCCGTCGATCTGCCACGCGCCGGCCGGTGTGGCGGCCTTGAGGACGGCGGCGAGGTCGGCGACCGGGATCTCCGCCATGCCCGTGTCCTGCGGCCGGGCCGTCGGCGCGGGTCCGGCGACCGAGGCCTGCTCGGTGGCGCCTGGCGCGCCGAGCACCGAGCCGCCGTACACGCCGCCCACGCCGATCCCGGCGAGCGCGAGCGCGCCGCCGACGGTGGCGACGCGGCGGCGCAGCAGCCGGCGGCGGCCTCGGACGAGGCCTCCGTCGACGAGCTCGCGGCGGTCGTCGACGGAGAAGCCCTCGCCGGTGCGGCGCAGGACCGCGCCCAGTTCCTCCTCGAACCATCCGTTCGTCTGGTCGTGCTCTCCGTGCTGAGACATGGCGGGATCACCGTTCCGGGTCAGGGGGACAGAGAAGTGTGGGGTGTGGGGTGTGGGGTGCGGAGTGTGGGGTGCGGGGTGCGGGATGCAGCGGACCTTCGGACCAACGGGTGGCGGACCAGCGGGCCTTCGGACCAGCGGGCCGCGGATCACCCGGCCGCCTGTTCAGCGGGCCGCGAACTCGTTGATGCTGCCGCCGAGCCGCTTCCGCAGGGCGGCCAGCGCCCGCGTGCTCCGGGTGCGCACGGCCGCGGAGCTGGTGTTCATCACGTCCGCGGTCTCCTCGATGCTGCGGTCCTCCCAGTACCGCAGCACCACCACCGCCCGGTCCTTGGGCGCGAGCCCGGCCAGGGCGTCGAGGAGGGCGATGCGCAGGGCCGGGTCCTCGCCGGTGTCGGGGGCGTGGTCGGGCAGCTCGCCGAGGGGGCGCTCGGTGGCCGAGCGGCGTCTCCGGTGGCTGAGGAAGGTCCGTACGAGCACGGACTGGGCGTAGCCGGCCGGGTTGCCGACCCGGGCCATGCGGCCCCACACCGCGTACATCCGCCCCAGCGTCTCCTGCACCAGGTCCTCGGCGAGATGGGTGTCGCCGCTGGTCAACAGGCACGCCGAGCGGAACAGATGCCCCGATCTCGCCGAGGCGAACTCCAGGAACTCGTCCGCGCGGGACGTTCTCATGTCCCTCCCCTCCGTCGCTGTCACGAGTCCGTCTTGCTGGGTACACCTCCATGACGCGACGCCCCCGGGGAAATGTTTCACCCTCCCTTCCACGGACAGCCGGGCCCGCCCTTCCGCGGACAGCCGGGCCCGCGAAGCGAAACGGGAGAGGACAGGAACAATTCGGGCGAAACGGGGTAATGCTTGAGTATGAACACTTACCTCGTGGAGTCTGCCCAGGTCACCACGGCGGCCGGTGTGTGGCAGTCCGGGCTCGCCCAGGTGCTCGGCGGTCTGATCGTGGTGGCCGTCCTCATCGGCGCCTTCGTTCTCGGCATACGGGTCAAGAACAAGGAGCTCCCTCCTCCGGAGCCGGAGGAGCAGCCGCACCGTCCCGAGACCGAGCGGCCGCCCGGTGAGGTGTCCGAGTACCGCCGGCCGGCCGAGATGCCGCAGACCGACGGCGAGCACCGGCTCATGCCGTACCAGCTGAAGGACGGCGGCACGTCCGGGACCGAGACCTCGCCCGACCCGCCCAGCGAGGAGAAGCGCAAGTGGGGCGGCATCTCCAGCGGCGGCTTCGGCAGCGGCGGGCCGGGGCACGGCGACTGAGCGCCCCGTGAGCACACCCGCCCCCGTGGACAGCCACCGCGCCGAGACGGATCCCGCGCAGGACCGCGCGGGATCCGGTACGCCCGGTCGCGCGGCCGGCGGCGCGCCCATGCGGGCCGTCGCGCTGCGCCTGCTCGGCTCCGCCGAGATCGCGGACGAGGTCCTGCGGACGGCGGCCGATCCGGGACGGCTGAGCGATGTCGCCGCCCTCTGCCTGGACCGGCTGCGCTCGCGCGAGTCCCGGCGCCCTGCCGTGCGCGACCCCCTGGACGCCTCGGTGCCTCCGGCCGCCGACGTCCTGGACGTCCTGACGCCCTCCGAGCGCATCGCCTTCGTCCTGCACGAGGACTTCGGCGTCCCGTACGACGACATCGCCCCGGTCGTCGAGCGGACGCCCGCGGCCGTACGGCAACTGGCGGCGCGGGCGCGGCGCCGCGTGGAGGGCACGGAGGAGATGCCCGCGCCCGACCCGGAGCGCCAGCGGCAGGCGGTGACGGCGTTCCTGGCCGCCGCCCGCGCCGACGACGCCGAGGCACTCGTCGCGCTCCTCGACCCGGACGCGGTGCTGCGGGCCGACTCCGAGGCCGTACGGAACGGGGCGACACCCGCACACGGCGCGCGGGCCGTCGCGCACCGCGTCGCCGGGCGGTTGCGGGAGGCCAGGCCCGCGCTGGTGGACGGCGCGACGGGACTGCTGTGGGCCGCCACGGACGGGACACCGAAGGCGGTGCTCCGGTTCACCGTCCTGGAGGACCGCGTCACGGCCGTCGACGCCCTGGCGGACCCGCAGCACCTCGATCGCCTGCGACTGGGACCGCCGGACCCGCCGTGAGGGCACGCGCCCGAGGCCGGTCGGCCCGCGTGTCCCGCGCGGGCCGACCGGCCTCGTGGCGGACCCGCGGAACCTCGGCCTACGGGGGCGGCTCGGGCCGTTCCGTCCAGGCGCAGGCGACCGGTACGGGCTGCCGCTCGCGAGGGGCGCGCCAGCGGACCGGCCGCCCCGTGCCGGCGCGGTGCCAGATACCGGCGCACTGCCCGGGGCTCACCCGAACGGCCCAGGGCCGCGCGGCGAAGCCGGCGCCGACGGCCTTCACGCAGGCCTCCTGGGCGGTGAAGATCCAGGCGAACTCCCGCCGGCGCCGCTCCTCGGCCATGGCGGTCAGCGCGTCGGCGTCCTCGGGCGCGCAGCAGAACCGCAGCAGCCGGTCGCCGACGGCGGCCGGGACCTGCACGTCGACGCCGACGTCACGGCCGCGGCCGACGGCCGCCGCGACCCAGCCGGAGGAGTGCGAGAGGCTCACGCCCAGACCGGGCCGGCCGGGCAGGTAGGGCCGCCCGCCGGGGCGTGCGGCGACCGGCCCGCCGTACGGGCCCTCCCCTGAGCACCCGCCCCACGGACAGTCCCCTGAGCACCCGCCGTACGGGCCCTCCGAGCCGCCACCGACCTCATCGGCGGGACCGTCGGCGGGACCGGCGGCGCGGGCTCCGTCGACGAAGGCTCCGGCGGCGCGGGCTCCTTCGGCGGCGCGGGCTCCGTCCACCTCGCGCAGCAGAGCTCTCAGCAGTGTGCGCGAGGCCGTGTGCTCCACCGCCCGCCAGGGCGGCAGTCCCGCGGCCGCCGCCCGGTCCGCCGCGGCGACGGGCAGGGCGGCCAGGACCTCCTCGCTCCGGGCGGCCGCGTAGTACACGCCGTCGGCCGCCGCGCGCGGCCGCCAGAACCGCCGCTCAGGCGCGGTCCGGGACACGGCGCAGCGTGCGGATCGGGCGGGCGGCGAGCAGGGCGACGGAGGTGAGGAAGCCGACCACGACGCCCACGACGAGCACCGTGTCCGTGCCGAACGCGCCGACGGCGGGGCCGGCCAGGGCGCTGCCGATCGGGTACATGCCGACGGAGCCCGCGACCTCGTAGGCGTGGACGCGGTTGAGGACCTCGCCCGGCACCTGTGTCTGCACGCTGGTCGCCCACATGACGCCCCAGACGCCGATGCCGACGCCGACCAGGACCTGCGCGGCGACGAGCAGCCAGACCGGCCAGCCGAGCACGATGCCGAGCGGGTAGACGGGGTACGCCATCATCGCCACGGCCCCGGCGGCGAGCGGCCGCTGCGGCTTGTAGCGGATCGCGAGGAGTCCGCCGGCCACGGTGCCGGCGCCCAGCGCCGCGTTGATCAGGCCGAAGGCGCTCGCGCCGTGCTCGGGCACGATGACGCCGGCCGCCACCGACAGCTGCGGGCCCCAGGAGAGCACCGCGTAGAACATCCAGATCAGGATGACGCCCCACAGCCAGCTCCGGGAGCGGAACTCCTGCCAGCCGACCGCCAGGTTGCGCCACAGGCTCTGGCCGGCCGGCGGGGCGGGCACCTTGCCGAGCCGGAGCACGAACAGGCAGATCGCGCTGGTGCCGTAGCAGACGGCGGAGATCACCATCACCCAGCCGGTGGAGCCGAACCCGACCATGGCGCCGGCGAGCGCCGGGCCGCCGAGGCCGGTGATCGCCTCGGAGGTGCGCAGCACGCCGTTGGCGCCCTGCACGTCACGGGAGACCAGCGGGACGGTCGAGGAGGCGCCCGGCTGGAACAGGGCGTTGGCGGTGCCGGCCACCACGAGGAGCGCGTACAGCTGCCAGAGGTGGTCGATGCCGTGGATGAACAGCAGGGCGAGCAGGATGTGGGCGGCGAGGTTGGCCAGGTCGGCGACGATCATCATCCGGCGGGCGGTGAACCGGTCGGCGAGCACGCCGCCGAACAGCACCAGACCGGCGAACGGGGCGACCAGGAAGGCCATCGAGTAGCCGGCGGTGTCCAGCCCGTACCCGCCGCTGAGCAGACCGGCGGAGACCGCGACCGGCAGCATCGCCCAGCTGAGCAGGCCCGCGCTGCGGGCGACGAAGTAGAACCGGAAGTTGCGGGACCAGATCGCCGGCCCCGCCGGGGACGGTCCGCCGGTGGAGGGGGCTCCCGGTGGCGGCTCCGCCGTCGACGGCGCGCCGTCCTGGGCCGCCTGCGCCGGTGGGGACGCCGCCGCGGGCGGGTCCGCCAAGCGTTCTTCCATGACCGTTCAGCCCTTCAGTCGTTTCCGTTGTTTCCGCTGATTCCGTTGCTTCCGCTGTTTCCGCTGATTCCGCTGTGTCCGCCGACGGCGGTCGCGGCGGTGGCGGTCGCGGTGTCCGTCGCCGCGGCCGTCGCGGCGGCCGTCGCGGCCAGTTCGCTCACCGTGACCGGCTCCAGGCCCCGTTCCAGCAGGCCCTCGACGATCGACGGGAGGGCCTCGACGGTCTGGGCGCGGTCGCCGGCGCCCTCGTGCATCAGCACCACCGAGCCCGGTCCCGCATCCTCCAGGACGGTCGCCGCGATCCGCTCCGGCCCGGGCCGCGACCAGTCGCGGGCGTCCACGTCCCACATGGTCAGGGCGACCGGATGCTTCTCCAGCGCGGCGAGCACCTCGGGGCTCAGCGCCCCGTACGGCGGCCTGAACCAGACCGGGGCCGTGCCGGTCAGCCCGTCCACCGCCTCCGCCGTACGGTCGATCTGCTCGCGCAGCTCGTCCGGCGTCAGGTCGAACAGGAACGGGTGCGACCAGGAGTGGTTGCCCAGTTCGTGGCCGGCCGCGGCGATCCGGCGCACCTCGTCGGGCAGCGCCGTGACGTGGTGGCCGACGCAGAAGAAGGTCGCCCGGGCGCCGTACCGGTCCAGGATCTCCAGGACCTGCCGGGTGTACACCGGATCGGGGCCGTCGTCGAAGGTGAGCGCGACCCGCGGGACGTCCCGGCTGCCGTGGCCGAAGGACCGTCCGGCGGCGGTCAGTTCGGCGAGGATCGGCTCGCCGCGCCGTACGCCGTCGAAGTACTCGTCGGCGCGGCCGGTCAGGCTGCCGCCCTCGGCGGTCACCCGGGCCAGCGAGCCGGGCGCGGTCCTGGCCTGCTGGGCGAGCCGTTCGGCCGGGACGGAGCCGAACGGCGGCCGGGGCGGCAGCAGCCACGGATCCGCGCGGTACACCTCCAGGCCGGCGGCCGTCATGGGGCCGTCGAGCAGGCCGTTGGTGCTCTCCAGGACCACGGCCGGGGCAGGGCCTCCGTCGAAGTCCCTCAGCCAGGCGATGAGTTCGGCGACCTGGGCGCCGCCCCAGCTGCTCGGTTCGACGACCCGGCGGCCGGTGCCGGCGTCCACGACGTCGACCCGGTACCCGGAGCCGGTCCAGGCGATTCCCGCGTACCGCGTGCCGGTCGTCGCGCCTCCGGCAGCCGGTCCGCCGTGCGTCGAGCCTGCGCTCGTCCGTCCCGTCGTCATCAGTCCCCCAGCGCTATCGCCTCGGCGACGATCAGCCGCTCGACACCGCGGAGGAACCGCTCCATGCCCGCGCGGTCGACGACGGCCGGGTCGGCGGTCATCGCGAGGTCCAGGGCGCCCGGGGCGGTCAGCACGTCCACCGCCATCGAGACGTTCCTGCGGGCCGGGAACTCCGTCGGCCAGGCGATCTCGGTCCGGCCGATCAGCTCGCTCAGCGCGGCCCGCGGCGGCTCGACCGTGTCGAAGGGGCCGACGCCCGGGTCACGGGTGTCGTTCCACCAGTACGAGTGGTCCGCCGCCTCGCCCTTCTCGACGAGCAGCGCCACCTCCCGGTCCAGCGTCCACTTGTCGTACGCCGCGTGCCGGAAGGCGCTCAGCGCGACGGAGCGGGTCCGCCGCACCGCGTCGCCGAAGTCCCGGTCCGCGTCCGTGAGCCGGAACAGGGCCTCCTGCGCGACGGTGCTGACCGAGGCGGCGGCCGCCGGGGTGAAGCGGTTGCCCACGACGACCTGGAACAGCACGTCGCTGCTCCCGGACATCCTGGCCAGCTGGTGGGAGGCCGCGCCGAGCAGCACCGCGGCGTCGCTGACCTCCAGTTCCGCGGCGACCCGGCCGACGGCGACCGCGAGGGCGGGCGACCGCAGCCGGGCGTTGGGGAACGTCCGGTCCGGGTCGTCCGCCAGCTCAGGCGCCACCGGGTTCCGGAAGATCCGCCCGGGCCCCGCGGTCAGCTGCTCGCACCAGTAGCGGCGGGCGGCCTCGTCCCGGCGGCGGCCGAGCGGCGAGGCCTGCACCTCGGCGGCCTCCAGGGGCTGCTGGGCCGCGCGGGCCCGACGCAGCGACGCGGCCGTCTCCCCCGCCTGGACCGACTCCAGGTCGCGCAGCAGTCGGCCGAGGCCCCAGTAGTCCATCCCGGTGTGCGCGCCGACGATCACCAGCCGGTGCACCAGGCCCTCGCTCACGACGAGGCCGATCCGCAGGGGCCACTCGCGGGTGTGGTCGAAGGGGCGGCCCGCCAGCTCGGCGAGGAGCGCCGCGCCGGTCTCCGCGGCCTGCTCCGGCGTGGCGGTCCTGACCTCCACGGGAAGCTCGCCGCTGCCGTCGACGACCTGCTCCAGGTCGTCCTCGCCGGCGGACAGCCACCGGGTGTGCAGGCTGTCGTGGAGCTGCACCAGCTCGGTCACGTCCGCGACGACCCGGGCGACCGGGCGCGGCGGGGAGACGGGGAGCTCGACGGGCACGTTGTAGCGGGGCGCGTCGTCGCCGAGGCGGGTGACGACGCCCCAGATCGCCCGCTGGCCCCAGGTCGCCGGGCCGCGCCCGGACCGCGCGGACACCAGCCTGACGGCCGGCCGCTCCTCGGCGCCGGTCATCGCGTCACCGCCTCGGTGGTCGTCGCGTCGTCCGTGGTCATCGCGTCACCGCCTTCGTGGTCGTCGCGTCGTCCGTGGTCATCGCGTCACCGCCTTCGTGGTCGTCGCGTCGCCGGCGTTGGCCGGGGCGTGGTCTCCGCCGGTCGCCGCCTCGCCGGTCTCGGTCGTCGCGAAGCGGGCTTCGGTCATCGCGAAGCGGGCTTCCGTCGTCGCGTCGCCGGTCTCGGTCATCGCGTCGCCGCCTTTCCCTCGGTCGCGAAGAGCGCGACGTGGCTGCGGCCGGAGCGCGGGTCGGTGTCGCACAGCACGACCCGCCGGTAGGACCGCTGCCACTCCTGCCAGTGGTCGGCGAGGTCCAGCCAGAGGCTGGTGCAGTAGCTGCCGGGGGCCACCCGGTGCACCGCGGTGCGTTCCCCGGGCGGGAGATCCTCGGTGACCCAGGGCCCGAGGACGAGGAGCGTGCCGTCCTCGTCGAGCTCGCGCCCCGGCCCGTACCCGTCGAGCGCGGTCGCCGCCGAACCGGCCGCGTGCGCGCGGACGAACCGCAGGACCGGTCCGTCGCCCCCGGCCGGGGCCCCGCCGAGGACGAGCGCGGCGGCCGAGTCGGTCAGCGGGGTGTCCTGGACCAGCGGGAAGGCCGTCGGCAGGGTGGTCTGCTCCAGGACCGCGAGCACGACCTCCGCGGCCCGTCCCGCGCGGTGGTACGCCGAGGCGATCCGCAGCGCGGTGAAGGGCGCGGCCAGGCCCTGCTGGGCGATCGCGAAGTTGACCGCCCGGCCGCCGAGGCGCTCGGTCATGTGCGGCGCGACGGCCGTGAACGGCACCACGTCCGGCAGGGCGTGGGTGACGATCAGCAGCTCGGGCCTGCTGCGGCCGACGCCCTCGTCGGCGACGAGCAGGTCCGCGAGGTCGCGGTGGTGGACGTGCGCGCCGCCGCGGAACAGCTCCTCGTCCGGCTTCTCGCCGAAGGGGGTGAGCAGGTCACGGAAGTAGTCGAGCACGACCTGCTCGTCGAGCCCGGCGGGGCTCCCGAGCGCGGCCGGCGCATCGGTTGGGCCGCGCCCCTGCGGCGAGCGCACCGCTGCGGCGGCCCGTACGGCGAGTCCGCTCATGACGTCCCCTCTGCTGCGGCTTCGCGGAGTGCGGCCTCGACGTAGTCGGCGAACGACCGCATGGTCCGCAGGTGGTCGATGTCGAGCTGCTCCGGGTCGATGGAGATCCCGGTCGCCTCCTCGACGGTCATCAGCAGACCGAGGACGGCGAGGGAGGTCAGCTGCAGCTCGTCGAAGAGGGCGGTCTCCTCGGTGAGCCCGGTGACCGGCCGTTCCAGGACCTCGCTCAGTGCCTTCTCGACGAGGAGCAGCACTTCCTGACGGTTCATCGGCTCTCGCCCCCTGTCCTCGGGTGGTGTGCCCGGTGGGTGATGACCATCGCGCCGAAGGTGGCGCCGAGGCCGACGGAGACCAGGAGGTAGTGCGCGCCGTCCACGAGGCGGCCGGCGTCGCGCAGGGTGGTGTAGTTGACGAACACGTCGGAGGCGAAGGTGTGGCTGTAGCGGGGGACGTTGTCCAGGAAGACCTTCTCCGGCGCCACCTCCAGCTCCTTGATGGTCTGCCGCCAGGCCAGCTTGTTGACGTTGTGCGGGATCACCAGGTCGATCTCGTCGAGCGTCAGCCCGGCCTCCGCCACCGCCTGGTGGATGACCTCGGCGATCCGCCGGCCGTACTGCTCGCCGAACTCGGTGTTCTGCTCGGCGGTCAGCTCCAGCCACTGGGCGTACTCGCCGAGGGTCCGGGTGGCGAAGGACCGGACCTCGTCGCCGTCGCCGTCCAGGGTGATCAGGCAGGAGGCGGCGGCGTCGGCCATGATCGAGGTGTTGGGCACGTGCTGGACGATCGGCGAGTACGCCTGCTCTCCGGTGACCATCAGCGCGTACGCGCCGTCGCCGCCCTCCGCGCGCAGCAGTTCGCCGAGCACCTCGATGGCGCCCAGGCTGCTGACGCAGGCCTGGTGGCTGAGGCCGAACGCCTCGGTGTCGACGAGCCCGAGGGCGTCGCCGACCTCCCTGGCCACGTCCACGTCGGCGGGAGCGACCGCCTGGGTGACGTGGGCGTAGGCCAGGTAGTCGACCCGGCCGCCCTCGGGCAGGGCGGCCAGGGCGCCGCGCGCGGCGGGCCGCAGCAGGTCGAGCAGCGGCAGCTCGGGCTCGAAGCGGAGCGTGTCCAGGCCGTAGAACTTGCGGAACACCCCCAGGGCGGCCCGGCGCAGACCGAGCCGCTCGCCCAGTTCCTCGATCCGTACGCTGCGCTCGGGCAGGTACGACTCGATCCGCTCCAGGGTGATCCGGCGGTCCGTGGCCGGCGGCCCGTCCGCGGCCGGCCGGGCGTCCGTGGTCGGCACGCTCATCAGGCCTTCACGACCTCGGCTCGGATCAGCCACAGCCGGTTGGCGCCGCGGCGGTCCCTCGGCTGGACGTCGTACGGCCAGCGGCCCTCGCCGGCGCCGGGCTGGCCCGGCTCGCGCAGGTCGGTGGTCTTCCAGCCGTTGGCCGTCAGGAACTCCTCGGGCTCGTCGGTGCCGAAGATCCACGGCGTGCCGTCGGCGGCGAGGGTGTCCAGGAAGCGCTTCGAGAACGGGCTGCGCAGCAGGGCGCGGCCGAGGATGTCGAAGGCCAGGTGGCTGCCGGGCGCGGAGGCGGAGGCGAGCAGCCGCAGCAGCCCGGCGGCCTGCTCCTCGGTGAGGAAGAAGGTGAGGGCCTCGGCGACCCACAGCGTCGGCCGCTCGGGGTCGAAGCCGGCGGCCTCCAGGGCGGGCATCCACTCCTGGGTGAGGTCGGCGGAGACCTCGCGCCGGTCGACGCGCGCCTCGGCGCCGAGCGCGTCGAGGCGGCGGCGCTTCTCCGCGATCAGCAGGGCGTGGTCGACCTCGTACAGCTCGACGCCGTCCGGCCAGTCGAGCCGGAACGCGCGGGTGTCCATGCCCGCGGCGATGAGCACCACCTGCTGGATGCCGCTCTCGGCGAGGACGTCCCGGATGGCGTCGTCCAGGAACCTGGTCCGGATGGAGATGAAGGGCAGCAGACCGCCGCCGGCGTAGCGCTCGATCAGCTCGAAGCCGCGGGGCGCGGCCAGGTCGCGGGCCAGCGGGTCGACGAACAGCGCGTCCTCGCGCTCGGACTCCTGCGCGCGGGCCGCGGCCATCCACTGGGCGGTGTAGGAGACAGCATCCATGGTGAAGATCCCTCCTCGGGATCAGGCGAAGAACGCCTTCTCGATGGTCGCGAGGGTCTGGAAGTCCTCGATGTCGATGTTGTCGAAGTCGATCTCGACGCCCGCGGCGTCCTCGATCGTGTAGACGAGCTCGACGAAGGCGAGCGAGTCGACCAGGCGGCTCTCGATGAGGTCGACGTCGGCGGCGAGCTCGGTGCGCTCGGGGTGACGGCCGAGGATCCAGTCCCGGACCTTGTCGATACCTGCGGAGCCGATACCTGCGGAACTCATGGCATTCCCTTCGGAGACGGTGGGGGAGCGATGGGGAGGGGTGGGAGGCCGGCCGGTCGGGAGGGGTGGGGGCGGCCGGCCGGTCTGAGGGCCGGAAGGCCGTACGGTCGGGAGGGACTCGTGCGGCCGTGCGGTCAGCGGGGGCCGACGGCCGTGCGGCCGTGCGGACCGGGGCCGTACGGTCACGAGGGACCGGGGCCGTGCGGTCAGCGGGGGCCGACGGCCGTGCGGCCGTGCGGACCGGGCCGTACGGTCAGGAGCGGCCGGAGGCGGCACCGTTCGGGGGCGCGGAGGCCGTGCGGTCGTGGGAGGTGGAGGCCGCGGCGACGGCGATGGCGAAGCCGGCGTCGTGGCTGATGCTGACGTCGATCGGGCCGAGTCCGGCGTGCCGGGCCAGTTCGGCCCCCTTGCCGGAGAGCCGGACGCCCGGCCGGCCGCCGGGACCGCGCAGGACCTCGATGCCCCGCCAGGGAACGGGTCTGCGGACGGCCCCGAAGAGCTTGAAGACGGCCTCCTTGGCGGCCAGCCGGCCGGCGATGCCGGCCTCGTCGGCCGCGCCGTCCGGGGTGCGGGAGGCGATCAGTTCCGCGGCGGAGAGATAGCGCCCGAGCAGCGGTCCGGCGCCGGGAGCGGTCAGCTCGCGCACCCGGGAGAGCGGCACCACGTCGACGCCGATGAGCGGCTGGGTCACGACGCGCCGACGGCGGCGGTGCCGGGCGCGGCGGGAACCTCCGCGGCCTCGGCCGTGACCTTCTCGGCCTTGCGTACGGCGGCCAGCGCCGCGTCGAGGTCCGCGTCGAAGTGCTCGGTCAGGACGGCGAGCCAGCGCTCCAGACCGAAGGCCACGCACGCGGTGTAGGCGTGCTCGCCGGACGCCAGGCGGATGCCGCAGCGCTCGCCGAAGAAGTTGCGGTGGGTGTTCACCGAGGCGATCGCCAGGTCGCCGCCGTACTGGAACTCGTACTTGACCGGGCTGAGCTTCTGCATCAGCGCGCGGCCGCCGTCGTTCCGGAAGAACGGGTCGCCCGCCGGCACCTTCGCGAGCTCGATGCCGAGCGCGGCGGCGAAGGCCTGGATCCGCCCGGTGAAGCGGGCGAGGACCTCCTGGGTGTGCGGGAAGCTGCCGAGGGCGACGATCTCGCGCATCTGGAAGCTGGCGAGGCGGCGCAGTCCGCCGTAGTGGTCCTCGTTGCGGAAGCAGCGGTTCACCAGGGTCACCAGGGTGTCGTCGGCGACCTGACCACCCTCGTGGAAGAGGTACGCGCCGTAGCAGGTGGCGTGCGGCAGCCCGTACCGCGCCTCGGACACGGCACCGGACCCGAAGCGGCCTTCCACGGGCTTGAACTGATCGCCCGTCACGTCCAGCGAGCCGGCCACCCACGCGAGGTGCGGGAAGTTGGTGTAGACGTCGAACTTCTCCAGGTCGGGCACCGGGAAGAGCGGCGGTGCGCTGATCTCCTCGGCGCCGGCGGCGAGGCCCCAGCCGGCGAAGACCCGGTCGAGCTCCTTGACGAGGCGGGTGGCCTCCGGCCCGAGGATGGCCAGGGCGGGCGCGCCGTCGCTCCCGGTCAGGCGGTTCATCGGATGATTCCCGTCTTCTCGAGGTACCGGGCGGTCTTGCGGAAGGTGTGCTGCTCGGCCTCCACGCGGGCGGGGGACTCCAGGAGGGCCCGGCGCACCGCGTGCGGGTTCTCCAGGCCGGCGTCGCGGTAGACCTGCGGGTGGTAGAGGGACTCGAAGCTGTGCTTCATGTAGCGGCGCAGGTAGGCGGAGACGTCGTCCAGCTCCTGCTCGGTGGCGGTCTCCCGGAGGTCCTGGTGGAGCAGCCCGACGAGTTCGCGGCCGAAGGCGATGTGCCGGGACTCGTCCTGGTGGTGGATGCGGTTGATCCCGCGGATCGTCTCGTGCAGCCGCTCGTCCTCGGCCATCTTCGCGTTGAAGTGGTCGACGAGCTCTTCGAAGATCAGGATCCGGGCGAACACCAGCAGGCTCTGGATCTTCTCGGACGGGGCGGTGCCCTCCGCGCCGCCGGCGGGCTGCTTGTAGATCCTCCCGCCGTACCGGAGGCAGAATTCGGCAAAGAACCACATGTGCTCGTTCTCCTCACCGATGAAGTGGTGGAAGAACTCCGACGGCGTTTCGAAACCGGCGGTGTGAATGCGGTTGACCACCTCGACGAGCAGTTCCCGGATTCCGTGCACGTTGAGGCTGTAGAAGTTTATGCTCTCGTGCTTGGAAAGCGTGTGGAGCTGTTGCGGGGTGAGCTTCTCGGCCCATTCCGTCCCGTGTGTGGTGGTGAGCTCGGGGCTCATCCACCACATGTCCTCCGGGAGCCGGTCCGGCCACTCGAACAGCCGGTACGGGTTGTAGTAGTCGTCGATGGACTTGGTGGCGAGTCGGTCCAGAATTCCCCGGAACCGGTCGTTCCGGTCGATCACGTCGCTGACCATCGCGTGAGGTCTCCGTCTGCTTCGGGGGCTCTTTGCTGGTTCCAGCCTAGGAATTCCTCGGCGGGTTTCTCAATGACCGGAACCGGCTGCCGAATTCGGTCAGCGGGCGGGAGGTGCGACGACGTCGCGGTACGCGGCGATTTCCGCGCGCAGGGAGGCGTTCTCCTCCTCCAGGCGGGCGAGGTGGTCGCGGAACGGGGCCAGGGCGCCGGAGAGTTCGCGCTCGCTGAAGCGCGGCGTGATGTGGTTGGGGCAGTTCCAGGCGAAGGCCTCGACCCTGATGGTGACGAGCTGTTCGACCGTGCCGTCGGTCCGCGGTGAGCTCAGCCGCTCGACGAGCCCAGGATCCGCCGACTCGACCGGCACGGCGCCGGCCCGGCCCGGCCGTACAGCTTGAGGCGGGCCTGCCGGGGCTGGTCGAGGAAGAACAGCGCGACCCTGCCGTCTCCGCGCACGTTGCCGGTGGTGATGTACTGCCGGTTCCCCCGCACGTCCAGATAGCCCAGGGTGTGCTCGTCGACGACGTGGACGAAGCCCGGCGGCCCGCCCCGGAACTGGATGTACGGCCAGCCGGTCTCGCTCACGCTCGCGAACAGGAAGCCGTCGAGGCCCCGGATGAAGCCGGCGGCGGCCTCGGTGAGCGGCTCGGCCTCCCCCGTCGGCCCCCGCAGCCGGCGGTCGCCCGCCGTGGCGCTGCCCATCTCCTCCTGCGCCCTGCGCACCGACGGCGTGTACGCGATGTGGTCGTAGCGGCTCATGCGGCATCGCTCCTCGGGGCGCGCGGGTCGACCAGACCGGTGCGGGCCGCGAGCACGCCCGCCTGGAAGCGGCTGGTGGCCGACAGGTCCTGCATGATCGTGGCGACGTGACGGCGGAAGGTCCGCTCGGACATGCCCACCCGGCGCGCGATCACCTCGTCCTTCGCGCCGGAGGCCAGCAGGTCGAGCAGGGTCGCCTTCAGGTCCTCGAGCGTTCCGGCGTAACCGGCCGCCCCGGAGTCGAAGTCGTACGCGGACTCCCAGAGCCGGCCGTGCTGTCCGGCCAGGAAGGCCGCCACCGCCCCCTCGTAGACGACGGCGATCGCCCCGCCCCCGCCGTCGCCTTCCCCCTCGGCTCCGCCCGCGGGGATGAAGGCCGTCTTGCGGTCGAAGATCAGGAAGCGGTCGCGCACCTCCTTGGTGGTGCGCACCTGACCGCCGACGGAGAGGAGTTCTCCCAGGTGGGCGCGGGTGTCGGAGTCCCCGCGCGCGGTGTGGGGGTAGATGATCCGGCCCCGCGCGCCGCGCCGCAGCGCGTCGAGGACCAGCGGCCGGGCGAAGCGCAGCTCACGGGTCTCACGGGCGACGCACGGCTGCACGACCAGGACCTCGGTGGTGCAGCTCTGCGCTGCCCGGAGCAGCCGGAGTTCGATCTCCTCCCGGTCGTCGGTGATCACCACGGGCTCGGTGCGGGCCGTGGAGTGCTTCTCGAACGCCGCCACGAACGAGCTCAACTGGCCCTTGAATCCGGCCAGTCGGTGCCGTCGGTCGAGGATCTCCCGCTCCAGCGGGACGAGCAGCTCCATCTGGGCGGCCTCCGGGCTGACCGCGACGAGACGGCCGGCGCGGCCCTCGGCCGGCTTGACCAGGCGCAGCGCGCGCAGCACGCCGACGGCGTGCTCGACGCGCCGCCACGGGACACCCAGCTCCTGGGCGACCCCGGACGGGCTGAAGTCGGCCCGGCCGACGGCGTGTTCATAGACGCGGACCACGAACTCGTCGACCTCGGAAGCTCTTTGGCTCCCGGGCAGGTCATCGGCGGCCCGGGGGTCCAGAGGTCCGTGGGGGCTCAGGGGCCCCTCGAACACCCGGAGGCTCTGGTGCGGGGTCAGTGCCGCGGATTCCATCGTCACCTCAATCTGCGTGCGCGGACGGTGCGGATGCGGACGTGCGGGATGGTGCGGACGTGCGGGGTGGCGCGGACGTGCGGGGGTGGCGCGGACGTGCGGGGTGGCGCGGTGGTGCGGGGTGGCGCCGGCGTACGGGGTGGTGCTGCGGGCGGACGTGCGGAGGGGCCGCACCGGACGGTGAGGCGGACGGCGGGCGGACGGGCGGGCCGACGCGCGGGCATGCGTGCGGACGCCGCATCTCCTGGATGAGGCCGCGGGTGCGGATGCAGGTGCGGATGCGAGCGGGCATACGGACGCGGATGCGGACGCGGACGCGAGTGGGGATGCGGACGCGGGCGCCGGCGCGGGTGCTGAGGTCGGGTGGCGGGGGCTGGCGCTGAGGTCGGGTGGCGGGGCGGGGGCGGGCGCTCGGGGCAGGAGCTCGGGCGGACGGGCGGGCTCGGTGCGGAGGCTCTGGGCGGGGGCTCTGGCGGGGCTCGGTGCGGAGGCTCTGGGCGGGGAACGACCTTGCGATGGAGCCACCGTATGGTCCAGACCTGGTCCGCCCCCTACAGCCCGGCCAGAGGGCCCGGAGCCCGCCGGGATGCCGGTTCCGGCCGAACGCGCCCCCGCTGAGCTGCGGTTCCGCCGGCCGCCGCCGACAGGTCCGTAGGGACCGGCAGAACCGGCAGCACTTCCGCAGGAGTTGTGCTGCCGCCCCGGAGGTCAGCAGAACATACCGGAGTCGCTGTTATCGCCGTCGGCGCCCTGTGGCGCCGCCCCGCTGCCCCGCCGGGCGAGCTCGCGGGCCTGGGCGAGGTAGGCGCGGGCGAGCCGCCCGTCCCCGTTCTCCTGGTGCGCGGTGCCGATGCCGCGCAGTGCGAGCACCTGCCCGTCGTGCCAGCCGGCCTGCCGCGCGAGGTCCAGGGCGCCGGCGAACAGCTCCAGGGCCTGTGCGGTGTTGGTCAGGGACCGGTGGCACTCGGCGCGCCGCAGCTGGGCGGAGGCCTGGGCGCGCAGCTCGCCGTCGGCGGTCGCGGCGAACAGGCTGGCCGTCGCGACCTTCAGGCAGTCGCCCGTGTACATCTTCTGCGAGAGGTAGCCGTGCAGGCTCTCCGCGAGCCGCCAGGCCACGGTCGTGAACCCGGCGCCGGACGCCTGGAGGACGGCGCCGGCCAGGTTCTCGCGTTCGCTGTCCAGCCAGTCGGAGGCCTGGGCCTGGTCCGAGAAGACCAGCGCGGCGGAGGGTCCCGCGTCGGCGGCGCACGGGTCCGAGGCCCCCGTGGACGCCGGGTAGAGCAGCCGGGCCGCCGCGTCGGCGTGGTAGAGGTACCAGTCGAAGAGCCGCTGCCGGGCCGCGTGCGCCTCGTCCCTGCTGACCAGCTCGCGGGCGTACGAGCGCAGCAGGTCGTGCAGCCCGAAGCGGCCGGGCGACCGCTCCCGTACGAGATGGGCGTCCGTCAGGCCCACCAGGAGCCCGGCCGCGCAGGCCGAGGTCAGGTCCGCGAGCGCCGCGGCGCCGTCGGCGGTGAGATCGGGCCCGGGCACCACGCCGAGGAGCCGGAACATCCGTTGGGCGGCGGCCGGGAGCGCACGGTACGAGAGCTCGAACGCGGCCCGCACCGTCGAGCGCCGGTCCCCTTCGACGCGCAGCCGGCTCAGCATGTCGTCACCGACCAGCTCGTCGCAGTAGTCGGCGATGCCGGCGCTACGGGCCAGCAGGTTGGCCCCGGCGATCCGGATGGCGAGCGGCAGACCGCCGCACACCCGCACGAGCCTGCGGGCCGCCTCCTCCTCGGCGGCGACCCGGCTCTCGCCGACGGTGACGGCGAGCAGCTGACGGGCCTCGTCGGGATCGAGCACGTCCAGGGCGAGCTGCCGGGCGCCGTCGCTCGCGACCAGACCCGCCATCCGGCTGCGGCTGGTGATCACCACCGCGCATCCCCGGGCTCCCGGGATCAGTGGCCTGACCTGCTCGGCGTCGCGCGCGTTGTCCAGGACGATCAGCGTCTTCCGGTCGGCGAGCAGCGTGCGGTACAGGGCCGCGGCCTCGGCCTCGTCGGCGGGCACCCGGCCGGGCGGCGCGCCCAGGGCGCGCAGGAACTGCGCCAGGACGTCACCGGCCCGCAGCGTCGGGAGCGGGGAGTGGCCGCGCAGGTCGACGAACAGCTGCCCGTCCTCGAAGTGTTCGCGCCGCGCGTGCGCCCAGTGCTTGGCGAGGGCGGTCTTGCCGACGCCGGGCGCGCCGACCACCGCCACCACGTGCGCGCGCCCCGCCGGGTCGGGCGAGACGAGCGCGTCGAGCTCCCGCATCTGCCGCCGCCGCCCGACGTACGCACCGGCCGTGGCGGGCAACTGCGCGGGTAGCGGCGGATCCATGGACGCCGAGGGGAGGGCGGACGGGGGCCGGTGACCGGGAGGTACGGGCGAGGGGCCGGGGTGCGGGGGCCGGTGGCCGGGATGCGGGGGCGTCCTGGCCGTCAGGGACGTCAGGCCCGTCGATGTCGGGTACTCGGTCGGTGTCGGGTGGCCCGTCAGTGTCGGGTGGCCGGTCAGTGTCGGGTGGTCCGTCGGTACCGGGTGGCCGGTCAGTGTCGGGTGATCCGTAAGTGTCGGGTGGTCCGGGCGCTGGGCGACCGGAAGCTGCTGTCGCAGCACGCGCAGGTGCGCGTCGCGGACCTCCGCGCTCGGCGCGATGCCCAGCTCGTCGTCGAGCCGGTCGCGCAGCCGGTTGAACACGTTGAGCGCGGCGGCCTGTTCGCCGCAGCTGGCGAGGGCGAGGATCAGCCGGGCGTGCAGGCCCTCGTGCAGCGGCTCGGTGTTGACCATGTCCCACAGCACGGGAACGGCGTCCTCGGGCCGGCGCAGCAGCAGCGCCGTGTCGGCGTGCAGCAGCACGGCCTTGACGCGCCGCTCGTTGGCCACGACCGCGGCGGGGTGCCGGCTGAGCGCCGGGTCGGCGTCGGCGAGCACGGGGCCCCGCCACCACCGCAGGGCCCGCGTCAGCGACTCGTACGCGGCCCTCGGGTCGGGTGTGCGGTGCAGGCGCTCGGCCTGGGCGAGGAGCTCGTCGAAGTGGCCGAGGTCGATCTGGTTCCGGGCGGCCTCCAGGAGGTATCCGGTGGGCGTGCGGGCGACGGCCGGCGGCGGATCGGTCGTACGGGGGCCGGTCGAGGGGCCGCCGGGCGCGAGGAGCCGGCGCACCTGGCTGACGTACGTGTGGACGAGGCTCTGGTGGGAGCCGGGCGGACCGGACGGCCACAGGACGTCGATGATCTCCTGCTGGGTGGCGGAATCGGGGTGCTTGAGCGCGAGGAGCCCGAGCAGCCGGCGCAGCATCGGGCTGGTGACCGGGACGGAGGTCCGGCCGTGCTGGAGCGACAGCGGACCGAGGATCAGCAGCCGGGGCCGGGCGGCACCGCGGGGCGGCCCGGTGCGGGCGGCGACCAGCAGGTCGGCCAGCTCGCCGCCGGTCAGCCCGAGGGCCTCGGCCAGCCGCTGCAGGGTCCGCGACTGCGGCCGCCTCACGCGTCCGCGTTCGATGTCGCGCAGGGCCCTGGTGCTGATCCCGGCGCGTGCCGCGGCCGCCTCCTGACTGAGGCCGGCCCGCCGCCGGAACGCCTGCAACCGCCCGCCGAACGCCCCGCCGTCACCGGCCTGCCCGCCTCCGAAATCCCCCGCGCCGGTCGACCTCTCTGACATGGCATCCCCCTCATCCCATGACCGGCGGCGCCCTCGCGGCCCCCACGCGGCCGACTCCGCAGAGGCTTCGTCGATTGATCAGTTTGGACTAGACCAATGCCAGTGGCAAGGGGACATGACAACTGACAGACCTGCGGGGACGGGGCTCCGGACGGCGCGGGGACAGAGCCCGGGCGGCGCAGGGACGGGGCTCTGGACGGCGCACGGACGGGCTGTGGACGGCACGTGGACGGGAGCTGGCGCGGGGCGAGCAGGCCGCGGTGGCACGGGGCTCGTACACGCGCGGACGCAGGGCACGGACAGCACGGGAGAGGCACGCACCTCCCTCCGCCCCCGTACCGGCCGTTGAGTAGGCTTGGCCCGGCTGATCGACGACCGGGGGGAACGCGCATGGAGCGGCTGCGCCCTGACGATCCCTCCTGGACCGGCCCGTACGTCGCCCTGGGCCGGCTCGACGCGGAGCCCGAACGGGCCGTCCCCGCCCGCCGCCTCATCGCCCGCAGCGCCGACGGCGACCGCACCGTCCTCGTCCACATCCCGCCCGTCGAGGTCGACCCGGCCCGCTGGGCCGTCGAGGCCGAGGCCGCCCGCCGCCTGGCCGTACCGGGATTCCTGCCCGTCACCGAGCTGGGCGGGACGCCCGAACTCCCCTGGTGCGCCTCGCCGTACGTCCCCGCCCTTCCGCTCCCCGCCGCCCTGCGGGCCCACGGCGGTCCGCTGCCCGAGCCGACCGTGCGCGCCCTGGGCGCCGCCCTCGCCCGCGTCCTGGCCACGGCCCACGCCCAGGGCGTGACGCACGCGGGACTGTCCCCCGCCTCGGTCCTGCTGACCCCCGAAGGGCCCCGCCTGGACTGTTTCGGCGCGGCACGGGCCGCCGGCCCGGACGGCGTGGAGCGCGGCGGTCTGCCGGGCCTCGATTCGGGAAGCCTCGCCCCGGAGCAGGCGTCCGGCGGCCGGCCCCGCCCGCTGGGCGACGTCTACGCCCTGGGCGCGGTGCTCGCCTACGCGGCCACCGGCCACACCGTCCCCGAACGCGAGGAGCTGCCCGCCTCCCTCCGCGACCCGGTCTCCGCGTGCCTCGCCCGCGACCCCGGCCGCCGACCGCAGGCCCACCAGCTCCTCGCCCGACTGGACCCGACGGCCCACCCGACGGCCGCCGCGACCGGGCACCAGGCCACCGCCCTCGACGCGGGCACCCACTCGACCCCGCACGCCGCCACCGCCCACCCGGCCCCGCACCCGACGGCCCCCGTGACCGAGCACCAGGCCACCGCCCTCGACGCGGGCACCCACTCGACCCCGCACGCCGCCACCGCCCACCCGGCCCCGCACCCCGCTGCTCCTCCGGCCGCGGGCCCCGCGCCGGCGCACCACCCCACCGCCCTGGACACGGCCGCCCCGTTCGTCCCCCTCCCCGCCTCCGTGGTCACCGCGCTCGCGCGGCAGTCGGCGCAGGTCCTCGCGGCCGAACTCCCCACCCCGGCCCCGGCCCCCACCCCGGCCCCGGCCTCCGTACCCTCTCCCGCTACCTCTCCCACTCCCGCTCCCGCTCCCGCTCCCGTGACGCGCCCGGCTCCGGCCCCCGCTCACGCACCCACTCCCACCCCCTGGTCCGACGGCTGATGCTCTCCCCCCTGACCCACGACGACCCGCACCGGATAGGCGCCTACCGCCTCGTCGCCCGCCTGGGCAGCGGCGGCATGGGCACCGTCTACCTCGCCCGCTCCGCCACCGGCCGTACCGCCGCGCTGAAGACGATGCACGCGCGCCTCGCCACCGACCCCGCCGTCCGGACCCGCTTCCGGCTCGAAGTGGACGCGGCCCGCGTCATCGGACCCGTCCACGGCGCCCGGGTCTTCGACGCCGATCCGCACGCCGAAACCCCGTGGCTCGCCACCGAGTTCGTCCTCGGGCCGCCCCTCGACGAGGCCGTCGCCCTCACCGGCCCGCTGCCCGAGGCCGCCGTACGCGCGCTGGGGGCCCTGCTGTGCGCGGCGCTGGCGCAGCTGCACGCCTCGGACGTCGTCCACCGCGACCTCAAGCCCTCCAACATCATGATCACGGCGGACGGCCCCAAGGTCATCGACTTCGGTATCGCCCGCGCCATCGGCGACGACCGCCTCACCCGTACCGGCACCGCCGCGGGCACGCCCGCCTTCATGTCCCCCGAGCAGGCCACCGGACAGGAACACACCCCGGCCGGCGACGTGTTCGCCCTCGCGGGCGTCCTCGTCCACGCGGCCACCGGCCACGGCCCCTTCGGCACGGGGCAGCACGCCGACCTGGTCTACCGCGTCCGCTATGCCGAGCCCGACCTCACCGGCGTTCCTCCGGCCCTGCTGCCCGTCCTGGCCCGCTGCCTCGCCAAGGACCCGGCCGCCCGACCGACCACAGGCGCGCTCGCGGCCGAACTGCGCGCCGGACAGCAGGGGTTCGCCGAGCACCTGCCCGAACCGCTGCTGAGGGAGATCGCCCGCCGCGTCGCCGGCGTCTGGCACATCCCTCCCCACCGCCTCCCGCCACCGCCCCCGGACCAGCACCTCGCGGCGACCGCCCCGGGCCTGGGCCCTGCCCCGGGCCCCGCCGCCTCCCGCCTCTCCCGCCGCAGGCTGCTGACCGCCGGGGCCGGTGCGTTCCTCGGCGCGGCGGCGCTCGGCGGCGGAGCGTGGGCGTGGCTCGGGCGCGGCGAACCGTCGGACGGCCCGAAGGGATCCGGCACCCCCGCCCCCACCGCGTCCGGGACACCGGCGCTGGACCTGGTCTGGCAGGTGGAGACCAGCACCATCGAACCGCGCACCCCGCCGGCCCCGATCGTCCTGAACGGACTGCTCGTCGTCGACGAGACCGACGTGAAGGGCCTGGACCCGGCCACGGGCACGGCCAAGTGGGCCGATCCGAAGCCCTATTTCCTGCGCGAGGTCACCACGGACGGCACGCGGCTCTACGCGGTCGACACGTACCGCGACGAGAAGGAACCGCTCTCCCTCGTGACGGTCGACCCGGCCACCGGTGAGTACGGCGACCCGTTCGCCGAGCTCGCGGACGTCCACGCGGTCTCGAACGTGATCCAGATGCTGTGCGCGACTCCCCGGACCGTCTTCCTGACGGCCGGCCGGGGCCCCGCCTCGCAGGGCAGCAGCTACCGCAGGGACCAGTCGTGGTTCCTGCTGGCCGTCGACATCGGTTCGGGCCGGCGGCTCTGGCAGGTCCCGCTCCCGGCCCGGCCGGACGGGTCGGAGCGCCTGCACTACCTGTTCGCCCGCGCCTCCGGCGACCACCTGGTCCTCGTCCAGCAGGCGGCCGACGGCGGCCTGCGTCTGGTCGTCCACGACGCGGGAACGGGCAGGGAACGGTGGAGCATGTCGCTCGGCGACGAACAGCCGGAGTTCGTCCGTGCCCTCCCGGCCGTCGACGACCGGCACGTCTACCCGTCCACGGGGGACCTCGTCGCGCTCCGGCTGGCCGACGGCAAGCGCGCCTGGCGCTTCGCCGGGGCGGTCCCGCGAGCCCGGTTCGGCCCGCCGGCCGTCCAGGACGGAGTGGTGTACGCACAGGAGGAGGGCCGCGGCCTGGTCGCCGTCGACGCGGCCGGCGGCACGGCACGGTGGGAGGAGCGGTGGGAGGAGCGGGGGCAGCCGGTCACGGCCTCCGACCTCGCGTTCCCGCCCGCGGTCGGCCCGGAGCGCGTGTACGCGTACCGGAGTTCCGCGACCGGGGTGGTCGCCGCCGACCTCCGCACCGGCGCCCTGGACCGCCCGTTGAAGGCAGGCAGGGCCCGCTACTTCGTCGACGCGTCCGCGCGACGGCTGATCGCCGTCGACAGCGAGTACACCGCCGCGTACCCGCTCGCCTGACCCGGCTCACAGAAAGTCCCGCCCACGATGAAGCCGCTGGAATCCGGAGACCCGATCCGCCTGGGCCCGTACCGCATCCTCGCCGTCCTCGGCGAGGGCGGCATGGGCAAGGTCTACGTCGGACAGGACGGCGAGGGACGGCCCGCCGCCGTCAAGGTGCTGCACCCGCACCTGGCGCACGACCCGCACCTGACCCAGCGCTTCGTCCGCGAGGCCCAGACGGCCCGCGCGGTCACGGCGGGATCGGTGGCGCGGGTCCTGGACGCCCGTACGGAGGGCGGACGGCCGTGGATCGCGACCGAGTTCCTCACCGGACCGACCCTCGCCGACGCCGTCGCCGCCCACGGCCCGCTGGACGAGCCGACCGTACGGGCCCTGGCGGCGGCGCTCGCGCACGCGCTGCGCGACATCCACGCCGCGGGCCTCGTCCACCGGGACCTGAAGCCCGCCAACATCGTGCTCACCACGGCCGGTCCGCGCGTCATCGACTTCGGCATCGCGCGCCCCGAGCACGGCCTCACCCTCACCACCACCGGCCAGGTGCCGGTCACGCCCGGCTACGGCGCGCCCGAGCAGGTCCTCGGGCAGCGCGTCGGCGCTCCGGCCGACGTGTTCTCGCTGGGCGCGGTCCTGGTGTACGCGGCGAGCGGACGGCCGGCGTTCGAGGGCGCACACGTCGCCGCCGTCCAGTACGAGGTCGTCCACGGCATGCCGCGCCTGGACCGCGTACCGCCCGCCCTGCAGCCGCTGATCGGTCCGTGCCTCGCCAAGGACCCGGCGGCCCGGCCGCTGCCCGAGCGGATCGCCCGGCAGGCGGCGGCGCCCCGGGGCGCGGACCGGGCCTGGCGGAAGGGACCGCTCGCCGAGGACATCACGACCCGCGCGGCGGGCCTCCGCCGGCTGACCACCCCGCCGGGCGGGGCCGCCTCCGGCGCGGTCTCCCGGCGCCGGTTGCTGACCGGGCTCGCGGTGGGCGGTTCCGTGCTCGTGGCCGGCGGCGGCGCCGCGTGGTGGAACCTGCGGAACGGGGACGGTCGCGGCGGCCCCTTCGACATCCCGCCGGCCGTCGCGGCGCCGCAGGGCCGCGTCCTCGACGCGCAGAAGGGCGACTACCTCCTCGGCTCGACACCCGAGCCGCTCTGGACGGTCCCCGAGGCCGTGGCGGAGAACACCCCGGCGCCCCTCCCCGTCCGGGACGTCGTCGTCACCGCCGCCCCGAAGGGCGGGATCGCCGCGCGCGGCGTCGTCGACGGCTCCGTCCGCTGGACGGCGCCGGACGCCGTGGCCGTCAACCGCTATCTGTCCCTCTCCGACCGGCTGGTGGCCGCCACCGACCGGAACGGCACCCTGGTCACCTTCGTCGCCTCGACGGGCGAACCCAAGTGGACGTCTCCCGCCGAGGCCGCCTGGCTGCTCGCCGCGGACGAGGAGGCCGTCTACCTGGTCACCAGGGACCGGCGCGTCCGCTGCGTCGGCCGCTCGGACGCCAGGATCCGCTGGACCGTCGAGGCCGGCGCGGACCTCGGCAAGGACGCCGCGTCACGCGGCCTGGCGGCCCACGGCCGGCTGGTGATCGCGGCGGCGGACGGCGACGTCGTCGCCCTCGACACGTCCGACGGCCGCAAGGCGTGGAGCCGCCCCGGCCAGTCCGCGGACGGCCGGGCCGGCCTCGCACGGTCGGACCGCACCCTGTGCATCACGGGCAGGAACCTCTCCGCCGCCGACCTCGTCACGGGCAAGGACCGCTGGACGGCGGAGAACCCCAAGGTCCCGAACGCCGACGCGGTCGCCTGGGGCCCGCCGACCGTCCACGGCCCGCACGTCTACGCGTCGGTCCTCTCCTACCCGTTCCGCTACGACCTGGCCACCGGCAGACCGAGCGACTGGCCCTACAACGGCCTCCTCCGCTGCGACCCGCCCAGCCCCCTCGTCGTCCAGGGCCACGGCCTCTGGTCGGTCGCCGTCAACGCCGACCAAGGCGGCGTCAACGTCATCGACTTCACCTCAGGAGGCCGCCCGTCCTGGGTCTACCCGATCATCAGGACCCCGGACCGCTACTGGCTCACGGCCGCCGACAACCGCGTCTTCCTCCTGGACGGCACGACCCTGACCGCCCTACCGGTCTTCTGAACGCCCCAACGGGGCCCAAACCTCACGCCCCTGGCCCCGCCCTGCCCCACACTCCTCAGCCGCTTCCTCCGGCCGCGCCCAGGACCGGAAGAGAGACCCACTCGGACACGCCCCGGACCCGGAAGAGACCACCCACTCGGACCCTCCCCGGACCCGGAAGAGACGACCTAGCCGAACACCAGCTCACCCAGCTCCTCGAGCCAGTACCGCACCTGATGCCACCGCCGGCAGAACCGCTTCGGCCGCCGCCACCGCGGCGCGTCCAGCACCCGGTGACACTGCTTGCACCGCTTCACCCGCACGCCCCGTTCCCCCATGCCGGCGACTCTATCCACCCCGCCGCCGACCGCAGTCGAGGCCACCCCACCCGCGAACCCCTGGGCACGCAACGGGCACGCAACGAGGGTGCGAAGGTCACCACGCTCCGCCCCGACCGCCCTGAATACAAGAAAAAACCCTGGTCAGCGTGTATCTGACCAGGGTTTCCATGGAGCCGCCTTCGGGATTCGAACCCGAGACCTACGCATTACGAGTGCGTTGCTCTGGCCAACTGAGCTAAGGCGGCGCCGCCGTGCGTCCCATGGTGGGTGCAGCAGCGTCGCCAAGTCTACACAGTTTCCGGGAGTGCTCTGACCACCCCTATGAGCAGCGCTTTCCGTCCGTTGGCAGGGTGCCTTCCAGGAGGTAGGCGTTGATCGCCGAGTCGATGCAGTCGCTGCCCCGGCCGTATGCCGTGTGGCCGTCGCCTTCGTAGGTGAGGAGGGTGCCGGAAGAGAGCTGCCCGGCGAGGGCGCGAGCCCACTTGTAGGGGGTGGCGGGGTCGCGGGTGGTGCCGACGACGACGATCGGGGCGGCGCCCTCGGCCGTGATGCGGTGGGGTCGGCCGGTGGCCGGGGCCGGCCAGTAGGCGCAGTTGAGGGCGGCCCACGCGAGGTTGCGGCCGAAGACCGGGGAGGCCTTCTCGAAGGACGGCACCGCCTTCTCGGCCGAGGCCGGGCCGGAGAAGGCCGGTGGGAGGTCCAGGCAGTTCACCGCCGCGTTCGCGGACATCAGGTTCGCGTACGTGCCGTCCGGCTCCCGCTCGTAGTACGTGTCGGCCAGCGCCAGCAGAGCCGAACCCTCGCCGCCCATCGCCCGGGTCAGCGCCTCCCGCAGCTGCGGCCAGGCCGATTCGTCGTACATCGCGGCGATCACGCCCGTCGTGGCGAGGGACTCGCCCAGCTGCCGGCTCTCGCCGGTCGGCACCGGCCGGGCGTCCGTCTCGCGGAAGAAGGCCTTCAGCGCGTCGAGGGCCGCCGGCACCGACGTCGTGCCGAGCGGGCAGTCCCGCTGCTTCACGCAGTCGGCGGCGAAGGCGTTGATCGAGGTCTCGAATCCGGCCGCCTGCTCACGGTTGAGCTGCTCCGCGGTCAGCGACGGGTCCATCGCGCCGTCGAGCACCAGCCGCCCCACGCGCGCGGGGAACAGCTCGGCGTACGTGGCCCCCAGGAACGTGCCGTACGAGGCCCCCACGTACGTCAGCTTCTCGTCGCCGAGCACCGCCCGGACGATGTCCATGTCCCGCGCCGCCTCCACCGTGGAGACGTGCGGCAGCACCGCGCCGGAGCGCTTCGCGCACGCCGCGGCGTAACCCTTGTAGGAGCCCGCCAGCGCGTTCTGCTCGGCCGCGCTGTCGGGCGTCACGTCCACCTGCGTGTACGCGTCCATCTGCGGGCCCGTGAGGCACTCCACCGGCGCGCTGCGGGCGACACCGCGCGGATCGACGCCCACGATGTCGTACCGGGCCCGGACCGGGGCCGGGTAGCCGATGCCCGCGTAACCCTGCACGTAGCCGACGGCCGAGCCTCCGGGGCCGCCCGGGTTCACCAGGAGCGAGCCGAGCCGCTTGCCGGGCCCGGTGGCCTTCGACCGCGTCACGGCCAGCTCGACCCGCTCGCCGTCGGGCTTCGCGTAGTCGAGCGGCACCCGCACCGTGGCGCACTGGAAGTCCGGCACGCCGCAGTCCCGCCACGACACCTTCTGCCCGTAGTACGCGGCCAGCGGCGCCGGACCCGCCGCCCCGGGCGTGCTCGACGGGGGCGCGGCGGCGCCGCTCCCGTCCGTACAGCCGGAAAGGACGAGGCCACCGACCGCGAGGGCGATGGCGGTACTGCGAAGCAACCGCCGGGAGTCCATTCCCGGAGCGTATCGGCACGGGTACGTAACGTGTCCAATCCGCCCGTGCCTCCCCGCTCCTGCCTCCTGTGGACAGCGCTTCGGCCCGTGGACGGGGCCCGCGCACAGCACCACCGTGGCCGGTCGCCACGCGCACGCGTCGGCGCGACCGTCCCAGGGCCTACCCGACCCCTGATCCGCCGGACGCCCTAGTCGCGCAGCTCCATCGTCATGGCCTCCACCGCCAGCAGCGGCGCCACGTTGCGGTCGAGGGCCTCCCGGCAGGCGAGGACCGCCTCGATGCGGCGCAGGGTGCGCTCGGGCGTGGTGTCGCGGGCGATCCGCTCCACGGAGTCCCGTACGTCCTCGTTGGCCAGCGGCGTCGCCGCGCGCAGCTGCAGGGCCAGCACGTCGCGGTAGAAGCCGGTCAGGTCGGACAGCGCGAGGTCCAGGCTGTCGCGCTGGGTGCGGGTGCGGCGGCGCTTCTGGCGCTCCTCCAGCTCCTTCATCGCGCCGGCCGTGCCCCGCGGCATCCGGCCGCCCTGGGCCGCGCCGAGTGCCGCCTTCAGCTCCTCGGTCTCCTTGACGTCGATCTCCTCGGCGACCTGCTTCGCGTCCTCGGCGGCCGCGTCGATCAGCTCCTGCGCCGCGCGCAGCCCGCCGCCGACGTCACCGACCCTCAGCGGCAGCTTCAGCACGACCGCGCGGCGGGCCCGCGCCCGCTCGTCCGTGGCGAGCCGCCGGGCGCGGTCGATGTGGCCCTGGGTGGCCCGGGCGGCGGCGTGCGCCACCTCCGGTTCGACGCCGTCGCGGCGGATCAGCAGGTCGGCGACCGCGTCCACGGAGGGTGTGGTCAGCGTCAGGTGCCGGCAGCGGGAGCGGATCGTGGGCAGCACGTCCTCCAGGGACGGCGCGCACAGCAGCCACACCGTGCGTGGTGCCGGCTCCTCGACCGCCTTCAGGAGCACGTTCGCCGCGCCCTCGGTGAGCCGGTCCGCGTCCTCCAGGACGATGACCTGCCAGCGTCTACCGGCGGGCGACAACTGGGCCCGCCGGACCAGGTCACGGGTCTCCTTCACGCCGATGGACAGCAGGTCCGTCCGCACCACTTCGACGTCCGCGTGCGTGCCCACCAGGGCCGTGTGGCAGCCGTCGCAGAAGCCGCAGCCCGGCGCGCCGCCCAGCGCCCGGTCCGGGCTGACGCACTGCAGCGCCGCGGCGAACGCCCGCGCCGCCGTGTCCCGACCGGCCCCGGGGGGGCCGGTGAACAGCCACGCGTGCGTCATCTTGGACGCCTCGGGAGCGGCCACGCCGGCGGCGTGCGCGGTCACGAGCGCGTCGGCGTCGCGCGCGGCGGCGGCCAGCTGCTCCTCGACCCGCGGCTGCCCCACGAGGTCGTCCCATACGGCCATGTCTGCTGCCCCTCCTCAGGTACGCCCCCCATTGTGGGGCACCCGTCTGACAGCGGGTCCCGCCTACAGGGGCCTCCCAGCGGGTCCCGCCTACAGAGGCCTCCCAGCGCGTCCCCCGTCAAAGGCCCCTCGGTCAGAGGCCCCTCAGGCACATCCCTTCGGACCCAGGTCCCCTCAGGCACATCCCTTCGGGCCCAGGTCCTCTCAGCCGCGCCGCCGCGCGAGTCCCGTCAGCCGCGCCGCCCACGCGAGTCCCCTCAGCCGCGCCGCCCGCCCGGGCCTCCTCAGCCGCGACGCCGGCGGTCGTCCTCGTCGTCGTCGCCGAAGGCGCCCAGCAGTTCGTCCGCGAGGGTCGGGAGGTCGTCGAGCGGCGTCTCCTCGGCCCAGTCGGAGCGGCGCCGCGGCCGGCCCTGCTCGTCGAGCTGGGGCAGCTCGCGGGTGCGGTCGTTCGCCCCCGTCGAACCGTCCCGTCCGGCCCGGTCGTCCCGTCCGGCCTGAACGTCCCGGGCGTCCCGGTCGTCCTGCTCGTCGCGGAAGAAGCCCTGCGGCACCCGGTCGGCCGGGGCGTCGTCCCGCACGGACGGCAGCACGGCCGTCTCGTCGACCTCGCGGGGCCCGGTCTCCCGGATCCGAGGGATGACCGTGGTCTCCTGGTCGAGCCGCACGACGGGGGTCGGGACGGTGATCTCGTTCGGCGACACGGTCGGCGCGTCGTCCGCCTCCGGGACGTACGCGGCACCCGCCCGCGGGTCCGCGCCCCGGCCCCGCTCCGGGCGCTTGGTCATGTCCGGGCCCTTGGTCAGGTTCGGCCGCACGATCGGGGTCTCGACCGTGACCTCGTTCGCCGACTCCTCCAGCGCCTTCGCCTCGGCGGCCCGGCGCGCGGCCTCCGCCCGGCGCTCGGCCTCCGCCTTCTCGGCAGCAGCCTTCTCGGCGACGGCCCGCTCGGCGGCAGCCTGCTCCGCGGCGGCCTTCGCCGCAGCCGCACGCTCGGCCGCGGCCTGCTCCGCAGCCGCGCGCTCCGCCGCTGCCTTCTGCTCCGCTGCCCGCAGGGCGGCAGCCTCTTCGGCCGCCTTGCGCGCCGCGGCCTCCTCGGCCGCCTTCGCCGCGGCGGCCTCCGCGAGCCGGCGGGCCTCCTCGGCGCGCAGCAGGGCCTCCTCGGCCTTGCGCTGCTTCTCCTTGCGGCGCTCCTCGGCCTCGGCCCGCAGCCGGGCCTCCTCCTCGGCCTCCTTGCGGCGCCGTTCCTCCTCCTCGCGGCGGGCCTTCTCCTCGGCCTCGCGCCGCCTGCGCTCCTCCTCTGCGGCGATCCGCGCCTCCTCGGCGCGCTGCCGGGCCTCCTCGGCCTGCCGTTCGGCCTCCAGGCGCCGGGCCTCTTCCTCCTCGGCCTTGCGCCGCGCCTCCTCCTCGGCACGGAGCTTGGCGAGCTGCTCCTGGCGCTCGCGCTCCAGGCGCTCCTCCTCGGCCTTGCGGGCGGCCTCTTCCTCGGCCTTGCGCCGGGCCTCCTCCTCGGCCTTCCTGCGCGCCTCCTCCTGGGCCTTCACCTCGGCCTCGGAGAGCGGCAGCATCCGGTCGAGCCGGTGGCGTACGACGGTGGTGACGGCCTCGGGCTCCTGGCCGGCGTCGACGACGAGGTAACGGCCGGGGTCGCCGGCGGCGAGGGCGAGGAAACCGGCCCGCACGCGCGCGTGGAACTCGGGCGGCTCGGACTCGAGCCGGTCGGGCGCCTCGGTGAAGCGCTCGCGCGCGGTCTCCGGGGAGACGTCGAGGAGCACGGTCAGGTGCGGGACGAGCCCGCCGGTGGCCCAGCGGTTGATGCGGGCGATCTCGGTCGGGGACAGGTCGCGTCCGGCGCCCTGGTAGGCGACGGACGAGTCGATGTACCGGTCGGAGATCACCACCGCGCCCCGCTCCAGGGCGGGCCGGACCAGCGAGTCGACGTGCTCGGCGCGGTCGGCCGCGTACAGGAGCGCCTCGGCGCGGTTCGAGAGGCCCGCCGACGACACGTCGAGCAGGATCGAGCGGAGCCGCTTGCCGATCGGCGTGGCGCCGGGCTCGCGGGTGACGACGACCTCGTGGCCCTTGGCGCGGATCCAGTCGGCGAGCGCCTGGACCTGGGTGGACTTGCCGGCGCCGTCGCCGCCCTCCAGGGCGATGAAGAAGCCGGTCGGCGAGGGCGCCTGGGCCGGGTCGGCGCCGCGCAGCGCGTCGCGCAGGTCGCGGCGGAGCGGGACGCCGGACCGGTCGTCGGTCTTGGCGAGGACGAGCGCGGCGACCGGCAGCAGCAGCGCGCCGACCAGCATCAGGGTGAACGCGGCGCCGCCGTGGGCGAAGACGAAGCTGCCGGAGGCGAGCCGGTGCGGGCCGATCGCGGCGGCGAGCAGCGGCGCGCCGAGGGCGCCGGTCCCGATGCCGACGCGGGCGACGGCCCGGAGGTGCTCGGCGACCCGCGGCCTGCGGGCCTCCTCGGTCTCCTGTTCGGCGAGGCTGTGCCCGGTGCGGGCGGCGACTCCGGCGGCGTAACCGGCGAGGGCGGCGAGCGCGAGCACGGTCGCCGTGTCGGGCACCAGGCCCATCGCGAGCAGGGCGATGCCGGTGACGGCGACGGCCAGCGCGAACAGCCGGCGCCGCGAGAGCACGGTGAGCACGGATCCGGCGGTGCGGATGCCGACGGCGGTCGCGCCGCTGAGCGCGAGGATCAGCAGCGCGTACGTGACGGGCCCGCCGCCCAGGTCGCCCGCGTGGAGCACGGAGACGGCCGCGGCGGCCGCGATGGCGCCGGCGACGGTGGCGGAGGCGAGCACGATCAGTCCGAGCGCGCCGGTGCGGCCCTTCTCGGGGCCCTGGCCGCCGCTCGACGGGCGGCGCAGGCCCTCCAGGGGCGAGCGGGGCCGCGGGGTCTGGCCGCCGGGCAGCTCCAGGAACCACAGGAGGGAGACGGACGCCGCGAACAGGCCGGCGGCGACGTACGAGCCGAGGGCGGCCTGGTGCTCGCCGAACCAGTCGATGCCGCTGCCGAGCAGGTTGCCCACGAGCGTCGCGAGCAGCAGGACGGCGGCGGCCGTGGGTACCGCGAGGAATCCGGTGCGCAGGCTGAGCGTGCGCAGCGCGCCGAGGTGGTCGGGCAGCGGCCGGACGGCCTCGCCCTCGATCGGCGGGGCGGGCAGCAGCGCGGGCGCCGCGCCTTCCCTGGCGATCGTCCACAGGCGTTCGGCGGCGCCGGCGACGAAGACGGTGCCGAGCAGGGCCGGGAGGGCGCCGTCCCGGGTCCAGTCGAGCCACAGCGGGGCGACGACGAGCAGCGCGAGCCGTACCGCGTCGGCGCCGATCATGGTCCAGCGGCGGTCGAGCGGGCCGCCGGACGCGGTCAGCGCGGTGAGCGGGCCGAGCAGCACGGCGCCGAAGAGGACCGCGGCGAGCATCCGTACGCCGATGACGGCGGCGACGGCGAGCGCGGCGCCCCGGTATCCGCCGCCCAGCGCACCGCTGACGACGGCCGCATGGAGGCCGAGCAGCACCAGGACGAGGAGGGCGAGGGCGTCGCCCGTGCTACCGGTGAACTGGGCGCTCCACAGCCTTCGCAGGGGCTGATGGCGCAAGAGGGCCCGTACGGCACGCTCCCGGGAATCGGCGACGAGTGCGGCGTCGGTGTCTGGCTGCTCTGCTCGCGTCATCCGTCCACCCTATCCGGAGGGCCTTGCTGCCCGTGGCCTCCGCCCGAACAAAGAAGCGGGGAGGGCGGGCGCCGTGGCCCCTGCCCTCCCCGCGGTGTCGCGAGCGTCACTCCGGCCGCGTCACTCCGGCTTCGCGGCCGCCGTCTTCTTGGCGGCGGCGGTGGTCTTCTTCGCCGTCGTGGTCTTCTTCGCGGCGGTGGTCTTCTTCGCCGCGGTCTTGGCCGTCGTCGTCTTCTTGGCCGCCGTCTTCTTGGTGGCGGTCTTCTTCGCGGGCGCCTTCTTGGCCGCCTTCTTCGCGGGGCCCTTGGCCCGCTTCTCGGCGAGCAGCTCGTAGCCGCGCTCGGGCGTGATCGTCTCCACGCTGTCGCCGGTGCGCAGGGTGGCGTTGGTCTCGCCGTCGGTCACGTACGGGCCGAAGCGGCCGTCCTTGACGACCACGGGCTTCTCGCTGACGGGGTCGGTGCCGAGCTCCTTCAGCGGAGGCTTGGCGGCGGCCCGGCCACGCTGCTTGGGCTGGGCGTAGATCGCCAGCGCCTCCTCCAGCGTGATCGTGAACAGCTGCTCCTCGTCGGTGAGGGACCGCGAGTCCGTGCCCTTCTTGAGGTACGGGCCGTAGCGGCCGTTCTGCGCGGTGATCTCGACGCCCTCGGCGTCGGTGCCGACGACGCGCGGCAGCGACATCAGCTTGAGGGCCTCCTCGAGGGTCACCGTGTCGACCGACATCGTCTTGAAGAGCGAGGCGGTGCGCGGCTTGACCGCGTTCTTGCCGGTCTTCGGGGTGTCCTCGGGCAGGATCTCCGTCACGTACGGGCCGTAGCGGCCGTCCTTGGCGACGATCATGTTGCCGCTGGCCGGGTCGGTGCCCAGCTCGAAGTCGCCGCTCGGCTTGGCGAGCAGTTCCTCGGCGTACTCGACGGTCAGCTCGTCCGGCGCCATGTCACCGGGCACGTCGGCGCGCTGGTGGCCTTCCTGGTCCTTCTCGCCGCGCTCGACGTACGGGCCGTAGCGGCCGACGCGGAGCACGATGCCGTTGCCGACCGGGAAGGAGGAGATCTCGCGCGCGTCGATCGCGCCGAGGTCGGTGACGAGCTCCTTCAGACCGCCGAGGTGGTCGCCGTCGCCGTTGCCGGCGTCCGCAGCACCGGAGCCCTCGGGGCCGGTGGCGCCGCCCTCGCCGAAGTAGAAGCGCTTCAGCCACGGCACCGCCTGGGCCTCGCCGCGCGCGATGCGGTCGAGGTCGTCCTCCATCCTGGCGGTGAAGTCGTAGTCGACGAGCCGCCCGAAGTGCTTCTCCAGGAGGTTGACCACGGCGAAGGACAGGAAGGACGGCACGAGGGCCGTGCCCTTCTTGAAGACGTAGCCGCGGTCGAGGATGGTGCCGATGATCGAGGCGTACGTCGACGGGCGGCCGATCTCGCGCTCTTCGAGCTCCTTGACCAGGCTGGCCTCGGTGTAGCGGGCCGGCGGCTTGGTGGCGTGGCCGTCGGCGGTGATCTCCTCGGCGGCGAGCGCGTCGCCCTCGGCGACCTGCGGCAGGCGCCGCTCGCGGTCGTCGAGCTCCGCGTTCGGGTCGTCGGCGCCCTCGACGTAGGCCTTCATGAAGCCGTGGAAGGTGATGGTCTTGCCGGAGGCCGTGAACTCGGCGTCGCGGCCGTCGGCGGCGGTGCCGCCGATCCTGACGGTGACGGAGTTGCCGGTCGCGTCCTTCATCTGGGAGGCGACGGTCCGCTTCCAGATCAGCTCGTAGAGCCGGAACTGGTCACCGGTCAGACCGGTCTCCGCCGGGGTGCGGAAACGATCACCCGAAGGCCTGATCGCCTCGTGCGCCTCCTGGGCGTTCTTGACCTTGCCGGCGTAGACGCGCGGCTTCTCCGGCAGGTAGTCGGCGCCGTACAGCTGCGTGACCTGGGCGCGGGCCGCCGACACGGCGGTCTCGGACAGCACCGTGGAGTCCGTACGCATGTAGGTGATGAAGCCGTTCTCGTACAGCTTCTGCGCCACCTGCATGGTCGCCTTCGCGCCGAAGCCGAGCTTACGGCTGGCCTCCTGCTGGAGGGTGGTGGTGCGGAACGGCGCGTACGGGGAGCGGCGGTACGGCTTCGACTCGACCGAGCGGACGGAGAAGCGGGTGTCGGCGAGGGAGGCGGCGAGCGCGCGGGCCTTCCCCTCGTCGAGGTGGAGCACGTTCGCGGTCTTCAGCTGCCCGTCGGCGCCGAAGTCACGGCCCTGTGCGACCCGCTTGCCGTCGACCGTCGCGAGCCGTGCGACCAGGGACGACGGGTCGGACGGGTCGCCGGCGCGGCCGGTGGAGAAGGTGCCGGTGAGGTCCCAGTACTCGGCGGAGCGGAAGGCGATGCGCTCGCGCTCGCGCTCGACGACGAGCCGGGTGGCGACGGACTGGACGCGGCCGGCGGACAGGCCGCGCATGACCTTTTTCCAGAGGACCGGCGACACCTCGTAGCCGTAGAGGCGGTCGAGGATGCGGCGGGTCTCCTGGGCGTCGACCATCCGCTTGTTGAGCTCGCGCGGGTTGCGCACGGCCTGCTGGATGGCGTCCTTGGTGATCTCGTGGAAGACCATCCGGTGCACGGGCACCTTGGGCTTGAGGACCTCCTGGAGGTGCCACGCGATGGCCTCGCCCTCGCGGTCCTCATCGGTGGCGAGGAAGAGCTCGTCGGACTCGGCCAGCAGCTCCTTGAGCTTCCTGACCTGCGCCTTCTTGTCGGCGTTGACGACGTAGATGGGCGCGAAGTCGTGATCGACGTCGACGCCGAGACGGCGCACCTCGCCGGTGTACTTCTCGGGCACCTCGGCGGCGCCGCTCGGGAGGTCGCGGATGTGCCCGACGCTCGCCTCGACGACGTAGCCGGGGCCGAGGTAGCCCTTGATCGTCTTCGCCTTGGCAGGCGACTCGACGATGACGAGTCGGCGGCCGCCCTGTGCGGTCTCGCTGGTCGGGGACAACTTCGCTCTTCTCTCCGGTCGACGCTCTCTGGCACGTACTGCGTACTGCGACCGTACGACGCACTGCGTACGGGCTGCGCTGGCACGCACGGCAGCGACACGTACGGTGACGCTGACGTCGCTGCGGAGTGTGACGGTACAACCCGCCCCCGTGTCAAACGGCGAAAGCCCGCAACGGCCACTCGAACGGTAACCCGACTCCTGCCCTTCCTGCCGCCCGGACTCCCGGACAGGCCGGGGCGACCATCCGGCCGGGTCCGTTTCACAGCCGCCCGAAGCACCAGATCCCGAGGAGGAGCGAGCCGGCCCCGAAGAGGCCCGTGAGCACCGCCGCGGTGCGCCGCGCCACGCCGGCCGCGACGGGCTCGCCGTACCGCACGCGGACGCCCGTCCAGCACAGCAGCGCGGCTCCGAACAGCGTGAACGCCGCTCCCGCGAAGATCGCCGGACCGCTCTCCATGCCCGTACCCCGTCCCCTCGCCCGTCACTTTCCGGCGCCTCTCGGCCCCGGGGGCGAGGCTGGCACCTCCGGGCGTCGGCAGGGCGTCACCAGCGCGAACGCACGCTGAACGGCACGGTCGGGCCCGAACGGTTTCACGAGGATGGCCGGTAGTCCCCCTTCCACCCTCCTTCCTTCGTCACGTCGTCACGTCGTCACGTCGTCACGTCGTCACGTCCTCTCGTCGTCACGTCGTCCCGTCGTCACGTCGTCCCGTCAGGTCGTTCTGTCTCCTGGGCTCGCCACGTCACCCGTCACATCGGCCCCTCACTTCGGCCCCTCACGTCGGCCCGTCACGTCCGCTCGTCCTGTTGCCGACGTCACCCCGCTCACATCACGTCGAGCGTGGCGCGGCGCCGGCTGCCCCGCTCGAAGACGGCGAGCAGGGCGAGGGCGAGGATCGCGTAGCCCGCGCCGACCAGCAGCTCCGTCCCGAGCAGCCGGGCGTCGAGGCCGTCGCCCGCGGTGAGGCGGCGCGCCGCGTCGGCCGCATGGGTCAGCGGCAGCAGCTCCCCGGTCGTCCGCATCCATTCGGGCAGCGTGTTCCGTGGCACGGCGGCGCCCGTCAGGAGCAGCAGGACCGAGCTCGCCACGTTCGACACCAGGAACACGTCGCGGAAGCGCAGACCGAGTGCCCCGAGCGCGAGCCCGAACGCCGAGCAGGCCGCGGCTCCGGCGAGCAGCACCAGAGCGAGTCCGGGCAGCGCCTCCACCGGTACGGGCAGCCCGAGCACGGCCGCGGCGGCGGCGAGCACGAACGCGCTGACGAGCAGCCCGTTGAGGACATACGGCAGAGCGCGACCCGCCCACAGCGGGCCCCGGTGCCGAGGTGAGAGCAGGACGGCCCCGAGGGTGCCGTACCGGCGCTCGTTGGCGACGGCCATCGTCCCGCCGTACACGCAGGAGGCGGAAGCTGCGAGCACGGCGTTGCCGACAAGGTGGAAACGGTCGTCGGCGACCTGGAGTTCCCGCCCGAGGAAGACGAAGAAGAAAACCTGAAGGAGCGGGCCGACCAGCAGGGTTCCGACGAACATGGGCGGCGTCGTCCAGTTGAACAGGGCGCGGTACGAGAGGGCTCCGCCGACGAGGACGAGCCGCGCGGAGGAGAGGAAGCGGAACAGCACGGCGGACCTTTCAGGCGAGGGTGAGGGTCGCGGCGGCGCGCGCCCGGCGCTCCACCCGGCCCAGGACGAGGACGGCGGCCAGGGCGTAGCCGGTGCCGAGCGCCAGGGCGGCGAGCATCGGCGTGAGCACGTCGCCGCCGGAGGTCGCCGCGTGCACGGCCCGGGCGCCCCAGGTGGTGGGCAGCGCCCAGGAGACCGGGTGCGTCCAGGCGGGCAGCACGGTGACCGGCACGAGCAGGCCGGACAGCAGCCAGACGGGCGTGTCGAGCGGGTTGGCCAGGGCGTTGGCGTTGCGCAGCAGGACGAAGGCGGCGGCGAGCAGCAGTCCGGTCATCCCGAGGGCGAGCACGCAGACCGGCACGGCGAGCAGGAAGAGCAGCGGGTGCGCGAAGTCCAGCGGCACCCCGAACAGGACCACCCCCCACACCACGGTCGCGCCCATCGCGTACGTGCCGGTCACGGCCGTCGCGAGGGTGATCGGCAGCAGGACGAGCGCGAGCGGGGTCGGCGCGACGACCAGGGTCTCGAGGGTGCCGAGCCACCGCTGGTTCTGCACCGCCCCGCCCGAACCGAACAGCACCGAGCCCCAGATGCCCATGAGCCCGGCGCCGACGGAGGCGGTGAGCAGCCGGTCGGGGTCTCCGGCGGCGCGGAACAGGTAGACGGCGAGGGTCGCGTAGACGAGCGGGACGAGCACGGCGAAGGTGATCTCGATCGGCGAGCGCGACATGTACGAGACGTGTGTGCGCACGCCGACGCCGACGAGACGCGGCAGCCTCGCGACACGGGTCACGCGGTCACCTCCGCAGGTTCACGGCGGGCCGTCGCGTCCTCCACGATCGCGATGTAGGCGTCCTCCAGGGACGGTTCGCGGCTGACGACCCGTCCGACGCGCACGCCGTCGAGCGCCGCCAGGACCCGCGCGTGCGGTTCCGCCCCGCGGTCGCTCTGCACGGTCAGGGCCTGTGCCGTGCCGCGCTCCTCGACGGCGGCGCCGCGTACGCCCGGGATCCGGCGGACGCGGGCGAGCAGCTCCTCGTCGACGCCGTACACCTCGAACTCCAGCACGTCCCGGTCCCCGACCCGGGCCTTCAGGCTCTCGGGCGTGCCGAGGGCCCGGATCCGGCCGCCCGCGATGACGGCGATGCGGTCGCACAGTTCGTCGGCCTCGGCCATGTAGTGCGTGGTGAGCAGCACGGTGGTTCCGGCGGCGGCGAGGCCGGCGACGGTGCGGCGCAGGTCGCGGGCGGCGACGGGGTCGACGCCGATGGACGGCTCGTCGAGGAACAGCACGTCGGGCCGGTGCAGCAGCCCGCGCGCGATGTGCAGCCGTTGCCGCATGCCGCGCGAATAGCCCTCGACGCGCTCCCGCTCGCGCCCGGTGAGGCCGACCAGGTCGAGGAGTTCGCCGATCCGCCGCTTCTGGTCGCGGGCTCCGACACCGTACAACTCGGCGAAGTAGCGCAGGTTGTCGAGCGCGCTGAGCCGCTCGTACAGGCCGCGGTCGCCGCCGAAGACGTAACCGATCCGCCGTCGCACGGCCACGGGCTCGCGGGCCACGTCGTGCCCGAACACCCGGGCCGTGCCGGAGGTCGGCAGGAGCAGGGTGTTGAGCATCTTGATGGTCGTGGTCTTCCCGGCGCCGTTCGGCCCGAGCAGCCCGAACAGCTCGCCGCGGGACACGTCGAAGGTGACCCCGCGCACGGCCTCGGTCTCGGTACGGCGGGGCCGGAGCCATCCGGTCCGGCTGGTGTAGGTGCGGCGCAGCGCGTCCGCCTCGATCGCAAGCATGCGCCGGACGGTAGGAGCGCCGGCGACCGCGGGGCGAACGATTCGGGAGCCCCCGAATCGTCAGGCGGCGGCCGTCAGCACCCCTTCGCCGGCGAGCAGGGCGAGCAGGGAACGTCCGGTGTCGGTGAGCTGGTAGTAGACCGAACGCCCCACCCGGTGGCGGGTGACGACGTCCGCGTCGGCGAGCAGCGACAGGTGCTCGGAGACGGTGCTGGGCGCGAGGCCGAGCCGGTCCGCGAGGCCGTGCGTGGTCAGCGGTCCGTCCAGCTCCCTGAGCACGGCGGCCCGCCCCCGGCCGAGGAGCAGCCCCAGCCGGTCGCCGCCGCCGGCGGGCCCGGCCGGCCGCTCGCGCAGCACTCCGGCGCCCCTGGCTTGGAAGGACACGGTGAGGACCTCGGGGTCGTCGATCGAGTAGAGCCGGCAGCCCTCGGCGAACACCAGCGGCACCAGCACGAGCCGCCGCTCCCCCGCCGCGTACTCCGCGTCGATGTACTTCGTCAGTTCGAGCACGGGCCGCTCCCAGCGCCCCCGGCTCTCGAGCCCGCCGAAGAGCGCGTCGACGCCCTCGGTGGCGAAGGTCCTGGCACGGACGAGGACTTCGTCCTCCACGAGCCGGCGCATGACCGGCCAGTACGGCGCGATGGCCTCCTCCCACCAGGCGGCGTACGCGTCGGCGAGCGCCGCGCAGGCCGCCTGCGGGTCCGTCAGGTACGGCCGCAGGAAGGGCTCCTCGGCCATGCCGGGATAGCAGACGGCTGCCTGCTCGCGGACGACATCCGGGTCGGTGGCCCGCAGCAGGTCCAGCTCCTCGTACACGTCGACGGTGCCGACGGGCCGGGGCATCAGGAAGTCGGAGACCTCGTACCGCCCTTCGGCGAGCAGGTCCCACAACGGCCGCAGCCGGTCGTCCTCGCGCCACACCTCACGCGCGTGCCCCACCCACTCCTGATAGGGCCAGGAGGGGTTGCGCTGCGGGAGCTGCAGGTGGAGGGCGCAGAAGGCGTCCCGCAGCGGGCTCGTCGCGAGCCGGGTCGCGCCGAGCGCGGCCTCGTCGAGCTCGATGCGTATCAAGCGGTCTCCTCTCCCGTCGCGGGCAGCAGGAAGCCCTCCTCGACCAGGAGCCGGATGGCCTGCGGGGTGCGGTCCCGCAGCATGACCGGGTCCTCGCCGGTGAGCTGGCCGATCGCGTCGAGGATCCGGCCGGCGCTGAGGGTGCCGTCGCACACGCCCGCGAACCCGGCGGCGACGTGGTCGACGCGGGTGGCGCGGCGCATGCCCCGGTTCTGCCGCAGCAGGACGTGCTCCGGGTCCTCGGCGCCCGGCAGGCCGACCTGCTCCTGCACGACCTCCGGCGCGAGCACGAAGCTGTCGGCGAGCAGCGCCGCGTCGTCACGGCCGCGGAGGTAGTCCTGGCGCTCGAAGTGGGCCCGGACGGTGTCGCCGAGCGGCTGCTCGACGGGATGCGGCCACTCCTCGACGACGATCGAGGGCTCGATCCGGCCCGAGGCGACGGCCGCGTTCTTGCGGAGGGTGATCCAGCCGAAGCCGATGGCCTTGGTCTTGCCGGCCTCGAACTCGTCGAGCCAGCGTCCGTACGCCCGGCGGTACTCCTCCGGGTCACCGCGGTGCTCCCCGCTGTCGCGCAGCCACAGCTCGGTGTACTGGGTGACGTCCTGGACCTCGCGCTGCACGATCCAGGCGTCGCAGCCGGCCGGAACCCAGGAGCGGAGCCGGTCCTGCCACTCCTCGCCGTCGACGTGCTGCCAGTTGGCGAGGAACTGCGCGTATCCGCCGTCGTTGAGCCGGTCGCCGGCCTGCTGCACGAGGGTGCGGCACAGGTCGTCACCCGTCATGCCGCCGTCCCGGTAGGTCAGTCCCGCGCCGGGCGAGATCACGAACGGCGGGTTGGAGACGATCAGGTCGTACGTGTCGCCGTCGACGGGCTCGAACAGGGAGCCCCGCAGCAGCTCGGCGCCTCGGGCCCCGGAGAGGGCGAGGGTGAGCCGGGTGAAGTCGAGGGCGCGCGGGTTGAGGTCGGTGGCGGTGACCAGGGTGGCGTGCTGTGCGGCGTGCAGCGCCTGGATGCCGGAACCGGTGCCGAGGTCCAGCGCGGTGGCGACCGGGGTGCGGACGGTGATGCCGGCGAGGGTGGTGGAGGCCCCGCCGACGCCGAGGACGACCCCTTCGTCCTTCTTCCCGATGCCGCCCGCGCCGCCGACGGCGCAGCCGAGGTCGGAGACGATGAACCAGTCCTCACCGTCCGGTCCGCCGTACGGCCGGACGTCGACCGTGGCGTGCACGGCGCCGTCCTCACGGACCAGCCAGCCGTCGGCCAGCGCCTCCTCCAGAGGCAGCGCGGCGGCGGCCCGCTCCTGCTCGACGCCGCTCTGGAGCAGGAAGAGACGGACGAGGGTCTCCAGCGGGGAGTCCCCGCGGGTGGCCCGCAGCGCGGGCACGGTCTCGCTGCGGGCGAGGGCGGCGTAGGCCTGGGCGCCGAGCAGGTCGAGCAGACCGTCGGCGGTGAAGTCGGCGGCGAGCAGGGCCTCGCGCAGTCGGGCGGCGTGCGTGGGCACCGGAAGGCTGGGGGACGTGCTGGTCGTACTCACGTGCCCCATTGTGACGGCCGCCACCGACAACGGCAGCCATCGACGTCACCACGCCGCGTCCGCCCGCCGGGAGGAGGCGGCGGGGGCCGGTCCGGACGGGCGGGGGCGGGGTGCGCGCGGGCCGGGCCGGCCGGGGTGGGCGCCGGCGGGGCCGGGCCGGTCCGGACGGGCCTGGGGAGCCCCGACCGGGAACGAGCGAGGCCCGTCCGGGGGCGCGGGCTGGGACCGGACGGGCCTCGCCCGCATCGTGCTTCGTCGCGGCGCCACAGCGCCGTGGCGCCGTGGCGTCGTGGCGCCTACTCCTCGCTCTTGGCCGTGGCGGAGGACTTGTCGGAGGGCTTGTCGGCGGGCTTGTCCGCGGGCTTGGCGGAGGGCGCGGCAGAGCCGGTCGCCGGGGCGCCGGCCTTCGGGGACGCGCTCGGCGGCACCGACGCCTTGGGCGTCTGGCAGCCGGGCTGCTTGGCCATGGCCTGGCCGAGCTCGCCGGCCTGGAGCTTGGCGACGGCGTCCTGGTCCATGTTCTGGATCTTCGCCAGGTTGTCGGAGACGACCTTCAGGCCGTCCGCGAACTTCTGCTGGTTCGACGTGTCGAGCGCGTCCACCTGCTTCTTCAGGCCGTCGTAGGCCGTGGCCGTGGCGTTGAGCTCCTTGATGGCGTCCTGCTGGACCTTCTCGCCGTTGTCGACCGGCGGCACCCCGGCGCTCTCGACGGCCTTGGCGAGGGCCCGGTCGGCGTCGGCGATGTCCTGGAAGGCCTTCGAGTCGGCCGCCTTGATCGCCTCGGGCTTGCTGTCGGCCGCCGTGGAGATGATCAGCTGGTTGGCGTTGGCCCGCTTCTGGATCTGCGGCTGTGCCTGGTCGCAGAACGTCTTGGCCCAGTCGTTGACCTTGTCGCCCTCGTCGCTGCAACCGGACAGCACGAGCACCAGTACCGCGCCGCCGGACAGTGCGGCCGCAAGCTTCTTGTTCACCGGATCGGTCCCTTCCAAGGCTCTCGGCCCCGGAACATACACGTCGCACGGAGGACATCCACCGATCGTGGGACCGATTCATCCGATATTGCAGCCGTTTGAACCAAGGAGACAGGGGCGGACGTCACGTCAGAACGTGCCGTCCGCCCCCATGATGACGGGTCCTCACCAACCGCTTCCGGGGCTCCGCTACGGCGTGACGGCGGCGTCCTGCGAGGAGCCGTTCCGCTCCGCCGCGTCCTCCCCGACCGTCACGGACCGCCGCTTGGAGACCCGTACGGCCACCACGATGACGACGAACGCCGACAGCGCGACCAGCGCCCGCAGCCAGGGGTTGGCGTCGTCCCCGTAGGCGAATTGCACAACGGCGGGGGCGATCAGCAGCGCCACCAGGTTCATGACCTTCAGGAGCGGGTTGATGGACGGCCCGGCGGTGTCCTTGAACGGATCGCCGACGGTGTCGCCGATCACCGTCGCGGCGTGGGCGTCGCTGCCCTTGCCGCCGTGATGGCCGTCCTCGACCAGTTTCTTCGCGTTGTCCCAGGCTCCGCCGGAGTTGGCGAGGAACACGGCCATCAGCGCGCCCGTGCCGATGGCGCCCGCGAGATACGCGCCGAGCGCGCCGACACCGAGGGTGAAGCCGACCGCGATCGGCGCCATCACGGCGAGCAGTCCGGGCGTGGCGAGCTCGCGCAGGGCGTCCTTGGTGCAGATGTCGACGACCCGTCCGTACTCGGGCTTCTCGCTGTAGTCCATGATCCCGGGGTGCTCGCGGAACTGCCGCCGCACCTCGTACACCACGGCACCGGCCGACCGGGACACGGCGTTGATCGCGAGTCCGGAGAAGAGGAACACGACGGCGGCGCCGAGCACCATGCCGAAGAGGTTGTTGGGCTGCGAGATGTCCATGGAGAGGTTCATGTCGCCCGCCTTCGCCCCGACGTCGGCGACGGCGGTCGCGATGGCGTCCCGGTAGGAACCGAACAGCGCCGACGCCGCGAGGACGGCGGTGGCGATCGCGATGCCCTTGGTGATCGCCTTCGTGGTGTTGCCGACGGCGTCGAGGTCGGTCAGCACCTGCGCGCCGGCGCCCTGCACGTCGCCGGACATCTCGGCGATGCCCTGGGCGTTGTCGGAGACCGGACCGAAGGTGTCCATGGCGACGATCACGCCGACGGTGGTGAGCAGCCCGGTACCGGCGAGGGCGACCGCGAACAGCGCGAGCATGATCGAGGCGCCGCCGAGCAGGAAGGCCCCGTAGACGGCGAGACCGATCAGCAGCGCCGTGTAGACGGCCGACTCCAGGCCGATGGAGATGCCCGCGAGGACGACGGTGGCGGGACCGGTCAGCGAGGACTTGCCGATGTCGCGGACCGGGCGCCGTCCGGTCTCGGTGAAGTAGCCGGTGAGCTGCTGGATGAGCGCGGCGAGCACGATGCCGATGGCGACCGCGACGAGCGCGAGCACCCGGGGGTCGCCGTCGTGCCGGGCGATGCCGGGCTCGGTGACGCCCTCGAGTCCGGCGTAGGAGGACGGGAGGTAGGCGAAGGCGACGACGGCGACGAGCGCCAGCGAGATCACCGCGGACAGGAAGAAGCCGCGGTTGATGGCGGTCATCCCGCTGCGGTCGGCGCGCCGCGGAGCCACCGCGAGGATGCCGATCATCGCGGTGACCACGCCGATCGCCGGCACCATCAGCGGGAAGGCGAGACCGAGGTCGCCGAACGCGGCCTTGCCGAGGATCAGCGCGGCGACCAGCGTCACGGCGTACGACTCGAAGAGGTCGGCGGCCATGCCGGCGCAGTCGCCGACGTTGTCGCCCACGTTGTCGGCGATGGTGGCGGCGTTGCGCGGGTCGTCCTCGGGGATGCCCTGCTCGACCTTGCCGACGAGGTCCGCGCCGACGTCGGCGGCCTTGGTGAAGATGCCGCCGCCGACCCTCATGAACATGGCGATGAGGGCGGCGCCGAGCCCGAATCCCTCCAGGACCTTGGGCGCGTCGGCGGCGTAGACGAGGACCACGCAGGAGGCGCCGAGCAGGCCGAGCCCCACGGTGAACATGCCGACCACACCGCCGGTGCGGAAGGCGATCTTCATCGCCTTGTGGGCGACCGAGGTCAGGTCCTTCGCCGGCTCGCCCTCGGCCGGAGTGGCCTCCCGGGCCGCCGCGGCCACCCGGACGTTCGCGCGTACGGCGAGCCGCATTCCCACATATCCGGTGACCGCCGAGAAAAGCGCGCCCACCAGGAAGAACAGCGAGCGTCCGGCCCGCTGCGACCAGTTGTCGGCCGGCAGCAGGAACAGCAGGAAGAACACGACGACGGCGAAGACACCGAGGGTGCGCAGCTGCCGGGCGAGGTAGGCGTTCGCGCCTTCCTGGACGGCGGCCGCGATACTCCGCATCTTCTCCGTACCCTCGCCGGCCGCGAGGACCTGCCGGACGAGGAGCTGTGCCACGACCAGCGCCGCGAGCGCGACGGCCGCGACGACGATCACGATCACGCGGTTCTCCTCGGTGAGCACCGCGGCTGCTAGACCCGCCATTCCGTCCTCCTTGACGTCGAGGGGTCAAGACAAGCCGGATTGTAAGGAGGGAAACCTGATCAAAACAGGGCGCCGCAATGGTAATTCCCGAATACCTCACAAGTGAGGCCGAATGCGGTAATGGGCCCAAAGCATTCGTGATCGATTCCGGGTCCGGGGAATGAGAAGAGGCCCTGCGGGGCAGGGCCTCTTCTCACGTTCTCGCATGCAGCGCTCCGGGAGCGCGACTGTTCGCGCCAGCGGGGCGGTGTGCCGCGGCGGCGTCCATGACCGAGGCCGCGTGGCCCCGGCGGCATTCCTGCCCGGGGCTGTGTGCCCCGCCCGGCTTCGTGGTCCCGCGGCGGTCCCGGCGGCGTCAGCCGGGTGCGGCGGTCCCGCGATCAGCCGAGTACGGCGTCCGGGTTGGCGGGCCAGCTCATCCTGATGGTGCCGCCGTCCTCGCCGGCGCTCACCTCCACGTCGTCGACGAGCCCGCGGATCACCGCGAGACCCATCTCGTCCTCGCCGTCGGCGTCGTCGAAGTCCTCGGCCGGCGCCGCGTCGCGTGAGCCGGGCACACCGGCGGCATCGGCCGCCGCCACACCCGCGCCCGGCACTTCGTCGCCGACCTCGATGGAGAAGCTCTTCTCCTCCTCGGTCAGCACGACCCGGACGGGGGTGGTCACCCCGTTGCTGCGGTGCAGCCCGACCGCACGGGAACAGGCCTCGCCGACGGCGAGCCGGACCTCGTCGAGGACCGCCTCGTCGACCCCGGCCCGCCGCGCCACCGCGGCGGCCACGAGACGGGCCGTACGGACGTGCTCGGGCTGGGCACTGAAGAGGAGTTCAACGGTGGCCATGTGATCCCCCTGGATTCTCGGCTGCTGAACGGGGTGACGGCTGCGCGCGACCTCAGTCGGCCGCGCTGACCGCCTCGTCCACCGAGGTGTGGATCGGGAACACCTTGGTCAGGCCGGTAATCCGGAAAATCTTGAGAATGCGCTCCTGGTTGCACACCAGTCGCAGCGATCCCTCATGCGCGCGCACGCGCTTCAGACCGCCCACCAGCACACCGAGGCCGGTCGAGTCGAGGAAGTCCACGCCTTCCATGTCGACAACCAGGTGGTAGCTGCCGTCGTTCACCAACTCGACCAACTGCTCGCGCAGCTTGGGCGCGGTATACACATCAATCTCGCCACCGACCTCGACGACCGTACGGTCGCCATTGGGGCCGGGCACAGTGCGAGTCGACAGAGACAGGTCCACGGGTCCTCCAGCACCTAGCTATCGAGCGGCCGTCCCTCGGGGTCTCCCGGGCGGAGCCACGGGACGGATCGCCGGCCGCGATGGCATTCAATCACTTACCGGCAGCCATGCACGACGCCTTGGGAGCATTGTCCGTCACGCCGGTGACACACTCGGTGCCGATGGCCAAGAATCACCGCCCCAGCCGATCCGCCGGAGACACGGGCAGCCGCCCCTCTCCCGGCGAGGTCCTCGACCGGCTTTCGCGAGGCGAGAGCCGGGCAGCGCGCATCACTCATACGGAGCATCTGCCCGCCCGTGCGGGCCGGCATGCCGTCTGGCCGCACCGCATCCGGGCGGAAGTGATCGCGGCCGTCGAGAAGGCCGGGATCGAGCACCCCTGGGCCCACCAGGCGGAGGCCGCCGAGCACGCGCTCGACGGCACCTCAGTGGTGATCGCCACCGGAACGGCCTCGGGCAAGTCCCTCGCCTACCTCACCCCCGTCCTCTCCACCCTCCTCGACGGCAGCGAGGCCCCGAACGGGCGCGGCGCCACCGCCCTGTACCTCTCCCCGACCAAGGCGCTCGCCGCCGACCAGCGGCGCGCCGTACGCGAACTCGCGGCCCCGCTCGGCAACGGGATCCGCCCCGCCGTCTACGACGGCGACACGCCGGTCGAGGAGCGCGAGTGGGTCCGCCAGTACGCGAACTACGTCCTCACCAATCCCGACATGCTCCACCGGGGCATCCTCCCGTCCCACCCCCGCTGGTCCTCCTTCCTGCGCTCCCTCCGCTACGTCGTCGTCGACGAGTGCCACACCTACCGGGGCGTCTTCGGATCCCACGTCGCCCAGGTGCTGCGCCGGCTGCGCCGCATCTGCGCCCGTTACGGCTCCGAGCCCGTCTTCCTGCTGGCCTCGGCCACCTCCGCGGACCCCGCCCGCGCCGCAGGCCGGCTCACCGGCCTGCCGGTCACCGAGGTCTCCGACGACGCCTCCCCGCGCGGCGAACTGGTCTTCGCCCTGTGGGAGCCGCCGCTGACCGAGCTCCACGGCGAACAGGGAGCCCCGGTCCGCCGTACCGCCACCGCCGAGACCGCCGACCTGCTGACCGACCTCACGGTGCAGGGCGTCCGCTCGGTGGCCTTCGTCCGCTCCCGGCGCGGCGCCGAACTGATCTCGGTGATCGCCCAGGAACGCCTCGCCGAGGTCGACCGCACCCTCGCCCGCCGGGTCGCCGCCTACCGGGGCGGCTACCTGCCCGAGGAACGGCGCGCCCTGGAGCGGGCCCTGCACTCCGGCGAACTCCTCGGCCTGGCCGCGACGACCGCCCTGGAGCTCGGCGTGGACGTCTCCGGCCTGGACGCCGTCGTGATCGCCGGCTACCCGGGCACCCGCGCCTCCCTGTGGCAGCAGGCCGGCCGCGCCGGGCGCTCCGGCGAGGGCGCGCTCGCCGTGCTCGTCGCCCGCGACGACCCGCTGGACACCTTCCTGGTCCACCACCCCGAGGCGATCTTCCAGCAGCCCGTCGAGTCCACCGTGCTCGATCCCGACAATCCCTACGTCCTCGCCCCCCATCTGTGCGCCGCGGCGGCCGAGCTGCCCCTGGCCGAGACCGACCTGACCCTCTTCGGCCCTGCCGTGCCCGAACTGCTGCCCCAGCTGGAGTCCGCCGGCCTGCTGCGCCGCCGATCCACCGGCTGGTACTGGACCCGCCGTGAGCGGGCCGCCGACCTCACCGACATCCGTGGCGGCGGTGGCAGCCCGGTACGCATCGTCGAGGCCGGAACCGGGCGGCTGCTCGGCACGGTCGACGAGGCCGCCTCCCACGCGGCCGTCCACGAAGGCGCCGTCCACCTGCACCAAGGCCGCACCTATCTGGTCCGCGAGCTCGACCTGAAGGACTCCGTGGCCCTCGTCGAGGAGGCGAACCCGCCCTACTCGACCACCGCCCGCGACACCACCTCCATCTCCGTCCTGTCGACCGACACCGAGATCCCCTGGGGAGCCGGCCGCCTCTGCTACGGCTCCGTCGAGGTCACCAACCAGGTCGTCTCCTTCCTCCGCCGCCGTCTGATCACCGGCGAGGTGCTCGGCGAGACCAAGCTCGACCTGCCGCCCCGCACCCTGCGCACCCGGGCCGTGTGGTGGACGGTCACCGAGGACCAGCTCGATGCCGCACGGATCAACCCGGAGATCCTCGGCGGTGCCCTGCACGCCGCCGAACACGCCTCCATCGGCATGCTGCCGCTGTTCGCCACCTGCGACCGCTGGGACATCGGCGGGGTCTCCGTCCCGCTCCATCCCGACACCCTGCTGCCGACCGTCTTCGTCTACGACGGCCACCCCGGCGGCGCCGGGTTCGCCGAGCGCGCCTTCCACACCGCCCACGCCTGGCTCACCGCCACCCGCGAGGCCATCGCCTCCTGCGAGTGCGACGCCGGCTGCCCGTCCTGCATCCAGTCCCCCAAATGCGGCAACGGCAACGACCCCCTCCACAAGCGCGGCGCCGTCCGCCTCCTCACGGAACTCCTACGAGGCGCCCCCGAGGCAGCCGAGGCGAAGGCGAGCAGTGCCGCGGCCGACGCCGCCGCGACCGGCCCGCCCACGGCTGGCACTCCCGCGGCCGGCGCACCCCCGGCCAGTCCAGCCGCAGCCGACGCGCCCTCGGACGCCACCCTCGGGGAGGCGGCGGCTGCCGAGAACGCTCCTGTTCAGCCGTCGGACGAGCCGAGCTGACGGCCGAGGACGGTGGGAGGGTCAGGGTTCAGGCCCTGCCACCGACCCGGGCCGGGCCCGGGCCGGGCCCGCAGGAGACGCCGGGTGGGCCGGCAGCGCCGGGTCTGCTGGTGGGCCCGCGCGGGCGCGGGACTCCGGGTTCCATGGCGGGTGGGTCACCCGCGCCGTGACGTCGGCGATGTCCTCGCGGATCCGGCAGCGGACCACGGTGGCGCCCTGGGCCGACGCGACACGGGCCGCGGCCGCGCAGGCGTCCTGCTCGCCCCACAGTGCGCGGCCCGCGGCGGCGAGCACCGCCAGATCGGCGGCCGCGCCCGCGCGGTGGCGGGCCGCGACAGCCTGTCCGAGGGCGAGCACCGCCCCGAACACGACGCAGAGCGCGCAGGCCGCGAACGCGGTCCACACCGTGGCCGCGCCGCGGTCGGCGAGGCGGGCCCGTAGAGCACTCATGGCATCGCCTCCCCGATCGTGTCCTCGGCGAGCGCCGCAGCCCCGGCCCGCAACGTCAGTCCCAGTCCGCCGGGTCCCGGCGCGGCCGCCTCGACGTTCACCCGCCAGAGCTCGCCGTCCCGGGCCACGGTGACCGTGGCACCCTCGGGAGCCGCGGCCCGGGCCGCGGCCTCCGCGGCCGGGACGGGCTCGGAGCGGGCGACCGCCCTCGCCCCGGCCCTGGCCGCGTCCACACACTGGATCTGCGCGGCGGCCGCGGCCAGGCCCCACAGCAGAGCCGCGGTGAAGAGCACGAGTGCGGGCAGCGCGACCGCCGTCTCGGCGGTCACCGATCCCCGGTCAGAACGGCGCATCGAGAGCCTTCCCGATCACCGCTTCCAGCGCCTTGCTCACCGTGCCGCTGGTGAGCACCTTGTAGAGCACGGCCGCGAAAGCCGCGGCGGCGATCGTGCCCATCGCGTACTCCGTCGTGCTCATGCCCGTGTCGCGGCGGGCCGCCGCCGTCCGGGACCGCCACCATCCGCACAGCCGGCGCCCCGCGCTCCCGCGCATTCCGCGCTCCCTGACCTGCATGAACTTCATTTCCGGACCTCCTTGTGATCTTTCGTCCACTTCGTTCTCACCGGCCGCCGAGCAGTCCGCTCGCCAGGCCGATCACCACCGGGGCCACACCGACCGCCAGGAACGCGGGCAGGAAGCACAGCCCGACCGGCGCGGTGATCAGCACCTCGGCGCGTTGCGCACGGGCCGCCGCCACCCGGGCGCGGGTCGCGCGCAGCGCCTCCGCGTGGCGTGCCACGGCATCCGCCGCCGGCGCCCCGGAGGAGGCCGCGCGCTCCAGGCAGCGGGCCAGCCCTTCCGCGCCGGGTATCTCGCCGAACCTCCGCCACACGTCGGCCGGTTCTCCGCCGAGCCTGAGTTCGGCGGCGGTGCGGACCAGCCGCTCGCCCACCGGGCCGCCGAGCGATCGGCCCACGGCTTCCGCGGACTCGCCGGGCGGCGCCCCGGCCGAGGCGCAGGCCGCCAACAGATCCGCCGCAAGGGGCAGCTGACGCGCCGTCTCCTCATCCCGCTGCTCGTCCGCGGCCCCCGGCCGCCGCGCGCGCCACCGCCACAACGCCCAGGCCCCGCCCGCCCCGGCCAGAAGGCCGGGAAGTCCGCCGATCAGCACGAACCCCGCGAGACCCACCGCGCACGGCACGCCCCAGGCCCTGGCCCGTGCCGTAAGCACCGGTCTGCGCCTGCTGCCCCGGTGTCCGCTCCCGCGCCGTCCGCTCCCCCTCCGCCTGTTCTCCGCCGGCCCGTTCTCGCTCGGCCCGTCCTCCCTCGGCCTGTCCTCCCCCGGTCTGTCCTTCCTCGGCCTGTTCTCCATCCGTCCGCTTCCCGGCGACCGCCCCGACGGCCTCCCCATGCCCAGCAGAGCCGCTGTCCGGGCTCGCGCCCGTCGGTCGCGGCCTCGGCCGGACAGGACCAGGGCCAGCGCCGCGAGGGCGGACAGCACGGCGAGGGCGGCCGTCACGACCGCTCACCTCCCCGCACGATCCGGGCCGCCCACCACAGGCCCGCCGCCTCCAGCGCGCCGCCGACGACCAGACACGCGAGGCCCGCAGGCGTGTGGAGCAGCACCCACAGCGGGCGGGCTCCGAGCGCGGCGCCAAGTCCGAGCCCGGCGACGGGCAGGACCGCAAGGACGGCCACCGTCGCCCACGCGCCGGCCAGTTGGGCCCGCAGCCGCTCCCGCTGGTCCTGGTGGGCCCGCAGGGCGGCCTCCAGCCGGTCGAGGCCGGCGGCGAGACCCGCGCCGCCGTCCACGGCGACCTGCCAGCAGGCGGCCATACCGGCCAGGCCCTCGGCACCGTCGCCGCGGGCCGCCCGCCGCAAGGCTTCCGGCACGTCTCCGCCGAAGCGGGCCGCCGCGAGGACCGCCGCTTCCTGACCGCCGAGCGCGCCCGTGGTGCGGGCGGCGAAGGCCAGCGCCTGGGCGGGCTGCCAACCGGCTCTCAGCTCTCCCGCGACCGTCCCGCACAAGGCGACGACCCGGTCGGCGCGTGCCTGCCTCTCCCGGCGTGCCCGCGCCGCCCTGAGCCGGCGTCCGGCCAGCGGCACCGCGACCACGCCCGCGAGCAGCGGCAGGGGTGAGGAGCCGAGCAGTGCGACCATTGCCCCGACCGGCAGGCACAGCCACTCCGGCCGGCCGCGCAGGGCGTTCCACCCGCGGGTGGCGGCCTCGGGCACCGGGGCCCAGATCCAGGTCGTCCCCGGGCTTCCCGGTGCCGCCAGGACCGCACGGGCCTGGCGGGCGGTCCGCTCCTCCCGAGCGGTCCACCACAGCGCGAGAACGGCACACCACACCGCCGCGACCGTCGTCGTCATCGCCCGCCTCCGATCAGCGACCGCAGCCGCTCCCAGCCCCGCTCCCGCTGGAAGCCGTCCGGCGCCCAGCTCAGTGCGGGAACCGTCACCACCAGGCCCTCCCGGTCCCGTTCGAAGACGTGCACCTCGGCGATCCGCCGGAGCCCGGAACGGTCCCGCACCAGATGCAGCACCGCCGAGAGGCCGGCGCCCAACTGGCTGTGCAGAGCGGCGCGGTCGAGTCCGGCGGCAGTGCCCAGCGCCTCGAGCCGGGCGGGCACGTCCGCGGCCGCGTTGGCGTGGACCGTGCCGCAGCCGCCTTCGTGTCCTGTGTTGAGGGCGGCGAGCAGGTCGACCGCCTCAGGGCCGCGGACCTCGCCGACCACGAGCCGGTCGGGCCGCATCCGCAGCGCCTGCCGCACCAGGTCTCGCAGGGTGACGAGCCCCGCGCCCTCCTGGTTGGGCGGGCGGGCCTCCAGACGCACCACGTGCGGGTGGTCTGGGCGCAGTTCGGCCGAGTCCTCGGCGATGACGATCCGCTCGCCAGGGCCGACCATGCCGAGCAGGGTGGACAGGAGGGTCGTCTTGCCCGAGCCCGTGCCGCCGCTGACGAGGAACGAGACTCGGGCCTCGACCAGTGCCCGCAGCAACGGCTCGCCGCCCGGCGGGACGGTGCCCGCCTCGGTCAGTTCTCCCACGGAGAAGGCCCGCGGCCGCACCACGCGCAGCGAAAGACAGGTCGAGCCGACGGCGACCGGCGGCAGCACGGCGTGCATGCGGGTGCCGTCCGGAAGCCGCGCGTCCACCCAGGGTCTGGCGTCGTCGAGCCGGCGACCCGCGACCGCCGCGAGCCGCTGCGCCAGCCGCCGTACCGCCGCGGCATCGGGGAACGTCACGTCGGTCGCCTCGAGTCCCGCGCCGCGGTCCACCCAGACCCGGTCGGGCGCGGAGACCAGGACGTCACTCACCTTCGGGTCGGCGAGCAGCGGCTCCAGCGGCCCGGTCCCGATCAGTTCGCACCGCAGTTCCTCCGCCGCCCCCAGGACTTCGGCGTCGCCGAGCAGACGTCCCTGGGCCCGCAGGGCCGCCGCGACCCGTGCCGGGGTCGGTTCGGCGCCGCTCTCCGCGAGCCGCCGGCGCACGGCGTCGAGGAGTCCCGTGCCGCTCATGCCGCACGCTCCGGGACCAGGACCCGCTCCCAGAACGCGGAGCAGAAGCGGGCGAGACCGCCGCGGACCTCGGAGCCCGGCGGAGGTCCGCCGTCCCGGGCCGTCGCCAGGCCGGGGTCGCAGGGCAGTTCGCCGGCAAGGGGAAGCCGGAGGGCGTCGGCGATCCACTGCTCGTCGAGCCCGGGCGCGTAGGGGCCCCGGACGACCGCGCGCAGGTCGCGCAGCACGGTGCCGACGGCTCCGGCCATCCGCTGGGCGGCGGCGACGGCCCGCAGCTCGCCGGGAACGACGAGCAGGCCGAGGTCGAGCTGGGCGAGGGCCTCGGCGACGGTGTCGTCGACACGGCGGGGCAGGTCGACCACGACGACGCCGTCGCGCCGGCGACCGGCGGCGAGGACCGAGCGCATCGCGTCTGGCGGCACGAGCACCGGGTCGCCCCGGTCCCAGCTCAGCACCCGCAGCCCGCGCACCGACGGCAGCGACTCCTCCAGCGCCGCGCCCGCGACCCGCCCCTTGGACGTGGCGAAGTCGGGCCACCGCCGTCCTTCGGCGCGCTCGCCACCGAGCAGTACGTCGAGTCCGCCACCGAGCGGGTCGCCGTCGACGAGGAGAGTGCGCTGCCCGGCCCGGACGGCGGCGAGCGCCAGTGCGCAGGCCAGTGTGGAGGCTCCCGCGCCACCGCGTCCGCCGATGACTCCGACGGTCAACGCCTGCCGTCCGACGCCCTCGACGGCATCGGCGATGAGGTCGACGACCCGGCCCTCGTCGTCGGGCAGGGTCAGTGCGTCCTCCGCGCCGATCCGGACGGCCCGCCGCCACACGCCCGGGTCGTCGGGGTCCCGCCCCACGAGCAGCACCCCCGGCCGCCGGGTGGCGCCGCGGCAGCGGGCCGCCGCGTCGTCCCCGACGAGGACGAGCGGCGGATCGGTCCAGGCCGCCCGGTGCTCGGGCACGGTGTGGTGCACCTCGGGCTCGGCGCCCGCGGCGGCGCACAGCCGCAGCAGGTCGTCGAGGAGCGCCAGGTCCTCCGTGACGAGCAGCGGCCGGGCCGGCCTGGCACCTCCGTCCTCCCTGTCCGTGCGCCCGCCCGGGCCCGCACCCGGGCCCACCCGCGAGCTCACGGCCGCACCCGCGACCGCACTCACCCCCGCCGCGCCTCGCACCGGCGTTCCGGAAGTCTTCGGTCCTTCCACGGCACACACCCCTCACGTGATTCCTGCGGTTCGCGGACTTCGCGACCGGAATCACCGTGCAGCCGTCGGGAAAAACTTGTGGATCTTGGTCAAAAACTGTGGATAACCCACCGGCTGTGAATAACTTCGCCACCCAAACCGGTACTGGGCCGGAGAGCACCCTCTCGACTACGCTGAGTGACGAAACAAGATCTCGTACGGCCCCTCGGCCGACACGTGACACGGCCTGCCAAGGAGGGACGGAGATGAGGGAGAACCGAGGCGGAAACAGGTCCGGACCAGGTCCGGACATGCGACGACCCCCGCCGGGGGGGAGAGCGGGGGTCGTCTCTCCGGCCGACTCGGGGGGGGAGGAGCCGGTCCGGGTTAGCACGGTCGCGAACGATCCGTGACTTCCATGGTGTACCCGAGAGCCTTCTCAGGCAAACCCACGCGCCCCAGCGTACGCCGAATGGCGGGCACCTATGCTCAGCTCGTGGAAAACCACTCGATGCCGCGCGCAGCCGCCTTCTTTGACCTGGACAAGACGGTCATTGCGAAGTCCTCGACGCTGACCTTCAGCAAGTCCTTCTACAGGGGCGGACTGATCAGTCGCCGTGCCGCACTGCGGACGGCGTACATCCAGTTCGTGTTCCTGATCGGGGGCGCCGATCACGACCAGATGGAGCGGATGCGCGAATATCTCTCCGCGCTCTGCAAGGGCTGGAACGTCGCCCAGGTCAAGGAGCTCGTGGCGGAGACCCTGCACGACCTGATCGACCCGATCATCTACGACGAGGCGGCCTCGCTCATCGAGGACCACCACGCCGCCGGCCGCGACGTCGTGATCGTCTCGACCTCGGGCGCCGAGGTCGTGGAGCCCATCGGCGAGATGCTGGGCGCCGACCGCGTCGTCGCCACCCGGATGGTGGTCGGTGAGGACGGCTGTTTCACGGGTGAAGTGGAGTACTACGCGTACGGCCCGACCAAGGCGGAGGCGGTCCGGGAGCTGGCCGAGTCCGAGGGCTACGACCTGTCCCGCTGCTACGCCTACAGCGACTCGGCGACCGATCTGCCGATGCTGGAGGCGGTGGGCCACCCGTACGCCGTGAACCCCGACCGGGCCCTGCGCCGTGAGGCGACCGCCCGGGACTGGCCGGTCCTCGTGTTCGACCGGCCGGTGCGGCTCAAGCAGCGGCTGCCGGCGTTCCGCATGCCGCCCCGCCCGGCCCTCGTCGCCGCGGCGGCGGTGGGAGCGGCTGCGGCCACCGCCGGTCTCGTCTGGTACGCGAGCCGCCGTCGGCAGGCCGCACTGGCCCGGGCCGCGACCGGGGTCCTCGCCTGAGCCGGCGGTTCGGCTCGCCGGCATCACCGCCCCACCATCCCCGCGCACCCCACCATCCCCGCGCGCCCCACGACCGCCGATCCACCGCCCCGCGCCACCGCCGGGACCTCGGGACTTGCCCCTCGCTTTGCCCGGATTTGAGACGAAAGCAAAGAAGCGGAGTCAGGACTTTCGCTTCCTCGCCGACAGGAGTAGAAAGGAATCAGGCCCGCGAGACCTAGGACATCCGAGAGGATCACCTGTTGAGCAAAACGGCCCCACGGACCTGATGCACGAAAACCTGGCACCCACGCGACGTCGACCCTTCGATTAAGGGCCAGCCGCACCAGGCGCAGGGCAAAGCACCCCGCTTGATGGGCACATATCGAGGACGCTTGGTAACTGGGTGGACGTGCCAGCGGCGGTACCGAAGTCTGGTACCGCCGCAACCCATGTCAGGACCCCTTGCGGGGACCCGCACTCCCGGAGGTCTCTCAGGCCGCGCCGCGCTGCAGCGCCTCGCAGACGGCCGTCGACTCCCGGACACCCAGCTCCACCGCGCGCCCGCAGTGCGCGATCCAGGCGGCCACGCCCTCCCGCGTCCCGGACAGGTACCCCTCGAAGGCCGTCAGGTAGGCCGCCCGCCCCAGCTCCGCGTGGCCGACCTCTGCCGGGCAGATCGCCTTCGGGTCGAGACCGCTGCCGATCAGCACGATCCGTTCCGCCGCCCGCGCGACGAGGCCGTTGTGCGAGGTGAAGGGCCGCAGGGCGAGCAGCTCGCCGTGCACCACGGCGGCGGTGACCAGAGCGGGAGCGTCGCCACCCGCGATGATCAGGTCGGCGAGGCCGTCGAGCCGACCCGAGACCTCGGCCGGATCCGGCAGGGGCGCCTCGACCAGCGTTTCGTCGACCGGCTCGCCCGCCTGTCGCGGCCGGCCCGTCGAGGCAAGCGGCTCGCCCTCGGCGACCAGGTGCAGCCGGGCGAGCACCCGCAGCGGCGACTGGCGCCAGATGGACAGCAGCTGGCCGCACTCGGCGGTCAGCCGGAGCGCCGCGCCGACCGTGCGGGCCTCCGGGTCCGCGCTGAAGTCGGTACGCCGGCGGACCTCCTCCAGGGCCCAGTCGGCGCCCGCGAGCGCGGCCGAGCCACGGGCCCCGCGCAGCGCCGCCTCGGAGGTGATCTCGTTGCTGCGGCGGCGCATCACGCGGTGGCCGTAGACCCGGTCGACGGCCTTGCGTACGGAGTCCACCGAGTCGGCGACGCCCGGCAGGGAGCCGAGGGCGGCCAGGGGGTCAGAGGCGTGCGTACTCATAAGTAGGGAGGCTACGCGCCCCGGGCCCGGACCCCACGTTGGAGTGGTCTTCTTCACGCAGCCTGACCACACTCGGCATTCATGCCGCTACCCTAGGTGAACATGAAGATCGCTTTCGTGGGGAAGGGCGGCAGCGGCAAGACGACGCTGTCCTCGCTCTTCATCCGTCACCTCGCCGCCACCGGAGCCCCGGTCGTGGCGGTCGACGCGGACATCAACCAGCACCTGGGAGCGGCGCTCGGCCTCTCCGACGAAGAAGCCGCCGCGCTGCCCGCGATGGGCGCGCACCTGCCGTTGATCAAGGAGTACCTGCGGGGCTCCAATCCCCGGATCGCCTCGGCCGACACGATGATCAAGACGACACCGCCCGGGGAGGGTTCGCGGCTGCTCCGGGTGCGCGAGGACAACCCGGTGTACGACGCCTGTGCCCGGCCCGTGCGGCTCGACGACGGCGAGCTGCGGCTGATGGCGACGGGCCCGTTCACCGAGTCCGACCTGGGCGTGGCCTGCTACCACTCCAAGGTCGGCGCGGTGGAGCTGTGCCTGAACCACCTGGTGGACGGGCCGGACGAGTACGTGGTGGTCGACATGACGGCCGGCTCCGACTCCTTCGCCTCCGGCATGTTCACCCGCTTCGACATGACGTTCCTGGTGGCCGAGCCGACCCGCAAGGGCGTCTCCGTCTACCGCCAGTACAAGGAGTACGCGCGAGACTTCGGGGTCGCCCTGAAGGTCGTCGGCAACAAGGTGCAGGGCGCCGACGACGTCGACTTCCTGCGCTCCGAGGTGGGCGAGGACCTGCTGGTGACGGTCGGCCATTCCGACTGGGTCCGTTCCATGGAGAAGGGCCGGCCGCCCCTCTTCGCCCTCCTGGAAGCGGCCAACCGCACCGCCTTGCAGACCCTGCAGGACGCGGCGGACGACTCGTACGCCCACCGCGACTGGGAGCGCTACACGCAGCAGATGGTCCATTTCCACCTGCGGAACGCGGAGAGCTGGGGCAACGCCAAGACCGGGGCCGACCTGGCCGCGCAGATCGACCCCGGCTTCGTCCTGGACGAACGCCTCGCCGTCCCCCAGCCGAGCTGACGAGGGCCGGCGCTCAGCGCCGAGCGGCCCGGCCGCCGGAGGCCGCCGATCCTTCCGGCGGCCGGCGCCGCTCGGTCACCTCGTCCCGGCCGCCGGTCCGGCCGGGACGGCGGGCTGCGGGGCGAGGAAGGACGTCCAGCCGCCCTGCGGGGCCTCGCCGACCTTCAGGGTGCGGAGCTTGGCGAGGACCTCCGGGTCCTGGGCGTCGAGCCAGTCGGCGAGCTGGCGGAAGGAGACGCACTTGACGTCCTTCTGCACGCACACGGTGGCGATCGTCTGCTCGATGGCGCGCATGTAGGTGCCGCCGTTCCAGGACTCGAAGTGGTTGCCGATGATCAGCGGCGCGCGGTTGCCCCGGTACGAGCGCTCGAAGGCCTGCAGGAGGCCGTCGCGCATCTGGTTGCCCCAGAACTCGTGCATCGACGGATCGCCCTTCGTCGTGCCGGACTGGTTGACCAGGAAGTTGTAGTCCATCGACAGGGTCTGGAAGGCACGTCCGGGGACCGGGACGAGCTGCATCGACAGGTCCCACAGGCCCTTGTCCTTCTTGGGCCAGATCTGGTCGTTGACGCCGCTGGTGTCGTAGCGGAAGCCCATCTGCGCCGCCGCCTGGACGAAGTTCTTGCGGCCCTCGAGGCAGGGCGTGCGGGCGCCGACCAGCTCCTTGTCGTAGTCGAACGGGAGCGGCTTCTCCGCCTTCAGGCCGGCGTTGGTCTTCCAGTTCTTGACGAAGGACTTGGCCTGGTTGATCTCGCTCTTCCACTCCTCGACCGACCAGGTGCCGACTCCGCCGTCCTTGCCGCAGAAGTGGCCGTTGAAGTGGGTGCCGATCTCGTTGCCCTCCTCCCACGCGCCGCGCAGCTCGCGCACGGTGTCGCGGATGCCCTCGACATCGTTGAAGCCGATGTCCGAGCGGCCCGGTGAATGCTTCGGCGGGTCGTAGAGCTCGCGCTTTTCCTGGGGCAGCAGGTACACGCCGCTGAGGAAGTACGTCATGGTCGCGCCGTACTTCCTGCCCACCTTGCGGAAGTGGGAGAACAGCCGCTGGCTGTCCTCGCCCGCGCCGTCCCAGGAGAACACCACGAACTGCGGCGGTTCCTGACCGGGCTTCAGCCGCTGCCATGTCGGCTGGTGGGGCTGCGGCCCGGTGAAGGCGGTCGAGCCGTCGCCGATCAGCCGCACCGCGCTCTGCGGCGCGGCAGCCGGGGCCTCCTTGGCGCCCCCGCCGGGCGCCCCGTCGGGGGCGGAACCGCCGGAGCCCGAGCAGCCGGCGAGCCCGGCCGTGAGGGCGACGGCGAGAGCGCCGCCGACGAGCGCCCTCTTCTGGACAGTGGTCCTTCTCCCGGCGGCTGACATCCGCCCACCTCTCCTCGGTCTGCGTCCTCGGTTGCGTCGTGCGGTGCGTCCGGATCGTCCGTGCGGCGGGTTCCGGTTGCGGGGTCGCCCGCCTGCCCCTTCGCACGGTTCCTCGGATTTCCGTACAAGCGGCGTCAACGTCGCACCAAGGCGGCCGGAGAGCGGCAACGACAAGCGGCATGACCACGTTCTGTCACCGGATCCAGTGAACCCTTGCCCTGTTTGCCCCGAAAATAATGCCGGAGTCTTTACTCTCCATTACTGTTCATTTACTGAGCGTTGAGGATCGCCGATCATCGCGCTCGATGACCCCGCCGCTGCACCCCGCACGAGCCGCGACCCCGCTGCCCCCCCCGGAGGAGACGGGACATGACACTCACCACCCCTGCCCGCACGATCAACCGGCCCCGCGTCCAGAGGCCACACAGTCCGCCGGACGGACCCCGCCGCCGGTTCCGCCTCGACGGTGCGGACGTCTCCGCGTCCGTCGCCGTCTTCCTGATCGCGCTGCCGCTGTCCCTGGGCATCGCGCTCGCCACCGGCGCCCCGCTCCAGGCGGGTCTGGTGGCCGCCGCCGTCGGCGGCATCGTCGCCGGACGACTCGGGGGCTCCCCGCTCCAGGTCAGCGGCCCGGCCGCCGGACTGACCGTGGTCACCGCCGAGTTGATCCAGCACTACGGCTGGCGCACCACCTGCGCCATCACGGTCCTGGCGGGACTCGCCCAACTCGGTCTCGCCGCCCTCAAGGTGGCCCGTTCCGCCCTCGCCGTGTCCCCCGCGATCGTGCACGGGATGCTGGCCGGCATCGGCGTGACCATCGCCCTCGCCCAGCTGCACATCGTGCTCGGCGGCAACCCGCAGAGCTCCACCGTCGCCAACGCACTCGGGCTGCCCGGCCAGCTGGCGCACGCCTCGCCCGCCGCGCTCGTCGTGAGTGCCCTCACCATCGGATTGCTGCTGCTCTGGCCGCGCCTTCCCGGCCGTACGGGCAGGCTGCTGCGCACGGCCCCCGCCGCTCTCGTCGCCGTGGCCGCCGCCACCGCCGTCGCGGCGCTCGCCGGGCTCGGCGTGCCGCGGGTCGACCTGCCCTCGTGGAGCAGCCACGCACTGCCCGGCCTTCCCCAGGGGCCGTTCCTCGGGATCGCGGCCGGAGTGCTCACCATCACGCTGGTGACGAGCGTGCAGTCGCTGCTGTCCGCCGTGGCCGTGGACAAGCTGGCGGCGAAGCGCGCCGCCGACACCGGCGCTCCCTCGGTCCCCCGCTCCCGGCTCGACCGCGAACTCGCCGGTCAGGGCGCGGCGAACGTGGTGTCCGGGGCGCTCGGCGGCCTGCCGGTGGCCGGCGTCGCGGTGCGCAGCGTCGCGAACGTCTCGGCGGGAGCCGTCAGCCGCAACTCGTCGATGCTGCACGGCGTGTGGATCGTGCTCGCGGCCCTGCTTCTCGTCCCGGTCCTCGACCTCATCCCGCTGCCCGCGCTCGCCGCCCTCGTCATGGTCGTCGGCGTCCAGATGGTCAGCATCACGCACATCCGCGCGGTCACGCGTCACCGTGAAGTGCTGGTGTACGCGGTGACGCTGGCCGGGGTCGTGTTCGTCGGCCTCCTCGAGGGCGTGGGCCTCGGGATCGCGGTGGCGGTCGCCGTCGCGCTGCACCGCCTCGCCCGTACCCGGATCACCCCGGAGGAGAAGGACGGGCGTCATCTGGTCAGGATCCGCGGACAGTTGACCTTCCTCGCGGTGCCGCGACTGAGCCGCGCTCTGCACCAGATCCCGCCGGGCGCCGACGCGGTGGTGGAGCTGGACGGCTCCTTCATGGACCACGCGGCGTACGAGACCCTGCACGACTGGCAGGCGGCGCATCTGGCCCGCGGCGGCACGGTGGAGACGACCGGACCCTCCGGCGGCCGGATCGCCGACCCGGCGCCCGAAGCTGCGTCCGCGCGGGGCCACGGGTCCCACCCCTGCTGCCGGCCCTGGACGCCGTGGCGCAACCACCAGTGCGGCGAGCAGCCGGCCGAGGAGGCCGGGCTCACGACCGCGCACCGGCTGGCGAGCGGCATCGGCGCCTTCCAGCGGGACACCGCGCCGCTGGTCAGGGACGAGCTGGCGCGGCTTGCGCGGGAGGGCCAGCGGCCCTCGCAGCTGTTCCTCACCTGCGCCGACTCCCGGCTGGTCACCAGCATGATCACATCGAGCGGCCCGGGCGACCTGTTCACCGTGCGCAACGTGGGCAATCTGGTGCCGCTGCCGGGCGAGGAGAGCGGCGACGACTCGGTGGCGGCGGCGATCGAGTACGCGGTGGAGGTGCTGCGGGTCGAGTCGATCACGGTCTGCGGGCATTCCGGCTGCGGTGCGATGCAGGCCCTGCTGAACAGCGGTCCGGACGATCCGCCGACTCCGCTGCGGCGCTGGCTGCGGCACGGCCGGCCGAGTCTGGAGCGCATGGCGAGCCGCCGGCACGCCTGGGCGAGGATCTCCGGGCGGCTGCCGGCCGACGCGGTCGAGCAGCTCTGCCTGACCAACGTGGTGCAGCAGCTGGAGCACCTGCGGTCGTACGAGTCGGTGGCGCGGCGCCTCGCGGACGGGTCGCTGGCCCTGCACGGGATGTACTTCCACGTGGGCGAGGCGCAGGCCTATCTGCTGGCCGGGACGGACGAGGTGCACAGCTACGACGACGTCTTCAACCACGTGCCGCCCGCGGCCGTGACGCCGGAGGCGTATCCGGGCCTCCGGCAGATCGCTCGCGCGTCCTGAACCTTCCCTTCCGTTCGTCCGTGCAAGTGTGTGACCCCTCGCTCCCTCCCGCTCGGGGAGAGAGGGGTCACCTCCCATGTCACCCCACAGGTCTAAACCAATTGCCCGGATGCTCTTGTCACCCGGGCATCCGCCTGATGAGCTATGACGCGGGACACACAGGCACATAGGACGCCCTGGGAAAGGGAGATGTCGTGAGCAACGAATCCTTGGCCAATCTGCTCAAGGAAGAGCGCCGGTTCGCGCCGCACGCCGAGCTGGCCGCGCACGCCAATGTGACGGCGGAGGCGTACGAGCAGGCCAGGGCGGACCGGCTGGGCTTCTGGGCCGAGCAGGCGAGGCGGCTCACCTGGGCAACCGAGCCGACCGAGACCCTCGACTGGTCGAATCCGCCCTTCGCCAAGTGGTTCGCCGACGGTGAGCTGAACGTCGCGTACAACTGCGTGGACCGCCATGTCGAGGCCGGCAACGGCGACCGCGTCGCCATCCACTTCGAGGGCGAGCCGGGCGACAGCCGTGCCCTCACCTACGCCGAGCTCAAGGATGAGGTCTCCAAGGCCGCCAACGCCCTGACCGAGCTGGGTGTCCGCAAGGGTGACCGGGTCGCCGTCTACCTGCCGATGATCCCCGAGGCCGCGATCACGATGCTGGCCTGCGCCCGCATCGGCGCCGCGCACTCCGTGGTCTTCGGCGGCTTCTCGGCCGACGCCGTCGCCTCCCGCATCCAGGACGCCGACGCCAAGCTGGTCGTCACCGCCGACGGCGGCTACCGCCGCGGCAAGCCCTCCGCGCTCAAGCCCGCCATCGACGAGGCCGTCGCCCGCTGCCCGCAGGTCGAGCACGTCCTCGTGGTCCGCCGCACCGGCCAGGACACCGCCTTCACCGAGGGCCGCGACGTGTGGTGGGACGACGTCGTCGCCCGACAGTCGACCGAGCACACCCCCGAGGCGTTCGAGGCAGAGCACCCGCTCTTCATCCTCTACACCTCCGGCACCACGGGGAAGCCGAAGGGCATCCTGCACACCTCCGGCGGCTACCTCACCCAGGCCGCGTACACCCACCACGCCGTCTTCGACCTCAAGCCGGAGACCGACGTCTACTGGTGCACCGCCGACATCGGCTGGGTCACCGGCCACTCGTACATCGTGTACGGGCCGCTGGCCAACGGCGCGACCCAGGTCATGTACGAGGGCACCCCGGACACCCCGCACCAGGGCCGGTTCTGGGAGATCGTCCAGAAGTACGGCGTCACGATCCTCTACACGGCGCCGACCGCGATCCGCACGTTCATGAAGTGGGGCGACGACATCCCCGCCAAGTTCGACCTGTCGTCGCTGCGGGTCCTCGGCTCCGTCGGCGAGCCGATCAACCCGGAGGCCTGGATCTGGTACCGGGAGCACATCGGCGCCAACAAGTGCCCGATCGTGGACACCTGGTGGCAGACCGAGACCGGCGCGATGATGATCTCCCCGCTGCCCGGCGTCACCGAGACCAAGCCCGGCTCGGCGCAGCGCCCGCTGCCCGGCATCTCGGCCACCGTCGTCGACGACGAGGCGAACGAGGTCCCGAACGGAGGCGGCGGCTACTTGGTCCTCACCGAGCCGTGGCCGTCGATGCTCCGCACCATCTGGGGCGACGACCAGCGCTTCATCGACACCTACTGGTCCCGCTTCGAAGGCACGTACTTCGCCGGCGACGGCGCGAAGAAGGACGACGACGGCGACATCTGGCTGCTGGGCCGGGTCGACGACGTCATGCTCGTCTCGGGCCACAACATCTCCACCACCGAGGTCGAGTCCGCGCTGGTGTCCCACCCGTCCGTCGCCGAGGCGGCGGTCGTCGGCGCCGCCGACGAGACCACCGGCCAGGCCATCGTCGCCTTCGTGATCCTGCGCGGTACGGCCAGCGAGGACGAGGGTCTGGTCGCCGAACTGCGCAACCACGTCGGCGCGACCCTCGGCCCGATCGCCAAGCCGAAGCGGATCCTGCCGGTGGCCGAGCTGCCCAAGACCCGTTCGGGCAAGATCATGCGCCGGCTGCTGCGTGACGTCGCCGAGAACCGTGAGCTGGGAGACGTCACCACGCTGACGGACTCCTCGGTCATGGACCTCATCCAGACCAAGCTTCCGAGCGCGTCGAACGAGGACTGAGCGCCCGAAAGCCGCAGGTGAGAGCGCCCGTTCCGGACTCCGGGGCGGGCGCTTCCGCATGGCTGCCGAGTTGTCCACAGGCGGTTGTCCACAAGGGGTGCCGGTGTCCGCCTATGCACCTAAAGTGAAGATCACCAGACACCCGGCGGGCATCTTTAGGTAAGGTAAGGACCGCGTCAGTGACGTGACAGGAAAACCTTGGTGCGCCGGGAAGTCTGGTCGGCATGTGCTCTGTGCTGCCCATCGACCGGAGGTCCACATCGTGACCGCGCCCACGCCCACCGACCGCAGGTTCCTCGGACGTCTCAGCCTGCCCGAGCGCCGGTTCATCGCCGACGCCCTGCGCACGGAGACCGTCGGCGGCGTGCTCCTCCTGGTCGCGGCCGTCGTCGCACTCGTGTGGGCCAACACGCCCCTCAAGGACAGCTACGCGACGATCCGGGACTTCCACATCGGTCCGGCCGCCCTCGGCCTGGACCTCTCGATCCAGCACTGGGCGGCGGACGGCCTGCTCGCGGTCTTCTTCTTCGTCGCCGGCATCGAGCTCAAGCGCGAGCTGGTCGCCGGCGAGCTGCGGGACCCGAAGGCCGCCGCCCTGCCGGTCATCGCGGCGATATGCGGCATGGCCGCCCCCGCCCTGGTCTACGCGCTGGTCAACCTCATCGGCGACGGCAGCATGGACGGCTGGGCCGTACCCACGGCCACCGACATCGCCTTCGCACTCGCCGTCCTGGCCGTGATCGGCACCTCGCTGCCCTCGGCGCTGCGGGCCTTCCTGCTCACCCTCGCCGTCGTCGACGACCTGTTCGCCATCCTCATCATCGCGATCTTCTTCACGAGCGACCTCAACTTCGCCGCTCTCGGTGGCGCACTCGCCGGCCTCGCCGTCTTCTGGCTGCTGCTGCGCAAGGGCGTCCGCGGCTGGTACGTCTACGTGCCGCTGGCCCTGGTCATCTGGGGGCTGATGTACAACAGCGGGATCCACGCCACCATCGCCGGCGTCGCCATGGGCCTGATGCTGCGCTGCACCACCCGCGAGGGCGAGGACCACTCCCCCGGCGAGCACATCGAGCACCTGGTCCGGCCGATATCCGCCGGCCTCGCCGTGCCGCTGTTCGCGCTGTTCTCCGCCGGGGTCACCGTCTCCGGCAAGTCCATCAGCGACGTGTTCACCCAGCCCGTCACCCTCGGTGTGGTCCTCGGACTCGTCGTGGGCAAGATGGTCGGCATCTTCGGCGGCACCTGGCTCACGGCCCGCTTCACCCGGGCGGAGCTGAACCCCGAGCTGGCCTGGGCGGACCTCTTCGCCGTCGCCTCGCTGGCCGGCATCGGTTTCACCGTGTCGCTGCTCATCGGCGAGCTCGCGTTCGAGGGCGACCCCGTACTGACCGGCGAGGTCAAGGCCGCCGTCCTCATGGGCTCCCTGATAGCCGCCGTGCTGGCGTCCGTGTTGCTGAAGCTGCGGGTGCGGAAGTACCAGGCTCTGGTCGTGGAGGAGGAGCGCGACGAGGACGGGGACGGCATCCCCGACATCTACGAGGAGCACACGCCGGAGTACCACCTGCGGATGGCCGACATCCACGAGAGGAAGGCCGCGGAGCATCGAGAGCGCGCCCGACTGGCGGGGGCATCGCGCGATGAGGCCGACCGTCCGGCATGATCTGAGGGCAGACGACACAGGAGAAGAGGGAGCAGCCATGAGCGACCCGTTCGACGGAACCGAGCGCAGCCTCGGCCAGCTGGTCGCCTCGGCGACCGCCGAGATGTCCGCCCTGGTGCACGACGAGATCGCCCTCGCCAAGGCGGAGATCCGTCAGGACGTCAAGCGCGGTGCGATCGGCAGCGCCGCGGGCATCGCCGCCGGCGTGGTGCTGCTGTTCTCCCTGCCGATGCTGAGCTTCGCGCTCGCCTACGCCATCAACACCTGGTCCGGCGGGCACAACGGCAACGGCGGCTGGAACATGGTCTGGTGCTTCCTGCTGTCGTTCACGGCCAACGTGCTGCTCGCCGTGCTGCTCGCGGCGATCGCGGTCGCCAAGTTCAAGAAGGTGAAGAAGCCGGAGAAGTCCATCGCCTCGGCCAAGCAGACCGCGGCGATCATGCAGAACGTCAAGCCGCACCCGCGTCCCGTGGCCGGCACGGAGCGGGTCGCCCTGGACAAGGGCGAGACTGTGGCACGCTCGTCCGCATGACCGTCCCTGAGAGCAGCAGCATCGCCGGCGGAAGCCCCGTACGCATCGACGGGCCGTGGACCCACCGCGACGTCGCGGCCAACGGCGCCCGCTTCCACATCGCCGAGATGGGCGACGGCCCGCTGGTGCTGCTGCTGCACGGCTTCCCGCAGTTCTGGTGGACCTGGCGTCACCAGCTGCCCGCACTCGCCGACGCCGGATTCCGGGCCGTGGCCATGGACCTGCGCGGCGTCGGCGGCAGCGACCGCACGCCCCGCGGTTACGACCCGGCCAACCTGGCCCTGGACATCACGGGGGTCATCCGCTCGCTCGGCGAGCCGGACGCGGCGCTCGTCGGCCACGACCTCGGCGGCTATCTCGCCTGGACGGCGGCCGTCATGCGGCCCAAGCTGGTGCGCCGGCTCGTGGTCTCCTCGATGCCGCACCCGCGCCGCTGGCGTTCGGCGATGCTGTCCGACTTCGCGCAGACCCGCGCCGGTTCGCACGTCTGGGGCTTCCAGCGCCCGTGGCTGCCGGAGCGTCAGCTCGTCGCCGACGAGGGGGCGCTCGTGGGCCGGCTGATCCAGGAATGGTCGGGCCCGCATCTCCGCTCGGCCGCCGACGAGGAGGCCCTGGCGGTCTACCGCCGGGCGATGTGCATCCCGTCGACCGCGCACTGCTCCGTCGAGCCGTACCGCTGGATGGTGCGTTCCCTGGCGCGCCCGGACGGCATCCAGTTCAACCGGCGCATGAAGCGGCCGGTGCGGGTGCCCACGCTGCATCTGCACGGCTCGCTCGACCCGGTGATGCGGACCCGCAGCGCGGCAGGGTCCGGGGAGTACGTGGAGGCTCCGTACCGCTGGCGGCTGTTCGACGGCCTCGGGCACTTCCCCCACGAGGAGGACCCGGGGGCGTTCACCACGGAGCTCGTCAATTGGCTGAAGGACCCCGAGCCGGACCGCTGACGATCCACCGTCCGGCCACCGCTGACGGTCTGCCGTCCGGCCGCCTCCGGCCTCTGACGTCCCGTGCTCCCTCCACTGACGGGCCGTGGTCCGTCCGCTGACGCTCCGTCGCCTGACGGCGGTGACGGGCGGCACACAGGCGTCCGTCGAACTGCCATGTGCCTCGCGCATACGCCAATTGGCGGGCCCCGGGGAGGTTACCGACCTTGGGGCCCGGGCAGACGTCCCGGTATGGGCTGGACGCACGACTACGGTGACACGGCACGCGACCGCCGCTCGATCGGCGGATCCGACGCTCCGGAGCGGGGCGGCACGCAGGACCAGGGCCACTCGCACCCGGCGCGGGACGTGGGGATCTCCCGCATCCTCCGCCGCCGGGCCCGCTGGGTGTCGGCCCGGCTGCGGCACACCCGCACGTAGCGGGTACGGGGGCGCGCGGACAGGCCCCGTACCCCTTCCCGGGCCCGGTTCTCAGGACACACCTCTCAGGCCGTCAGGCCGTGATCCACGGCTCTACAGGGCACAGCCCTGGCTGTCGACCTGCTGGTTGGCCGAGCGGCCGCGGAGGATGTCGTCCTGGATCTCGTCGGCCGTCAACGCGTAGCCGGTGTTGGCGTCGTCGAGCGAGCGGGCGAAGATCACGCCGTAGACCTTGCCGTCCGCGGTGAGCAGCGGGCCGCCGGAGTTCCCCTGCCGGACCGTCGCGTACAGGGAGTACACGTCCCTGCGCACCTCGCCGCGGTGGTAGATGTCGGGTCCCTTGGCGGCGATCCGGCCGCGGACGCGCGCCGAGCGGACGTCGTACGAACCGTTCTCCGGGAAGCCGGCCACGATGGCGTCGTCGCCGCTGCGGGCGTCCTGGTCGGTGAACTGGAGCGGGGTGGCGTCCAGACCGGGCACGTCGAGGACGGCGATGTCGCGCTTCCAGTCGTAGAGCACGACCTTGGCGTCGTAGAGCTTGCCCTCGCCGCCTATCTGCACGGTCGGCTCGTCGACGCCGCCGACGACGTGGGCGTTGGTCATGACCCGGCGTTCGGCGAACACGAAGCCGGTGCCTTCGAGGACCTTGCCGCAACTGGGCGCCGTGCCGACGACCTTGACGATGGAGCGCTGCGCGCGGGCGGCGACGGGGCTGCCGGAGAGCGCCGGGTCGGGCGGGCGGACCTCGGTGATGGGCTCGTTGGCGAAGGGGCTGAAGACCTGCGGGAAGCCGTTCTGGGCGAGCGCGGACGTGAAGTCGTCGAACCAGCTCGGCGCCTGGTCCGGCATCACCTGGGAGATCCCGAGCAGCACCTTGGAGCTGCGGACCTCCTTGCCCACGGTCGGCATCGCCGTGCGGGCCAGGGCAGAACCGATCAGCCACGCGACCAGGAGCATGGCCACCACGTTGACCAGGGCGCCGCCGGTGGCGTCCAGGGCGCGCGCGGGAGTCCAGGTGATGTGCCGGCGCAGCCTGTTCCCGAGGTGGGTGGTGAAGGCCTGTCCGACGGAGGCGGCGACGATGACCACCATCACGAAGACGACCGTCGCCGTCGTCGTGACCTGGCTGTGGTCGGTCAGCTGGTTCCAGATGACCGGCAGCAGCAGGACGGCGACGAGGCCGCCGCCGAGGAAGCCGATCACCGAGAGGATGCCGACCACGAAACCCTGGCGGTAACCGATGACCGCGAACCACACGGCGGCGAGCAGCAACAGGATGTCCAGCACGTTCACCGTCAATAGCCTCGCAGATTCGTCATCGATCGCCCCGGGGTCAGCCTGTCACGACCTCCAGTCCAGCGGGACCCGCTTGGAGCGGTCCCAGGGGCGCTCCCACCCCGCGAAATGCAGGATGCGGTCGATCACTCCGGCCGTGAAACCCCAGACCAGAGCCGATTCCACGAGGAACGCGGGGCCGTGGTGACCGCTGGGATGGGTCGCGGTGGCACGGTTCTCGGGGTCCGTGAGATCCGCCACGGGGACGGTGAAGACCCGGGCGGTCTCGGCGGGGTCGACGACCCCGACCGGAGTGGGCGTGTGCCACCAGCCGAGCACGGGCGTGACGACGAAGCCGCTCACCGGGATGTACAGCCGGGGCAGCACGCCGAAGAGCTGGACGCCGGCCGGGTCGAGGCCGGTCTCCTCCCGGGCCTCGCGCAGCGCGGTCCGCAGCAGCCCGCCGGAGGCCGGGTCGCCGTCCTCGGGATCGAGGGCTCCGCCGGGGAAGGAGGGCTGCCCCGCGTGCGACCGGAGGCTGCCCGAGCGCTCCATCAGCAGCAGCTCGGGTCCGCGCGGTCCCTCGCCGAAGAGGATGAGGACCGCGGACTGCCGCCCGGCGCCGTCCGCGGGCGGCAGGAAGCGGCTGAGCTGCTGCGGCTCGACCGTACGGGCCGCTCGGTCGACCGGCTCCAGCCAGTCGGGCAGCCCCTCGCGGCGGAGCAGGCCGCCCGTCCCTTGGACCTCTTCACCAGTGCGCGTCATCGGCACCCCCGTCTTTCACACCCGTTTTCCACAACGCGGTCGGAGTCTCGGATCGTTCCCTCAGGACGTGGCGCCCAGCGGGGGCGCGGGCCGGCCCGGGTAGTCCGGAGGCGGGTTGAGCCGCTGTCCGGGGAAGCCGCCCTTCTCGTACTTCAGGAGCTTCTTCGCCTTCTCGGGATCGGTCTCGCCCTCGCCGTACGCCGGGCAGAGGTGGGTGATCGGGCAGGCGCCGCACGCGGGCTTGCGGGCGTGGCAGATGCGGCGGCCGTGGAAGATCACCCGGTGCGAGAGCATCGTCCACTCGCTCTTCGGGAAGATCTCGGCGACCTCGGCCTCGATCTTCACCGGGTCGTCGGACTCGGTCCACTTCCAGCGGCGGGCCAGCCGCATGAAGTGGGTGTCGACGGTGATGCCGGGAACGCCGAAGGCGTTGCCGAGGACGACGAAGGCCGTCTTGCGGCCCACGCCGGGCAGCTTGACCAGGTCGTCCAGGCGGCCGGGCACCTCGCCGCCGAAGTCGTCCCTGAGGGCCGTGGCCAGCCCCATGATCGACTTGGTCTTGGCGCGGAAGAAGCCGGTCGGCCGGATCAGCTCCTCGACCTCCTCGGGAGCGGCCGCGGCCAGGTCCTCCGGGGTCGGGTACTTCGCGAAGAGGGCGGGCGTGGTCTGGTTGACCCGCAGGTCCGTGGTCTGGGCGGAGAGGACCGTGGCGACCAGGAGCTCGAAGGGGTTGCGGAAGTCGAGCTCGGGATGGGCGTACGGGTAGACGTCGGCGAGCTCCCGGTTGATCTTCCGGGCCCGCCGGACCATGCCGAGACGCGACTCGGGCTTGGCGGCCTTCCTGGGGGCGGCGATCCGGGAGGCGGGCCCCGAGGCGGCTTCAGAGGACGCCTCGGCGGAGGCCTTGGTGGAGGCCTTGGTGACGGCCTTGGTGGCGGCCGCCTTCTTGGAGGCGACCTCCTTGGAGACGGCCTTCTTGGCGACGGCGCTCTTTGAGGCGGCCCTCTTTGAGGCCGGCTCCTTCGCCCCGACCGACGTCGATGCCGGCTTCGGCTGCTGCGTCGGCTCCGACACGGGCTTCGTCGGCTTCGGCTTCCGCGTCGACTCCGGCTTCCGCGTCGGCTTCGACGCGGACTTCGCCGGCTTCGACGTCGCCTCAGGCGCTGCCGCCGTGCTCCCGCCGGCCGCGCCCGACGATCCGGTCTCCCCCATCAGGGGGCGTTTCGCCGCATTCGTCTGTTTCGACACGCCGTGTTCGCCCACAGCGGAATTGACCTCGTCCCGCACTCTTCCAGCCCCCTTGGCCTGTGCTCTCACCGGCGAGTTGGACACCCGGCCAGCCTAGGGGCCGCCGCCGACATCCGCCCCGTCCGGACCCGATCACGACCCAATCGGGCCCCTGACGTACGGAAAGGCCGTCCGGTGAGTCAAACTTGTTGTGATTGATCGCACTGAGGTCGACATAGGAGAGAACTCGTGGACGACGTTCTGCGACGCGCCCCGCTGTTCGCGGCGCTCGACGACGAGCAGGCCGCTGAGCTGCGCGCCTCGATGAGTGAGGCGACGCTTGCCCGAGGCGACGCGCTCTTCCACGAGGGCGACCCGGGCGACCGGCTCTACGTGGTCACCGAGGGCAAGGTGAAGCTGCACCGCACCTCGCCCGACGGCCGCGAGAACATGCTGGCGGTCCTCGGCCCCGGCGAGCTGATCGGTGAGCTGTCCCTCTTCGACCCGGGCCCGCGCACCGCCACCGCCACCGCGCTGACCGAGGTCAAGCTGCTCGGCCTCGGCCACGGCGACCTCCAGCCCTGGCTGAACGCCCGCCCGGAGGTGGCCAGCGCCCTGCTCCGCGCCGTCGCCCGCCGCCTGCGCAAGACCAACGACCAGATGTCCGACCTGGTCTTCTCCGACGTCCCGGGCCGTGTCGCCCGCGCGCTCCTCGACCTGTCGCGCCGCTTCGGCGTGCAGTCCGAGGAGGGCATCCACGTCGTCCACGACCTCACCCAGGAGGAGCTGGCCCAGCTGGTCGGCGCCTCCCGCGAGACGGTCAACAAGGCGCTCGCCGACTTCGCCCAGCGCGGCTGGCTGCGCCTGGAGGCCCGCGCCGTGATCCTGCTGGACGTGGAGCGCCTCGCGAAGCGCTCGCGCTGAGCATCGCTCCGTACCCGTACGACACCAGCGACGGCATCGGCCCGTACGCCGCCGCCTTCCGCCGGCGTCCGTGCGTACGAGAAGGGGGCCGCCCGGTTTCGACCGGGCGGCCCCCTTCCGCGTCCTCGGACGCGGTCAGCGCGGGTCAGCGCGGGACGGGCGGCGGGATCAGCGCTTCGTGCCGTCCACGATCAGCGGGTTCGAGTTGCCGCTGCCACAGGGCACCGCGTAGACCGGGTTCTTCGCCGCGACCTCCTTGTACGCCTCGATGCACTGGTTCATGAGGACCTTGTCGGTCAGCGAGTCGTTGAGGATCTTGTTGGCACGGGCGATGCCCTCCGCCTCGATGCGGCGCCGGTCGGCCTCCGCCTTGGCCGTACGGGAGGCCTCCAGGGCCCGCTCGGTGGCCTGCTGCTGCTGGATCTTGCGGTCGATCTGGCCCTGCAGGGCGTCCGACGGCCTCACATTGCGCAGGTTGACGGTGGTGACGTCGATGCCGCGCGGGGCGAGGCGCTCCTTGATGAGGCCGGCGATCTCCGCGTTGATCTTCTCGCGGTCGGAGGTGTAGCCCTGCTCGCTCGTGTAGCGGGCGAAGACGTTGCGGACGATCTCGCGGCTGTCCGGGAAGACGAGCCGCTGCTGGATGGCGTCCTCGCTGCCGGCCAGCTTGTAGAGCTCGACCGCCTTGGTCGGCTGCACCGCCCACTTCACGGTGACCTCCGCGTACATGACGCCGCCCTGCGAGGAGCGCACCTCCACCACGTCCTTGTCGGAGAGGTTGAGGTCCACGGGCCGGGTGGAGAACGTCGTGACGCTGGTGAACGGCGACGTGAGGTGCATGCCGGAGTTCATCGGCGAGCCGACCTTGCCGAAGGCGACCGGGACGCCCACCTCGTACGCGCTGACCACGTACGTCATGCTCACGATCAGAGAGAACACGCCGCCGAGGAGGGCGCCGAGGGCGCCCATCTTGAGGCCGCGGGTGTCGTTCGCGCGGCCGATGAAATACAGCACTGCTGCGGCGATGACCAGCAGGATTGCTATGACGAACACGGGATCCCCCCGAAAGCTACGGCCAGATGTAAGCGCAGCGTAAGCCACGCTTCGAGGCCGGAAAATGCCGGAGGTCGGCAAACTCCGTGACGAGAAGGTTCCGGGACGGCACTCCACCCCGCGCCCGCCCACGTCCTCGGGCGGAGGATCCGCCTCCGCGCTCAGATCAGACCGCGCTCCGTCAGATAGTCCAGCTGTGCCCGCACGGAGAGCTCCGCGGCCGGCCAGAGCGAGCGGTCCACGTCCGCGTACACGTGGGCCACGACCTCGGAAGCTGTCCGGTAGCCGCTCTCGACGGCTGTCTCGACCTGGGCGAGCCGGTTCGCGCGGTGCGCCAGGTAGAACTCGACGGCGCCCTGCGCGTCCTCCAGGACCGGTCCGTGCCCCGGCAGGACGGTGCGGACCCCGTCGTCGGTGGTGAGCGAACGCAGCCGCCGCAGCGAGTCCAGGTACTCGCCGAGCCGTCCGTCGGGGTGGGCCACCATCGTCGTGCCGCGCCCGAGGATCGTGTCGCCGGTCAGCACCGCCCGGTCGGCCGGGAGGTGGAACGAGAGCGAGTCGGAGGTGTGCCCCGGCGTGGGAACCACCCGGAGCTCGAGTCCGCCGGTGGTGATCACGTCCCCGGCCGCGAGCCCCTCGTCGCCGAGCCGCAGCGCCGGGTCGAGCGCCCGCACCGCGGTCCGGGTCAGCTCGGCGAACCGCCCCGCGCCCTCGGCGTGGTCGGGATGGCCGTGGGTGAGCAGGGTCAGCCCGATCCGCTTGCCGAGCTTCTCGGCGGTCTCCACGACGTTGCGCAGATGGCCCTCGTCGAGCGGCCCCGGGTCGATGACGACGGCGAGGTCGGAGTCCGGTTCGGCGACGATCCAGGTGTTGGTGCCGTCGAGGGTCATCGCGGACGGGTTCGGCGCGAGCACGTTGTACGCGCGCGTGCTGCCCGGCCCGGAGGTCACGGACCCGCGCGGCTGCCCGGGAAGGGCCGCGGCGTCGCTCATGACGTCCCTCCTTCCGGACCCGTCGTCGGGATGTGCTTGGTGAACTCGTCGTGTCCCGGCCAGCTCAGGACCACCCTGTCACCGTCGAGCCGCGCCTGCGCGAGGACGGGCGTCAGGTCCTGGTCGCGCGCGGCCCCCAGGGCCTCCTCCGCGCTCCGGAAGCGCTCCACGGCCCGCAGGGTCGAGATCGTCGGCGGCATCATCGTCAGCTCGCCCCGGTCGTAGCCGGCCGCGGCGTCCGCCGGGCGGATCCAGACGGTGCGGTCGGCCTCGGTGGAGGCGTTGCGGGTCCGCTGGCCGGCCGGAAGGGCCGCGACGAAGAACCAGGTGTCGTAGCGCCGGGGCTCGAACTCGGGGGTGATCCAGCGGGCCCAGGCGCCCAGCAGGTCCGAGCGCAGCACGAGGCCGCGGCGGTCGAGGAAGTCGGCGAAGGACAGTTCGCGGGCGACGAGCGCCGCCCGGTCCTTCTCCCAGTCCTCGCCCGTCGTGTCGCCGACCACCGACTCCGCGGTCTCGCCGGCGAGCAGGACGCCCGCCTCCTCGTACGTCTCGCGCACGGCGGCGCAGACGACGGCCTGCGCCTGCGCCGGATCCGCGAGTCCGAGCCGATCCGCCCACTCCTCCCGGGAAGGGCCCGCCCAGCGCACGGGATGCTCGTCGCGCGGGTCGACGCCGCCGCCGGGATAGGCGTACGCGCCGCCGGCGAAGGCCATGGAGGCGCGGCGGCGCAGCATGTGGACGAGGGGGCCGTCCGCGCCGTCCTTCAGGAGGAGCACGGTGGCGGCCCGCTTGGGCGTCGCCGGAACCAGCTCACCGGCGGCGAGGGCACGGATCCGGTCGGGCCACTCCGGTGGGTACCACTGTCCGTTCGACTGACCATTCGACATGGCCGGATGCTATGCGCAAGCATCGGAATGCACGAGAGCCGGTTCCCTCCGGGCGGGAGGGAACCGGCTCGTCGACGACCGTCGTACGGCGCTGCCCGGGATCCGGCGGTGTCCGTCCGGGGCGCGCGGGCCGCGCCGGCGACCCGTACCGCTCGGGCGCTGCTCAGGGTCCGGCGGAAGGGCCGTACCGCTCAGGCACTGCTCAAGGTCCGGTGAAGGCCCGTACCGCTCAGGCACTGCTCAAGGCCGGGTGAAGGTTCGTCCCGCCCCTCAGGCGGACTCGAGCTCCACCTGGATCTCGACCTCGACGGGAGCGTCCAGCGGGAGGACCGTGACGCCGACGGCGCTGCGGGCGTGCACGCCCTTGTCGCCGAGGACCGCGCCGAGCAGCTCGCTCGCGCCGTTGATGACGCCAGGCTGGCCGGTGAAGTCGGGGGCGGAGGCGACGAAACCGACGACCTTCACGACCCGCTTGATCCGGTCCAGGTCACCGGCGACCGACTTCACGGCCGCGAGCGCGTTGAGCGCGCAGGTGGCGGCGAGCTCCTTGGCCTCCTCGGCCGTCACCTCGGCGCCGACCTTGCCGGTGACCGGCAGCTTGCCGCCCACCATCGGGAGCTGGCCCGAGGTGTAGACGTACACGCCGGACTGCACGGCGGGCTGGTAGGCCGCGATCGGCGGGACGACCTCCGGCAGGGTCAGGCCCAGCTCGGCGATCCGCGCCTCGACGGCTCCGGCCCCGCTCACGACTTGGCCCGCTTCAGGTAGGCCACGAGCTGCTCGGGGTTCGGGCCGGGTACGACCTGGACGAGCTCCCAGCCGTCCTCGCCCCAGGTGTCAAGAATCTGCTTCGTCGCGTGCACCAGCAGCGGCACAGTCGCGTACTCCCACTTGGTCATGAGGCGACTGTAGCCGTTGTGGCGAAGCGCCCCGTTCCCGTAGGGGTTCATTCAGGGACGCGTCCGGGGCGGCCCTCTGATTGGTCCGGGCCGCCAGTGGTTAGGCTCGAAGGCGTGAGCAGGCTCCAGGTCGTCAGCGGCAAGGGCGGTACCGGTAAGACGACGGTCGCCGCCGCACTCGCGCTCGCCCTCGCGACCGAGGGCAAGCGGACCCTCCTCGTCGAGGTGGAGGGCCGGCAGGGCATCGCGCAGCTCTTCGAGACGGAGGCGCTGCCGTACGAAGAGCGGAAGATCGCCGTCGCGCCGGGCGGCGGCGAGGTGTTCGCGCTGGCGATCGACGCCGAGCGCGCGCTCCTCGACTACCTCCAGATGTTCTACAAACTGGGCAGCGCGGGCCGGGCCCTGAAGAAGCTCGGCGCGATCGACTTCGCGACGACCATAGCCCCGGGCGTCAGGGACGTCCTGCTCACCGGCAAGGCCTGCGAGGCGGTCCGCCGGCGCGAGAAGCACGGCGGCTTCTCCTACGACTACGTGGTGATGGACGCGCCGCCGACCGGCCGCATCACCCGCTTCCTCAACGTCAACGACGAGGTGGCGGGCCTGGCGAGGATCGGTCCGATACACCATCAGGCCCAGGCGATCATGCGCTTCCTGAAGTCCCCGGACACCGCGGTCCATCTGGTCACGCTCCTGGAGGAGATGCCCGTCCAGGAGACCTCGGACGGCATCGCGGAGCTGCGTGCGGCCGAACTGCCCGTCGGTTGCGTCATCGTGAACATGGTCCGCCCGCACGTCCTCGACGAGGCGGCGGTACGGGCCGCCTCCGGCGACCACCGGGACGCCGTCGCGGAGACGCTGGCGTCCGTCGGGATCAGGGGCGGCACGAAGCTGGTCGAGCCGCTTCTGGAGCAGGCCGCGGAGCACGCCCAGCGGGTGGAGCTGGAGCGGGCCCAGCGCGTGGCGCTGACCGGTATCGGGGTCCCGACGTTCGAGCTCCCCTTCCTGGGGGACGGTGCGGACATCGCAGGCCTCTACCGGCTGGCGAAGGAGCTGCGGAGGCAAGGGGTGGGCGCTTGACGGAGAACGTGACGAGGAAGGCCGCGACGAAGGGGACGGCGCCGAGCGAGGTCGCGGCGGAGGTGACCGCGGCGAAGGCGGCATCGAAGAAGGCCACCCCGAAGGCCACCCCGAAGGAAACGGCGAAGGAGACGACGAAGGGGGCGACGAAGGAGACGACGAAGGGGACCGCGCCGAGGGAGGCCGTCGCAGAGGCGGCCGCGAAGGAGACGGCGGCCTCGGCCGGGCTCGACACAGTGCCCTTCCTGGAGCTCGATCCGCTGATCGACGACCCCGCCACCCGCATCATCGTGTGCTGTGGCGCGGGCGGTGTCGGCAAGACGACGACGGCGGCCGCTCTCGGCGTGCGCGCGGCGGAGCGCGGCCGGCGGGTCGTGGTGCTGACGATCGACCCGGCGCGCCGGCTGGCCCAGTCGATGGGCATCGACTCGCTCGACAACGTGCCGCGCAAGGTGGACGGCATCAAGGGCTGCGACGGCGGCGAGCTGCACGCGATGATGCTCGACATGAAGCGGACCTTCGACGAGATCGTCGAGGCGCACGCGGACGCCGACCGTGCCCGGGCGATCCTGGAGAACCCCTTCTACCAGTCCCTGTCGGCCGGTTTCGCCGGTACGCAGGAGTACATGGCGATGGAGAAGCTGGGCCAGCTCCGGGCCAGGGACGAGTGGGACCTGATCGTGGTCGACACGCCGCCGTCCCGGTCGGCGCTCGACTTCCTCGACGCGCCGAAGCGGCTGGGCTCGTTCCTCGACGGCAAGTTCATCAGGCTGCTGATGGCTCCGGCGAAGGTGGGCGGCCGGGCGGGGATGAAGTTCCTCAACGTCGGCATGTCGATGATGACGGGGACGCTGGGGAAGCTGCTGGGGGGTCAGTTCCTCAAGGACGTGCAGACGTTCGTGGCGGCCATGGACACGATGTTCGGCGGTTTCCGGACCCGCGCGGACGCCACGTACCGGCTGCTGCAGGCCCCCGGCACGGCCTTCCTCGTGGTCGCGACGCCGGAACGGGACGCGCTGCGCGAGGCGGCGTACTTCGTGGAGCGGCTGGCCGCGGAGGACATGCCGCTGGCGGGGCTCGTCCTCAACCGGGTGCATGGTAGCGGCGCCGCCCGGCTGTCGGCCGAGCGGGCGCGGGCCGCCGCGGAAAATCTTGACGAGCGTCGCATTGTGGATCAGGAGGGCGGGAAGACTGCTGGGCGTGGCTCCCGTGCCACCTCTCCCGAGATGTCCGACCTCGCCACCGCCGCCAGCGCCGCCACCGCACGATCCGAGTCCCCGGCTGCCCCCACAGCCCCGGTTGCCCCCACAGCCGGCACGGACTCGGACACGGAAGCACTCCGCACCGACGCACGCACCCCCGACAGATCCGACACCGACGTGCCGGAAACGACGGACGCCCCGGACACGCGCCCTGACGCGGACGCGCCGGAAGCGGACGCACCGGACCCTGACACACCGGAGGCGGACGCACTGGACGCGGACGCACCGGACGGTGACACACCGGGCGCGGACGTGAAGGAGCTCACCGCCGGTCTACTTCGGCTCCATGCCGAGCGGATGCAGGTGCTCGCGCGCGAGCAGCGCACGCGCGATCGTTTCACCGCGCTCCACCCCGAGGTGGCGGTCGCCGAGGTGGCCGCCCTGCCCGGCGACGTGCACGACCTCGACGGGCTGCGGGCCATCGGTGACCGTCTCGCGCTCGGCCGCCTGCCGTAGCCGACCGGCCGAACCGGCTTCACCGGCCGTACAGGACGATCGCTCCGTGCCGCACAAGGACGATCGTTCCGCCTGCCAGCGGAGGGCACGCGATGACGCGACCGCAGAAGGTGTACGGACGTGCGCGACGGGCGGTGTGCGGGCGGCGGGCTAGCCCACCGCCGCGTACGTCTCGTACGTCGCGTCGTCGTCCATCGCCACGGGAAGCAGGCCCGCTCCCCGCTCGTACTCCGTGCGCGCGGTCTCCAGAAGCCGGCGCCACGAGGTGACCGTCGGCCGGCGGCGCAGCAGGGCGCGTCGCTCGCGCTCCGTCATACCGCCCCACACGCCGAATTCCACGCGGTTGTCGAGGGCGTCGGCGAGACATTCCGTCCGCACCGGACAGCCGGTGCACACCGCCTTCGCCCTGTTCTGCGCCGCGCCCTGCACGAAAAGTTCATCCGGATCGGTAGTGCGGCAGGCCGCCTGCGCACTCCAGTCAGCTACCCAGCCCATACCGGCGCCGTCCTCTCCCGAATCGAGGCTCCCCCACGGCGGTAGCGGCATATTCACCGCTGCCAGTTGGGACGTTACGGAAGGCGGGGACAGCGCAACACCCCCTTCGGGCCCAATCTTGAATGGCCCGAACGGACTATGCGTACGCGTCAGATCACCCAGGGGAGTGACGCAAGGACATCACGACCATAACGGACATGAGCCCGATTCGGGCATGAAGTCACCGCGCTTCGGGTACGCGGGAATTCACACCTCTGTCACGCACGGGTCTTGATGCCGGACCGCACCGCTGTGACAGTCGAGAGCAGCTTAGGCCAAGGCATATACGCGTGTCCGGCGAATGCGAACGTCCGCACCTCACGTGCGCCGTGCCGTCAGGTCGGCGGACGAGCCCCTCCGCCCCCTCTGACTCCCTCCGCCCCCTCTGCTCCCTCCGGCTCCCTCCCCACCTCCCTCTGACGCCTCCGGATGTCACGGTCTGGTACGCGAACGCTCCGAGAGGCCCCTGCTCCTGCGGATCGCACATCGCTACGGATTAGGCTGCCCCCATGGCAAAGAAGCGCTCGGGCGGAGGTCTGACCGGGACCCAGCAGGCCGCCAAGTTCCTCGGGGTCAGTGTGCTCGCCGGAGCCGTGCTGGCGGGCATCGCCCTGCCCGCGGCCGGGGTGATGGGGCTGGCGGCGAAGGGCACGGTCGAGGGGTTCGACGAGATCCCGTCCAACCTGAAGACACCACCGCTGAGTCAGCGCACCACCATCCTCGACTCCGAGGGCGGCCACATCGCCACCGTGTACTCGCGCGACCGGAAGGTCGTACCGCTGGACAAGATCTCCCCGTACATGCAGAAGGCGATCGTCGCGATCGAGGACTCGCGCTTCTACGAGCACGGCGCGATCGACCTCAAGGGCGTGCTGCGCGCCATCAACCGCAACGCGCAGTCCGGCGGAGTCGCGCAGGGCGCGTCCACGCTCACCCAGCAGTACGTGAAGAACGTCTTCGTCGAGGAGGCCGGCGACGACCCCGAGAAGGTCGCCCAGGCCACCCAGCAGACCCTGGGCCGCAAGGTGCGCGAGCTGAAGTTCGCCATCCAGGTCGAGGAGGAGCTGGGCAAGAAGAAGATCCTGGAGAACTACCTCAACATCACGTTCTTCGGGCAGCAGGCCTACGGCATCGAGGCCGCTTCGCAGCGCTACTTCTCCAAGCCCGCCGCCGACCTCACCCTCCCCGAGGCCGCCATGATGGCCGGCCTCGTGCAGTCGCCGAGCCGCTACGACCCGGTGAACGACATCCAGGAGGCGACCAAGCGGCGCAACACCGTCCTCCAGCGCATGGCCGACGTCAAGGACATCAGCCAGGCGGAGGCCGACAAGGCGATGGCCACCCCGATCAAGCTGAAGGTGAAGTCGCCGAAGAACGGCTGCATCACCGCCGTCGACGGTGCCGGCTTCTTCTGCGACTACGTCCGCAAGACGATCCTCAACGACCCGGTCTTCGGGAAGACCCCCGAGGACCGCCAGAAGCTGTGGAACCTGGGCGGTCTGACCGTCCGGACCACCCTCGACCCGCGCGCCCAGGCCGCCGCCAACGAGGCCGCCGTCGCCAAGGTCGACAAGGACGACCCGGTCGCCGCCTCGGTGGTCCAGGTCCAGCCCGGCAGCGGCAAGATCCTCTCGATGGGCCAGTCCCGCCCGTACGGCCTCGACCAGAAGCTCCACCAGACGACGCTCAACCTCTCCGTCGGCAAGAAGATGGGCGGCACCACGTACGGCTTCCAGGTCGGCTCGACCTTCAAGCCGATCACGGCCGCCGCGGCGCTGGAGAAGGGCCTGAGCCCGGCGCAGTCGTTCACGACGCCGTGGAAGATCTCGGTGCCGATGAACTCCTACTCCACCTGCGCGGGCGGACCGTCCGGCGGCGGCAACTGGGACCTCCAGAACGAGATGCAGTCCGAGGCCGGCACCTGGGACATGACCAGCGCCCTCGGCAAGTCCATCAACACCTACTTCGCCCAGCTGGAGCAGATGGCCGGTCTGTGCGAGACCGTCACCATGGCGCAGAAGATGGGCTACGAGCGTGAGCTCGGGAAGAAGCTGAAGGAGCTTCCCTCCATCACGCTCGGCGGCCAGGAGGCCACCCCGCTCGACATGGCCTCGGTCTACGCGACCTTCGCCAACCGCGGCACGTACTGCACGCCCATCGCCATCGAGTCGATCACGACCGCGAACGGCGAGAAGCTGAAGGTCCCGCAGACCCAGTGCTCCAGGGCGATGAGCGAGCGGACCGCCGACACCGTCAACCAGATGCTGAAGGGCGTCGTCGAGGACGGCACCGGTACCAGGGCCGGTCTGAGCGACCGCGACAACGCGGGCAAGACGGGTACGACCAACGACCGCAAGGACGCCTGGTTCGTCGGCTACACGCCGAACCTGTCCACGGCGGTGTGGGTCGGTGACGACGTCGGCGAGAAGAAGTCAATGTACGACATCACCATCGGCGGCCAGTACTACGACAAGGTCTGCGGTGGCTGCCTCCCCGGCCCGATCTGGCGGATCGCGATGACCGGCGCGCTCGAGGCCGGAGAGACCCCGTCCTTCGTCCGGGTCGACGTGCCGCGCGGCGCGCAGCCCGGAGACAAGGACAAGGACAAGGACAAGCGCCCCGGCGACGACAACAAGCCGGGCGGCCGGAACCCGGGCACCACGCTGCCGGGCGGGATCACCCTGCCGCCGGACCTGATCGGCGGAATGACGGGCAGGGGCGGTCACGGCAACGGGGGCCGCAACGGCCAGTAGGTCGTCGGCGTTCGGCGAAGGCACACGACGAAGGCGCCCCTCCTGATCGTTCGGTCGATCGGGAGGGGCGCCTTCGTGCGTGGCTCGCGGGGTCGCGCGCGGACCGGGGGCCACGCGCGGGCCGGGGTCGCGCGCGGACCGGGGCCACGCGCGGTGGTGTAAGAGGAGGGTCAGCCGGCGAGGAGCTTCTTCACGGCGGCGGCGACGCGGCCGCCCTCCGCCTGCCCGGCGACCTTCGGGTTCACGATCTTCATGACGGCGCCCATCGCGCGCGGGCCCTCCGCGCCGGCGGCCTTCGCCTCCTCGACGGCGGCGGCCACGACGGCCTCCAGCTCCTCGTCGCTCAGCTGCTTCGGCAGGTAGGCGTCGAGGATCTCGCCCTCGGCCCGCTCCCGCTCGGCCTGCTCGGCGCGACCGCCCTGGGCGAAGGCGTCCGCGGCCTCGCGGCGCTTCTTCGCCTCCTTGGCGATCACCTTCTGCACCTCGTCGTCGGAGAGCTCGCGCTTGGTCTTGCCCGCGACCTCCTCCTTGGTGACGGCGGCGATGGTCAGCCGCAGGGTCGAGGAGCGCAGCTCGTCGCGCTCCTTGATCGCGGCGTTGAGGTCGTCCTGAAGCTTGGCCTTGAGCGTGGTCATGGGGTCAAGTGTGGCAGGTGCCGGGGCTGTACCGCCCCCGCATTTCCGCCCACCGTGTCCGCGAACGCGCTCGGCGGGTCTGCGACGATAAGGGGATGCGCGCACGGTACGGGATCCCCCTGAAGATCACGGCAGGCCTCACGGCGACGGCGGCGGCCGGCGTCGTCTACGCGGCGGGCTTCGAGGCCCGCTCGTTCCGACTGCGCCGGGTGACCATCCCGGTGCTCCCCCGGGGCATGCGTGATCTGCGGGTGCTCCAGGTCTCCGACATCCACATGGTCAGCGGCCAGCGGAAGAAGCGGGCCTGGCTGCAGTCCCTCGCCGGGCTGCGCCCGGACTTCGTCGTGAACACCGGCGACAACCTGTCCGACCCGCAGGCCGTGCCGGAGGTCCTGGACGCGCTGGGGCCGCTGATGGAGTTCCCGGGCGTGTACGTCTTCGGCTCCAACGACTACTACGGCCCACGGCTGCGCAACCCCGCCCGCTACCTGAAGGAGAAGGTGCAGGGCCGGCACGGCCTCAACGGCAACCCGCCGGTGGTCGGCGCCGTCCACAACCCGTGGGAAGGCATGCGGGACGCCTTCGACGCGGCCGGCTGGGTGAACCTGACCAACACCCGCGGCCGCCTGAAGCTGCCCGGGCTCGACCTCGCCTTCACGGGCGTCGACGACCCGCACATCAAGCGGGACCGTTACGAGCGGGTGGCCGGCGGCCCCGACCAGGACGCCGACTTCTCGATGGGCGTGGTCCACGCGCCGTACCTGCGGTCCCTGGACGCGTTCACCGCGGACGGCTACGAGCTGATCCTGGCCGGGCACACGCACGGCGGACAGCTGTGCATCCCCTTCTACGGCGCCCTGGTCACCAACTGCGACCTCGACACCGACCGCGTGAAGGGCCTGTCCACGCACACGGTCGCCGACCGCACCTCGTACCTGCACGTCTCGGCCGGCTGCGGCACCAACCGCTACACCCCGGTCCGCTTCGCCTGCCCGCCCGAGGCCACGCTCCTCACCCTGACCGCCCGCACCTGACCCCACCCGCTCCGCCCGACGAACCGCTTCCGACCTGCGGCGGCGGGCCGCGAATACCGGATTTCGTGTCTGGGCGCGGGTGGGCTAAAGTAATCGATGTCGCCGCGACGTGGAGAACAGAGCAGCGACATCGGGGTGTAGCGCAGCTTGGCAGCGCGCTTCGTTCGGGACGAAGAGGTCGTGGGTTCAAATCCCGCCACCCCGACAGCCGAAACACCAGGTGAGGCGCCTAGGAACGTTCCTAGGCGCCTCACCTGTTTTCGTTTGCGCGTTCATCTGCGTGACGAGCGCTCCTGCAGGCCCGCTCGCTCCCCGCTGCGCCGGAGACCGCCCCTCGAGACGGGAAAGGACCTGTCGGGGGGCACATCGTGAGCAGGAGAGCGGCCCCTGACCGGCTCTGGGCCAGGGACCGTCCATCTACGGCAGTCTTGCCATGTGACGTCACGGCGGCATAGTGGTCTCGAGGGGCCCGCCGCGCCTGAGACCGAAGCTAGAACCGTCCGCGGATCTGCATACCCGTGACGCTCTCGGGGCGGTTCAGTGCGTCGTAGACCTTGTGGCCGGAGTCGCGGGCGCCGCCGGCCCAGGAGACGGCTCCCCGATCGGTCACCTTGGCCGCGATCCCGCTCCAGTACTTGGCCTCACGCTCCCACTGGACCTCCTCCAGCAGGCGCTCCAGGGTGAGGCCCTCGGGCATGGGGTCCGCACTCCAGGACATGGTGCGGTTCATGGTCGCGCCGAGGCCGGCTACGACGGCAGGGGCGGTAATGGCGGTCTTGGCGTGGAAGAGCTCGGCGTTCTCCTGAAGGAAGGCGCCCAGTGTCTCCATGACCTCGCGCTGGACAACGAGCTTGTCCGGACGGTTGCCGTTCTCGTCAGCGGGGATGTCCTCGTGCTCGATGCCGGTCGACGCGGCGTGGATACCGGCCTTGCCGAGCATGGCCGTGGAGACGAGGGTTCGCAGGACGGACATCGTCATCCACTCGGCAGCCTTGTCCGACACCTGGCGCTTGCCCGTGAGGATGAGGCGGGACAACGGAACAGTGCCCTCACCGGAAGGCACCTCCAGCGACTCCATCAGCTTGCGCGTCACAGTGGTGCCGAAGTCACGGCCGTCCATGGACATGGCCAGGGACTTGTCGACCGGAACTCCCTTCAGGTTGCGGTCATGGAAGATCTGGCGGGCGGCCATGACACTGATGCCGTGGAAGATCTCGAAGGACAGGGGGATCGCTCCGAAGTCGATGTCCTCCAGGCCGTACGCGGCCGGGTTCCTCTTGATGCGGTGCCAGGCGGTGACCTGGGTCTCACTATCCAGAGCGAAGAGACCGTCCTTGATCGGCAGGGCCGCCGAGCCCTCCTCGGAGATGGCCAGCGGGCGCGGCGACCACAGGGTGATCTGCGGCAGCGACCAGGCGTCGTCGAAGTCTCCCCGCAGGCCGGCCGCAATGTAGTCGGCATACTCGCCGACGTTCTTGGCCTTCTTGCTGCCCGCGGTGCCAAGGAGGCGCTGGATCTCGGCACGCGTGCGGGCGTACTCGCTGACCGGCTGTCCGGCCTTCTGAGCACGCTTGGTGGCGTCCTCGACCTCTTGCGGATCGTTGACGATGGCCAGGAGGTTCTCACAGTCGATCACGCCGTTCGCCATGACCCCCTTGCGGATCTCCCGGAGATCAACAGGCAGACCGGTGGTCACTGGCTTCAAAGGCTTGGCAGTGCTCAAGTTATCCCCCTCCAAGGGCACTCTTCTTGACGCCCCATCACATTGCAGGACGGTATCGGGGCGCCCATCAGGAGGTCAACTGCGGTGTGTGGAAAGCACAGTTGCGTGCTCCGCAGTCAGTCAGCTGAATGCTGAGGCAGAGCAAACGCATGTTCCCGCGCCGTTGCGGTGAGCAGTATTCAGACACGTTGGCTGCCCATCGAATCTGCGGGTGGCCGACGTAGCTGGCCTCGATCCGACCGGCCGTGGCAGATTCCGGATCCTCCTGGGAGACGTTGACGAACCGCGTTCAGGCGGTACTGGGGCCGCGCTCGGACCATGCTGGGGCCGCGGTTTCTGCAGGGGCGGGGCAGATCCAGGAGCAGAGCCCATGTGACTGCGGCAGGACCGTCCGAGCCGTAGGCTCTCTGAGCGCCTGGCCGACTCCGCCGGGCACGGCGAGGGGGCATGGTGGATCATCTCTTCACGGTTTCGGGTTCGTCGGCGATGCCCGTCTCCCCCACTGGGCTGGCAGCGGAGGGGCTGCTCGAGCGGCAGCATCTTCAGGAGTGGGTGATCGACAACCCGCAGGTCCTCGGCGAGGCGGTGCTCGTCATCACTGCGGAATTCGACCGGTGGGCCGACACGGACGGTGTTCCGGCGCGCGACCGGCTGGACGTCCTGGGACTGGACGCCACGGGTCGGCTCGTCGTGGTCGAGCTGAAGCGGGGGACAGCCGACCGGGACGTACACCTCCAAGCGATCACGTACGCCGCGCTGGTGTCCCGCTTCGACATCGACACCCTGGCTCAGGCACATCGCGACTTCCTGGCGCGCCGAGGGCAGACACTTGATCTCGAAGCGAGCAGGCAGCGCCTCCTCGATCACGTCGACGGTGACTGGAGCCCGGAGCTGCTGCAGCGGCCCCGACAGGTGATCATCGCTGCGGACTTCCCCAAGCAGGTCACGCACACCGTTGTCTGGCTGTCGGAAATGAACCTCGACATCGACCTCATCCAGGTCGGCTTGTGGAGGGTCGAAGGCCATCTGGTGGCCGGCTTCACCAAGGTCTACCCGACTCCCGAGGTGGAGGAGTTCACTCTGGCCCCCGCGCGCGTCGAGGCCAAAGCCGCCGCCCAGAAGCTGGAGGAACGCTCACGAGCCCAGAACGCCGTGCACGTACTCGTGGGGGCCGGTCTGCTGCCCGACGGGACCCGGTTGCGGCTGGTCCCGCGACACGGTGTGACGGACTCCATCCGTGACGCCATCGCCGTGTGGGTCGGCGAGGACGCCAACCGCTCGACGGCTACCTGGACCAACGACACCGCGAAGCCCCTGACCTGGGATGCCGACGGCAATAGGTACACGCCGACCGGGCTTGCCAACCACATCTTCCGCAGTGTGACGGACCGGAAGGCGGACGGGATCCAGGGCACGACCTGGTGGGGCATCGACACCGCTCGTCTCCCGGACAACGTCGACCCCGAGGAATGGGCGACGCTCGAAGGCACCGACCTCGCCACCCTCGCCAAGCGACTCCGCGGTACCGGCAAGGACTGGACACGCATGCACGCCTTGCTGGAGACCATCCCTCCTGGGCGCTGGACCACGTACGGCGACGTGGCCACCGTCATCGGCAGTCACGCCGTCCCCGTCGGCACCCACCTCGCCAACTGCGGCCAGTGTCCCGCCCCATGGCGCGTCCTCACCGCGGCGGGACGCGTCGCGGCGGGATTCCGAAGGGTCGGCGCCACGCACTCGGGCGCGCCTAGGGAGATCCTGACCGACGAAGGCGTCCGCTTCGACAGGGACACCGCAGCCACGGAAGCGCGCCTGACGCTGGATGAGCTTCGGCAACTGCTCGAGAGCTGACGTCCGGACGAGCACGTGGCGCGAGACCGGATACGCAGGCCGTCGCGCGACGAAGGCGTCAGACGGTGCCAGGCGATGTCAGGTGATGTCAGGCAGTGCCAGGCGATAGCAGGCGGTTGCCAGGCGATAGCAGGCGGTTGCCAGGCGGTGTCAGGCGGTTGTCACGCCGGGGTGGTCAGCAGGGAGTCGGTGGCGGCTGATGCCACTGCTTCGGCGACCGTGGAGAGGGCCGGGGAGTCCAGTTTCCACTGCTGCCAGTACAGCGGGACGTCCAGGGGTCTGCCGGGCGCCAGTTCCACCAGGCGGTCGGCGCGGAGCAGTGGCTCGGCCTGCGGTTCGGGGACGAGGCCCCAGCCGAGACCGGCGGCCACCGCGTCGCGGAAGCCGTCGGAGGCGGGCACCATGTGGCGGATCCGCCCTGCGCCCGAGCGGCCCCGGGTGAGGGACCGGACGAACGCGTCCTGGAGTTCGTCACGCCGGTCGAAGACCACCGTGGGCGCCTCGCTCAGGTCCGCGGCCAGGTCCCCGGTGAAATGCCGGTCCGCGAACTCCGGTGTGGCCACGACCAGGTAGCGGGCCGACCCGAGGCGCCGTACGGTGCAGCCGGCCACCGGTTCCGGCGAGGAGGTGACCGCTGCCATCACCTGGCCCTCGCGCAGCAGGGCGGTGGTGTGGGACTCGTCCTCCCGGTACAGCTCGAAGCAGATCGGCGGGTCCTGCGGGACCCGGGTGAGCGCGGGCAGGAACCAGGTGGCGAGGGAGTCGGCGTTGACCGCGATCGGCACCCTGGCCGGGCCCTGCTCGGCCGCCAGGCCGAGTTCGGTACGGGCGTCCCGCTCCAGTCTGGCGAGCTGCCGGGCGAAGCGGACCACCACCTCGCCGGACTCGGTGAGCCGTACCGGCTTGGTCCGCTGCAGCAGGACCCGCCCGGTGCGCTGCTCCAGGGCCTTGACGCGCTGGCTGACGGCGGAGGGAGTCACGTGCAGGGCGGCGGCCGCGGCGTCGAAGGTGCCTTCGTCGACCACCGCGAGCAGGGTCCGAACCTGGTCCAGGGGCAGCTCGTCCATAAGTGGGGCTAAGGATACCTAAGAATCTTTAGCTGTACCTGGGAATGTGTGCTCCGTACGGTCAAGGACATGACCAGCAGCACCATCGCCGCCGTAATCGCCGGTTTCGGGACCGGGCTCTCCCTCATCGTGGCCATCGGGGCCCAGAACGCGTTCGTGCTGCGCCAGGGCGCCCGCCGGCAGGCCGTCCTCGCGGTCGTCGCGATCTGCGCCCTCTCGGACGTGGCCCTGATCACGCTCGGCGTGGCCGGTGTCGGCGCGGTGGTCACGGCCTGGCCGGTGGCACTGACCGCAGTCGGTCTCGCGGGCGGGGCTTTCCTGCTCTGCTACGGCTTCCTGGCGGCCCGGCGGGTGCTCCGTCCCGACCCGGACGCCTCGCTCACGACCGGCGACGGGCCGGGCGCGCGATCCGCCGACGGGCCGGGCGCGCGATCCGCCCGGCGGGCGGTCCTGACCTGCCTGGCGATGACCTGGCTGAACCCCCACGTCTACCTCGACACCGTGCTCCTGCTCGGCTCCCTCGCCTCGGACCGCGGCGACCTGCGCTGGGCCTTCGGCGCGGGCGCGGCCCTGGCCAGCCTGAGCTGGTTCGTCGCCCTGGGGTTCGGCGCCCGGCTGCTGAGCGGCGTGCTGTCCCGACCGAAGGCATGGCGGGTGCTGGACGGGCTGGTCGCGGCGACCATGCTCGCGATGGGCGGGATGCTGGTGGCCGGGGCTTAGGACCGGCCCGGCGGGTCCGACGTATCCGACCGGCCCGACCGGCCCGACCACGACCGGCCCGATCTTCCCGACCAGTCCCGAACCTCCCGACCAGTCCGACCTGCCCGAACTTCCCGACCAGTCCGACCTGCCCGACCAGTCCGACCTGCCTGTCCGGTCCGGCCTGCCCGTCCGACCTGCCCGACCAATCCGGCCTGCCCGTCAGACCTACCTGTCAGACCTGCCTGTCAGACCTACCTGTCCGACCTTGTTCCAGACGCAGCACACCACCCCCCGGTCGCACGGCGACAGGCCGGCCCTGGCGGGCCGCGTACGTGGACGCGGGGCAAGAACCCTTCAATACCCGCTCTACGATGAGGCGTCCAGAAGAAGGGTGGGTTCTCAGGTGCTGGTCGCGGACCGATATCGGCTCCAAGTGTGCGTCGGGCGTGGCGGCATGGGCGAGGTGTGGCGGGCGACCGACGAGGTCCTCGGGCGGGACGTCGCCGTCAAACTGATGCTGGGTCACGAGCACGACCCGTCTGCGGCCGACCGGTTCCGCATGGAGGCGCAGACCGCGGCGCGGCTGAGCCACCCTCACGTCGTCGGGGTGTTCGACTTCGGCACCTGGGACGGGAAGCTGTACCTCGTCATGGAACTGGTGGCGGGCGACAGCCTCGCCGGCGACCGGGGGCGGTCCGTCGTCCTCGGTGCCGAGCAGGTCGCCACGGTCGCCGCGCACGCCGCGGCCGGACTCGCCGCGGCGCACCGGCAGGGCGTGGTGCACCGGGACATCAAGCCCGGAAACCTCCTGATGGACGCCGACGGCACGGTGAAACTCGCCGACTTCGGCATCGCGCGCTTCGTCGACGACCCCTCCGCCGGGCTCACCACCACCGGCCAGATCGTGGGTACGGGGCTCTATCTCGCGCCCGAGCGTGCCCTCGGGCAGCCTGCCTCGCCCGCCTCCGACGTCTACTCGCTGGGCTGCGTGCTGTACCAACTGCTCACCGGGCAGACACCGTTCCGTGCCGACACCGCGACGGCGCTGCTCTACCAGCACATCGACACTCCGCCGGCGCCGCCGCGGCAGCTGGGCGTGCCGATGCCCGCCGCGTTCGAGGCCTATCTGCTGTCGCTACTCGCCAAGCAGCCGGAGCAGCGGCCGACCGCGCAGGCCATCGCCGACTGGTTCAGCTCGGGCGCGTGGCGCGACCAGCCGATGCCGCTGCCCCAAGCCGTACCGTCGCAACCGGCTCCGCACGGCATGCCGCCCGGGAGCACTCCTCAGGGCGCTCCTCGGACCCCTCCCCACGGCGTCCCGCCTCGGGCCGTACCGCAGCATCAGGCCACGCCGCCTCACCAGGCCGCACCGCTTCACCAAGCCGCGGCGGCTCACCAGGGCGCGCCGCATTCCGTACGTCCGACGGCGCCGCACCCGGCTGTCGCGCCCGGCGGCGCCGCCGGGCCGAACGCCGTCCCCGGCCCGGTCCACGGCGGCCCCGTCGCACACGCGCCCGTCGCACATGCGCCCGTCGCGCACGCGCCTCAGCAGCGGTCGCGGCGGGTCCAGCCGCAGCCGGCCGAGAACCCGCTTGCGGCGATATCCCGGCGCAGACCGCGCCGTACCGCCGCCGTCGCCGGTGCCGTCGCGTTCGTCGTCTTCCTGCTGATCGGGATGGCCTGGCTCAGCTGAGCCGGCGGGGAGGAACCGCGGCCGGTCAGTAGACGCGCGGGGCCATCACATGGCCCTCCTGCTCCTCCGGTCCGAGCAGCAGACAGCGCGGCACTCCGGGGCCCGGCGTCGCGCGGACGGTCACCGGGATCGGCGGGTCCGCCGGCAGTTCGAGGTGGATGAGGACGGGCCGGTCGTCACGGCTCGTGGCGTACCCGGTCTCCTTGCCGTCCACCAGGATCTCGACCACCGGATGGTGACCGGTCTGGACGGTGGCGCTGACCGAGTGGCCGCGGTAGTCGATGTGGAAGTGGTGTCGTGCTCTCATGACGTCGCCTCCGCGCGCCGGGCCGCCTTCCGCCGCCTTCCCTCCAGCGTAGAACCATCCCGGCCCGTCCGGCATCGTCACCGTACGAAGGCGAGGGCCATGGCGCCCACCAGGACCAGGCCCGAGCAGATGCCCAGGTTCACGGCCTTGAACTGCAGGAAGACCGCCACGAACTCGCGGATCGTCGCACTCGGCCAGAAGTACGCGGCGGTCGGCGAGCCCACCACCTGTCCGTTGACGCCCGCCTTCCGGGCCATCAGGGCGGCCCTGAACGCATGGAAGTTGTTCGTCACGATCACGCACTCGGCGCCGGGGCGTTCCGCCTCCATCAAGGCGTGGCTGAACAGCATGTTCTCCTCGGTCGTACGCGAGCGGTCCTCGCGCACGATCCGGTCCGCCGGAAAGCCTCGCTCCACCAGGTAGTCGGCCATCGCGTGCGACTCCGGCACCTCCTCGTCGGGGCCCTGACCGCCGGAGGTGATCAGGACCGGCGTCCGGTCCACCTCACGGCGCTCGGCCAGCGTCTCGAAGACCTGGCGGCCGCGGTCCAGCCGGCTCGCGAGCAGCGGCGGTACGCGGCGTCCGCCGACCAGGCCGGAGCCGAGGACGACGACGTAGTCGGCGTCGCGCCGGATGCGCATCCGGCCGTAGAGGAAGGCGTAGCCGATGAAGCTGAGGAAGAGGAAGGAGACGTAGCCGAGGACCATCAGGAGGGTGCCGACGACGATGCCGAGGGTCGTGGAGTGGGTGAGGACGGCCGCGGCCATCAGGCCCATGACGCCGAGGATGCCGAGCCCGGCGAGCAACGAGAGCAGGTTCGCGGGCCGTCTGCCCTCCTTGCGGACCATCTTGACGCCGTTGGCGCACAGCAGTCCGGCGAGCGCCACCGGGCCGAGGGACAGCACGAGCAGCACGAGGACCATCACCGTGACGGCGACACCTGGCGGTGCGTCTTCGAGCCCGGCGAGCAGTCCGAGGCCGAGGAACGTAACGGCGAGGCCGAGGTACACGGCGTTGCTGAAACGGCGCCGGTCGCGGAGCACACCGGCACCGAAGAGCCCGAGGAAGACCGCGGCGACGACGTAGGCGAACATGCCGCCATCGTAGACAGCGCCTCCGACAACAGGCCGCCCCTTGTGGGCCGTTCCGGCGCCCGCCTGGCCGGAACCGGATGCCGGGGGGAGTCGCGGAGGACCGCGGACGCCGCACCCGAGTCCGAGTCTGACTCCAAGTCCGAGTCTGAGTCCGTGCCCGAGTCTGAATCACTACCCGAGTCTGAATCACTACCCGAGTCCGCGTCCGTGGCCCGAGTCCGAGTCCAAGTCCGCGTCTATGCGAATCCGCGTCCGTGCGAATCCCTGCCCGCGTCCGAGTCCGCGTCCGAGTCCGCGTCACGAGTCGCCGGCCCGAGCCGCGAGCTACCGACCCGACCCGAGCCGAGGACAGCGAGGCCGCGGGCCGGGAGCCGGGGGCCCGCGAGCCGGGGCGAGGGCCGCAAGCGGGGGCGAGGGCCCGGGGACCGGAGGTCCGGAGCCCGGGCCGCGAGAGGTTATCCACAGGTTGCGGACGGGGCGCCCCGTTTGTCGGTCCGGCGGAGCATCATGGCTGCATGAACGAGGAGATCAAGGACGCGGCGGACGCAACCGGCGAGGACTTCGCGGCGGCGCCCGTCTGGGAGCAGCGGTTCCGCGCCCCGCGGGTGTCGCTGCCGGAGTGGGCCGAGGAGGCCCCGGACCGCTCGCTGTTCGTGTCGAACGCCACGGGGACGTACGAGCTGTACGCGTGGGACCGGGCGACCGGTGTGCAGCGGCAGGTGACCGACCGGCCGAACGGGACCACTGACGGCACGCTCAGCCCGGACGGCCGGTGGATCTGGTGGTTCGCCGACACCGACGGCGACGAGTTCGGCGTGTGGATGCGCCAGCCGTTCGATGGCGGCGCGGACGAACCGGCCGTGGCGGGGCTCGCGGCCTCCTATCCGGCGGGCCTCGCCATAGGCCGGGAGGGCACGGTCGTGGTCGGCCGGTCGACCGACGAGGACGGTTCGACCGTGCATCTGCTGCGGCCGGGCACCGACGGGCCGGTGGAGATCTACCGGCACCGGGAGTCGGCCGGCGTCGGCGACCTCTCCCACGACGGGAGCCTGATCGCGATCGAGCACACCGAGCACGGCGACGCGATGCACTCGGCGATCCGGGTGCTGCGGGCCGCCGACGCCTCGACGGTGGCGGAGCTCGACGACACCAAGGGCGGTACGGAGGAGCTGGGCCTGAGCGTCCTCGGCTTCGCGCCGCTCGCCGGGGACACCCGGCTGCTCGTCGGGCACCAGCGGCGCGGCCGCTGGGAGCCGATGCTGTGGGACGTGGCCACGGGCACGGAGACCGATCTGCGGCTCGACCTGCCGGGCGACGTGTCGGCCGAGTGGTATCCGGACGGCTCGGGCCTGCTGATCGTGCACGGCTTCGAGGCCCGCAGCGAGCTGTGGCGGTACGAGATAGCGACCGGCGCCCTGGTACGGGTCGACACCCCGGCCGGCTCGGTGTCGAGCGCGACGGCCCGCCCGGACGGCTCCGTGGAGTACCTGTGGTCCTCGGCCGCCCACCCGCCGGTGGTGCGGTCCACGGACGGCTCGGTCGTCCTCGACCCGCCGGGCCCGAAGGCACCGTCGTCGGTGCCGGTGGAGGACGTGTGGGTGGACGGCCCGGGCGGCCGGATCCACGCCTTGGTGCAGCGCCCGGCGGAGGGCGAGGGACCGTTCCCGACGGTCTTCGAGGTGCACGGCGGCCCCACCTGGCACGACAGCGACTCCTTCGCCGCGGGCCCCGCCGCCTGGGTCGACCACGGCTACGCGGTGGTGCGGGTGAACTACCGCGGCTCGACCGGCTACGGCAGGGAGTGGACGGACGCGCTCAAGCACCGGGTCGGTCTGATCGAGCTGGAGGACATCGCGGCGGTCCGCACGTGGGCCGTGGCGAGCGGGCTCGCCGACCCGAAGCGGCTGGTGCTCGCCGGCGGCTCCTGGGGCGGATACCTCACCCTGCTCGGCCTCGGCACCCAGCCGGACGACTGGGCGGTCGGCCTCGCCGCGGTGCCCGTCGCCGACTACGTGACGGCCTACGAGGACGAGATGGAGGCCCTGAAGGCGCTCGACCGCACGCTCCTCGGCGGCTCGCCCGAGGAGGTGACCGAGCGGTTCGCGGCGTCGTCGCCGCTGACGTACGTGGACGCGGTGAAGGCGCCGGTGCACATCTCGGCCGGGGTCAACGACCCCCGCTGCCCGATCCGCCAGATCGAGAACTACGTGGACCGGCTGGCCGCCCGGGGCGCGGTGCACGAGGTGTACCGGTACGACGCGGGGCACGGCTCGCTGGTGGTGGACGAGCGGATCAAGCAGGTCGCCCTGGACCTCGCCTTCGCGGCCCGTCACCTGGGGACCCGGAAGGAGGTGGGCTGAGGGGGCTTGCGTACCGTGGGGGTGTGTACCGGTTCCTGAGAACGCCCCGCTGGTGGGGGATCAACGTCTTCGTTCTCCTCGCGATCCCGTTCTGCCTGTTCATGGGCACGTGGCAGATGGGCAAGTTCGAGGACCGTGTCGCCGACCACCAGGATGCCGATCGGCGGCCGGCCCCGACGGCGGGGTCCGCCCAGGCGCTGGAGACGCTGCTGCCGGTGGACAAGGAGACCTCGGGACGGATCGCCCGCGCCAGCGGACGGTTCGGTGAGCAGTTCCTGGTGCCCGACCGGGAGCTGGACGGCCGCACCGGCTCGTACGTGCTGACGCTCCTGAGGACCGACGGCGGCAAGGCGCTGCCGGTGGTCCGCGGCTGGCTGCCCGCCGGCGCGAAGGCGCCGGCACCGCCAGCCGGCGAGGTGACGGTGACGGGCGCGCTCCAGGCCTCGGAGAACGCCGGCTCCAAGGGCGTGCGTGCGGCCGGCGGGCTGCCGCAGGGCCAGCTGGGCATGATCAGCGCCGCCTCGCTGGTGAACGTGGTGTCGGACGACGTCTACGACGCCTGGATCACCCTGACCGAGTCCCCGGCCGGGCTGACCCCGGTGCCGGCGACGGCCGCCGCGGGCACTTCCCTGGACATGAAGGCCTTCCAGAACCTGGGCTACACCGCCGAGTGGTTCGTCTTCGCCGGCTTCGTGGTCTTCATGTGGTTCCGGCTGCTGCGCCGCGAGGCCGAGGCCTCCCGGGACGCCGCGCTGGGGTTGTAGGGCGCTGGGGCCGCAGGACGCGCTCGGGCTGGGGGCGCTGGCTGTGGGGCGCGCTGGGCCTGCGGGCCCACTCGGCGGGTAGGAGCGCGCGGCCGGTCGGAACGCGGTGTGCAGGAGCGCCCGGCCCGTCGGCGCCCTCGGCCCGTGGGAGCGCCCGGCTAAGCAGGCCGTTCAGGGAGCCGGTCGTTCAGGAGGCGTCCAGGACTCCGGTTCGGTAGATGGTGCCCGCGCAGGCGTTGGGGATGGTGGCCGCGGCCACCGGGCCGCCCGGGTCGGCGGTGTGGGTGACCTCGACGCTGCCGTCCGTCGGGCCGCCGTCGGTGGCGAGCTGGGCGGCGGGGGCGCTGTCCGTGGTGTCCGTGCCGGTGGAGCCGGTGGTCCCGGTGCCGGCGGAGGTCGAGCCGCCGGCCGACGACGGGGTCGGGGTGGGCGTCGGCTCCGGGCCGGTGGTGGGGCAGGTCTCGCTGGGTACCCAGGCGAACCGCACCTCGTACGCGTTGTCCGGGGTCAACAGGAGCTTGGGCGCCTCCTGCGAAGGGTCGGGCAGGCCGCTCGCCGCGTCGCCGGTGGTGTGCTCCACGACCGTGATCCGCGCGCCGTCGGCGGCGCCGCGCGCCGCGAAGCCGACCCGGCCGGCGCCGCCGACCACGCAGTCGCGGGCGGAGACGTTGGCGATGCGGAAGGTCCCGTAGACCTTCCCGGTCGCGTCCGGGGCGCCGGTCTGCACGGAGCTGACGCCCAGCTGTCCGGCCTCGCAGACCGGCTTGGTCTCCGGGGCGCCGGACGGTGCCGTCGCGTCGCCCGTGCTGCCGCCCGGGCCGTCGGCCGACGCGGTGGGCTTGCCGCCGGCGCCCTCGGCCTCTCCATGGCTGGGCTCCGCCGTGCCGGGGGCCTGGGTGTCGCTCTGCTGGCCGCCCTCGATGCCGGTCTCGGTGCCCGTGCCGCCCTGGGCCTGCTCGCCGTGCCCGGCGTTGACGGCCTTGTCGGCGGTGACCCCGCCCGAGGAGGCGACGTGCACCAGCGCCGGGACGGCCGTACCGACGAGGACGACGGCGGCGGCGACGCCGACGAGCGCCTGCCGCTTGCGCACCCGGCGGGCGGGCACGGCACGGCGCAGGTGGTCGAGCGCGCCCTCGGAGGGTTCGAGACCGGCCACCGCGCCCTGGAGGAGGCGCCGCAGCGCCACTTCGTCGGGCGTGCCGTTCTCCGGCGCTTCGTTCACCATCCCGCGTCCACTCAGGTCGTCCCGGTCACCGTGCTGGTCGTGCTGCTGCTCGTGCCATGCCGCGCCACCGCCCGGCCCGCGGCCGGTCTCGCGGTCCGCCCCGCGACGCGCCATCGGGTCCGTGTCCCGGCCCGCCCGAGGGCCTGCGCCGCGGCTCGTGGCGCGGCTCTGCGCGGCGCCGCCGTCGCGGGCACCCTCCCGGGTGCCGCCACCGGCGCCGTCCGGCGACCCGCTCATGACGTGGCCTCCATGGCGACCCGCAGCGCCGCGATGCCGCGGGAGCCGTAGGCCTTGACGGACCCGAGGGAGATCCCGAGGGTCTCCGCGACCTGGGCTTCCGTCATGTCGGCGAAGTATCGCAGCACCAGCACCTCGCGCTGCCGTCGCTGGAGTCCGCGCATGGCCTTGATGAGCGCGTCGCGCTCCAGCTGGTCGTAGGCGCCCTCCTCCGCGCTGGCCATGTCGGGCATGGGCTTGGAGAGGAGCTTGAGGCCGAGGATGCGCCGGCGCAGCGCGGAGCGCGAGAGGTTGACGACCGTCTGCCGCAGATAGGCCAGGGTCTTCTCGGGGTCGCGCACCCGGCTGCGCGCCGAGTGGACCCGGATGAAGGCCTCCTGGACGACGTCCTCGCACGAGGCTGTGTCGTCGAGGAGCAGCGCGGCGAGACCCAGCAGCGAGCGGTAGTGGGCCCGGTAGGTCTCGGTGAGGTGGTCGACGGTGGTGCCGGCTGCCATCGTGTCGTCAGCGCCCTCGCGGGGCGCCGGAATGCCGCTGACGGTGGCCGGACGGCTGGTCCTGAGGGGCATGGGCGCGATCACCGGCATGCCACTGACCGGGCGCGGCCGCCTGAGCGGGCGCACCGCGGTGCTGCGCAGCGGGATGACCGCCGCGATGTCGAGTACCTCTGCCACGCCTGTTGGACACGCTTCCCCCCGTCAGGGTTGTACGCGTACGCCACCGTTTTTGGCGGTGCGTCATTTGCCCTCATGCGTAACCGTTCTCCCCCGTTGCCCCGCTCGTGCGGCGTGCTCCGCGTCACATGCTTCCGGGTGCACGCGAAGACGCTCCCACCCGGCCACTGGTTGCAGAGGGAGGGAACAGCATCGTCGTCCAGGACATCTGACCTGATCAAGAGGCATCTGAAGCCGATTTGCTCACAGGGCGTTCACGGATCCTACAAAGTTGAACGGCGAGGGGACGCCGATTTCCGGACACTGATCAGATCATCGGCCCGTTTCGAGGTGTGTTCCGAGGTCTGCTCCGCAGTCTGCTCGGCTGTCTGATCCGCGGTCTGCTCGGCGGTCTGCTCGGCCGTCTGCTCCGCGTTCTGCTCGGCTGTCTGATCCGCCCGTCTGCTCCGCCCGTCTGTTCGGCGATCTCTTCGGCGATGCGCTCGGCGTTCTGGCGCCGGGTCGTCGTACAGCACCACGCCCGGCGAGGTGGCGAGGATCTCGTGGGCGCGCGCCACGGTGACCGGTCGTGCGAAGCGGGCGTGCACGGAGGCGGAGTGGCCGGTCACGACCGGGAACCGGACGCAGGTGGCCGTGACCCGCAGCCGCGGCAGGTCCAGGATCTTGCGGGTCCCCTCGCGGACCGCCGGCTCCTCGGCGGACCAGCCGTCCGCCGCGGGCCCGCCCCACCAGGGCAGGACTTCGAGGGCCAGCGGTCCGGCGAAGGTGCCGGTGTTGTCGCCGACGGCCCGCCGGACGTCGCCGGGATGGACGCCCGGCTCGCTGCCGGTGACGCTGCCAATGACCAGGGCCAGCCTGTGACGGAGCGCCCGCCGTGCCCGCGCGTCCCGCGGCGCGGCAGCCTGCTGGAGGGTGACGACGAGTTCGTCGAGCCCGTACGCGGCGTGCAGCGCGCCCACGGCGACGATCGGTGTCAGGGTCGAGCAGCCGTATCTCGCCCCAGACGTCCGCGTGGTGCGAGAGCGCCTGGTGCGAGAGCGCCTGGTGCAGCACCGCGCCCACGGCCCCGGTCGCTCCCACGACCGCGAGCGTCGGTCGGCAGCGGGCCGGCGGCACCGGGTCGCCCAGCGCCGGCAGAGCCGGGCTGACTGGGGCCGGGAGCACCGGATCGCCCGGGGCCGGACTACTCAGGGCGAGGAGCACCGGATCGCCCGGGGCCGGGCCACCCGGGGCCGGAAGCCCCGGGTGGCCGACCCGGAATCCCGGGTCGCCGGTCGGGAGCGGCGGGCTGCCCCGCTCACCGGAGGACGGGCTTGGTCAGCGGCCCGTGCCGCCGTAGACGACGGCCTCGTCGGAGTCGCTGTCCAGACCGAAGGCGGTGTGGACGGCGCGGACCGCCTCGTTCACGTCGTCGGCGCGGGTGACGACCGAGATGCGGATCTCGGAGGTGGAGATCAGCTCGATGTTGACGCCCGCGTCGGACAGCGCGCGGAAGAAGTCCGCGGTGACGCCCGGGTTGGTCTTCATGCCGGCGCCGACCAGGGAGATCTTGCCGATCTGGTCGTCGTAGCGCAGCGAGTCGAAGCCGATCGTGGCCTTGGTCTTCTCCAGGGCGTCGATGGCCTTGCGGCCCTCGGCCTTGGGGAGGGTGAAGGAGATGTCCGTCAGACCGGTGGAGGCCGCCGACACGTTCTGCACGATCATGTCGATGTTGATCTCGGCGTCCGCGACGGCCCGGAAGATGGCCGCGGCCTCGCCCGGCTTGTCCGGCACGCCGACGACCGTGATCTTCGCCTCGGAGGTGTCGTGGGCGACACCGGAGATGATGGCCTGCTCCACCTTCAGATCCCCTGTCGGTTCGTTGCTGACCCACGTGCCCTGCAGCCCCGAGAAGGAGGAGCGGACGTGGATCGGGATGTTGTAACGGCGTGCGTACTCGACGCACCGGTGCAGCAGCACCTTGGAGCCGGAGGCGGCGAGCTCCAGCATGTCCTCGAAGGAGATCCAGTCGATCTTCTTCGCCTTCTTCACCACGCGCGGGTCGGCGGTGAAGACGCCGTCGACGTCCGTGTAGATCTCACAGACCTCGGCGTCGAGCGCGGCTGCCAGGGCGACGGCGGTCGTGTCCGAACCGCCGCGGCCCAGCGTGGTGATGTCCTTCTTGTCGGCGGACACACCCTGGAAGCCGGCCACGATGGCGATGTTGCCCTCGTCGAGCGCGGTGCGGATCCGGCCCGGCGTGACATCGATGATGCGCGCTTTGTTGTGGACCGAGTCGGTGATGACACCCGCCTGGCTGCCCGTGAACGACTGGGCCTCGTGGCCCAGGTTTTTGATCGCCATGGCCAGCAGGGCCATGGAGATCCGCTCTCCGGCGGTCAGCAGCATGTCGAACTCACGGCCGGCCGGCATCGGGGATACCTGCTCGGCGAGATCGATCAACTCGTCCGTCGTGTCGCCCATCGCGGAAACCACGACGACCACCTGGTGGCCGTTCTTCTTGGCTTCCACGATCCGCTTGGCGACGCGCTTGATGCCTTCGGCATCGGCAACGGAGGAGCCTCCGTACTTCTGCACGACAAGGCCCACGTGCGCTCCTCGCTCAGTCCTTGCCACAGCTCGGCACTGCGGTCGGTTCAGTCTAACGAGCGAGCCCGAAACGCCACCGGTATATCGAATGCTGAGACGCAGCGCTCGCAGAGTGATCAGGAGCTCAGGATCGGGCCGGTCAGGACGGCGGGCGCCCGTAGCCGGAAGTGCCTGACGCTCGCGCCGGAGCGCCCGTCGCAGAAGTGCCTGACGCTGGACGGAGACCGTGGCCGCGCCAGGGGTGCCGGAAGACACCGACGTCTCGCTCAAGCCGGGAGCGGCAACAGCAACGACAACCGCCGAGGTCCGCGAAGGCCACTGCCGCGAGGCCCGCGAGCCCGCCGTACCGACTCCACCACCGACTCCAACGTCGCTCCAGCGCAACGTTCTCGACCGTTCATGCCCCGTCATGAACCCCTGACGGCAGGGGCGTTGGGGGTGTCTGCGGGTCTGCAGGTCTACGAGTCTGCGGGTCTACGGGTCCGCCGGTCCGCGGGTCCGTTGGTCGGCGGGTCCGCGGGTCTGCCGGTTTGCCGGTTTGCCGGTCTGCGGGCAACACCGATTCACACACGTGCGCGGCTGCCGAGCCGGCCGCTTCCGCCACCGACTCGTGCGCGGCGGCTCCGCCGCTGCTCAGACCTTCCGGCGGCCCAGGCCCAGCGGGCCCGCGATCTCCTGGATCATCACGCGGCCCGCCTCCTCCGCGAGGTCGTCCTCGGTCACGTCCTCGTCCGTGTCGAGCCCGTCCAGCTCGGCCAGCGGCTGGTCGAGGCGCACATGGGCGACCAGCGACTGCAGGGCGCGCAGGGTCGCGGAGGCGGTGGGTCCCCAGTTGGAGAAGTACGAGAACTGCCACCACCACAGCGCCTCGCTGGTCCGCCCGGCCCGGTAGTGGGCGAGGCCGTGCCGCAGGTCGGTGACGATGTCGGCGAGGTTGTCCGAGATCCGGGCCGGGACGGGCGCCTTGCGCGGCTCGTACGGGTCGAAGACCTCGGAGAACACGTCCACCGGGTCGAGCATCGTCGCGAACCGCTCCCGCAGCTCGTCGACGTCCAGGTCCGGGCCCGCGTCGGGCTCGTACCGCTCGTCGGGGACGATGTCCTCGTGCGCGCCGAGCCGGCCGCCGGCCAGCAGCAGCTGGGAGACCTCCAGCAGCAGGAAGGGCACGGCGCTGTCCGGCTCGTCGCCCTTCGCGACCTCCGTCGTCGCGACGATGAAGCTCTCGATCGAGTCCGCGATCTGGACGGCGAAGTCGTCCGGGTCCTGCGTGATGGCGTGCAGCGTGGCGTCAGACATCGAGGAGCCTTCCTGCTCGGGTCCCTGGGAGCGCGACGGTCCCGTCGTCATACATCTAGCAGCCGCCGCCCCTCGAAGGCACGCCCCAGGGTGACCTCGTCGGCGTACTCGAGGTCGCCGCCGACCGGCAGACCGCTCGCCAGTCGGGTCACCTTGAGGCCCATGGGCTTGATCATCCGCGCCAGGTACGTCGCGGTGGCCTCGCCCTCCAGATTCGGGTCGGTGGCCAGGATCAGCTCGGTGACCGTGCCGTCCGCGAGGCGGGCCAGCAGCTCGCGGATCCGCAGGTCGTCCGGTCCGACGCCCTCGATGGGGCTGATCGCGCCGCCGAGCACGTGGTACCGCCCGCGGAACTCTCGGGTCCGCTCGATGGCGACGACGTCCTTCGGCTCCTCGACCACGCAGATGACGGTCAGGTCCCGGCGCGGATCACGGCAGATGTTGCACTGCTCCTGCTGCGCCACGTTGCCGCAGACCGCGCAGAACCTGACCTTCTCCTTGACCTCCATGAGCGCCTGCGCGAGCCGGCGCACGTCGGTCGGCTCGGCCTGGAGGATGTGGAAGGCGATCCGCTGGGCGCTCTTGGGACCGACGCCGGGCAGCCTGCCCAGTTCGTCGATGAGGTCCTGAACCACGCCTTCGTACAACGTCAGCGCCCTTCTCGGGAGTGCTTGATTCTTACGGTAATGGCTGGAAACCGGCCACAGAAGGTGTACGGCCCAGAAGACGGCGCCGGACGGGTGTGCGGGCCCGCGGGGGGCCCGCTCGTACGGTCAGAAGCCGAGGCCCGGCATTCCGCCCAGGCCCTGGGCCAGCGGGCCCAGCTTGGCCTGCTGGAGCTGCTGCGCGTTCTCGTTGGCGGCCTGCACCGCGGCGAGGATCAGGTCGGCCAGGGTCTCGGTGTCCTCCGGGTCGACCGCCTTCGGGTCGATGACCAGACCGCGCAGCTCGCCGGAACCGGTCACGGTGGCCTTGACGAGGCCACCGCCCGCCTGGCCCTCGACCTCGGTCGCCGCAAGCTCGGCCTGGGCACGGGCGAGGTCCTGCTGCATCTTCTGCGCCTGCTGGAGGAGCTGCTGCATGTTGGGCTGGCCACCACCGGGGATCACGGTCACTCCTCAGATCTGGAACACGGCAAACTCGGCGAACTCTGCAAACTCGGCGCACTCGGCACTCGGCACTCGGCACTCGGCACTCGGCACTCGGCGAGCTTGCAGACCGAGCCTACGTGGTCCCCGACCCCCACGCCGAAGCAACTCTTTCGAGTGAGAAACTGCGGGCTCCTCTACCTGATCAACACCCTCTTGCGGGCGGAAATCCCGGGATTCCGGGTCCACAGCCCACCATTCGGCGGTAGGAAGGGCAGGCACCACGTGCACCGCACGTCACAGAAGGACACGAGCGCTGAGCTGAACAGAGGAGTTCCCCGGTGAGCCAGCAGCCGGACATGCAGCCACAGCCGGGGAACCCCGAAGGCCCGGGCAAGCCCGGACGTCCGGCCGCGGAGCGGGATCTGACCGGATCGCCCTTCCCGCTGGGCGACTGGGGCGAGCCCGCCGAACGCCTCGACGAGCTCTACCGCTGGGTCGAGTCCAACGCGCTGCGCACCGCCGAGTGGTACCTCTCCGACCGCGTCTGGAAGCGGCGCTGCGCCCGCGTGCTGCGCGCCGGCACGGCCCTCGGCGTGATCGCGGGCGCCGCGCTCCCGCTGCTCGACCTGACCGGGGTGGCCGAGGGAACGGCCGGCTGGGGCTATCTGTCGCTGCTGCTCGGCGCCGCCTGTCTGGCCTGCGACCGTTACTTCGGCCTGACCTCGGGCTGGATCAGGAACGTGGCCACGGCCCAGGCCGTGCAGCGCCGCCTCCAGACGCTCCAGTTCGACTGGGCCTCCGAGAGCGTGCGCGAGGTCCTCGGCCCCACCGAGGGCACCGCCAGCGAGGCCGCCGAGCGCTGTCTGGGCGTCCTGCGCCGGTTCTCGGAGGACATCACCGAACTCGTACGGGCGGAGACCGCCGACTGGATGGTCGAGTTCCGCTCGGGCCCGGCGCCGCTGGCCCTGCAGTCCGTCGGCACCACGCCGCCCCGCCCCGAGCCCGGCCAGCCCCCGGGCCGCTTCCCTTTGCCGCCGGGCACCCGCCCGAACATGCCCCGGCAACGCCCGCCGGAGCCGCGCTGAGGGCCGGTCGGGAGTCCTGACCGGCCGCGCTACGGGCTGGCCGAAGCCTGACCGGCCGCGCTGAGAGCCGACCGAGAGACCTGGCCGACGGCGCTGATGACCGGGCCGAAGCCTGGCCGACGGCGCTGAGGACCGGGCCGAAGCCTGGTCGGCCGCGCTGAGGGCGGGCTACGGCCTGCTGATACTGCGGGCCGTCCGTGGCCTGGCTGACGACTGGCTGCGGCCTAGCTGAGGATGATCATCGAGCCCTGGCCCAGGCTCCTGGTCGCCGCCGCGTGGAGTCCCAGCCACACGTGACGCTCGCGGGCGAAGGGGCTGTCGTCCTGGTACGGCGCCGCCGCGGCGGGTTCCTCCAGGGCGGTGGGCCGGTCCGGGGCCCGCGGCGCGGCGGGCGGGTTGGCGGGGTCGATGCCGATCGCGGGCGCCACGAACTCCAGCTCCCGCAGCAGCCCCTGCGAGGAGCCCAGCGGCCCGCCGCCCTCGAGCAGCTCGTCGTTGGACAGCGGTGCGGGGAAGTCGACCGGCACGTACGCGCCGGCATGGTCGTAGTGCCACACCAGATGGGACTGCTGGGCCGTCGCCTCGAACATCTCCAGGAGCTGCTCGTAGTCCCCGCCGAGCTCGCCGACCGGTTCGACGGGCAGCCCGCACATCTGGAGCAGGTACGCGCGGCGCAGGAAGTGCAGGGCCTCGTAGTCGAACCCGGCGACCGGGGCGACGTCGCCGGAGAGACCCGGCATGTACGCGTAGACGGGCACGGTGGGCAGGCCGGCCGCGGTCAGGGCGTGGTCGTAGGCCGCGATGTCTTCCGCGAAGGGGTTGTCGGCGCTGTGGCACAGCACGTCGACGAGGGGGACCAGCCACAGGTCACAGGCCAAGACAGGCTCGCTCTCCGTCAATCGCCGTCGGTTTCGGGGACGCCAGGGTAGTCGGGGTCTCGGACCACGACTACCTGTCGGGGTGCCTGCCCCCGGAAGACCCGCCTCAACCCGTGGCGCCGGCCTCAAGCCGTGGAGCCACCGCGACCCGTGGCGCCGGCCTCAAGCCGTGGAGCCACCGCGACCCGTGGCGCCGGCCTCAGCTCGTGGTGCCCGCGCGGCCCGTGGCATCGGCGCGGACCGTGGCATCGGCGCGGACCGTGGCATCGGCGCGGACCGTGCTGCCCGCACCGGTGGCGCGGGCGTCCAGCCGGTCGGCCCACTCGAGGCACTTCGCGTTGTACGCCCGTACGACCGCGACCGCGCCTTCCCCGTCGCCGCGGGTGATCGCGTCGATCAGGTCGACGTACCCGCTCCACAGCCAGCCCAGCAGGTCGCGGTCCGAGCGCAGATAGGGCACGGAGAAGACCCAGGCCTGGACGCGGAGCCGGTGCAGGAAGTCGGCGATGTGGTCGTTGGCGGCGACGAGCCGGCCCAGCTCGCGCCAGTAGCGGATGTCGTAGCCGATGAGGACGTCGAGGTCACCGGCCCGGGCGGCGCGGGCCGCGGCCTCGCCGCGGCGCCGTATCGAGACGAGCGCGACGCCGACGGAGACGTCGGGGTCGACGGGCGCGGTCCGCGGGGCCTGGCGGCGGAAGATGCCGTCCACGACGAGCATCCGGGCCTCGACCATGCCCCGGTAGTCGTCCACCGAGAACTGGTGCACCCGGAAGCCGCGGTGCTGGTCGGAGTCGAGGAGCCCCTGAGCGCACAGGTCGACCAGGGCCTCACGGACCGGCGTCGCGGACACGCCGTACTGCTCGGCGATCTGCTTGACCGTGAACTCCTCGCCCGGTTGGAGACGCCCCGCGAGCACCTCGTCACGCAGCGCGTCCGCGATCTGCTGACGAAGGGTGTTGCGGGTGACTGCTCCGCTCGCGGGCATGGACTCCTCGGCCCCCTCCGTACGACTTCCGGGACACCCTAGTCCAGGCCACGCGGGGAGCGGCCAGGTCACGCGGAGTGGTGCGCGGAGGGAGCGTCCACGTCACGCGGAACGGTGCGCGGAGGGAGCGTCCACGTCACGCGGAACGGTGCGCGGGGCGAGGGGGCGGCGCGGGCTTGGGCCCGCCCGCCCCGGGCCGGTTTCAGACGGTGTGCTCGTCGGCGACGGACAGGGCCGCGTCCAGGGCCGCCAGGCCCTCCTTCGCCTCCGCCTCGGTGATGTTGCAGGCGGGGACCGCGTGGGTGCGGTTCATGTTCACGAAGGGCCACAGGCCGTTCTTCTTCGCCGCGGCGGCGAAGGCGGCCATGGGAGCGTTGGCCTCGCCCGCCGCGTTGTACGGCACCAGCGGCTCGCGGGTCTCCTTGTTCCTGACCAGGTCGAGCGCCCAGAAGACACCGAGACCGCGCACCTCGCCGACGGACGGGTGGCGCTCGGCGAGCTCGCGCAGGCCGGGGCCGAGGACGGTCTCGCCGATGTGGGCGGCGTGCTCGACGACCTTCTCGTCCTCCATCACCTGGATGGTGGCGACGGCTGCGGCGCAGGCCAGCGGGTGCCCGGAGTAGGTGAGGCCGCCGGGGTACGGGCGGGTCTCGAAGGTGGCGGCGATCTTCTCGCTGATGGCGACGCCGCCGAGCGGCACGTAACCGGAGTTGACGCCCTTGGCGAAGGTCAGCAGGTCGGGCACGACGTCGAAGTGCTCGGCGGCGAACCACCGGCCGGTACGGCCGAAGCCGGCCATGACCTCGTCGAGGATGAAGACGATGCCGTACTTGTCGCAGATCTCGCGGACACCGGCGAGGTAGCCGGGCGGCGGGGTCATGATGCCGGCGGTGCCCGGGACGGTCTCGAGGATGATCGCGGCGATCGTCTGCGGGCCCTCGAAGGCGATGGTGTCCTCGAGGTGCCGGAGGGCGCGGGCGCACTCCTCCGCCTCGGTGGCGGCGTAGAACGGCGAGCGGTAGAGGAACGGCGCCCAGAAGTGCACCACGCCGGCGGACGCGGTGTCGGAGGCCCAGCGGCGCGGGTCACCGGTCAGGTTGATCGCGGTGGAGGTGGCGCCGTGGTACGAGCGGTAGGCCGAGAGCAGCTTCGTGCGGCCCGTGTGCAGGCGGGCCATGCGGACGGCGTTCTCGACGGCCTCGGCGCCGCCGTTGGTGAAGAAGATCTTGTCGAGGTCGCCGGGGGTGCGCTCGGCGATGAGGCGTGCGGCCTCGGAGCGGACGTCGACGGCGAAGGCGGGCGCGAAGGTCGTGAGCTTCCCGGCCTGCTCCTGGATCGCCGCGACGACCTTGGGGTGCTGGTAGCCGATGTTGGTGTAGACGAGGCCGCTGGTGAAGTCGAGGTAGCGGTTGCCGTCGTAGTCCCAGAAGTACGAGCCCTCGGCGCCGGCGACGGCGAGCGGGTCGATCAGGCCCTGGGCGGACCAGGAGTGGAACACGTGCGCGCGGTCGGCGGCCTTGACGGCCGCGCCGGCCTGGGGATCGGGCTCGACCTGAGGGGTCGCGACATGAGGGGTCATGGCTCCGAGGGTAAGGAAGCGCAGGTGGGGCGGGCCATGGCCATCTTGTCCACCGAGACCGGGGCGGACGAGACAGGTTGCCGGGAGAGGCGGATACATTGACAGCATGCTGTCGACATGACAGTCTGCTGTCACAGGGAGGGTCACGACGGCCCTCCTGCGGAGGGTCGAGACGACCCTCCGCACCGAGGGTCGGAGACGACCCCACCGAGCCGGGGAGGCCCGCCATGACCAGCACCGCCCGTACGAGCGTTCCCACCACCGCCCGCACGACCGTCCATCTGGCCGTCTACGACACGCTCGCCGACTGGGAGACGGGCCACGCCACCGCCTGGCTCGCCCGCGCCGGATTCACCGTCCGGACGGTCGGCACGGTCGCCGGGGAGCCCGTCACCACCCTGGCCGGCATCCGGCTCGTCCCCGATCTCGCCCTCGCCGACCTCGACCCGGCGGACAGCGCCCTGCTGATCCTTCCCGGCGCGGAGAAGTACGACGAGGGCGACGAGCTCGCGCCCTTCACCGCCAAGGCGCGCGCCTTCCTCGACGCGGGCGTGCCGGTCGCCGCGATCTGCGGCGCCACGGCGGGTCTGGCGAAGGAGGGCCTGCTCGACGACCGTCCGCACACCAGCGCCGCCTCGTTCTACCTGGCCGCCACCGGCTACAAGGGGAGCGAGCACTACGTCGAGGCGGACGCCGTGACGGACGGCGATCTGATCACGGCCGGGCCGACCGAGCCGGTCGCGTTCGCACGGGAGATCTTCGCCCGCCTCGGCGCGTACGAGGGGAAGCGGGACGCCTGGTACCGCCTGTTCCACCACTCGGACCCGGCGGCCTTCGCCGAGCTGAACGGATGAGCCGCCGACAGCAGGCCGCCCTGTCCCGTACGGCACTGAGCGTCTTCCGGCTCAACGGCCAGTTCCTCGCCGTCTCCGAGAAGCTGGCCGAACCGGCGGGCCTGACCGCCGCCTGGTGGCAGGTCCTGGGCGCGGTGCTGCCCGAGCCGCTGCCCGTGGCCGGGATCGCCCGCGTCATGGGGATCACCCGCCAGAGCGTGCAGCGGATCGCGGACCTGCTCGTACGGGAGGGCCTGGCCGTCTACGAGCCCAACCCGGCCCACCGCCGCGCCAAGCTCCTCGCCCCGACCGACGCCGGCCGTGCCGCCGTGCGCCGCATCGACCCGGGCCACGCGGAACTGGCGGCCCGACTGATGCGTGAACTCGGCGGGCAGGAGGCCTTCGAGGAGACGGTCCGGGTCCTGGAACGACTCTCGCGGGCGCTGGACGCGGTGAGCACGGACCTCCCTGCGCCGACTCGGACACAGACACCCGAGGCGTAGGCCGCGAGGCGCAGGCCGCGAGGTAGGGACACCTGAGACAGCGGCCGGCTCGGGCACGGACACCCGAGGCGCAGGCCGGCCCGGGCACGCACTCCCGAGGCGCAGGCCGGCCCGGGCACGGACACCCGAGGCGTAGGCCCGCGAGGCGTAGGCCCGCGGCCGGTCCTAGCGGGTGAGCATGCGCTCCAACAGGCCCACGAGAAGGGCGCGCTCTGCCACGGACAGTGGCGCCATCAGCTCCTCCTGCGCCTCGGCGAGAACCTCGTCGAGGCGTTCGAGCTGACTGCGGCCCTGCGGAGTGAGGGTGACGACGTTGCGGCGGCGGTCGTCCGGGTCGGGAGTGCGGGCGACCTGGCCGCGCCGCTCCAATTCGTTGATGACGGAGACGAGATCGCTGCGGTAGATGCCGGTGCGGCGGCTGAGGCCGGCCTGACTGGTCGGACCGAACTCGTCGAGGGAGACCAGGACCGCGTAGTGCCACTTGCGGGCGTCCTCGGCGGCCAGGCGTTCGCTGACCATGCGATCCGCCCGGGCGGAGGTCATCGCGAGCAGACGGCTGGGCAGACCGCGAAGCCGGCCGGGGGTCTGCTGCTCGTCCACCTCGTCCATGGCGTCGGCCGCACGCGCCGCGTCGGCCGCATGCGCCGCAAACCTCGCGTCGAGGGCGCGCGTCGCGCTGATCGCGTCCGATGCGGCGTTCTCGCTGCCTTCGGCATTCTCGGGGCGCTCGCTCATGCCGTGCAGATTACCCCTTGCGTTAGTGACCCGAACGATCTACTGTCGTTAGTGCCACAAACGTTAGCTGGATGAACGTTAGAGGAGTGAACGAGCATGTCCGAGGTCACCACCGCTCCCGCTGCCGACGCGCGCACGCTCGGCCTCGCCCATTACGCTGCCCGCGCCGTCCTGGAGCACGTCCTGGCGGGGCACGGCATCACCTTCCAGCAGCAGATCGCCCTGCGCGCGGCGGTCACCGCCGAGACCGCGCAGACGCCGGACCAGCTCGTGGCGAGCGTCCGGGCCTCCCTCAAGGCGGATCCGACCGACGCCCGCGCCACACTCGACGAACTGGTGAACCGGCGACTGCTCGTCGCGGACGGCTCACATCTCCTCCCCACGGACGCGGGCCGCGCGCTGCTCACCTCCGTCGCGGCCGAGACCGCTCCCGTCACGGCCCGGGTCTGGGGTGGCATACCCGCCGAGGACCTCGCCGCCGCCGGCCGCGTCCTCGCCCTGGTGACGACCCGGGCGAACGAGGCACTCGCGGAACTGACCACCTGACGAAATCCGGGGAACGGGAGTTCGAAACCCGAGGGGCTGGGATTCGCGTTCCGTACGGGTCCCGGGCCGGCCCCGAGCGCGGGTCCTGGTCCCGGGTCACGGGTCATGGGTTACGGGTTACGGGTCACGGGTCCCGAGCACGAGGCCCGGGTTCCGAGCGGGGGTGACACTGGCAGCGTCGCAGGTCTCCTGGGCGCTTCCATCGGGTACAGGAGCGGGCAGCGGCTCAGATCATCAGGACGATCCGGCCGGGCCGGCGGCCTGCCTCGGCGCGGCGGTGGGCCTCCGCGGCCTCCTCCAGGGGGAGGACGTCCGCCACGCGGGTGACCAGCTCACGAGCGGCCACCTTCTCCAGGATCTCCGTCAGGCGGGCGGCGTCCGGACGGGCGCGGTCGAACTCGACGCGGATACCGCGCTCGGTCACGGGGACGCGGTCCGGGGCGATGGCCACGAAGACACCGCCGTTCTGGAGGGCGGCCAGCATCGGGGTGCCGACCAGGGCTCCGTCGAAGATGCCGTCCACGCCGCCCGGGGCAAGTTCTCCCACGGCACGGAGCACGTGCACCGGTTCGCCGCGGGGGACGCACTCCTTGGCGCCCAGGAGCTTCAGTTCGCTCTCGTCGCCCTCGTACGAGACGGCGATCACGTCCAGTCCGGCCCCGGCGGCCATCTGGACCGCGAAGCGGCCCACGACGCCGCTGGCGCCGGTGACCAGCAGCGTCGAGCCGGGCGGGAGACCGAGCTGGTCGAGGCCCTGGGCGGCGGTGAGGGCAGCCAGCGGGACCGAGGCCGCGGCGGTGAAGTCGACGTCCTCGGGGATGGGGGCCAGCCACTCAGGCTCGGCCCAGATGACCTCCGCGTAGGTGCCCTGACCGGTCAGCTCCGCGTACCAGGGCTCGAAGCCCGCCACCGGGGTGCCGGCGGGCAGGGTGCCCTGCGGGCCGGTCACGGGGTCGAGGAGGCGGCCCGCGAAGTCGGTGCCGAGGACGAACGGAGGACGCAGCATGCCCATCTGGGCGACGTACAGACCGGCCCGGATCCGGAGGTCCGCCACGGTCACACCGGCGGCCTTCAGCCGCACCCGGACCTTGCCGGGCACCTGACCGGCCTCCGGTTCGGGACGGCGGGCCATGCTCAGCACCTCGGGTCCGCCAAAGGCGGTCACTTCGACGACACGCATGGGGTTCTCCTCCTGCGGAAGCCCCCTCGTGGCCATTAGACCCACGCCCGCCACGCCCGGCAACAGCTGAAGGAGGCACGGGTGACACCCCGACACCAGGGCCCCTCCTGGCGCCCGACGACGGCCCCGGCACGGTCACGGGACCGGCCGGCTCAAGACGCCGACCGGGCGCACCGGCCCACCGGACACGGGCGGGCGCCGCCCTGCGGTCGGTCGAGGTCATGGGAGCCGGCGGCGCGTGAGGCACAGGGCGGCGCCAGGGGACCGGGCGGCGCCACGGGTACGGGCAGGGCGAGGGGACCGGGCGGCGCCACGGGTACGGGCGGCGCCACGGGTACGGGCAGGGCGAGGGGTATGGGCGGCGCCACGGGTACGGGCAAGGGGAGGGGTACGGGCGGCGCGCCAGGGGTACGGGCCACGGGCAGCGCGAGGACTGGGCACGGGCGGCGCAGGGGTACGGGCGGCGCGAGGATCGGGCGGGGGCGGGTCAGGGCTGCGGGAGGAGGTCACGGGCCGGTGGATCTGCGGTGCGGGCGGCCTTGGATCCGCGGTGCGGGCCGTGGATCTGCCGCGAGCGAGGACGACCGGTCTGGCATTCTCTTTCGACGTGGATCCCTTGAACGCGGAAGACCCGGTCGCCATAGGGCCGTTCCGGCTGCTCGGCCGGCTCGGTGTGGGCGGCATGGGCCGGGTGTACCTGGCACGTTCGGCGGGCGGGCGCGCCGTCGCGGTGAAGGTCGTGCACCCCGAGCTGGCCGCGCAGGACGAGTTCCGGCGCCGGTTCGCCCGGGAGGTCGCCGCCCTGGAGAGGGTCGGCGGCAGCGGCACCGCGCCGGTGCTGGGCGCGGACACCGGGGCCGAGTTGCCGTGGGTCGCCGTCGGCTACGTTCCGGGGCCCTCGCTGCGGGCCGTCGTCGGCGACGACCACGGGCCGCTGCCGTCCGCAAGCGTGCGCACCCTCGCCTCCGGGCTCGCCCGCGCCCTCACCAGCATCCACGCCGCCGGTCTGGTGCACCGTGACCTGAAGCCGTCGAACGTGCTGCTGACGGTCGACGGTCCGCAGATCATCGACTTCGGCATCGCCCGCGCCCTCGACACCGTCACCGACGGCGGGCTGACCAGCACCGGCGCCGTCGTCGGCTCGCCCGGGTTCATGTCGCCGGAGCAGGTGCGCGGCGAGAAGGTGACGCCGGCGTCGGACATCTTCTGTCTGGGTTCGGTGCTCGTGTACGCGGCGACCGGGCACTCGCCGTTCGGCGGGTCGGACAGCGGCGTGCACGCCACCATGTTCCGCATCGCCAACGACGAGCCCGAGCTGACGGGGCTCGCGCCCGAGCTCACCGGGCTGATCCGGGCCTGCCTGGCGAAGGACCCGGCGGCCCGGCCCTCGGCCACCGAGCTCGTCGAGACCCTCCAGGTCACCGACCCCTGGCTGCCCGCCGAGGTCCTCGCGCGGCTCGGCCGGCACGCCGCCCGGGTGCTGGAGGCCGAGAGCGCGAGCGGCATCGAGGCGGGTGACCCGACGCCCGCCACCCCGCTGCCGCCGACCGCCGGTTCAGGGCCCGGGTCCGGGTCCGGGCCCAGGAGCCGCCGTCGGGGCCTGGCCGCAGCCGTCGGTGCCCTCGTCGTCGTGGCCGCCGCGGGTCTCGCGTACGTCTACGGGCCGCTGGGCGGCCTCGGTGCCGGCGGTGACGACGGCGGGCAGAACGGCAAGGGACGCGGCGGCAGCGGGACGACCGGGGCGCGGCCCTCGGGGATCGTGCCGGCCGCGTTCATCGGCGCCTGGGAAGGCGTGCTCAAGGGGAGGGCGGACATCCCGTACGAGACGAGCCGGATCGAGATCACCCAGGGTGCGGAGGGCGCCCGTACCGCCGTCTACACCCATGTCACCGGGGAGCGGCTGTGCATGGGCCGGGCCGCGGTGCTCTCCGCGACCGAGAGCGAGCTCGTCCTCGGCGAGGCCGAGATCACCGCGAGCGTGCCCGCCCAGCGCTGTACGCCGGCCGCCCGCCAGACCCTGCGGCTGCGCTCCACCGACGTGGTCGAGTGGAGCTCCGGCGTGGCGAAGACGACCTTCCAGCGGGTCCCGGCCGGTCCGGCCGTCGTCCCCGCCACGCTCGTCGGCGGCTGGACGCAGTCCGAGGACCAGATCACGCAGCCCGAGGCCGACCGCTACACGTACCACCTGACCATCACCCAGGGTCCGGTCGGCGCTCCCCTGGTCCGTTACGAGCAGTCCTTCCCCCGCACCGACAAGGAGGGGAACACCACCTCCGAGGACGTGCGCTGCGTCGCCACCGCCGTCGTCGGCGGCGCCGGCAACCTCCTCGTCGTCGGGCCCGAGATCCGCGATCCGGAGACCTGGGACCCCGAGTGCGCCGAGAACGGCTCCGGCAACTTCCGCATCGTGCGCTACCAGGGCAAGGAGCTGCTGCACCTCTACGGGATGACGTCGGACGGCGAACCCGCGGAGTTCGTCCGCGACTGAACGCGGGCGGCGGGGGCGGCGACCGGGGCCCGGGGCCGGGGCCGTCAGCCGCCCAGGAGGCTCAGGACGGCGCGGATCGCGGTGGCCACCGGCTGGCCGAGGGTTTCGGCGAGCGAGGCGATGCCCATGACCGTCATCAGCGCCTGGCGGCGCTGCGCCGGTTCGGTCTCCTCCTCGCCGGTGATCGCCGGGAGGCTCGCGTCGACGGCCTGCGCGTCCTGTGGCGACAGCTGGGGCCGCAACTCCTCCAGGAGGCGGACGAGTTCCCGTACCGCGCGGGTCAGCTCTTCCGACGCCGCGCCGCTGTCCTCGCCGGTGGCGGCGCCCTGGTGGAAGACCATGCCGGTGTTGCCCGAACCGCCGTGCATGTTGACGGTGTTGCCGTAGTAGTGGTTCCCGCCGTTCGTCATGCCGCCATCCCCACGTTGCCCTGACCGCCGTACATGTTCACGGTGTCGCCGAAGTAGTAGTTGTTCGGGCTGCCGATCATCAGCCGCTCGACCCGCACCTGGAGCTCGGTGTCCGGGTGCTCGATCGCGTGGGCGATCGACTGGACGAGCCGGTGGAGCGTATCCGGGTTCGGGGCGGTGACCAGCGCCGTCGACCGGCCGTTGGACTCGACCGCGAGCACGTAGTGCGACTTGGCGCTCAGCACCATGATCATGTCGATCAGGAACCAGATGAGGGCGCCGATCGCGGCCAGCCAGATGAAGGTGAGCAGTCCGCCGAGGTCCGACTGCGTGCCGAAGGAGGCGAGGCCGGTGAAGAACGTGAAGGCCATGGCCACGATGAGCGTCAGGGCCGTGCGCTTCACGAAGCGCCGTACGGCCTCGGCCCGGCGCGGGTGGAGCATGAAGGTGTGGACGCGGGCGATGTTGTGCAACGGATAGACCGCGCCGCCGACCCATAACAGCCGCTTGCTGATGACCACGTCCACGCCGCTGAAGACCGTCGGCGGTGCCGCCGGTTTCGCCGCCGCCGTCGCGGCTGTCGCCGCGGGGCTCGCCGCCGCGGGCGAGGGCTGCGGCGGGACGGACGGAGGCGGTGGTGGTGGTGAAGGCGGCGTCGACGGCCTGTCGGGTGTCGTCATGGTGTCCCCTGAGGTCAGAGTGCGATGAGACGACGAGACAAGCGGAGGCGCTCACCTCCGGACAAGGCGCGAACAAGCCTTTCTCGGAACCGGCCGTTCCGCACGCGGCCCATCCGTACGCGGCCCATCCGTACGCGGCCGATCCGATGCGCGGGCGTTCCGTGCGCGGGCGTTCCGTGCGCGGGCTCGTGCGGCGAGAAAGGGCCCGCGTTCCGGTCGAGCCGGTACGCGGGCCCCTCACCCACAGGCCGTGCGGCGGCCTACAGGAACGAGTTGATCTCGATCGTCTCGTCGCGGCCCGGGCCCACGCCGATCGCGGAGATCGGGGCGCCGGACATCTCCTCCAGGGCCTTCACGTACGCCTGGGCGTTCTTCGGCAGGTCGCCGAAGGTCTTGGCCTTGGTGATGTCCTCGGACCAGCCCGGCAGCATCTCGTAGATCGGCTTCGCGTGGTGGAAGTCGGTCTGCGAGTACGGCAGCTCCTCGACGCGCTTGCCGTCGATCTCGTACGCGACGCAGACCGGGATCTGCTCCCAGCCGGTCAGCACGTCGAGCTTGGTGAGGAAGAAGTCGGTGAGGCCGTTCACACGGGTCGCGTAGCGGGCGATGACCGCGTCGAACCAGCCACAGCGACGGTCACGGCCGGTGGTGACACCGCGCTCGCCGCCGATGCGGCGCAGCGCCTCGCCGTCCTCGTCGAAGAGCTCCGTCGGGAACGGGCCCGCGCCGACGCGGGTCGTGTACGCCTTCAGGATGCCGATGACGCGGGAGATCTTCGTCGGGCCGACGCCCGCGCCGGTGCAGGCACCGCCGGCGGTCGGGTTCGAGGAGGTGACGAAGGGGTACGTGCCGTGGTCGACGTCGAGCAGGGTGCCCTGGCCGCCCTCGAAGAGCACGACCTTGTCGTCGTCGAGCGCCTGGTTCAGGATCAGGGTCGTGTCAGCGACGAACGGCTTGATCTGCTCCGCGTACTGGAGCATCTCCTCGACGATCTGCGCGGCGTCGATCGCCCGGCGGTTGTACAGCTTGGCGAGCAGCTGGTTCTTGCCCTCCAGCGCCGCCTCGACCTTCTGCGTGAGGATCGACTCGTCGTAGAGGTCCTGGACCCGGATGCCGACGCGGTTGATCTTGTCGGCGTAGGTCGGGCCGATGCCGCGACCGGTGGTGCCGATCTTGCGCTTACCGAGGAACCGTTCCGTCACCTTGTCGAGGGTGACGTTGTACGGGGTGATCAGATGGGCGTTACCGCTGATCAGCAGCTTCGAGGTGTCGACGCCGCGCTCGTTCAGCCCGCTCAGCTCGGAGAGCAGGACCGCCGGGTCGACGACGACGCCGTTTCCGATGACCGGGGTGCACCCCGGGGAGAGGATTCCGGAAGGGAGAAGGTGCAGTGCGTACTTCTGGTCGCCGACGACGACCGTGTGGCCGGCGTTGTTGCCGCCCTGGTAGCGCACCACATAGTCAACGGACCCACCGAGCAGGTCGGTGGCCTTTCCCTTGCCCTCGTCACCCCACTGAGCACCGAGCAGCACAAGTGCGGGCACAGGCGTACACCCCTTCCGGGCGGGGCATGTCCAAGGTCAGGGGGCCGACGCCGCCTCACCGGTGTGCCCCGGAATAGACGAAGCCCCTGGCGCAATAGCGCAAGGGGCTCTTGCACAAAGAGACTACCCGAGGAAGGACCGAGGTGTCGGCTCACGACCAGCTGCTGGTCATCATCGACCCGGTCGCCCGCCGAAGTGACGGCGAGTCCGTGCGGATCGCGAAAGATGTGCTGTCGGCGGGCGCGGAAGCGAAGATCTGCCTGCCGGACGACGTCGAGGAATTCGCCCGTGCCCTTGCCCGGCGCGGCTCCCGGCGCCCCGTGGTCCTCGGTGACGACCGCGCGCTGCTCCGCGCGGTGACCCTGCTGCACCGCGAGCGCGAGACGGTCGGCGGGACGCTCTCGCTCGTTCCGATCGGTGCGCCCGACCGGGTGGCGACGGCCCACGCGCTCGGTGTGCCGCCGGGCACCGTCGCCGCGTCCCGGGCCGTCCTCGACGGGACCGTGCGCCGGCTCGACCTGCTCGTGGACGACAGCGACGGCGTCGTCCTCGACCACCTGGACGTGCCCGCGGCGCGCGCCCTCGCCGCCGGCCCTGACGTCGCCCCGGCCCCCGCGGGCGTCTGGGGCACCTGCCGCTCCCTGGTCCGCACCCTGGTCAGGCCCGCTCCGACGGCCCTGGCGGACCGCACCCACCGGCTGCGGGTCGAGGCGGACGGCGTGCTGCTCACCGACCTCGACACCCCGGTCACGGGCCTCACCGCCCGCGCCCTGGCGGGCACGCTCAGCCTGACGCTGCTCCCCGCCGGCTCCCCGCCCGTCCACACCACGGCCCGCACCCTGACGGTGGCCGGCCCCGACTTCCGCTACCGCGCCGACACGACGGTCTCGGGCCCGGTGCGCCGGCGCACCTGGACGGTCCGGACGGGAGCCTGGGGGCTGACGGTTCCGCGCGAGGGCGGCCGGGACGCGTCGTAGGGCGGCGGCCGAGGAACCGGCCCCGCCGAGGAACCGGCCCCCGCCGAGCAACTGGCCCCCGCCGAGAAGCGCCCTTGACGCCTTAGCCTCTGCGTGGAGCCTGGGCATCCAGGCGTACGGGCCTCGGGGGAAACCGGGCGTCCAGGAAGCCGGGCGTCCGGGAAGCCGGGCGTCCGGGAGCCCGTGAGGGCAGAGAGCAGAGGGCGGGGGCGGAGGGGTGGGGTCCGTGGAGGCCGGGGTGGAGTGTGCGCTGGGCCGGGAGGCGACCGCGCGGGCGCTCGGGCGGTACCGGCGGCGGGTGGTGTGGGGCACGGCGGCGGGAGCGGTCCTCGTGGGGCTCGGCCTCGGCTTCGGCCTGCTGCCCGGCGGCCTGCTGCCCGGCGTTCCCGGGGCCGGTGGTCCCGGGGCCGGCGGCGGCACCTGGGCGCGGGACGTGGCCGCCGGGTTGTGCACCGCCGGAGTGCTGATGCTGCTCGTCGGCCTCGGCGCGCTGCGGACCGCGCGGATGATGCGCCGGACGCTGGCGGCGGGACCCTGGTCGGCGCATCCCGCCGTGGCGGTCGTCCGCGGCGGCATGACTCCCGCGACCGTCGTCCTGAGCGACCCCGACGCGGGCCGGGCGTGGCCGCTGGTGGTGGCGGCGACGAGGCAGCGGTACGAGCGGGTGCGGCCGGGCCCCGACGCCGTCCTGTGGTGGTGCGGCGACCCGGGCAGCGGTGGCGTGCTCGCCCCGCCCGGCGGCGCGGAGCTGGTCTGGGCGAGACCGGTACGGGGCCACCACACCCGGCGCCGGGCCGTCGGTCTCGCGGCGGCCGCCGGGCTGCTCGACCGGCCGGCGGCGATGCGGCCGCGGGGCTCCGCCCTACGGCCGGAGGTGCGGCGGACCACGCGTCGGCGGGCGGTGCTGCGGCGCGGGCCGGAGGCCCCCGTGGTGACGGGCGCGGTGACGCACCCGCCCGCTCCCCGGGTCGGCCCCGTCGACGACGCGGCCCGTCCCCCGCTGACGTACGCGACGCTCACCGCCGCCGCCGGGCGGCAGGCCGTCCCACGGTCCGGCCGGCACCGCCCCGAGGCCGACGTGCGCGTCGTGCCGTGGTGGCGGGTGCGCTCGCTGCGCCGGGTGGCGGACCTGCCGAGGACGGCCGCGGGCCTGGTCACCCTCGCGATCGGCTGTGCGGCGCTGCTGCTCCGGCCGGAGGACGCGAGCGTCCAGACGTACGCGGTCGTCGCGATCGGCGCCGGCCTCGTCCTCCACGCCGGCCACCGCCTCCTCACCACCGGCCGCCGTACCGCCCTGCGCCTCGCCGAGGCGGCGCGGTCGCCCGAGGCCGTGCCCGGGCGGTACGCGCTGCTGTCCGACCCGTACGGCGGCACCCCGGTCCTGCTGGTCTTCCCGGCCGGGGACGGCGCCCACAACGCCGCGGACGACCTGCCGGAAGGGGTGCTGCGCCTCTTCTCGCCCGGCCTCCGGCCGCGGACCTGGACGTGGCCGGGGCTGCCCTCGGCCCCCAGCGGCGCCATGGAGCTGCGCGGCGGGACCTCAAGAGCCGGGACCGCGGCCGGGGGCGGTCCGTTCCTCGTCCCGTGGATCGAGGGACGTCCGGTGTGGCCCGTCGGGCCGTACGAGGAGCTGCGGGCGGGCGATCCGGCCGTGCGGGAGTTCCTGGAACGGCTCGCGCCGCCTCAGGTGTCCTCGGCGGACCCGGGTGCCTCGGCGGGCTCGGCTCGCTGAGCTTCCTGGGCGCGCGTCCCCGTCACGTCTCCACGAGGAGCTCCTCGAAGCCCCGGATCACGTAGCCCGGCTTCCACTCCGGCTCGGCCGTCAGTCGCAGCCCAGGCGCCTGCCGGAGCAACTCGCCGAAGACGGCCTGGAGTTCCAGGCGGGCGAGTGGGGCGCCGAGGCAGTAGTGGATGCCGGCGCCGAAGCTGACGTGGGGGTTGTCGGCGCGGCCGAGGTCGAGCCGGCCGGCGGTGGGGCCGAAGCGGGCGGGGTCGCGGTTGGCGGAGCCGAAGAGCAGGGCGACCTCGGCGCCGCGCGGGATGACGACGCCGCCGAGCTCGATGTCGTCGAGGACCCAGCGCTCGAACATCTGGAGCGGTGTGTCGTAGCGCAGCAGTTCTTCCACAGCTGTGGACAACGCCGCTGGATCGTCCGGGTCGGGTCGCACGCCGTGGGTGAGCAGCGTCCGCATGCCGTTCACCGTGGTGTTCACGGTCGCCTCGTGGCCCGCGTTCAGCAGCAGGACACAGGTGGAGATCGTCTCCTGCTCGGTCAGCTCCGCCACGCCCACCAGGCCCGAGATCAGGTCGTCGCCCGGGTCCTTCCGCCGCCGGGCGATCAGCTCCCGCAGGTAGTCGGAGAACTCGATCGAGGCGCGGACCGCGCGGCGGGCCGTCTCCTCCGACGGGTTCAGCTCGAACATCCCGCAGATGTCCGCCGACCACGGCCGCAGCCGCCCCCGCTCCTCGTCGTCCTCGGGGACGCCCAGCATCTCGGCGATCACCGCGACGGGCAGCGGCTCCGCGACGCCGGACAGCAGGTCGCCGCCGCCCTCGGCGACCAGGCGTCCCACCAGGTCAGCGGCCAGCCGCCGTACCGTCGGCGCCAGGTTCTCGACCGTCCGCGGGGTGAACGCCTTCGACACCAGCCGCCGGATCCGGGTGTGGTCGGCCCCCTCCAGGTCGAGCAGCCCGTGGTCGTTGAGGGTGTGGAACGGCTCGTGCGCGGCGTCCGGCGCCTCCCGCCCGAACTCCTCGTGGGTGAACCGGTGGGTGTACGTACGGCCCAGGCGGCGGTCGCGGAGGAGGGCCGACACGTCCTCGTGGTGCGGGACCAGCCACTGGCGGGTGGGCCCGTACCAGTGGGCGCGGCCGGTGGCGCGCAACCGCTCGTAGGCGGGATACGGGTCGGCGACGAACTCCGGGGACCAAGGGTCGAAGGCGGCATCGGCGGCGTCGGCAGCGTCCATGACCGGACGCTACCCCCGGCGGCCGCCGTCGGGGAGCCCCCCGCTCCCGCCGTCAGCCGCCGACCTGGACCAGTCTCGCCTCGTACGCGAAGACCGCCGCCTGCGTGCGGTCGCGCAGGCCCAGCTTCACCAGGATCCGGCTCACATGGGTCTTGATGGTGGACTCGGCGACGACGAGGTGGTCGGCGATCTCGGCGTTCGACAGGCCCTGCGCGATCAGCACCAGGACCTCCGTCTCGCGCTCGGTCAGCTCCCCGACCTGCGCCGTCGCGGGCCGGCTGGGCGACACCTCGGCCGACCGGGCGAACTCGGTGATGAGCCGCTTGGTGACGGTCGGCGCGAGCAGCGCCTCGCCGGCCGCGACGACCCGGACGCCGTCGGCGAGCTGCCGGGCCGAGGCGTCCTTGAGGAGGAAGCCGGAGGCTCCGGCGCGCAGCGCCTGGTACACGTACTCGTCCAGGTCGAAGGTGGTGAGGACGAGCACCTTCGCGTCGGCGTCGGCGGCGACGATCTCGCGGGTCGCGTCGATGCCGTTCATCTCCGGCATGCGGATGTCCATGAGGACCACGTCGGGGCGCAGCGCCGCGACCTGGGAGACCGCCTCGCGGCCGTTGACGGCCTCGCCGACGACCTCGATGTCCGGCATCGCGCCGAGCAGCACCGAGAAGCCCTCGCGGACCATCATCTGGTCGTCGACGATCAGCACCCGGACGGTCATGCGGCGGCCTCCTCACGTGCCACGGGGATGAAGACCGCGACCTCGTAGCCGCCGTCGTCCGTCGTCCCGGCGGTCATCTCGCCGTCGAGCATCGTGACACGCTCGCGCATGCCGGTGATGCCGTGGCCGGCTCCCGGCGACGGCTTGACCAGGCCGCGGGCCGGGCCGTTGACGACGCGGACGCCGAGGCCGCCGAGGACGTACGACACCTCGACCGTGGCGGGGGCGCCGGGCGCGTGGCGCAGCACGTTCGACAGCGCCTCCTGCACGATCCGGTACGCGGAGAGCTCGACGCCCTGCGGCAGCTCCCGTACGGAGCCGGTCACGGTCTTCGTGACGTCGAGGCCGGCCTCGCGGACGTTGCCGACCAGGCCGTCCAGGTCGGCGAGGGTCGGCTGCGGCGCGTCGGGCGCCTCGTAGTTCTCGGCCCGTACGACCCCGAGGACGCGGCGCAGCTCGGTGAGCGCGGCGACGGCGTTCTCGCGGATGGTGGCGAAGGCCTGCTCCAGCTCCGGCGGCGGGTTCTCCACCCGGTACGGCGCGGCCTCGGCCTGGATCGCGACGACCGACATGTGGTGGGCGACGACGTCGTGCAGCTCGCGGGCGATGGTGGTGCGCTCCTCCAGGAGCGTCCGCTTCGAGCGTTCGACGGCGGTCACGGTCTGCTGGGCGGTGACCTCGCGGGCGGCCTCGCGGCGTACCTGGAAGGTCGTGACGAGGAGGAGGGCGATGCCGGCGGTGAAGAGCAGCGGCACGGCGTCGCTGGGGCCGGCGCCGACCCGGAGGAAGACCTGGACGAAGAACGCGTACCCCGCGGTGACCAGCCACATCCAGCCGGCGGTGCGCGGCCTGGTGCGCATCGCGACGACGACCAGGACGAAGAGGTGCATGGCGAAGAAGTGCGGCGGCCACGGCCAGCCGTCGTCGGAGCCGCCGACGAGGCCGAGGACCGGCGTCGAGGCGAGCGAGGCCCAGAAGGCGAGCACCGGCCGGATCAGGGTGAGCAGCACGATCGCCGCGGGCACCCCGGCGTAGACGACGGTGAACGGCCCGAAGGCGTCGGGGGCCGCCTCGCCCCCGAGGGCGAAGACGATCAGGGCGAGGAAGCCGACGGCGAGGTGCGGCAGCACGCCGAATTCGTCGCGTATCCGCGCCGGGAGGATCCGGAGCGGTCCGCGCGTCACGTCCATGCGGGGCAGCGGGCGGTAGGCGAAGGCGTCGGTGACGAGGTCGGCCCGCAGACCGCCGAGCGCCTTCAGCGTCAGGCGGAGCTCGGGGCTGCGGCTCGTTTCGGTGGTCCGGGTCGAAGTCACGCGTCCACGGTACGGCCGCACCGCGAGCCGGTCGTCCGGCTCGAAGGGGATCCTCCGGGATCCGTCTTGAGGACTACCCGGCGCCCGCCCGGTGGCTACCAGGCCAGCTGGGCGATCTCCTCCGCCACCACCGCGCACGCGTCGGCCGACGGGTCGATCAGGGGGAAGTGGCCGACCTCCTCCAGGAGCGTGCAGCCGACCGTCTCGCCCGCCTTGGCGGCGGCCTCGGCGTAGGACTCGGCGACGGCGGGCGGGACGACGACGTCGTCGCGGCCCTGGACGACGGTGGTGGCGATGCCGGTGGGCAGCAGCAGGGACGGGTCGGCGTGCGGCGCGCGCGCCGCGAAGTCGTCGCCGTCGCCGAGGAGTTCGGTGACCGCGTCGCCGCACACGCCGAGCTCGACGGCGCGGTCGAGGTGCGCGATCGGGGCGAGCGCCACGACGCCGCGCAGGGCGGGCGGGGCCGGCAGGCGCCAGGGCGAGCCCGCGGGCAGGACGTGGCGGGCGGCGGCCCACAGGGCGAGGTGGCCGCCCGCGGAGTGGCCGGTGAGCACGATGCGCCGCGCGTCGGCCTGCGGCAGGTGTGCCGCGGCCAGTTCGGGCACCGCGTCCATCGCGGCGGCGACGTCGTCGAAGGTCTCCGGCCAGCGGCCGGCCACCGGGGCGGCGCCGCCCTGCCGCGGGATGTCGCTGCCGCGCCGGTACTCGACGCTGGCGACGGCGAAGCCGCGCCGCGCCAGGAAGTCCACGAAAGGAGTCAGGTGCCGCCGGTCGTACGGGGCCCGCCAGGCGCCGCCGTGCAGGGCGATGACCAGCGGCGCGTTCGTCCGGCCGTCGCGCGGCGCGTAGAAGTCGACGACCTGGTCGGGGTGCGCGCCGTACGCGGCGGAGGCGTCCGGGTCGACGGCCGGGTGCGAGAAGGCCGACGCTTCCTCGGCGGCGTCGCGCGCGGCGGGGTCCGGCATGCTGCTTCCAACCTCTCCTCAGACGGGGCCGATTGATGATCCCGTCGGCCTGACCTGCGGGGACGGTACCAGGAGTACGGGCCCCGCAGATCAGGCGATCAGGTGATGATCAGGCCCCTGCCGGAGGGATGTCCGCGAGGACGTCCGCGAGGGTGCGGGCCGCCCGTTCCGCGTCGGCGAAGCCCACGTACAGCGGGGTGAAGCCGAAGCGCAGGATGTCGGGGCGGCGCAGGTCGCCCACGACGCCCCGCCGGATCAGCTCCGCCATGACGGCCGGTGCCTCGGCGCAGCGCAGCGCGACCTGGCTGCCCCGCTCCGCGTGCGCCTCGGGCGTGACCGCCGTGACGCGGCCCCCGGGGGCGTACGCCCGGACGCACTCCAGGAAGAAGTCCGTGAGGGCGAGGGACTTGGCCCGTACGTCCTCGATCCGGACGCCGTCCCACACGTCGAGCGCGGCCTCCAGGGCCAGCATGGACAGGATGTCGGGCGTGCCGACCCGGCCCCGCGCGGCGCCGTCGGCGGCCCGGTAGCCCGGGGTCATGCCGAACGGGTCGGCGTGCGAGTTCCAGCCGGGCAGCGGCGAGTCGAAGCGGTCCTGGTGGCGCTCGGCGACGTACAGGTACGCGGGCGCGCCGGGGCCGCCGTTGAGGTACTTGTACGTGCAGCCGACGGCCAGGTCCACGCCGTGCGCGTCGAGGCCGACCGGCAGGGCGCCGGCGCTGTGGCACAGGTCCCAGACGGCGAGCGCGCCGGCCTCGTGGAGGGCGGCGGTGATGCCGGGCAGGTCCTGGAGCCGGCCGCTGCGGTAGTCGACGTGGTTGACCAGGGCGAGCGCCGTGCGGTCGGTGACCGCGCCGGGTATCCCGGCCGGGTCGAGCGGCACGATCCGGTGACCCGTGAGGCGCGCCGCGGACTCGGCGATGTACCCGTCCGTGGGAAAGGTCGTCGCGTCGACGAGGATCTCGTCGCGTCCCCCGTCCGCGAGACGGGTGGCGGCGACGACCGCCTTGAAGACGTTCACGCTGGTCGAGTCGCCGACCACGATCTGGCCCTCGGCGGCGCCGACGAGCGGGGCGATCCGGTCGCCGATCCGCTCGGGCGCGGTCCACCAGCCGGACTCGTCCCAGGAGCGGATGCGCAGCTCGCCCCACTGGCGGGCGACGACGTCGGCCAGGCGGGCGGGGACGTGCGCGGGCAGCGCGCCCAGCGAGTTGCCGTCCAGGTAGACGCCGGCGTCCTCCTGGCCGGAGCCGCCGCCGAGGGCGAACTTCTCGCGGTGCTTGCCGAGTTCGTCGGCGGCGTCGAGTGCGCGGGCGCGTGCCGCGAGGTCCGCGGCGGAGGCGGAGACGGAGGCGGATGCGGCCGCGGTGGCGGTGGTGGGCTCAGACATGGCTGCGCGCCGTCCACAGCTCGGGGAACACGTTCTTCTGCGCGCGCTTCTCCAGCCAGGCGACGCCCGCGGAGCCTCCGGTGCCGGTCTTGGCACCCATGGCGCGCCGGGTGGCGACCAGGTGGTCGTTGCGCCAGCGCCACACCAGTTCGGCGACGTCGCTCAGGGCCTCGCCGAGGCGCACGAGTTCGCCGTTCTGGTCGGGGTCGGCGTAGATCCCGGCCCAGATCCGCTCGACCTCCGCGGAGGGCTCGTAGCGCAGTGCGAGGTCACGGCCGAGGACCTCGGCCGGGACGGGCAGGCCGCGCCGGGCGAGCAGCCGCAGCGTCTCGTCGTACAGGCTGGGCTCCTGGAGCGCCTTCTCGAGCTCGGCGTGGACGCGGGGGGCGCCGCGGTGCGGCACCAGCATGGACGCCGACTTCTCGCCGAGCAGGAACTCCATGCGCCGGTACATCGCCGACTGGAAGCCGGAGCCCTCGCCGAGGGCGCCGCGGTAGGCGTTGAACTGGGCGGGAGTGAGCTGGGCCAGCGGACGCCAGGAGTGGTTGAGCGCCTCCAGCTCGCGGACGGAGCGCTTGAGCGCGTCCATGGCGACGGGCAGGTCGTCGCGGCGCAGTGCGTGGCTCGCGGTCTCCCACTCGTGGACGATCACCGTGAACCACAGCTCCATGACCTGGGTGGTGACCAGGAAGACCATCTCGCCGGGGTCGTCCGAGCGGAGGTGCTGGAGGTGGGTGAGGACGTCCGCCTGGACGTAGTCCTCGTACGGCGTGGTGCCCGCGAAGTCGAGGTTCGGCGCGTCGTTGACCGCACCGGCTCCGGAGGCATCGGGAGAACCTGGAAAGGTCGACATTTCTGTCTCCTCGATACGAACTACCGGGTAGCGGTCCGCTCCTTTCGTGTGACGACGGAGCCCCGGTCCCCTCGGGCGACCCGCTTCGGCGCACGCCGCCCACGCGCATCATGACACGAGCGGGCCCTCGATGTAGATCCCTTCTTCGTCATACGGATACGCGTTCGAACGACACCCCTTCAGGCCCTTGATCTGCTGCATCATGACCGGCGCGGGCCTGCCCTGGCCCGGGCAGCCCATGTGCTGCCGGATGCCGATCTCGTGCCCGACCTCGTGGTTGATGATCAGGTGGCGGTACTCGTGGGGCGGGCCGGCGAAGGTCGGCGAGCCGAGCATCCAGCGCCTGAGGTTCACGACGACGCCCTCGGTGGTCTCGCAGTTCAGCTCGCCGCGGGTGTCCATGCCGTGGGCGGCGCAGAGCTTGTCCGCCGTGTCCGGCGTGGCGATCCGGATGACGAAGTCGGCGTCGTCGGTGACCAGCTGGAAGCGCCCGCGGCCGTGCGCGGCCCAGCCGCGCGGGTGGGCCAGGATCCGTTCGATCTCGGCGGCGGCCTCCTTGGCGGAGACATCGACGCCGTCCTCGACCTGCACGCGGTAGCGGCGCAGCTGCCCGCCGGCGCCGACGGGCTCGCCGACGGCCCGGGCGGTGGTGAAGGTGCCGGGGCCGGAGCGGGGCACGTCCGTCTTCTCCGGGGAAGCCTCGGGCTTCGGCTTCTGCGCCGGCCTCTTCGGCGGGGGCTTCGGCGCGGGCGGGGGCGGGGGCTTCGCGGTCGTCGTCGCGGTCGGGGCCTCCGCCGTGGTGGGCGGGGCCGTCACCGGCTCCGGCGGCGCGGCGGCGAGCCCGTCCCACCGCCCCTCGTAGTGGGCGAGTGCGGCTCCGCAGCCCAGCGACACGAGGGCGAGCGCGAGCACCGGCGGTACGAGCCGGCCCCGGCCCCGCCGTCTCCCCGTCCTGCGTCGGCGGCGGCTCTGCTGCGCGGCACGCTTGCCCAAGACAGACTTCTCCCCTGCGTGCGTCGGGGTGGGGCGAGGAAGACTGGGCCTCGGCGCGCCGACGGCTCGGTGTGCGGTCCGGTGGATCGTATTCCACCGACTCGAACGCGCTCGAACACTCGCGGGCGGCTGTTACAGCATGGGTGCACAAGGGCCGGTCAGGGGCGCGGTGCGTCCCGTACGGGTCACGTACGGTCACGGGCACGGCGCCCCTGGGGCCTGCGGGCGGGGCGGCCGGGGCCGGGCGTCAGCCCAGGGTGTCGGCCGCCGTCGCCGACGAGTCGCGCAGGAACGTCGTGCAGCGCTCGTGCTCGTCCTTCTCGCCGATCTCGCCGGCCGCGCGGGCCAGCGCGTGCAGCGCCCGCAGGAAGCCGCGGTTCGGCTCGTGCTCCCACGGCACCGGGCCGTGGCCCTTCCAGCCGTTGCGCCGCAGGGCGTCGAGGCCCCGGTGGTAGCCGGTGCGGGCGTAGGCGTAGGACTCGATCACCCGGCCGCTCTCGTACGCGTCGTCGGCGAGCTGCGCCCACACGAGCGAGGAGGTCGGGTACTTCGCCGCGACGTCGGCCGGCGCGGCCCCGCTCGCCAGGAGCTCACGCGGCTCCGGGTCGTCGGGCAGGTGGGTGGGGGACGGTCCCCCCAGCAGGTTCTCGTGGATGGCCATGGGGCCAGTCTGCCTCAGGCTCAGGAGCTGTCCTCCGGATCCCGCCTTCCGCCGCCCGTTCCCGGGGGCTTCTCCTCCCGCCGCCCGGCCGTCCCCTCGCCCCGGCCGGCCCTCTCCGCCGTGCTCCCCGGGTCCAGCGGCGGCGCCGTCACGCCGCAGTGGACCTTGCAGCCGGGGTGGCAGTCCGCGTGGGCCGGGGCGCGCAGGGTGAACCAGGCCAGGACCGCGCCCGCCACCAGGACGCCCGCGAGAATCGGCATCGCCCGCCGGAAGGTCGCCCCGAACTCCGCCGCCGAACGGTACGCCTCCGGGCCCATGCCCACGAGCAGCGGCAGCGCGGCGACCGCGATCAGGCCCGCCGCCCGGGCCGCCGCGTTGTTGATGCCGCTGGCCAGGCCCGCCCGGGAGACGTCCACGGAAGCCAGCACGGTCGCGGTGAGCGGGGCCACCAGGGTCGTCATGCCGAGCCCGAGCACCAGCATCGCGGGCAGCACGTCCGTCAGGTAGGAGGCGTCCTCGCCGGCCCGCAGCATCAGCAGCATCCCCGCCGCGCACACCAGCGGCCCCACGGTCAGCGGCAGCCGCGGCCCGGTCTTCTCGCCCAGCTCGCCGGACTTCGCCGACAGCAGCAGCATCAGGACGGTCGTCGGCAGCAGCGCCGTTCCGGCGGCGAGCGCCGAGTAGCCGGAGACCACCTGCAGCTGGAGCGCGGCCAGGAAGAAGAAGCCGCTGAACGCCGCGTACACGCACAGCGTCACCACGTTCACCGCGGTGAACGTCCGCGAGCCGAAGATCGACAGCGGCATCATCGCGTCCTCGCCACGGCGCCGCTCCACCACCACGAACCCCGCGCCGACCGCCGCACCCGCCACGCCCGGCCACCAGGTCGCCGCGATCAGCGCGTACGTGACGAGCCCGAGCGCCGCCGCCCCCAGGACCGCGCCGAGTACGTCGAAGCGGCCGCGCGCCGTCGAGTCCCGGGACTCCGGGACGTGCCGCAGGGCCACGGGCACGCAGACCAGCGCGAGCGGAACGTTCAGCAGGAACACCCACCGCCAGCCGGGCCCGTCCACCAGCCAGCCGCCGACGAACGGGCCGACCGCCGCGCCCACGCCGCCGAAGCCCGACCACAGGCCGACCGCCCGCGCCCGGTCGTCCTCGTGGAAGCTCGACTGGATCAGCGCCAGCGAGCCGGGCGTCAGGAGCGCCCCACCGACGCCCTGGAGGGCGCGGGCGGCGACGAGCACGCCGGCGTTCGGGGCGAGCCCGCACAGCAGCGAGGCGATCGCGAACCACACCACGCCGATCACGAAGACCCGGCGCCGTCCGTAGCGGTCGCCGAGCGATCCGCCGAGCAGGATCAGGCCCGCGAGGGTGAGCATGTAGGCGTTGACGGTCCACTGCAGAGCGGCCAGGTCGGCGTTCAGGTCGTCGCCGATGTGGGGCAGGGCCACGTTGACGACGGTGGAGTCGAGCAGCGCCATCCCCGAGCCGAGGACGGTCGTGAGGACCACCCACCGCCCGGTCGCCGATGCCAGCCGGATGCCCGGGCCCGGTGCCGGTACCGATGCCGCGCCCGCCGAGTCGGTCATGCCTGCATGGTCCCGCGAACCGGCCGCCCCCGCAGCCGCTGCCGACCGGTGACGCCCGGGCCGGACGCGCCGCCCCGGCGCCGCGGCCGTCGGGCGCACGGCCCCCACCGGCCCCCACGGCAGCCACCCCCGGTCGGCACCGGCCCCGTATCCGCCGTCCCGGCCCCGAGGCCTCAGCCCCGCAGCCGCCTCGCCGCGCTCACCAGCGCGGACACTCCACGGTCGGCCTTGGCGCGCGGGCAGCCCAGGTTGAGGCGGACGAAGCCCGGGGTGCCGTAGACGCTGCCCGGCATGATCGCGACCTTCTCGGCGGTCACCAGCTCTTCCTGGAGCGCCGCCTCGTCGAGGCCCAGCGGACGCAGGTCGATCCAGGCAAGGTAGCCGGCCTGCGGCGGGGTCCAGTGGACGTCGGGGAGGCCGGTGGCGAGCCGCTCCCGGACCAGGGCCATGGTGTCGGCGACGTAGCCGCGCAGCGCGTCCAGCCAGGGTGCGCCGTGCCGGTAGGCGGCGACGTGCGCGGTGAGGGAGAGCACCGCCGGGGAGGCCAGGCCCTCGCCGGTCTCCATGCGCCGGACGAACGCGGCCCGTTCGTCCGGGTCGCCGAGGAAGCCGTACGAGCCGGAGAGGGCGGGAAAGTTGAACGTCTTGCTGCCGGAGGTGACGAGCGCCCAGCGCCGGCCCCGCCCCGGCTCGGCGACGGCCGTCCACGGGATGTGGCGGTGGCCCTCGGCGGTGAGGTCGGCGTGGATCTCGTCGCTGACGACGGCGGCGCCGTGCCGCTCGGCGAGCCGCGCGAACTCCTTCAGCTCCTCCTCGCGCCACACCCGGCCGGTCGGGTTGTGCGGGGAACAGAGCAGCAGCATCCGGCTGCCGGGCCGGGCGAGCTCCCGCTCCAGGGCGTCGGGGTCGCCGACGGGGACGCCGCGCAGTTCACGGCCGAGGCCGGTGACCACCTTGCGGAAGCCGTCGTAGGTGGGTGTGTGGACGACGACGCCGTCGCCGGGCTCCGTCCACATGTGGAGGAGCTGGGAGAGCTGGCTGAGCACGGAGGGCGCGTAGACCATCGCCTCGGGGTCGACGGCGGTGCCGTGGCGGCTCGCGTACCAGTCCCGTACGGCCTCGCGGAACTCGCCGAGGCGCCAGTCGGTGTAGCCGAACACGCCGTGGTCGATCCGCTCGCGCAGCGCGCCGAGCACGGCCGGCGGGGAGGCGAAGTCCATGTCGGAGACGGTGAAGGGCACCAGGTCGGGGACGCCGAGCCGGTCGGCGAGACCGTCCCACTGGACCGATGCCGTCCCGCGCCGGTCTATGGCGCGGTCGAAGTCGAACACCACGGGTCGTACCTCCAGAGAGGGAGCAGGAGCGCGGACGGGGAAACGGGGCCGGCCGCGCGGACCGAAACGGGTACGGCGAAGGGCCCGGCGCCGTCCTCGTGGCGCCGGGCCCTCCGTCCTGCAGAGCGCTTACTTCAGCTTGGTGCCGGCCGAGCGCAGCGCCGCGCACGCCTCGACGACACGCGTGGCCATGCCGGCCTCGGCGAGCTTGCCCCAGGTGCGCGGGTCGTAGGTGGACTTCTTGCCGACCTCGCCGTCGACCTTCAGGACACCGTCGTAGTTCTTGAACATGTGGTCCGCCACCGGACGCGTGAAGGCGTACTGCGTGTCGGTGTCGAGGTTCATCTTCACCACGCCGTTCTCGAGGGCGGTGGCGATCTCCTCCGCGGTCGAGCCGGAGCCGCCGTGGAAGACGAAGTCGAACGGGGAGGCCTTGCCGAACTTCTCGGCGACGCCCGCCTGGAGGTCCTTGAGCAGCTCGGGGCGCAGCACGACGTTGCCCGGCTTGTAGACGCCGTGGACGTTGCCGAAGGACGCGGCCAGCAGGTAGCGGCCCTTCTCGCCCAGGCCCAGGGCCTCGGCGGTGCGGATGGCGTCGTCGACGGAGGTGTACAGCTCGTCGTTGATCTCGTGGCTGACGCCGTCCTCCTCGCCACCGGTCGGGGTGATCTCGACCTCGAGGATGATCTTGGCGGCGGCGGCCTTGGCGAGCAGCTCCTGGCCGATGGCCAGGTTGTCGGCGAGGGTCTCGGCGGAGCCGTCCCACATGTGCGACTGGAACAGCGGGTTGCGGCCGGCCTTGACGCGCTCGGCGGAGATGTCGAGCAGCGGACGGACGTAGCCGTCCAGCTTGTCCTTGGGGCAGTGGTCCGTGTGCAGCGCGACCGTGATGTCGTACTTCGCGGCGACGATGTGCGCGAACTCGGCCAGGGCGACGGCGCCCGTGACCATGTCCTTGTTGTGCTGGCCGCCCAGGAACTCGGCGCCACCGGTCGAGATCTGGATGATGCCGTCGCTCTCGGCCTCCGCGAAGCCGCGCAGGGCGGCGTGGAGCGTCTGCGACGAGGTGACGTTGATGGCCGGGTAGGCGAACTTGCCTGCCTTCGCCCGGTCGAGCATCTCGTTGTAGACCTCGGGGGTTGCGATGGGCATTCGTCCGCTCCTTGTGATGTGCGGGTGTGTGCGTTGCTGTCCCTGACCTGGGGGGCGACGTCATCGTCGCCCCCATCCTTCCAGACTCTTGTCCGGGCTCCCACAGGCCCGGCACGGCGAAGGGCGGGGTGTTTCACGTGAAACACCCCGCCCTTCGGAAAAACAGCAGGTCAGGAGGGTCTCATACGAGGCCCGGGACCCAGGTCACGACTTCGGGGCGATACCTCCGATGACTACGCCAGGCCGAGCTCGTCCAGCGCGAACGCGGAGAGGTACGGCACCCCGGCCGTCGTGCTGATCTTCTCGCCGGCGCCCGTGGCCCGGTCGACGATCGTCGCGACGGCCACGACCTCGGCGCCCGCCGCGCGCGCCGCCTCGACGGCGGTCAGCGGCGAGCCGCCGGTCGTCGAGGTGTCCTCGACGATCAGGACCCGGCGGCCCTTGATGTCCGGGCCCTCGACCTGGCGCTGCATGCCGTGCGCCTTGGCGGCCTTGCGGACCACGAAGGCGTCCAGGCGCTTGCCGCGCGCGGCGGAGGCGTGCAGCATCGAGGTCGCGACCGGGTCGGCGCCCAGGGTCAGACCGCCGACCGCGTCGAAGTCCAGGTCCTCGGTCAGTTCGAGCATGACCTGGCCGACGAGCGGCGCGGCCGCACCGTCGAGCGTGATCCGGCGCAGATCGACGTAGTAGTCGGCCTCAAGACCCGACGAGAGGGTCACCTTGCCGTGCACCACGGCCTTGTCCTTGATCTGCTGGAGCAGCTCAGCGCGTACGTCAGTCATGCTCACGAGCTTAAAGCCCGCCCGCTCACAGACCGCGCCAGCTCCAGGTGGTCGCGGCCTCCAGCGGGTCGATCGGGGTGACCAGCCGCGGGTGGGTGTTGAGGCCGTTCGGCGGGCCGGTCTGCGGCTCGACGCAGACGGCGTCGGCGGGCTCGTCGTAGATCACGACCCACTCGGCGCGGCTGGTGACGCGCAGCTCCAGCCGGCCCGGCCAGGTGAGGGTGACGTCGACGCCGTCCGGCATGCCGAAGCAGTCGTCCCAGGGCCGGGGCAGGGGGTCGATCCGGCGGCCGGTGGGGAGGTGGTCCTCGCCGCGCTCCTCCTGCCAGGCAGGACGGAAACCGAGCTCGACCTCGGGACCGGCCGGTCCGTCCGGGCCGTCCGGCCCGTCGAGCGTCCTCCGGAACCAGGGGTGCCAGCCGACCTGTGCCGGAAAGGAGTCCGCGAGGGTCTCGACGCCCAGCCGGAGGGTGAGGGAGTCCTCGGTCAGTTCGACGGTGTGGGTGACCTTGCCGGTGTACGGCCAGGGGTCGGCGAGGTCGGTGACGAAGGCGGCCGTCGTCCCGGTGGCGTGGGCCGTTTTCCACGGGACGTCACGGACCGTGCCGTGCAGCGCGTGCGGGGCCGCGTGCTCGCTGATGGGCAGCTGGTGGACCTCGCCTCCGTTGCGGAAGCGCCCGTTTCCGGTCCGGCCCGCCCACGGCGCCATCACGAAGCAGCCGTGGCGCGCTCCCTGGAGCAGCACCTCGGTGCCTCCGATACGAAGGCTGTCGATCCGGCAGCCGTGCTCCGGATCGATGGTCAACTCGGCGTCACCGGCCGTCAGTCGCGTCAGATTGCTCACGCCCCCGAGCCTAGGGGGTCTGTCGCCGAGACGGCGGGCGGTCAGCGGCGGCGGCGCATCACGCGGGTGACGACGACGGCCGAGGCGAGGGCGAGCGCCGCCGCGGGGGCGATCCAGCGCAGGGTCGCGGAGGCGCCGGAGGCCTCGGCTGCCGGGACCGGCGCGTAGCGTCCGCGCGGCGGGGCGTGGTCGACCTCCTCCGCGCTGCGTCCGATCATGGTCCGCCGGGCGTGCGCGGCCTCGGCGGGCTGGGCGGCGGCGCCCGCGAAGTCGCCGGTCCCGGCCCGGGTCTCGTCCGTCGCCCCGGGGATCTCCTCCACCGCGTCGAGGTCCTCGCCGTCGAGGTCGCCGGCGTCGACGCCGTCGGCACCGACGCGGTCGACGTCCTCGTCGCGGTCGGACCGCTCGTCGCGGTCGAATTCCTCGTCGGCGCGCGGGTCCAGGGACGGCGGGGGCACCGGCGCGTCGAACACGGAGGAACGGCCGGGCTCCTCCACACCGTCGTCGACGCCGTCGTCATCGCTGTCACCGGCGTCATCGCTGTCACCGGCGGCATCGCTGTCACCGTTGGCTTCGCTGTCACCGTCGGCACCACTCTCACCGTCGGCGTCGCTTCCGGCGGCGGCGTCGTTTCCGGCGGCGGCGTCGTTTCCGGCGGCGGAAACAGCGGCGTCCGCGTCGGCGCCCGCCCGCGCCGCCCGGCCGGCGGCCGCCGCGCGCGCGGCCTCCGCCGCCTCCGCCGCTTCGGCCCTGGCCTCGGCCGCCTGCTCCGCCGCGACCTCCGCCTCCACGTCCGCGACCGCGGACAGGGCCTCCGCGAAGCGGTCGAGCAGGCGGGCGCCCGCCGTGGTCCTGGCCTCCGTGCCGGCGTCGGCGAGCCGGCCGGCCGCCGTGACCGCGCCGCTGAAGGCGATCGTGGTGCCGTCGGCCACCGGGGTGAGCGTGAGGGCCAGCGTGAGCGCCGCGGTGCCCTTGCCGCGGACCTCGATGCCCTCGCCCTCGACGGCGAAGCGACCGCCGCGCGCGGCGATCCGCAGGGCGCCCCGGTAGGTGATGGTGTTGCCGGCGACGCGGATCCTCAGCCGGCCGGCGAGCGGGCCGCCCTCCCCGTCGGCGTCCCGCTGGAAGCCGGGGATGCAGCGCGCCACCCGGGCGGGGTCCTTCAGCGTGGCGCGCAGGACCTCGGCCGGGACCGGGACGAACACCTCATGCTCCATGGAAGCCGAGCCTACTCAGGCCCGGCCCGCCCGTCGCCTGTTCGCACCCCATCGGCTCGCCCTTCACCGGATCCCCCTCAGTAGCGCGGGTGCACGAGCGTCGAGGGCGGCAGGCCGGTCGCCGTGTCCGTACGGGTGCGCTCCACGCGGCTCACGCCCTCGGTCAGGGTGCCCGTGGTCAGCGAACGGAGCCGGGGTGCGGTGGCGTCGAGGCCCAGCACGGGCGGGCTCGGACCGGGCGCGGCGAGCAGGAAGCCCCACTCCCCCTCGCCGGGCGCGGCGGCGGTGGAGCGGCCCGCCCGGTCGGGCCCGCCGGTCAGACCGGAGGCGCGGCCGTCGAAGCCGTACGGGCGGGTGGCGAAGCCCGCCGCCCGGAGGGTCGCGTCGACCGTCCAGTACGTACGGGGGCGGGCGGCGGCCGATCCGGCGTGCACCACGAGCCGCCCGACGTCGCTGAGCGCCCCGGCGGCGAGTCCGTAGAACTCCTCCGAGTAGAGCTTGGCGCTGGGGGTGATGCCGGGGTCGGGAAGGTCGGAGATCACCACGTCGTACCGTTCCTGCACGGGCCGGGACCGGCGCAGCCAGGTGAAGGCGTCTCCGTGGACGACGGTCACGCGCGGGTCGCCGAAGGCGTTGCCGTTGAGCGCGGCGAGGTCCGGGTCGGTGCGGGCGAGCCGGACGACGCCGGGGTCGAGCTCGACGACGGTGACCGCGCGGACGTCCGGGTAGCGCAGCACCTCGCGGGCGGCGAGCCCGTCGCCGCCGCCGAGGATCAGCACGCGCGCGTGCGGCCCGTTCATCGCCGGGTGGACCAGCGCCTCGTGGTACCGGTACTCGTCCTGGCCGCCGACCCGGAGCCGGCCGTTCAGGAACAGGTCGGGCGGGCCGCCCTGTTCGCCGGTCACCACCACTTCCTGGAGGTCGGTGTGGACGGCGACCCGGATGCTGTCGCCGTAGACCGCGCGGCGCGCCGCCTCCTCGAAGTCGTCGACGAGGAGGGTCGCGGTGGCGAGGACGGCGAGCACGGTGACGTTGGCGCCGATGAGCAGGGTCCGCGAGCGGGTCGTCAGGTCGTGCCGGAACAGCCAGAGCACGAGGCCGCCGCCCGCCACGGCGTTCACGGCGCCGGTGACCAGCGCGCCGGTGAGCTGGCCGAGCCAGGGCAGCAGCAGGAAGGGGAAGGCGAGTCCGCCGACGAGCGCGCCGACGTAGTCGGCGGCGAACAGGTCGGCGACGGTCCCGGCGGCGTCCTGCCCCTCCCGCCGCCCGGCCCCGCCCCGGCCCTCGTCCCCGCCGGAACCCTCGCCGTCGCCAGAATCCTCGCCATCGCTAGAACCCTCGGCCCCGCCAAGGCCCTCGCCCCCGCCGCCCCCACCGGCCGCGCCCTGCCCGCGGGTCGACTCCGCGCGCTGGATGAGCGACATGAGCAGCGGGATCTCCGCGCCGATCAGCACGCCGATGGCCAGCGAGAAGGCCACCAGCACGTACCGCGACTCGCCGAGCCAGGCGAAGGCCGCGTACAGCACCATCGCCGAGCAGCCGCCGATCAGCGCCAGACCGCCCTCGACCAGTCCGAAGCCGACCGCCGCGCGGCAGCGCAGCCGTTTGGCGAGCAGCGAGCCGACGCCCATCGCGAAGACCATGACGGACAGCACGACGGACGCCTGCGTGACCGAGTCGCCGATCAAGTACGAGGCGAGTGCCACCAGTTCGAGCTCGTAGACCAGTCCGCAGGCGGCGCACACGAAGACCACCGCCAGGACCGGGTACCGCACCGCGCCCGGCCGCACGGGCAGCCGCGCCGCCCGCTTGGGAGGCAGGGGCATGGTCACGGGCGGGTCGATCATGTCGGTAACGCTACGTCACACACCTATCGCCGCCTGTCACCCACACGAGTGCACCTGAGGCATGTGTACGGCGCGTCAGAGCGAAGCGGGCATACGGGCCCCGATCTGCGTCCGGGTCACCACCAGCTGCCCTTCCTGCGGGTACGCGTGCCAGGTGCGCCACCGCACCTGGCCCTCGTGGCGCTGCGCCAGCATCGCCGTGAAGGCGTGCGGCGAGCCGGGGAAGGTCCCCGCGAGGCCGTGCGGATGGTCGGCGACGAGCGCGAGCAACTCCTGGGCGCGGCCCGCGAACGAGCCCCGGGTGAGGGTCTCGACGCGCGCCGCGAACTCGTACTCCCACTCGCCGACGCGCTTGGACACGCCCAGCGGCAGCGGCGTGCTGCTGCCGGGCATGCAGGCCACGGTCTCCGAGCAACTGCGGTCCTCCTCCTCGAGGAGGACCTGGTGGGAGGCGCCGAGCAGCCGCAACTGCATCTTGGCTCCGGCGAGTTCGAGATCGAGCACGGCGAGCGCCGGCAGCGGGTCGCGCCCCAGCGCCCAGGCGAGGTCGGCCGCGCGGGTGTCGGTGTAGGAGGTCTTCAGGGTCGTGAGCATGGATCGGCTCCGCAAACACGGTTTGACGGGTGGGCCGGGGGCGTCCCGGTGAAGCGTTCTACCGGGAGTGGGGATCGCCGGCTCGGGTCCACACACGGTCCGAGGGCTGGATGTTCTCGACAGCGAGGGAATCATGAACCGCGGGTAGCTCACAGCGTTTTTACCCAACTTGACGTGGTTTCCATCCCCTCGGGGGCCCCACGGTTCAACTGTTCAGTGGGAATCGTTCGCATGATTCCCACAAACACCCAACGGAACGGCCTCCGCGGGCCGTTGCCCCGGGACACCATCCCGCCGCGCCCCCCACCACCCCGCCCCGCACCTCCCGCCGGACCGCGCCCTCCCCCGGACCGCGCACTCCCCCGGACCGCGCCCTCCCGCCGGGCCCGCGGCCGGCCCCGGCCGGCCGCGTCCCTCCCGTCGCTTCTGTCGCCCCTGTCGGCTCCGTCGCCTCCGTCGGCCCCGGTGTTCAGTCGCCGCCGCCTCCGCCGCAGCCGCCGCCACCGCACGAGGACGAACCGCACGACGAGCTGCTGCAGCCGCCACCCGTCGTACCGCCACCGCCCCAGCCGCCGCGGCGCCGCCGGCGCCGCCGCGAGCTCGCGCGCGAGGCCGCCGAGAAACCGACGATCACCATGATCACCACGGCGATGCCCACCACAACTTCCATGTCGTCCCCCGTCAGTGAGAAGGATTCCTTCCGCCCGCGTCGGCCCCGTCGCCACGCCGACGCTCCGAGCCCCGTCGGCTCTGCGACGGGGATGCCCGCCCCCGACCGCGCCCAAAGCGCACTTGAGCAAGTCCAGAGCTTCGCCCCAGGATGGCGGGCATGACACGACCGCTGCTCAACCGACGGCTCGCGGAGTTCGGGACCACCATCTTCGCCGAGATGTCCGCGCTCGCCGCCCGGACCGGTTCGATCAACCTGGGCCAGGGCTTCCCCGACACCGACGGCCCCGAGGAGATCCGCGAGGCCGCCGTCCGCGCGCTGCGCGAAGGCCGCGGCAGCCAGTACCCGCCGGGCCCCGGCGTCCCCGAGCTGCGCGCGGCCGTCGCCGAGCACCAGCAGCGCCGCTACGGACTCGCGTACGATCCCGACAGCGAGGTGCTGGTCACCGCCGGCGCCACCGAGGCCATCGCCGCCGCGCTGCTCGCGCTGGTCGAGCCCGGGGACGAGGTGATCGCCCTGGAGCCGTACTACGACTCGTACGCCGCGTGCATCGCCATGGCCGGCGGCACCCGGGTGCCGGTCACCCTCCGCCCGCACGAGGGCGCCTTCGTGCTCGACCTGGACGAACTGCGGGCCGCGGTCACCGACCGGACCCGGCTGATCCTGCTCAACACCCCGCACAACCCCACCGGCACCGTGCTCGACCGCGCCGAGCTGACCGCGATCGCCGAACTCGCCCGGGAACGCGACCTGCTGGTCGTCACCGACGAGGTGTACGAGCACCTGGTCTTCGACGGCGCCGAACACGTGCCGATCGCGGGCCTGCCGGGCATGCGCGAGCGCACCGTGACCATCGGATCGGCCGGCAAGACGTACTCCTTCACCGGCTGGAAGGTCGGCTGGGCCACCGGCCCACGTGAACTCGTGACCGCCGTCCGGACCGCCAAGCAGTACCTGACGTACGTCAGCTCGGGCCCGTTCCAGTACGCCATCGCCGAGGCACTGCGCCTCCCGGACACGTACTACGACGGCCTCCGCGCCGACCTGCAACGCAAGCGCGACCTGCTCGGCGACGGCCTTCGGGCGGCCGGCTTCGAGGTCTACCGACCCCAGGGCACGTACTTCATCACCACCGACATCACGCCCTTCGGCGAGAAGGACGCCTACGCCTTCTGCCGCGCCCTCCCCGAACGCTGCGGCGTCGTCGCCATCCCCAACTCCGTCTTCTACGACGACCCCGATGCCGGCCGCAGCCAGGTCCGCTTCGCCTTCTGCAAGCGGAAGGAACTCTTGGATGAGGCAGTAGCCCGTCTCAAGCGACTCGCCCCCTGAACAGGGTCCCCCTCGCCCGCCTGCTCGAGCCGGGCGGGGCCGCCCGGCCGTACGGGCGGGCGCGCGGATAGGGTCCCCCTCGCCCGGCCGCCCGGTCGGGCGACGTTCCCTGGGGGGTACCCGCACATGTCCGCACCGAAGTTCCGGCCGAGCCGCAGATCGGCGCTCCTCGCCCTCGCCGGCGCGACCGCCGGAGGCGCGCTGCCGCCGGTCGCGGCGCCGGCCGCCGCCGCGGCGGACACGCCTGCGGCCCTGCCGTGGGCGGAGCCGTCCGCCCCGACCGTGCCCGGCGCCCGCATGCCGATGCTGATCGACCCGACCGATCCCTGGCACTTCACTCCGCGCCCGGCCGGAGCACTGGCCACCCGGGCGATCGCCGGCGGTCTGGAGGTCTCGGACGGCGGGGGCGTGCTGGCGACCCTGACGACCGGGGCGCGGACGGTGACCGTGCGCGGTCCGAGGCGCTGGTTCACCGAGCAGAAGCGGCGGGTCGAGGACTCCTTCTCGCGGGAGCTGACCGGCGGCACCACGGGCTGGGGCACGTCCCCGGACGGCGGCACCTGGTGGCCGAACTCGAAGGACGACGCCCACGTCGCGGACTACAAGGTCACCGCCGGGCGGGCGGCCGTCACGCTCTCCGCGACCGGCTCCAGCCGCCACGCCTACCTCTCCGACAAGGGCCTCGGCGACGTCCGGGCCCGCGCCCGTTTCTCCTTCACCCAGGTGCCCGTCGGCGCGCCCCTGTCGCTGGCGCTCACCTTCTCCCTGAAGAGCCTCGACACCCACTACCGCGCCCGGCTGGTCGTCACCCCGGCCCGGGAGGTCCAGCTCGTCCTGGAGAAGGCCCTGGACAACGTGGTCACGGTGCTGGGCGCGCCCGTCACCGTCGGCACCGGCTTCGCCGCGTACGACCACTGGTGGGTGCAGGCCGAGAAGACCGGCGACGTGCTGCGCGTCCGCGCCTGGAAGCACGGCGTGGCCGAGTCGGCGCTCCCGGCCTGGACCCACAGCCTGCGCGATCCCGACGGCACCACGGCCCTCGGCGCGGGTGCCGTCGGCGTCCGGGCGTACGCGAACAGCGGCGCCCAGACCGGGGTGGAGGCCCGGGTGTACGACTTCCTCGTCGAGGAGGCCTCGTGGACGGACCCGCCGGTCGTCACCCACGACACCTGGGTACGGGTCCTGCCGGAGCCCTTCGACGGCACCTGGACGCCCGAGCTCGAACAGCGCGTCCGCGCCTGGGCGGGCGACCTCTCGCCCGACGCCCTCGCCCACGCGGCGATGTTCCTGCCGTACGCGTCCTCGGTCACCGACCCGGCGCGCGGCGGCGCGAAGGTGCTGGGGCCGTCCCTGTACAGCAGGCCGGACCCGGTGACGGGGCTGCGGACGGTCGGGGCCGACTTCCAGGAGTACGCCGGGATCAGCTGGACCTTCCCCGGCTTCCCGGCGCGCGCCCCGGAGGCGGAGTTCCTGGGATGCCTCGACTGCTCGGGCTTCGTCCGGATGGTCTACGGCTACCACATGGGCATTCCCCTGCTCCACGAGAGCGCGGCACCCGACGGGCACGGCCTGCCGCGCACCTCGGCGCAGCAGTCGGCCGCGGGCCCCGGCGTGAAGATCGCCGACGGCGGCACCGGCACCGTCCCGCCGCTCACCGGGCTGCGCATCGGTGACACGGTCTTCTTCGACACCGACGAGGACTCGGACGCGGGCGGGCACATCGGCATCTACCTGGGCCCGGACCAGTACGGGAAGCGGCGTTTCGTCTCCAGCCGCAAGACGCCGAACGGGCCCACCATGGCGGACGTCGGCGGCAAGTCGATCCTCGACGGCACGCCGGCGTCGGAGACGGCCAAGGGCGACCTGTACACCAACACGCTGCGGGTGATCCGCCGCTTCTGACGGGCGCGCCCCCTCCGTGCCGTGGCCCCGGTCAGGTAAACCGACTTGTCGGATGTCGACCGTTCTTCGCCGCGCACGGAGGTGCCCCCTGTCCGCCGAGACCCTCGACCGCCCGGCGTCCGCGACCACCCCGGCCCCCGCCCGGCGCGTCCCCCGCTGGCGGGCCTCGCTGCACCGGGCGGCGCCCGCGCTCGGGCTGTTCGCCGCCGCCCGGCTCACCGGGATGCTGGTGCTCGCCCTGTGGGCCTGGCACGTCGGGCGCTCGCCGCGGGCGCTGCTCGCCACGTCCTGGGACTCCGACTGGTACCTCCGGATCGCCGCCCACGGCTACGGGCGCACGCTGTACTGGCCCGACGGCGCGGTCCAGTCCGACCTGGCGTTCTTCCCGCTCTATCCGGGGCTCGTGCGGGCCGTCACCACCGTCCTGCCCGTCGCCTACGGGACCGCGGGGCTGCTGCTGTCCTGGCTCTCCGCCGGGGCCGCGGCCTGGGGGATCTACGTCCTCACCGAGCGGCTGTGCGGCCGCCGGACCGCCGTCCTCACCGTCCTGCTGTGGGGCCTGCTGCCGCACTCGATCGTGCTGTCCATGGCGTACACCGAGCCGCTCATGACCGCCTTCGCGGCCTGGTCGCTGTACGCCCTGCTGACCCGCCGCTGGCTGTGGGCGGGCACCCTCGCCGCGCTCGCGGGCCTCTCCCGGCCCAACGGGATCGCCGTCGCCGCCGCCGTGCTCGTCGCGGCCGGTCTGGAGCTGTGGCGGCGGTACGGACGAGGGGACCGGCCGCTCCGGGCAGGCCGGCGGTCCGGGGCGGAGCCGCCCGTGGGGACCGGCCTGCGGCTGTGGGCCGGGGCCTTGCTCGCGCCCCTCGGCTGGCTGTCGTACCTGCTGTGGGTCGGCGCCCGGCGCGGCGACCTGCTCGGCGGCTACTTCGCCGTCCAGGACGGCTGGACCTCCCGCTTCGACCTCGGGCGGGGCGCGCTGCGCTTCGTCCGGGGCATGGTGACCGGGCCGACCGAGCTCGGCTACGTGATGGCGCTGCTGATCACGGCGGCGGGAGTGCTGCTGTTCGCGCTGCTGCTGGGCGGGGAGCGCCCGCCGCTGCCGGTGCTCGCGTACACCGCCGTCCTGCTTCTGATCACCGTCGGCGGCTCGGGCTTCTTCGAGTCGAAGCCGCGGTTCCTGCTGCCGGCCTTCCCCCTGCTGCTGCCGCTCGCCCGCGCGATGACGAGAGCCCGGCCGGGCGCCGCGATCGTGGTGATCGCGGGCCTGGCCGGGCTCTCCTTCGCCTACGCGCCCTACGTGCTGACGCTCGCGCGCATGGCCCTGTGAGGCCGGGGGCCGGAGCCGGGACTACTCGGCGGAGTCGCCGGGCTCCTTGTCCTCCGGGGACTCGAGGCCGAACTGCTCGACGATCCACTTGTCGAACTCGATCGAGGCCCGCACCCAGCTGACGGTGGAGGACACGAAGTGCTCCAGCGCCACGCCGGTGCCGATCAGCATCTGGGCCTCACCGATGAGGCGGAGGGTGGCGGAGCCGTCCTCCTCCTCGTGCAGGTGGGTGTAGACCTTGGGCCACAGGGTGCGCCGGTTCCAGTCGTCGATCGCGTCGAGGATCTTCGCGCGGTCGTCCGCGGCGTGCGGGCGGTCGTAGAACGTGCGCACCGAGAAGACCTGCTGCTCGGCCTCGCCGCGGAACATGAAGTACGTGCGGAATTCCTCCCACGGCGCGGCGAGGTCACCCTCGTCGTCCACGACGTACTTCAGCTCCATCTGGTCGAGGAGCTGCTTGACGAGGTCCTGGTCGGGAACGACGGGGCCCGCCGGTCCTGCGGCCTGAGGCTGGGGCTGCGCCCCGAAATTCGGAATCGAGGACGGGTCGATGGTCACCGGGATTTCCCTTCGTACGGATGCCCGCCATCCTCCCTCATCGCGGGCGGGTTGTGGCAACCCCGCGCCTGATCGGAGCAGACCGAGGTCGAGCGGGAGAGCCCGGTCGAGGTCGCGAGCTCGTCGACGGCGTCGAGGGCGTCGACGCCGTCGAGGGTGCCGGGCGATCCGGGAGCGCCTCCCTACCGGCCCTCGGCCCGCCCCACGATCAGCCCGTCCTCGAACCGGTCCACCCGGACCGTGTCGCCGTCGCGGACCTCGCCCGCCAGGATCTCCCGGGCGAGGCGGTCGCCGATCGAGGTCTGGATCAGCCGGCGCAGCGGTCGCGCGCCGTACGCCGGGTCGTTGCCCTCCGCCGCGAGCCAGGCCAGGGCCTCGGGCGTGACCTCCAGGGTGAGCCGGCGGTCGGCGAGGCGGCGCGCCAGGCGGTCGATCTGGAGCCGGGCGATCCGGGCCAGCTCGTCCTGCTGCAGGGCGGAGAAGACCACGATCTCGTCGAGCCGGTTCAGGAACTCGGGCTTGAAGCTCGCGCGGACGACCTCCAGGACCTGCTCCCGCTTCTCCTCGGGGCTGGTCAGCGGCTCCATCAGGAACTGGCTGCCGAGGTTGGAGGTGAGGATCAGGATCGTGTTGCGGAAGTCGACCGTGCGGCCCTGGCCGTCGGTGAGCCGGCCGTCGTCGAGGACCTGGAGCAGGATGTCGAAGACCTCCGGGTGGGCCTTCTCCACCTCGTCCAGGAGCACCACGCTGTACGGGCGGCGGCGGACGGCCTCGGTGAGCTGGCCGCCCTCCTCGTAGCCGACGTAGCCGGGAGGCGCGCCGACGAGCCGGGCGACGCTGTGCTTCTCGCCGTACTCCGACATGTCGATGCGGACCATGGCCCGCTCGTCGTCGAAGAGGAAGTCGGCGAGCGCCTTGGCGAGCTCGGTCTTGCCGACGCCGGTGGGGCCGAGGAAGAGGAAGGAGCCGGTGGGGCGGTCGGGGTCGGCGATCCCGGCCCGGGTGCGGCGCACCGCGTCCGAGACGGCCCGCACGGCCTCGCTCTGGCCGATCAGGCGGCGGCCCAGCTCGTCCTCCATGCGCAGCAGCTTCTGCGTCTCGCCCTCCAGGAGACGGCCCGCGGGGATGCCGGTCCAGGCGCCGACGACGTCGGCGATGTCGTCCGGGCCGACCTCCTCCTTGACCATGGTGTCCTTGGCCGCCTCCTGCTGGGCCTCGGCCTCGCTGGCGGCCGCCAGCTCGCGCTCCAGGGCCGGGATCTCCCCGTACAGCAGCTTGGAGGCGGTGTCGAAGTCGCCGTCGCGCTGGGCGCGCTCGGCGCGGCCGCGCAGCTCGTCCAGCCGCTCCTTCAGCTCGCCGACCCGGTTGAGGGACTGCTTCTCCTTCTCCCAGCGGGCGGTGAGGCCGCGCAGCTCCTCCTCCCGGTCGGCGAGGTCGCGGCGCAGCTTCTCCAGGCGCTGCCGGCTGGCCGCGTCGGTCTCCTTGGAGAGCGCCAGCTCCTCCATCCTCAGCCGGTCGACGGTGCGCTGGAGCTCGTCGATCTCGACGGGCGAGGAGTCGATCTCCATGCGCAGCCGGGACGCGGCCTCGTCGACCAGGTCGATGGCCTTGTCGGGCAGGAAGCGGGAGGTGATGTAGCGGTCGGACAGGGTCGCGGCGGCGACCAGCGCGGAGTCGTTGATCTGCACCTTGTGGTGGGCCTCGTAGCGGCCCTTGAGTCCGCGCAGGATGGCGACGGTGTCCTCGACGGACGGCTCGGCGACCAGGACCTGCTGGAAGCGGCGTTCCAGGGCGGGGTCCTTCTCGATCCGCTCGCGGTACTCGTCGAGCGTGGTGGCGCCGACCATGCGCAGCTCGCCGCGGGCCAGCATCGGCTTGAGCATGTTGCCGGCGTCCATGGCGGAGTCGCCGCCGGCGCCCGCGCCGACGACGGTGTGGAGCTCGTCGATGAAGGTGATGATCTGGCCGTCGCTCTCCTTGATCTCGGAGAGGACGGTCTTCAGGCGCTCCTCGAACTCGCCGCGGTACTTCGCGCCGGCGACCATCGCGCCGAGGTCGAGGGAGACCAGGCGCTTGTCGCGGAGCGACTCGGGCACGTCGCCCTTCACGATCCGCTGGGCGAGGCCCTCGACGACGGCGGTCTTGCCGACGCCGGGCTCGCCGATGAGGACCGGGTTGTTCTTGGTGCGGCGGGAGAGGACCTGGACGACGCGCCGGATCTCGTGGTCGCGGCCGATGACCGGGTCGAGCCTGCCCTCGCGGGCGGCGGCCGTGAAGTCGGTGCCGAACTTCTCCAGGGCCTTGTACGAGCCCTCGGGGTCGGCGGTGGTGACGCGGCGGGTGCCGCGGGCCTTCTCGAAGGCGTCCTGGAGGCGGCGGGCGGTGGCTCCCTGGCCGTCGAGCAGCTCGCCGGCGCGGCCGCCCTTGGCGGCGATGCCGATGAGCAGGTGCTCGGTGGACAGGTACTCGTCGCCGAGCTTCTTCGCGCGCTGGTCGGCGTCGGCGATGACGGCCAGCAGCTCGCGGTTGGGCTGCGGGGGCGCGACGGTGGACCCGGTGACGCTCGGCAGCGCGGCGAGCAGCCGCTCGGCGCCGGAGCGCACGGCGGCCTGGTCGGCGTCGACGGCGGCGAGCAGGTCGGTGATGTTCTCGTTGTCCTGACCCGCGAGCAGGGCGAGCAGAAGGTGCGCGGGGGTCAGATCGGCGTGCCCCTGGGACACGGCGCGGCTGCTCGCCGCGTTCAGCGCGTCCCGGCTCCTGTTGGTCAGTTCGGCGTCCACGTGCGGTTTCTCCTCCTCGGGATCCACGACTCCTTCTTTATGACTCTTCCAGCGTACACAAAGTTGAGTCCGTTCCGCTCAAGGTACCGCGCACGGTTCCTCCGGGAGTAGTTTCCGGGGCATGGCCATCGACCCGAGCAAGCCGAGCGACTCGTACCTCGCCTTCTGGCGCGAGTACCACATGTGCACGCTGACCACACCCCGCCCCGACGGCACCCCGCACGTGGTGGCGGTCGGCGTGACGTACGACCCCGAGGGCGGCGCGAAGGGCATCGCCCGGGTCATCACCAACAAGCACAGCCGGAAGGTCGCCAACGTCCTGGCGGCGGGCCCGGAGGGCGCGCGGGTCGCGGTCTGCCAGGTCGACAAGGGGCGCTGGGCCACGCTCGAGGGCGTGGCGCGGATCCGCACCGAGGCGGAGGTCGTCGCGGACGCGGTGGACCGTTACGCGGCCCGCTACGACCGGGTCCCGGCACCGAACCCGGACCGGGTCGTGATCGAGATCGCCCTCACCCGGGCGATGGGCCGCGCCTGAGGCGCGCGGGCCCGGGCGGCGTCCGGGACTCCCGCGCGCGAGGGGCCTCGCCGGCCCACGGCCGTACGGAGACGCACAGCGGCGCCATCGCGTTTCAGGTCCGCGATGGCGCCGCTGTGTGGGGGAAGCACCTGAACGATCTACAACGACGGGGGAATCGTTCAGGCACTGCGGGGGGTGGCGGTGATGGTCTCGGTCCCGACCAGCGGGGACTCGACCAACTGGTGGTCGCGCTGATCGAGATTGACGAAGATCATGCCGTACCGGATGGCACAGCGGACGGGCTGAGGGGCACCGCGTGGGCGGCGAAGACACCGGTAGGCACGGACGTCCTCGTCCTGTTCACGGGCGACGACGATCGGCTCCCCGAAGAGGGTCACCATCAGCGAGTCACCACGGTGGGGGATGGCCGTGACGAGATCGATGAAGTGCCACCCGGATCGGTAGGCCGAGGCCATCTCCCGGCGGAAGGACCGGTCGTCCGGCGGGACGATCATGCTTCCGAGCCCGCCGGGGTGAACTCCCAGGACGGCTCACCGGGAGATGCGAGGACGACGGTCGCAGGTGTGCTCTCCCACGAGGGCTCATTCGGCTCCGCCACCACGGAATGGGACGGGGGGATCTCCCACGAGGGCTCGCCGTTCAGGGCGAGTGCGCCAAGAGCAGCCGCCGCAACGGCTATGGCGCCAAGTGCACGAACCATCCTGGTCATGGCCGATCTCCACCTCTTTTGATCACTACCTCCCCCCCGCGTCCAAAACGATGGCTCACGATCGCCCCCCACACCAGCCACGCCGGGCATCATGTTCCTGTAATTCATGACCCTGAGGGGGGTGCAAATGAGGCGAGAATCCAGCGAATCCAGACATAACCACAGTCGCGACGAACTGTGCGACGTGGCCAAAGAGCTGTATGCGCAGGCTCTGCGCACGGGTCGCCTCGCCCGCGCCGAAGCCGACGCCGCACCGTGCCTCACGGAACTGGTCCTGCTGCGCCCCACCCCCGACGACGCGGATTGGCTCTACCCGGTGCCGCCGTCGGTGGCCCTCAACCAGCTCATACACCCCATCGAGCAGGAGATCCAGACCCGGCGTCAGCACGCCATCGCCCTCGCCGACGCGTTCGAGCCGTTCATGGCGATGAGCCCCCGGGAATCCTCCACCGGCAGCGCGATCACCGTCCTCGAAGGCCTCGGCGCCATCAACGCGACGCTGGACCAGGTCATCAGCGCCTGCACGGAAGAGCTGCTCACCATCCAGCCCGGCAGCGGCCGGCGCCCCGACACCCTCGAACAGGCCCTGCGCCGCATGGAGCCGCTCCTCGACCGCGGTGTCCGCATGCGCACGCTCTACCAGCACACCGCCCGGCACCACCCCGCCACGCTCGCCTACGTCGAACGCGTGGCCCCCTACGGGCTCGAACTGCGCACCCTCGAGGAAATCATCGACCGGCTGATCATCGTCGACCGGAAGGTCGCCTTCGTGCCGGCCCGCAGCGACCGCCAGGTGGCGCTCGAACTGCGCCACGAGGGCCTCGTGCAGTACCTCGTCGGCGTCTTCGACCAGTTCTGGCTGCACGCCGTCCCCTGGGACGAGGAGGTGCCCTCCTACACGCCCTCCGTGGACGGCATAGGGGGCGTCCAGCGCTCCATCGCCAAACTCCTCGTCGAGGGCCACGTCGACGAGGCCATCGCCCGCCGCCTCGGCATGAACGTCCGCACCTGCCGGGCCCACATCGCCAAGCTCGCCGCCGCCCTCGGCAGCGGCAGCCGCGCCCAGCTCGGCTATCTCATCGCCCAGTCCGGCATCCTCGAACAGGACCAGGACGAGCCCCGCGACGACTGACGCACCCGCACGGCCGCCGGGGCGGGAAAGCCCGTGAGGCCCCCTCCGCCGCAGCGGAAGGGGCCTCGGAAGCCGTTCGGGGAGCCGGAGCCCGGCGCGGGCCGGGCGCGGGCCGGGCGCGGGCTATTCGCCGCGCTTGTGACCCGGCCGCCACACCACCAGCGCACTCGCCTGCTGGACATCGGTGTACGGAACCAGGTCACGCCGGTACGAGGCGTGGACCTGGGCCTCGCGCTGGCGCATCGCCGCCGCCGCGCCCTCGACCGCGGTCGACAGCTCGGCCACCCGCTGCTGCAGCGCCGCGACCTGGTTCTCCAGCTCGATGATGCGTTTGATGCCGGCCAGGTTGATGCCCTCGTCCTGGGACAGCTGCTGCACCTGACGGAGCAGCTCGATGTCCCGGGCCGAGTAGCGGCGGCCCCGGCCCGCCGTGCGGTCGGGCGAGACCAGACCGAGGCGGTCGTACTGGCGCAGTGTCTGCGGGTGGAGACCGGAGAGCTGGGCCGCCACCGAGATGACGTACACCGGGGTCTCGTCGGTCAGCTGGTAGGGATTACGGCGGCGGCCTTCCATCTCCTCAAGCTCCCTTCGCGGCCTGGAACAGCTCTGCCCTGGGGTCCTCGCCCGCGGTCGCCTCGCGGAAGGTCTCCAGCGCCTCGCGTGCCTTGTCGTCCAGCTCCTTCGGAACCGCGACCTCCACCGTGATCAGCAGGTCGCCGCGGGTTCCGTCCTTGCGGACCGCGCCCTTGCCCCGGGCGCGCATGGTGCGCCCGTTGGGCGTGCCGGCGGGCAGCTTCAGCGTCACCGCCGGGCCGCCCAGCGTGGGCACCCTGATCTCGCCGCCGAGCGCCGCCTCGTCGAACGTGACGGGCACCGTGACGGTGAGGTTGTCGTCCTTGCGGCCGAACACCGGGTGGGTGTCGACGTGCACGACGACGTACAGATCGCCGTTCGGCCCGCCGCGCTCGCCCGGTGCGCCCTTCCCGCGCAGCCGGATCCGCTGGCCGTCGGAGACGCCCGCCGGGATCCGGACCTGCATGGTGCGGGAGGACTTGGCCCGGCCGCTGCCCTTGCAGACCTCGCAGGGGTTCTCCGCGATCAGGCCGCGGCCCTTGCAGTCCACGCACGGGTCGGTCAGCGAGAAGCCGCCGCCGCTGCCGCGCGAGACCTGGCCGGTGCCGACACAGGTCGGGCACACCCGCGGCGTGCCGTTCTTGTCGCCGGTGCCCGAGCACGCCTTGCAGGGCTGCTGGCTGGACATCCGCAGCGGCACGGTCGCGCCCTCGATGGCCTCGGTGAAGCTGAGCGTCACCTCGGACTCGACGTCCTGGCCGCGCCGCGGCTGCGTCCGCGTACCCGCGCCGCCGCCCCGGTTGAAGAGGCCGCCGAAGACGTCGCCGAGACCGCCGCCGAAACCACCGGCGCCGCCGGCCCCGCCCTGGGCGCCGCCGAAGAGGTCGCCCAGGTCGAAGTTGAACGAGCCGCCCGCGCCCGGGCCGCCGGCCCGGAAGCCGCCGTTGCCGAAGAGCGCGCGGGCGTCGTCGTACTCCTTGCGCTTCTTCGGGTCACCGAGGACGTCGTTAGCCTCGGAGATCTCCTTGAAGCGCTCCTCCGCCTTGGTGTCGCCCTTGTTGGCGTCCGGATGGTTCTCGCGCGCGAGCTTCCGGTACGCCTTCTTGATCTCGGCGTCGGTGGCGTCCTTGGGGACGCCGAGAACCTTGTAGTAGTCCTTCTCGACGAAGTCCTTCGTGCTCATCGACGTCCCTCCTCCCGCGTGCGGGTACGGCTCTTACTCGCTGTCCTTCTCGGAGTCATCCGACTCCTCCGCCTTGCCCTGAGCACCCGGCTGGGGCTCGGCGACCGCCACACGGGCGGGGCGGATCGTACGATCGCCGATCCTGTAGCCCGGCTGCAGGATCGCCACGCAGGTCGTCTCGGTGACGTCCGGCGCGTAGCTGTGCATCAGGGCCTCGTGGATCGTCGGGTCGAAGGGCTCGCCCTCCTTGCCGAACTGCTGCAGACCCATCTTGGCGGCGACGGTCTCCAGCGACTCGGCGACCGACTTGAACCCGCCCACGAGCTCGCCGTGTTCCCGGGCCCGGCCGATGTCGTCGAGCACGGGAAGGAGCTCGGACAGGAGACCGGCGACGGCGATCTCCTTGACCGTGACCCGGTCCCGCTCCACGCGGCGGCGGTAGTTCTGGTACTCGGCCTGCAGCCGCTGGAGGTCGCCCGTGCGCTCGTTGAGCGCGGTGCGGGCCTGGTCCAGCTGCGCCAGCAGGGCTACGTCCGTAGCGTCCCCGGCCGGGGCCGCGCCCTCCGCCTTCGCGGCGGACTCGGCGGCCTCGGTCTCCTCGGGCGTGCCGTCGGCGGGGACGTCGGGCTTCTCCTCGAAGCCCGGGGTCTCCTCCGACATCAGGCAGCGCCACCCTTCGGCTTGTCCTCGTCGACGATCTCGGCGTCGACGACGTCGTCGTCCTGGGCCTGCTGGGCGCCCTCGGCGCCGGCGGCGCCCTGGGCGGCCTGCGCGTCGGCGTACATCGCCTGGCCGAGCTTCTGGGAGACGGCCGCGACCTTCTCGGTGGCGGTGCGGATCTCCGCGGTGTCCTCGCCCTTGAGCTTCTCCTTCAGCTCGGCGACGGCGGTCTCGACCTCGGTCTTGACCTCACCGGGGACCTTGTCCTCGTTGTCCTTGAGGAACTTCTCCGTCTGGTAGACGAGCTGCTCGCCCTGGTTGCGGGTCTCGGCGGCCTCGCGGCGGCGGTGGTCCTCCTCCGCGTACTGCTCGGCCTCCTCGCGCATGCGGTTGACCTCGTCCTTCGGCAGCGAGGAGCCGCCGGTGACGGTCATCTTCTGCTCCTTGCCCGTGCCCAGGTCCTTCGCGGTCACGTGCATGATGCCGTTGGCGTCGATGTCGAAGGCGACCTCGATCTGCGGGACGCCGCGCGGGGCCGGCGGGAGGCCGGTCAGCTCGAACATGCCGAGCTTCTTGTTGTACGCCGCGATCTCGCGCTCGCCCTGGTAGACCTGGATCTGCACGGACGGCTGGTTGTCCTCGGCCGTCGTGAAGATCTCGGAGCGCTTGGTCGGGATCGTGGTGTTGCGCTCGATCAGCTTGGTCATGATGCCGCCCTTGGTCTCGATGCCGAGGGACAGCGGGGTGACGTCGAGGAGCAGGACGTCCTTGACCTCGCCCTTGAGGACACCGGCCTGCAGGGCGGCGCCGATGGCGACGACCTCGTCCGGGTTCACGCCCTTGTTGGCCTCGTTGCCACCGGTCAGCTCCTTGACGAGCTCGGCGACGGCCGGCATGCGGGTCGAGCCGCCGACGAGGACCACGTGGTCGATCTCGGACAGGGCGATGCCCGCGTCCTTGATGACGTTGTGGAACGGGGTCTTGCAGCGCTCGAGGAGGTCCGCGGTGAGCTGCTGGAACTGGGCGCGGGTGAGCTTCTCGTCCAGGTGCAGCGGGCCCTCGGCGGAGGCCGTGATGTAGGGCAGGTTGATCGTGGTCTCCGTGGAGGAGGACAGCTCGATCTTGGCCTTCTCGGCCGCCTCGCGCAGACGCTGCAGCGCCATCTTGTCCTTGGAGAGGTCCACGCCGTGGCCGTTGGCGAACTGCTTCACCAGGTAGTCGACGACGCGCTGGTCCCAGTCGTCACCACCGAGGTGGTTGTCACCGTTGGTGGCCTTCACCTCGACGACGCCGTCGCCGATCTCCAGGAGGGACACGTCGAAGGTGCCGCCACCGAGGTCGAAGACGAGGATGGTCTGGTCGTCCTTGTCGAGGCCGTACGCCAGGGCGGCGGCGGTCGGCTCGTTGACGATGCGCAGGACGTTGAGGCCCGCGATCTCGCCGGCCTCCTTGGTGGCCTGGCGCTCGGAGTCGTTGAAGTACGCCGGGACGGTGATGACCGCGTCGGTCACCTTCTCGCCCAGGTAGGCCTCGGCGTCGCGCTTCAGCTTCTGGAGGATGAAGGCCGAGATCTGCTGCGGGTTGAAGTTCTTCCCGTCGAGCTCGATCTTCCAGTCGGTGCCCATGTGGCGCTTCACGGACCGGATGGTCCGGTCGACGTTGGTGACCGCCTGGCGCTTGGCGACCTCGCCGACGAGCACCTCGCCGTTCTTCGCGAAGGCGACGACGGACGGCGTGGTCCTGGCGCCCTCGGCGTTGGTGATGACGGTGGGCTCGCCGCCTTCCAGAACGCTGACGACGGAGTTAGTCGTGCCCAGGTCGATGCCGACCGCACGTGCCATTTCGATTCCTCCAGCTGACTGACTTGAGTGGAACTGACTCAAGGATGCACGAGGCCCGGACGGGAGTCAACAGACCTGAGCGGAGGCGACTCAACTCTTCGGTCCGCCCGGCACTCAAGAGACGGTTCCCCAGGGCGCGTCGGTTCCCCTTCCGACGGCTCCCGCGTGAGAGAGTCCGGACATATCCCATGATTCTCGCCGGAAGGTGCTCGCGCATGACGGGGATGACGGTGAAACGCGCCTTCGACCTGGTGGGCGGGGTCGCGCTTCTGGCGCTGCTCTCCCCGCTGATCGCCGCCGTCACCCTCTCCGTCACCCTCGGGACCGGCAGCACCCGCGGGATCCTGCGCCGCCGCCCGGTCGCGGGCCGCGGCGGCCGGATCTTCACGATGCTGACCTTCCGCACGAAGAGCCCGCTCGCGAACCTGCCCCTGCTGCTGCACGTCGTACAGGGCAGGATGTCGCTGGTGGGACCGTGTCCGCTGGCGCCCGGCCACCGGGAGTCCACCGGGGACGGGCGGCGGCGGCTCTCCGTACGGCCGGGGATCACGGGCCTGTGGCAGATCAGCGGGCGCTCGGAGCTGCCGTGGGAGGAGCGGGAGCTGCTCGACCTCCACTATGTGGACCACCACTGGCTCGGGATGGATCTGGCGATCCTGGCGCGTACGCTTCCAGCAGTCCGTAAACGTCGCGCGGCAGCCCGGACGCCGGTCCCCGCGGCCCGGGTCGCCTGAGCCACCGGCGAGGGACGCCCGGGTCACGGCAAGGGTTGCCTGAGCGACGCAGATCACCGTGAGCTCCGCTACAGCGCGGGCCCGCGAACCGGTAATCTCGGCACGGACTCAATAAGTTACCGCTTAGTAGGCCCGAAGCAGAGGCCCGCTCGAGGAGCCCGTCATGCAACTCGCCGCGATCATTGTGTCGCTGACCCTGACCGTGGTCGGCGTTGCCCTGCTCGCTCGCGCCATCGGCCAGTTCGTCCGGTACTTCAAGCTCGGCCAGCCGGTCCCGGCCGGCACCCGCACGGACAACCCCTACCAGCGCAGCGTCACCCTGGTCCGGGAGTTCCTGGGCCACACCCGGATGAACCGCTGGGGCATCGTCGGCTTCGCCCACTGGTTCGTGGCCGTCGGCTTCCTGACCCTGCCGCCGACCCTCGCGCAGGCCTTCGGCCAGCTCTTCCAGGCGGACTGGACCCTTCCGGTGATCGGCGGCTTCCTGCCGTTCGAGCTGTACATCGAATTCATCGGCGTCATGACGATCCTCGGCATCGCCGCGCTCATCGTCATCCGCCTGCTGAGCCTCCCGAACCGGGCCGGCCGCAAGTCGCGCTTCGCCGGCTCCAAGGCCGGTCAGGCCTACTTCGTCGAGTACGTCATCCTCACCATCGGCCTGGCGATCTACGTGCTGCGCGGCCTCGAGGGCGCCATCCACCACGTGGAGCACTACGAGGCCGCGTACTTCGCCTCGTACCCGCTGGTCCTGGCCTTCAAGGGCCTGAGCGTCGCCACGCTGCAGACCCTGATCTACTTCACCGCCATGGTGAAGATCAGCACCTCGTTCATCTGGATGATCGTGGTGTCCCTCAACACCAACATGGGCGTGGCCTGGCACCGCTTCCTCGGCTTCCCGAACATCTGGTTCAAGCGCAACGCCACCGGCGAGACCGCCCTCGGCGCGCTCCAGCCGATGACGACCGGCGGCAAGCCGATCGACTTCGAGGACCCGGGCGAGGACGACGTCTACGGCGTCTCCCAGGTCGAGCAGTTCTCCTGGAAGGGCCTGCTCGACTTCTCCACCTGCACCGAGTGCGGCCGCTGCCAGTCGCAGTGCCCCGCCTGGAACACCGGCAAGCCCCTCTCCCCCAAGCTCCTCATCATGTCGCTGCGCGACCACGCGCACGCCAAGGCGCCATACCTGCTCGCGGGCGGCGGCAAGGACATGGAGGGCAACGAGAAGGCGACCGAGGAGCAGCTGAAGGACGTCCCCGCCGCGGCCCTGGCCGAGGCCGAGCGCCCCCTCATCGGCACCGTCGAGGAGAACGGCGTCATCGACCCGGACGTCCTGTGGTCCTGCACCACCTGCGGCGCCTGCGTCGAGCAGTGCCCGGTCGACATCGAGCACATCGACCACATCGTCGACATGCGCCGCTACCAGGTCATGATCGAGTCCGCCTTCCCGTCCGAGGCCGGCACGATGCTGAAGAACCTGGAGAAGAAGGGCAACCCCTGGGGTCTGGCCAAGAAGCAGCGCGTCGAGTGGACCAAGGAGGTCGACTTCGAGGTCCCGATCGTCGGCAAGGACATCGAGGACCTCAGCGAGGTCGACTACCTCTACTGGGTCGGCTGCGCCGGCGCCCTGGAGGACCGCGCCAAGAAGACCACCAAGGCCTTCGCCGAGCTGCTGCACATCGCGGGCGTCAAGTTCGCGATCATGGGCGGCGACGAGAAGTGCACCGGTGACTCCCCGCGCCGCCTGGGCAACGAGCCGCTGTTCCAGCAGCTCGGCCAGGAGAACGTCGCGATGCTGAACATGGCGTTCGGTGAGTCCCTCGACGAGGACGGGGGTGTGGACGAGTCGACGAAGAAGCCGAAGTCGGCGAAGAAGATCGTCTCGACCTGCCCGCACTGCTTCAACACCATCGCCAACGAGTACCCGCAGCTCGGCGGCGAGTACGAGGTCATCCACCACACCCAGCTGCTCCAGCACCTCATCGACGAGGGCAAGCTGATCCCGGTGACCCCGGTCGAGGGCCTCATCACCTACCACGACCCGTGCTACCTGGGCCGCCACAACAAGGTCTACACGCCGCCGCGCGAGATCATGTCGGCCGTCCCCGGCCTGCGCCAGCAGGAGATGCACCGCCACAAGGAGCGCGGCTTCTGCTGCGGCGCCGGTGGTGCCCGGATGTGGATGGAGGAGCGGATCGGCAAGCGCATCAACACCGAGCGCGTCGACGAGGCCCTGTCCCTCAACCCGGACATCGTCTCCACCGCCTGCCCGTTCTGCCTCGTCATGCTGACCGACTCGGTCAACGGCAAGAAGAACGACGGCAAGGCGAAGGAGAGCCTGCAGGTCGTGGACGTGGCCCAGCTGCTGCTCGACTCGGTGAAGACGCCGGTGGAGCCGGAGGCCCCGGAGACGGCCGACGAGCCGGAGCCGGAGCCGGCGGCGTAACCGCTGCCGGAGGACACCCCGAGCGAACCGGAAGGGCCGCCCCGCGCGTCACGCGGGGCGGCCCTTCCGCTCGCTCCGCGTCCCCTAGGGGATGTCACAGCTCTGCCGCACAATGCCCGTGATGCGCGAGCGCACGGCGCGACCGGGTACGTTTCATGACGTGGCTGGATTCAGGAACGGACGCGGCCGGGCAGGCGGCCCCCCGCGACAACAACCGCAGCAGCAGGCGCCGTACGGGTACAACGCGCCGCCGCCGTCGTACCCGCAGCAGTACCCGCCGCGGCAGCAGCACCCGCAGCAGCAGTGGGCGCAGCAGCAGGGCGGCCAGGCGCCGTACGGCGAGCCGGAGTACTTCGGCGACCCGCACGCGCCGCAGCAGCACCCGCAGCAGCACTACGCCGCGAACAACCCGGGCCACACCCAGGCCTTCAGCGTCCACGACGACCCGTACGGCCAGGGCGCGCCGTACGAGGCCGGTCCGGCACCCGTCGTGCCGACGGGCCCGCGGCTGCCCTGGAAGGGCCTCCTGAGCGGCATCGTGCTGCGCCCGGCGGACACCTTCCTGCGGATGCGGGACCACGCGGTGTGGGGCCCGGCGCTGGTCGTCACGTTCCTCTACGGACTCCTGGCGATCTTCGGCTTCGACCAGGCGCGCGAAGAGGCGATCAACGCGACGCTGTCGACGGCGATCCCGTACGTCCTGATGACCGGACTCGGCTTCGTCGTCGGCGGACTGATCCTGGGCGCGGTGACCCACACGCTGGCCCGCCAGCTGGGCGGCGAGGGCTCCTGGCAGCCGACGGTGGGCCTGTCCATGCTGATCATGTCGATCACCGACGCGCCGCGCCTCGTCTTCGCCCTGTTCCTGGGCGGCGAGAACGGCCTGGTCCAGGTCATCGGCTGGGCGACCTGGCTGGCGGCGGGCGCGCTGTTCACGCTGATGGTGAGCCGCTCCCACGACCTGCCCTGGCCGAAGGCCCTGGGCGCGTCGGCGATCCAGCTGGTGGCCCTGCTGAGCCTGATCAAGCTGGGCACGCTGTAACGGCGCCGCCGTCCGCAGGCACGACGCACCCGACCGGGACGCGAGGAGGCCCCCACCAGGAACGGTGGGGGCCTCCTCGCGCTGCCAGGCCGATGCCGGCGGGCCGGCCGGGGCCGACCGGGCCGGCGGCTCAGGCGTCGAGGACCTGGCCCTCGCGCTTGACGACGGGCGGCAGGACGCTCCAGGGGAAGTTGATCCACTCGTCCGTCTTCTTCCACACGTACTCGCACTTCACGAGGGAGTGCGACTTCTCGTAGATGACGGCGGAGCGGACCTCGGCGACGTGGTCGACGCAGAAGTCGTGGACGAGCTTGAGGGTCTTGCCGGTGTCGGCGACGTCGTCGGCGATCAGGACCTTCTTGTCGGAGAAGTCGATCGCGTTGGGAACGGGCGCGAGCATGACCGGCATCTCCAGGGTGGTGCCGACGCCGGTGTAGAACTCCACGTTCACGAGGTGGATGTTCTTGCAGTCGAGGGCGTAGGCCAGACCGCCGGCGACGAAGACGCCGCCGCGGGCGATGGAGAGCACGATGTCGGGCTCGTAGCCGTCGTCGGCGATGGTCTGGGCGAGCTCGCGGACGGCGTGCCCGAAGCCCTCGTACGTCAGGTTCTCGCGTACGTCACTCATGCGGCTACCGCCTCACACCTGGGTCCGATGGAAGTTCATGTACGAGCGGGAGGCGGTGGGGCCCCGCTGGCCCTGGTACCGCGACCCGTACCGTTCGCTGCCGTACGGGAACTCGGCGGGCGAGCTGAGGCGGAACATGCACAGCTGCCCGATCTTCATCCCCGGCCAGAGCTTGATCGGCAGGGTGGCGAGGTTCGACAGCTCCAGGGTCACGTGCCCGGAGAACCCGGGGTCGATGAACCCCGCGGTGGAGTGCGTGACGAGACCGAGCCGCCCCAGGGAGCTCTTCCCCTCCAGGCGGGAGGCGATGTCGTCCGGCAGGGTGATGACCTCGTAGGTCGAGGCGAGCACGAACTCGCCCGGGTGCAGGATGAACGCCTCGTCGCCCTCCGGCTCGACCTCGCGCGTCAGGTCGAGCTGCTCGACGGCGGGATCGATGTGCGGGTAGCGGTGGTTCTCGAACACCCGGAAGAAGCGGTCAAGCCTCACGTCGATGCTCGAGGGCTGCACCATGGATTCGTCGTACGGGTCGATGCGCACCCGCCCGGCATCGATCTCGGCCCGGATGTCCTTGTCTGAGAGAAGCACGCTCCCACGATACGCAGAGGGCGCGGAGCTCCCCCAATCGGGAGACTCCACGCCCTTTCCCTCGTCAGCGCCGCTCGAGCTCCACGGGCACCGCGTGCCGCAGCCGCGCACACCGCGGGCATCGGATCAGCCGCGCGGGCCCGATCCGCCCGGCACCGAGCTGCGCGAGCGGAAACGAAGCAGTACTGAACACGTGCCCCTCGGCACAACGGACGACGGTGCGCTCCATCGAACCCATCAAGTCCCTTCCCCGACAAGTGGTGGACGAGACAGCCACATTAGGGGATCGACGCCCCACCCCCGGGGAGGGCACTCCGACCACCTTCACCGGCCTTCCGCTCCGGAGAGGCGCTTCGTCCGGGGGGCGGGATGGGGTACAGTGTGCAACGATGCCGGATCGATCTTCGACGGCGTTTGCGGATGTAGTTTAATGGTAGAACATGAGCTTCCCAAGCTTATAGCGCGGGTTCGATTCCCGTCATCCGCTCTTGAACGAAGGCCCAGGTCAGAGACCTGGGCCTTCGTCGTTGTCTAGACCTGTCGGGGGCTGCCGTGCCCTCCGCGTGCCCCAACTCGCGGGAATGCCCTGCCCGGATCCCCTCTGGTGCACCACGCGCATCACCCAGGCAGGTCGCGGGCCCGAATGGCGAGACGCATTTCCAGTGACCTGCGTCACGCTCGGCCATGGATTCGCGACGCTCGCTCGGCGATCGGCAGCCACGTCTCACGGGTGTCTGCCGTCCGGGGGGACACACGGCGAGCCCGATCTCAAGTGCATGACGCCAGCCCCGCCGGTCGTGACAATCGCGGCCATGGCATCGATGACGGAGACCTTCCGCCAGGCCCTGCAGCATGAGTTGGCCTGTCGGGACACAGTCAGCATCCGCAGCACCCTGATCAAGGTGCTGGAGCGGGAGCCCTCCAAGGGAGAGCTCTCGGCAGCCCACAAGGCGGCGCGAAAGATCGCCGAAGACGGGGACGCTGTCCTCATCTCCCTGCTTCCTGACCAGGCTGGCGTCGACGCCTACGTGCCCACGGCCCGTGGGGCCGCAAGGCGGGCATCGAACTACCTGACCGTGAACGAGGAGATCATCAAGGGCTTGCCCTGCCGGGTCGAGCTCGCCACAGAGAAGTGGGACGCGGTCATCGATGAGGGCATGCGGCTTACCCAGCAGAGGATCGAAAGCGACCCGATGCTGTCGGCGTTCCTGCCCGGCTGGAATGCGGAACCACGCGCCGAGAAGCGAGCCCGCCTCGCGGCAGAGCCAGCAACCAGGTGAACTACCCAATCCTGTGGACAGGCTGTGGATGACCTGCCCTCGGGGCCGGGTAGGCGCTCTGCCTACCCGGCCCCGAATCATCAGGCTTCTCGCGCCTGCCTCGGCAGGACCTTCGGCTTGTCACGGGCCGCCCGGACCCGTGCATCGATACCCCCAGCGACCTCCTGCTGACGTTCATCGTCGGAGTGCTGGTAGATCATCGCGGCCTTCTCCGAGGACTGGCCCGCGCGAACCATCGTGTCCTTGAGCGTGGCGCCGGACTGGGTGGAGAGGGTGTGGCCCGTGTGCCGGAGGTCGTAGAAGCGGAAGTCCTTCGGCAGGCCGACCGCCGCACGAGCCTTCGCCCACTTCCGGCCGAAGGTGGTCCGCCGGAAGGGCGCTCCCTTCTCCCCCACGAACAGGAGTCCGTCGGGCTCCTTCTCCGCGAACCAGTCCAGGTGCCGCTTGACCTCCATGTACAGGAAGGCCGGCAAATGGATGGTCCTGACACCGGCCGCGGATTTGGTGTCGCCCTCGACGCGACGTCCGGTGTTCAGTTCCGGAGCGGCCTCCGTGACCCGTACAGCGAGCGGGTCGAGGGTGACCGAGGTCCGGCGCAGAGCCGCCAGCTCCTCCGGGCGCATCGGGCCGTAGGCGCCGAGGTACACCATCAGGCGCCAGCGGATCCCGAGGGCCTCGGCAAGGGCGTCGACCTGCTCGACGGTGGCTGTCGTGCGTTCCTTGGCCCTCTCACTGCCCGCGCCCCTGATCCGGCACGGGTTGCGGCGGATCAGCTCGTCGTCCGCAGCCGTCTCCATGATCGCTTTGAGGAGGCGGTAGGACTTGGCGACGGTCGTGGCTCCGGTGGCGGCGAGGCGCTCGGCCCGCCAGGTTCGCACCGTCGGCGGAGTGATCTCGTCGAGGTCCACCTCGCCGAAGAACGGCAGGATGTGCAGCCGCAGCAGGCGGCGGTACAGCTCGTCCGTCGTGGCGGACAGCCCGCGCTCCACCACCCACTTCCAGGCGTACTCCCCGAAGTTGACCGCCCCGACCTCCGGGTCCACCCAGACGTTGCGCTGGATGTCCGCCTTGGTGAGGGTCAGCCAGTCCTGGGCCTCGGCCCTCGCCCCGAAGGTCTCCGGGGCGGTGCGCCGGGACCCGTCCGGCGCCCAGTAGCGCGCCTGCCAGCGCCCCGAGGGCAGCTGGCGCACCGTGCCGAACTCACGCCGCCGCTGCGGCTTGCGGCCCGTCATCAGGCCGCCTTCCCGAAGCGGGAACGTGCGTCGCGAAGCGTGGGAACCGTGCGCTCCTCCACGTACGCGTTAAGCACGCTGTCGGCGATGCGGACGTGCTTGCCGAGCTTGACGTAGCGGATCCGGCGCTCGGCGACGAGTCGGCGGATGAAGCGGACGCCGGTGCCGAGGCGTTCGGCGGCCTCGTCAACCGTGAGCAGGCGGTCGTTGTTGTTCACCTCCTTCGCCGTGCGGGGCCGAGTGGAGGCGTGGGGTATTGCCGTGTGGCGCAAGTGGGTGTCCTCTCCTGGCCTCGGCGGTTGGGGCGGCAACCCCGGCCGGGCCGGTGTCGTTCAGGGATGGGATGGGCGTGTGGTGCGGCCGGGGACTGGGGTTTGCGGTCCAGGGCGGCCGGAGGAGCGGGCTACGCCTGGGGCGGCGGCCCGAACTCCTCCTGGTTGATCTTCATGGTGCTCTCGGCGATGGCGTTGCTGACCATCACGTCGGCCGCCTCTCGGATGTCCGGGTGCTCATCGAGATAGGCGGTGAGTTCGGCGGTGGCCCGGCGGTACGCGTGCTGGGCTCGCTGGGCGGCCGCACTGGCGGCCACGACGGTGTCGATGAGCTCCATCGTGCGGCCGGCGGCGGCCAGGCCCGGCGGGCCGACCAGGTTGGACAGAGACACCCCGAAGACCTCGGCGAATCCAATGGCCTCGTCGAGGTTGATGCGGCGCTTGCCGTTCTCGATGCGCCACACCCCCGACGGATTCATCTCGTAGCCGGCCTCGTTGAGGCGGTCGGAGAGCGTGGTGGTGCTCCAGCCGCGCTGGTCACGCTCGGCCTTGATCCGCTTGGCGGCGTTCTCCTCACCCTTGAGCAGGACACCCTCTGGCTCCTCGTCGTGCTCATCGTCCGACATCGGCCCCTCCTTCCTGTCGCAGCGTGCCGCTGCACTCCGCAGGGCCAGTAAAGACAATACAGCACCTTATGCTAGTTGCAAAGCATCTATGCGTAGTGCATAGTGATAGACATACCGCACCGCCCCGAACCGCTGGAGACCGCCATTGCCTAGACCGACAAACAGAAAGCCCCCCGGTGCTTGCGACACCGAGGGGCTCAAAGCGCAAACCTCACGCCGCCCATCCCTGAACGACTAGCTGCATGGCCGGGATTGCCGTCCCGTATGGCCCGCAGATTGAGGAGCTCGATGTCCAGTATGGACGAAGCCACCCCGAACACGCCATCGCTTCCCGCCGCCTGGCCGCCGGTCGCCGTCCCCGGCCAGCCGACCGCCCCCACGCCCACCCCTGCCCCGGACCCCGAGGGCGTAGACGTCCTGAACCTGCTCCGGGACGCCATCCGACGCTACGTCGTCATGCCGAGCGACGAAGCCCTGACCGCGACCACGCTGTGGGCGGCTGCGACCCACCTGCAGACCGTGTGGCAGCATGCGCCGCGCCTGGCCGTGGTCGGACCGGCCAAGCGCTGCGGCAAGTCGCGGCTGCTCGAAGTCCTGATCGAAGCGGTCCACGAGCCGCTGATCACGGTCAACGCCTCCGCCGCCGCGATCTTCCGCTCGATCGGCGAGGGCGACCCGCCCACGCTCCTCGTGGACGAGGTCGACACCATCTTCGGCAGCCCGAAGGTCGCGGAGAAGAACGAGGAGATGCGCGGCCTGCTCAACGCCGGCCACCAGCGCAACCGACCCACCCTGCGCGTCACCGGCCCCAACCACGAGGTGGTCAAGTTCGACACCTTCGCCATGGCCGCCCTCGCCGGAATCGGCGACCTCCCCGACACGATCATGGACCGGTCGGTCGTCATCCGCATGCGCCGCCGGGCCGAGACCGAGAAGGTCAGCTTCTGGCGCTACGGCCGCGACGACCTGGCCGTACGCGAGCTCCGCACACGGCTGGCGGCCTGGCTGGC